>CAMCVI010000005.1 GCA_945881885.1 Chryseobacterium gleum | reverse complement strand
GGCAAATATACAACATTTTTTTTAAAAAGTACAAAAATTTCATTTTTCAAAAAAAGTGAGTCTATTCCATTATAAATTCGTAACTTTATAGTAACTTAAACAATAATTAAACTTAATCCTATGAAAACAATTTTAGTGCCTACCGACTTTTCAAAACACGCCGAAAATGCTTTAAAAGTAGCCGCGCAAATTGCCAAAAAAAATAATGGCGAAATAATATTATTACACATGTTGGAATTATCAACTTCAGGCAATGATGCACTTCATACCTCGCATGAAATTCCTGAATTAATGTTTTTTAAAAACGCGGCTGTAGCCAAATTAGAAGAGCTTGAAAATGCCAGTTATTTAAACGACATAAAAGTTTCCACTATTGTACAATTTAGCATGGCCTTTGATGGAATTATGGATAACGCTAAAAAACACCATGTCGATTTAGTAGTAATGGGTTCTCACGGCGCAAGCGGATTTCACGAAATGTTTGTGGGGTCTAACGCTGAAAAAGTGGTGAGAAATTCGGAAATACCGGTATTGGTAATTAAAAAAGAAGAAGAAGATTTTAAAGTAGATAATCTTACTTTTGCCTCTGATTTTTCTTTTGAAATTAGAAAACCTTTTGAAAAAGTAGTTGATTTTGCTAAATATTTTGGAGCCCATATTAATTTATTGCATGTTATTACACCAAATAATTTTAGCACAACTAGAGCTTCAGAAGAAAAAGTTAGAAACTTTATTGAAGAATTTCACTTTTCTGATTATTCTACTCACATTTATAATGACATTAATGTGGAAAAAGGAATTTTACATTTTGCAAAAGATTCCAACTCTGACGTAATTGCGGTTTGTACACATGGTAGAAAAGGGCTGGCCCACTTTTTAAACGGAAGTATTTCTGAAGATTTAGTTAACCACGCTAAAAGACCCGTAATTGCATTTAAAATATAATTGATTTCAATGTGTTACAAATAAAAAAATCCCGTTTTTTCAAACGGGATTTTTTAGTTGGTTCACAAGGACTCGAACCTTGAATGACTGCACCAAAAACAGTAGTGTTACCATTACACCATGAACCAATTATTTAATAATTGCGAGTGCAAATGTAATATATATTTTATACTCTACAAATAATTTTTTAAATAATTTTAAGAAAAAATTAATTGGTAATCTCTCCAATAAATAGTTTCTTTGTAATCTAAATTAATTTAGCATATATGACTTTATTTAATTACAGCAAATGGAATACCTACTTGGGTTGGTTTGCTTTTATAATTGCATTAGTTGCCTACACTTTAACCGTAGAACCTACTATGAGTTTTTGGGATTGTGGTGAATATATTGCCACAGCTGCCAAATTAGAAGTAGGACACCCGCCTGGGGCACCATTATATCAAATGATTGGTGCGTTTTTTGCAATGTTTGCTTCAAATGATAGCCAAATTGCTTTGATGGTAAATATGGTATCAGTATTTTCAAGCGCTTTTACTATATTATTTATGTTTTGGTCGGCATCTAAAATTATAAGAAAAATAGTTATCGCCACTTCTGAATGGAATAATGAAACAGCAAAACTTACCCTTGGCGCATCTTTAATTGCTGCTTTATCTTTTACATTTACAGATAGTTTTTGGTTTAATGCTGTAGAAGCTGAAGTGTATTCAATGGCTTCTTTGTTTATTGCTTTGTTATTTTGGTTAGGTCTAAAATGGGAAGAAGAGCTAGAAACTGAAAGAGGAAATAAATGGGTGATTTTAATTTCATTAGTAATTGGACTCTCTTTTGGGGTGCACTTTTTGGCATTATTAACCTTGCCATCTATTGGAATGTTATATTTTTTTAAAACACAAAAGAAAATTACAGTTAAAAACTT
This sequence comes from Chryseobacterium gleum, assembly GCA_945881885.1. Lineage (GTDB taxonomy): Bacteria > Bacteroidota > Bacteroidia > Flavobacteriales > Flavobacteriaceae > Flavobacterium. The sequence continues at coordinate 151,507 of CAMCVI010000005.1, read as the reverse complement.
CATAATTGCCAACGTGGTAATATTGGCGATTTTGATGTTTATTTTCAAATTCCTTCTACCTTATACATTATCGTTTTTTGCAAAAACAGAAATTTTCGCAGTAAATTCATTAGGTTTACCATTCAATTCTGGAACCATTATAGCTTTTTTGTTAATTATAGCTGGTTTTTATTTTGGATTAGCATATACTAAGAAAAAAGCATTAGTAGAATTCAATACCTTATTATTAAGCATATTATTTATTTTAATTGGTTTTTCAACTTGGATTATGTTGCCTGTTAGAGCCAATTCAAACATCAACATCAATGAAAATAAACCTAGTGATGCTGCCGAAGTATTAGCCTATTACAACAGAGAACAGTATGGAGAAACAAAATTGTTTTATGGTCCACAGTTTTCAAATACTTACGCTGGAGCTGATGAGGAAAATCCGTATTCTGATGAAAAACCAAACTACGAAAGAGACGAAAAAACTGGAAAATATATTATTACCAATAATTATATCAACGGCAAACACAATCCAAACTCTAAACACAATGCTTTTTTGCCAAGACTTTGGAGTGAAGAACACGCTAAAAACTACATGACATTTACAAAACCGTTAGAATTTAGCGTAAATCATGAAGCTTTTTATGACGAAGAAACTGGCGAAACGGATGAAGACAAATTAGGTCAATTTACCGAAATTGTTTCTGATTTTAGAAGTCAATTTGCATCAAACAAACTTGGATTAGACGAATATGAGGAATTTTTAAAAACTTATGGTGACTACTTAACTATTGAAAAACCATCGTTTTCTGACAATATGAAATTTATGTTTGAATACCAATTTGGATACATGTATTTCAGATATTTAATGTGGAATTTCGTTGGAAAACAAAATGATTTACAAGGAAATTATGAAAGTTTAGAAGGTAATTGGCTAAGCGGCATTAGCTTTATTGACAATTTACATTTAGACAATCAAAGTAAATTAACTACCGATATGAAAAACAACAAAGGAAGAAATACTTATTTCTTTTTGCCTTTTATTTTAGCCATTATCGGAATGGTTTATCATGCTCAAAAAGAATGGAAATCGTTTTACGTTTTATTGCTGCTGTTTTTATTCACTGGCTTAGTTTTAAAAATTTACTTAAACGAACGACCTTTCGAACCTAGAGAAAGAGATTACGCTTTAGTAGGTTCTTTTTATATTTTTGCGATGTGGATTGGCGTTGGAATTTATGCCATTTATCAATATATTTTAAAATATGTATCGCCTAAAATAGCGCTTCCTGCAGTATTGGCGACTGCTTTATTAGCTTCACCAATAGTTTTAGCAACTGAAAACTGGGATGACCATGACAGAAGTGGAAAATACACCGCTGTGGCTATGGCAAAAGCTTATTTAGATTCCTGCGAACCCAATGCTATATTATTTACAATTGGTGATAATGACACTTTTCCAATGTGGTATTTACAAGAAATTGAACAATACCGAACGGATGTTAGAATTGTAAACACAAGTTTGTTAGCAACTGATTGGTATATTGACGAAATGAAAGTCAAATCAAATAAATCAGATGCGTTGCCTATTTCGTTTACACATGATCAATATGTGGGCGACAAAAGAAATTATTGCTTGTTTAATGAAAGAACAACCGATACTTTAGATTTAGGTTTAACTTTAGATTTCTTAAAAGACGATCGTTCTAAAAAAGAAATGAAGAATGGACAATTTGTACATTTTTATCCAAGTGAGCACTTGAAAGTAAAAATTGACAAGCAAAACATCATTAAAAATAAAGTTGTAGATAAAAAATATTACAATGCTATTGTGCCACAAATTGATTTGAAATTAAAAGGCGGAGCGATTTATAAAAACCGAATTTTGATGTTAGATATTTTTAATGCCAACAACTGGAAAAGACCAATTTATTTTTCGCCAGGAAGTTTTGGTGCAGACGATTATATTTGGATGAAAGAATACCTACAATTAGACGGTATGGTTTATAAATTAGTGCCTATAAGAACCAAATTAAAAGAAGGAAACCCTTACGATATGGGTTATATTGACACTGAAAAAACTTATAAAATCATCAACCAATGGACTTGGGGTAACGCTGGCAGCGATAAAATTTATCACGATCCAGAAACGCGCAAAAATGCATTGTCGTACAGGAACAATCTTTCCCGTTTAATGGAAGCGTTAATTGAAGAAAAGAAGTTTGATAAAGCGGCAAAAGTAATTGAAATTGCCATGAAAAACATGCCAATTGATTACTTTGAGTATTATACAACAGTAGAACCATTTGCCGAAGGATATTATAAAATTGGCAAGATAGAGGAAGCTAGAAAAATTATAAATCAACTGATTAAAAAATACCAAGAAAAATTAACTTTCTTTCATTCGCAATCCGAAAAACAAAAAGCGTTTTATCGTAGGGAAATTTATAGAGAAATTGACATTTATCGTTCGCTATTATTACTAGCTCAGGAAAATGGCGATTTAGAGTTTTATAATTCCCAACGTATAAAATTCAATAACTTCAATAACATGATGGGCGAATATAAAAGAGAAATTGAATAGACCAAAAAAATAAGCCATTATGAAATTGCCCCAAAGAGTTTGACACTATTTGGGGCATTTTTTATGGAAAATAATCCCTGCGCAATCCCATAAATTAAGAAAATTAGGCTACAAAATAATCATGTAGGATGTGTTAAGCAAAGATTACGACGCCAAAATTTCGGCAAAAAGTGTTATTAAAATGTAGATAATAATGTTGTTTCAGGAAGTATATTTTTGTTTAATGACAGCATTAAGCCAAAATAAAATAGGCTCAATAGTCTAGAAAAAACCATTAAAACATTAAAAAGTAAAGGATTTAAATTTGAAAAAATCGCCTAAGCTTGCTCTTGAATAAGAGAAATCAAAGTATTGGCATCAAATTCACCACTTTGTCTCCAAACCATTTGACCATCTTTGTAAATCATAAATGTTGGCAAGCCCTTAATACGAAGTGCTTCCGCTAACTCTTTATTTTTATCTACATCAATTTTAATCACTTTTGCTTTATCGCCTAAGGCGGCAGCAACGTGACGAATTGTTTCATTCATAACGATGGATTGTTCATGCCATTCTGTAAAAAAATCAATTAATACTGGCACTTGTGCATCTATAAGTTCTCCAAATTTCGACATGGACCGAATTGTTTATTAAACAAATGTATATATTTTTTTAATATATCAAACAAAATTGCGCATTTTTTAAGCAATTACGCCTCTTTTTTGGTTTTTTTTAACTCAATAACGGTAATTTCAGGCATAATTCCCACTCTACCAGGATAGGCGTGAAAGCCAAATCCTCTGTTAACGTAAATATATCTTCCGGCATTTTCATACAAACCTGCCCATTGTTTGTAAACATACTGCACAGGGCTCCATTTGAACCAACCCGGAATTTCTATTCCAAATTGCATACCATGCGTATGGCCTGATAATGTTAAATGATAATGGATATCATTATTTTTGATTTCATTTTCCCAGTGACTTGGATCGTGACTCATCAATATTTTAAAATCTTCTGGTTTAACATTTGATGTTGCCTTTTTTAAATCGCCTTTTTTGCCAAAATGTACACCCCAATTTTCAACACCTACTAATACAATTTCACTAGTGCCTTTTTGAATTTTTACATTCTCATTAAGTAACAAAGTAAAATCTATTTTTTTGTGAATGTTTTTTATATCTTCAAAATTTTGAATTTCTTCTTTTTCCGAATCCCAATCGTAATATTTTCCATAATCATGATTCCCTAAAATGGAAAATTTACCTAATTTTGGTTGGTACAATCCTTTAAACGTAGCAATCCAAGGATTCATTTCTTTAGCGTGCGTATTTACAATATCACCAGTAAACAATAATAAATCAGAGTTTTGTTGGTTAATTAAATCTACAGCATATTTTATTTTATCGGTATCTTCATCAAAACTACCGCTATGAATATCTGAAATTTGAGTAATCGTCATCCCATCAAATTCTTCAGGTAAATCATCGAAAAAAATTTGTTGTCGCATTACTTTAAAATTATATTTTCCAATTGTCATTCCATAAAGTAAAGAAGCAAAAGGAATAGTAGCAATTCCTAAGGCAATCTGGCTCACAAAACGTCTTCTTGGGGTAAAAAATTGTTCTCTGTTTTCATCAACAAAGCTCATAATCACGGCTTCAACCAAACGTGAAACATCTTCTATAAATAATATTAAAAAAATCAGGATTTTAGGAACATAAATTAGTAAAGCCATGCCAATGACAAATAAACTAGTTTTGTTTTGGCCTTTACCTCTATCAAAATTCATGAAAGAATACACGATAAAAAGCATCGAAATTATGGAAATAACTAGGTATACTAATAAAACCCATTTGTTTTTGGTAATCGTTTTAATTGCCTGAAACGAATAAAATTCAACAATTAATAATATAAGAAGTGGTAGTAAACCTTTCATGTTATTTTATTTTATGCAAATTAACTAACAAGTTCACAATTAACATAAATATTTATTGAAATTTAACAAAGATTTTTTATTTAAAGAATTGTATTTTTACAAGCGTAAAGTTAAAAAACCAATTATGTCACAAAAACGCTTATTTCTTTTAGACGCTTACGCATTAATTTTTCGAGGCTATTATGCCTTTATAAAAAATCCAAGAATCAACTCAAAAGGCATGGATACTTCTGCCATTATGGGGTTTATGAATGCCTTGATGGACGTCATAAAACGGGAAAAACCAGATCATTTAGCAGTTGCTTTTGATAAAGGCGGTAGTACGTTTCGATTGGAAATGTTCGAACAGTACAAAGCCAACAGAGATGCTACTCCCGAAGCCATAAAAATTGCGGTGCCTTATATTCAAGATTTATTGCGTGCCATGCACATTCCGATTATAGAAGTAGCAGGTTTTGAAGCTGACGACTTAATTGGAACAATTGCCAAACAAGCCGAAAAAGAAAATTATAAAGTCTTTATGGTAACGCCCGATAAGGATTTTGCTCAATTGGTTTCGGAAAATATTTTTATGTATCGTCCTGCCAGAATGGGAAATGATATTGAAATTTGGGGAATTCCTGAAGTACAAGCCAAATTTGAAATAGAACACCCATTACAAGTAATTGACTTTTTAGGAATGATGGGTGATGCCGTGGATAATATTCCTGGATTACCTGGAGTTGGTGAAAAAACGGCTAAGAAATTATTAGCCGAATTTGGTTCGATGGAAAATCTTTTAGACAATACAGATAAACTAAAAGGCGCCTTAAAAGACAAAATTGAAGCCAATAAAGACCAAGGTATTTTATCTAAAAAATTAGCAACCATTTTATTAGATTGCCCAGTGACTTTTGATGAAAAAGATTACGAATTATCTACACCAGATGTTGAAAAAACGGATGCTTTGTTTATGGAATTAGAATTCCGACAAATGAAAGCGCAATTTGATAAATTATACAATCCAGCAGCAACTGCGGAAGAAACTACTTCTGAAACTCCAGTTTTAAAGAAAGCGCCCGTTAAAAAAACGAATGATGAGCAATACGATTTATTCGGTTTTTCTGATGCGGAAGATGTAGCCGAAACACCCACTTCATATTATGCAACTTTAGAAAATACAGAACATTTTTACCAAAACGTGCAAGGCGATTTACCAACAAAAATGTTCATTCTGAATTTATTGAATCAAACTTCGGTGTGCTTTGATACAGAAACAACGGGTTTAGATGCTTTAAATTCAGAATTAGTAGGATTGGCCTTTTCATGGGAAAAAGGAAAAGGATTTTATGTGCCATTTCCAGAAAACAGAGAAGAAGCTCAGGTTTTAATAGAAAAATTTAAGCCGTTTTTCGAAAATGAAAACATTGAAAAAGTGGGTCAAAACATTAAATACGATTTAAAAATTCTTTCTCAATACGGAATTGAAGTCAAAGGCAATTTATTCGATACGATGATTGCACATTATTTGATTAATCCAGATATGCGACATAATATGGATATTTTAAGTGAAACTTATTTGAAATATTCGCCAAAATCTATTACCGAATTAATTGGGAAAAAAGGAAAAAACCAAGGCAATATGCGTGATATTCCTTTGGATGATGTCAAAGAATACGCTGTAGAAGATGCCGATATAACTATTCAATTAAAAAATCATTTTTTACCTATTTTAGAAAAAGTAGGCACGAAAAAATTATATGATGAAATTGAAATTCCGTTAGTACCTGTTTTAGCCGATATGGAAAAAGAAGGTATTAATTTGGATGTCGATTTCTTGCAAAAAATGTCAGTAGAAATGACGGCTGAAAGCAAAGCTTTAGAACAAAAAATCTATGAAACTGCTGGTGAAACCTTCAATTTGGCTTCGCCAAAACAATTAGGCGATGTGTTATTTGACAAAATGAAAATTGGCGGTGCAAAACAAAAGAAAACCAAAACAGGGCAATACGCTACCGGTGAAGAAATTTTAAGCTATTTAGCCAACGACAATCCGATTGTAAAAGACATTTTAGAATGGCGTCAAATGGTGAAATTACAAAGTACTTACATAGACGCATTACCGAATCAGGTAGATATTAAAACCGGGCGTGTGCATACCGAATACATGCAAACGGTTGCAGCAACAGGACGTTTGAGTTCTAATAATCCGAATTTGCAGAACATTCCAATTCGTACCGAAAGAGGCAAACAAATTAGAAAAGCATTTATTGCTAGAGATGAAAATTACACCTTAGTTTCTGCCGATTATTCTCAAATTGAATTACGAATTATTGCTGCTTTATGTGGAGAAGAAAATATGATAGCTGCGTTTAGAAACAACGAAGACATTCATAAAAGTACGGCGGCTAAAGTCTTTAATATTCCTTTAGAAGAAGTAACAAAAGAACAAAGAAGTCACGCCAAAACCGTCAACTTCGGAATTGTGTATGGTGTTTCGGCTTTCGGATTGAGTAATCAAACCAATTTATCACGGAAAGAAAGTGCCGAGTTGATTGATGCCTATTACAAAACCTATCCGAAATTGAAATCATTTATTTCTGAACAAGTAGATTTTGCAAGAGAAAATGGTTATGTAGAAACCATTTCGGGCAGAAGACGTTATCTAAAAGATATAAATTCTGCAAACGCAATAGTTCGTGGTGGTGCAGAAAGAAATGCCGTAAATGCTCCGATTCAAGGTTCGGCGGCAGATATTATTAAAATCGCGATGATTAACATTCATAAAAAACTAAAATCGGAAAATTGGCAATCCAAAATGTTATTGCAAGTGCATGATGAATTGGTTTTTGATGTGCATAACAGCGAATTAGAAAAAATTCAACCGATGATAAAACACGAAATGGAAAACGCTTTTAAAATGATTGTTCCGTTAGAAGTGGAAATTGGTAGTGGTAAAAACTGGTTGGAAGCACATTAGAATAGTGTTTAGTGATTAGTTTTTAGTGTTCAGTTAATTTATAAAAAAATGCCTTCTTAAATTAAGAAGGCATTTTTTATTTGTATAATATGAATTAGTTTATAATAATATCATCGATTTGCATTGTAGTTGTTACACCACCACTACCATTTCCAATATATTCAAAAACTAAAAAGCCATTTCCAGTTAATGAGCTAGGTATTGCCCAATTTCCACTATCCGTAAAATTAGTTGGATAACCTGAAGCCAAACCAGCATCTATCGTAAAACTTGACGTAATATTTGTTAATGTCGCTGTTGTAACATCTGAACCCGCCACATAATTTGTAGTATAATATACTTTTAAACAAGACCCATTAGCAAAACCTGCTTTGGTTTTAAATGAAACTGTTGAGGCACTCGTTAGATTAATAGGTACAAAAAACAAACTTCTATTAGCTTCGGCTGTTCCTCCAAAAGAGCTCATTTGAATATATTTATTTCCACCAAACGTCTTTACTTGCCAATATCTAGTTCCAATTGCAGCATCATTGATATATTTTGGAAAAATTTGCTGATTTGAAGTGGTGTATGATGTAAATGGTTCATTTAAAGTTGCGTCATATGTTAATGATGTTCCTACAATTGGCGGAGCTAGATCAATTACTAATCTTGGATTCGTTAACTTAATATCATTTTCTGTACGAACCATAAATTGGAAAGTACTACCGAATTTGGTTAATACACCACGTATTTTTCCACTTTTATTTGAAACTGGTTTTGATGAAAAGTTGGCAAATTCAGAAATTCTTACAATAATTTTATTTCCAAATTGATCTAAAATTTCATGATTTGTAGCACCACCTAAATTATTTAAAGTGGCATCAAAATATTTTTTTCCAATTGATGCATCAGTAAATTGCACATTATCCAATTCGATAAGTTTATTTAAATTGGCATTATTTAATGTGGCTAAAACGGTTAAATTATTTACCAAAGTATTTTCATTTACTTTAGTACAACCACGTTTAATAATTCCTTCATATTCAACTCCAGAAATTCTGCCTACTTCATCATCTGTTAAAATAGCAGGTGTTCCGTTATTGTATAAAGAACCTAAAACCATTGCGCCATTTTCTGTAACGAAATATCTGTCTTTTAAATTTACGTATACTTTTCTACCTGGCTCATATTTCGTATATAAATTATAAGCGTCTATTGGCATACTAAATCCTTTTGTGCCATCAACAGAAACTAATGATATTGATTTATAAAAATTCCCTCCTTCATCACTTGAAGTTACAAATGCTTCAATAATGTCATTTGGAACATATTTTTGATATGTTGTTGTAGAGGTAGCTATTAAAGCCGGCACCGTTATAGTTGCAGTTAAATCACTACACTCACCAGATAAATTTGGTACGTCATAATTATCACTATTAATACAACTAAAAAGTGTTGAAAATAGTAATGTTGCTAATAATATTTGTATTTTTTTCATAACTTTTAATTTTTAGTGATCTTAACATTATCTAATTGGCATGTTGTAGTAACACCTCCTGTTTTGCTTCCTGTATATTTAAAAGCAATTCTTACATTATTACTATTATATGCACTAATATCAATATTTCCGCTACTAACTACAACATCATTAGCGCTTGGAGTTGCAAAAGTTAAAGGTGTCCATGTAGCTGTTGAAATTCCAGCAGTACTACCATCATAATTTGTTGAAATAAAAGCGGTCATTGGATATCCATTTGAAAATCTTGTTTTCGTAGTAAAAGAAAGAATTTCACCAGTAGAACTAGTTAAATCGATAGCTGGAGTAATTAACCATGCCACATCGTTAGTTCCTGCCGCAGAATAGAACGATGAAAATTCAGCATAATTATCACCCGTGAAAACTCTTGCGTGCCATAAACGAGTTGAAGTCGCATTATGATTTACCCATCCTGTTAAAGTAATTGGCACTTCAACAGCACCACTTCCTGTTGTAGAAGTTGAAAAACCTTCATTGAATGCGTATTTAAAAACTGTCGGAATATCTGTTTCAGCTACATCACAACTTACAAAAGTTACAGCAGTAATAATTGCAAACGTAATTTTAAAAAATATATTTTTCATTTTCAATTTATTTAGAAGTTAACGTATAAGTTAATAAAATAAGTTCTTCCGAATCCATAAAAATATTTAGGACCGAAAGCTGGTGTACCATTGGCATTATCAGCTTGTAGATCTGGGAAAGTTGCTTTTCTAGACTGTTCAAAACCACCCGTTTTGTAGGTTGTATCTAGCGCATTATTAATTGAAGCGAAGAAACCAATTGTAGTAGTATCAATTCTCCAAGATTTACCACCAGTAAGATTTAATAAATTAAAGTTAGCAAATTTTTCTTGTTTTAATGCTTTTCTAACTGTTTCTTCATTAGCTCCCGAATAATTATCTCCAGTAGCTCCGTCTATACTAAAATTATCAGTTCTTGTTATATTTGAAATGTCTAAATACGAATCGGCTAAGTAATTAATATTTGCACCAACCCACCAGAAATTTGGATCTCTATATTCTAACCCTAAAGAAGCTGCTGTTTGTGGCATACCAGGTAATCTGTAATTTTTTAAATACGCTTTTCCAAAATCTACAACTGGTTGTGTATTGGTTAAAGTTGCTTGTGCATCGTCATTAATTTTTAAGTTTGGATTGTTGCCATATAGATATTGACCATATGATGCGGCAACCGTACCTTTAATTGTAGAAGTAAATTGATATTCTAAACCAATTTCAGCACCAAAATTTCTCTTTTCAATTCCTGTTAAAAGTTCAGAAATAAAAGAGTCTACATCTCCATTATCATCTTCTCCAATACCTTCTGCATAAAAGAAAGAAATTTCTGTTGCGTTTTGTACTCTTGAAGCAAATCCTGTTACACGTGCTTTAAACTTTGGCGTTCTTACTACATAAGAAGCATCTATACTCGCAATTGTTTCGCTGTTTAATTCTGGAGTAATGTTATTATTAATACGAGCATTTGCAAAAGTATTTCTCATATTTGGTGCTTTTGTCATATACACCCCATTGAAATCAAATAAATGTTGCCCTGTAATTTTATATGTTAATCCACCTTTGAATCCAAAATTTTCAAAAATTTGTTTTGATCCTTTTCCAAAAGACGTATTAGCATAAATTCCATTTCTGTATAAACCTTCTCTTTGATATTGTGTTCTTGAGAAAGATTGTGCTAAATAGAAATCAACTTTTTTATAGGTAAATTTAAATTGTGTAAACGCATCTGCAACTACAGCATTTAAATTATAATTGTATCCGTATTCGTCACCTACTTTAATTTGTCGGTTCGGATTATTTAAGTCAGATTGCGTTTGATCTCCTGAATAAAACGGATCAACATCTGAAAAATATTGGCCTCCTAATAAATCCAACATATTCTGGAAATTATGAGATTTTAATTTTTTAAAACTTGCCCCAGCATTTAATTTTACGTTATCCGATAAATCTGAAAATAAAATTGAGTTAGCTGTAATTTGTTTATCATCTGTTCTGTCTTCATACAATGCATAAACACTTTTTCCAATATTAACACTACTATTTTGGTTTGCGTAATACATCGCATTCCAATTAATTTGACTGTTATTTAAGAAGTAATTTTGAGCTGCATTTGCACCAGCAATATCGCCTAAATTAGAAAAATAACTTGGTAAATTTTTGTAGTATGTTGGGTCTGGACTATTTGCTGTTTGATAATCTAATCTACTGTTTCCAATAGAACCCGTTTGATAAGCAACATTTGTATTTAAAGTAGTTTTATCAGATATTTTCCAATAATGACTTAACATTAAAATTGGTTCTTCTACATCTTTATCTCTTGAATTACGCTTTTTACCATCTTGCCATCCCCAATATGAGTTGTATTTAATTCCTTTTAAATTATTTACTTCATCGGTATTTGGAGACGATTTTCCTCTTGTATTTTGAGCGTAAATTGCTGTAAAATTCAAACTGTGTTTCTTATTAATTCTTTTTTCTACACTTGCAAAAAAGGAATTAGCTCCGTAATCTGTTCCTTCAAAATATGCTTCTTGCGCCCATCTTCTTGAACCAGAAATACTATATGCCCAACCATTATCCATTAAACCTGAATTATGAGTAACCATAGAACGCCATGAATAATTCGTATTGGTTCCTGCCATAGAAATTCTTGTTCCTTTTCTGTATAAAGAAGCTCTTGTATTAATTTCTTGCGTTCCTAAAATACCTCCAAAAGTATAATCTGATGGTGCTGAACCTAATGTAAATTCTTGGATTCTTGTGGCGTCATTTAATCCGCCCCAGTTGCTCCATTGTGGTCTTCCATCATAGATTTTATTCATTGAAATGCCATTAATCATAGTTACTCCATATTCATTATCTAAACCTCTCATTCGAAATCTAGCTAAACCCCAGTTAAATGCTGCGGCTTGCTGATAAGTATCTCTTGAAGATTGTAATAAACCTGCAGTACTTTCAGAACCACTGTTGTCATCACCTAAGTCGTTTTCAGTAATGGTTACTAAACTTAATTGCTGCTCTGATGTAATGTCTTCGTCCAAAAACAATAAACCAACATCTAAGGTTTGATTTGCCACCACTTCAATGGCAAAATTTTGGGTGTTATATCCTTCTACGGAAATTACTAAAATTTGGTTACCTATTGAAATACCACTAATTTGAAATTCTCCAAAACTATTGGTCGTTACAAATTGTTCATTAGATTGAATCATTACTTTCACGCTACCCAAAGGGCTTTGCGATTTTGAATCAACTACTTTTCCTTTTACAGTTGATTGGTTTTGAGCCATTACAAAAACAGCCTGAAACAAAAACAAAAGACTTAATACAAGTTTTTTCATACTTAATTTTAAATTAATACCTTACAAGCAATTTAGTAACAAACTAAAAAGCTAACAAATATAAAACAATAAATTAAATTATTTACCTTTGTTTCAAATTTTACACTTTATATAATTATAACTTAACCTTAAATATGAACATCAAATCAATTTACAGTGCTTTAGCGATACTATTATGTGTTTCTGCAAGTTTTTCTCAAGGAAAAAAGACCTACCTGGTTAATACAATTGCTTTTTACAATTTAGAAAACTTATTTGACACCATTAATGACCCAAATATAAATGATGAAGATTTTATTTATACGCCTGAAAATTATAAAGATAAACTTCAAAAATTAGAACGAGTAATTTCTCAACTTGGAACAAGCGCCGAGCAAAAGAATTCTCCTGTGATTTTAGGCGTAGCCGAAATTGAAAACAGACAAGTATTAGAAGACCTTTGCAAGCAACCCTTGTTAGCAGCTAAAGGCTATTCGGTTATTCATTTTGATTCACCAGATAGACGTGGAATTGATACCGGATTTTTATATCAAAAAGGACATTTTCAACCAACGAGTTATAAAAATTATGCACTTATCGTAACTGAAGATGAAACCGATAAAAAAGCAAAAGACAAAGAAAAAGTAGAAGATACCGATGATAATGTGGTAGACATAAAAACCAAAAGAATTTACACTCGAGATCAAATACTAATGACGGGATTATTAGACGGTGAAGAAATGCATTTTATAGTAAACCATTGGCCTTCACGCAGAGGTGGCGAAAAAAGAAGTAGTCCACTACGTGAAGCTGCGGCAGCACTAAACAAAAAAATTATCGATTCGTTACAAGTTATTAATCCGAATGCGAAAATCTTCACAATGGGCGATTTGAATGACGGCCCTTTTAATAAAAGTGTGAAACAGGTTTTAGGTGCAAAAGGAGATGAAAAAGAAGTACAACCGTTAGGACTTTACAATCCTGCCGAAAAATTAATGAATAAAGGAATTGGAACCTTAGCTTTTAGAGATTCTTGGGATTTTTTCGATCAAATTATCATATCTGAGCCTTTATTGAGAAAAGATTATTCTTCTTGGAGATATTGGAAAGCTGGTGTGTACAATGCACCTTTTATGATTCAACAAACCGGTCAATATAAGGGATACGCATTACGAAATGGCGCTTTAGGACCTGGATATTCGGATCATTTTCCATCCTATATTTATCTGATAAAAGAAGCCAAAAAATAAAAAATAATTGAAGGTACATTAAAAGTGCCTTTTTTTATTTTGTAACTTTACCTTTTAAAATTCTTTTTATGTCAATTGCAAAACCTTTCAACTTGAATAAGTGGATAGAAGAAAACAGGCATCTTCTCGTTCCTCCAGTTGCAAATAAAAATTTATATATAGATTCTGGCGATTATATTGTTATGATTGTAGCAGGACCTAATGCCAGAAAAGACTATCATTATAACGAAACTGAAGAATTATTTTATCAGTTAGAAGGCGATATTACTGTGTATATTCAAGAAAACGGCGAAAAAAAAGCAATGCATCTTTCCGCTGGAGATATGTTTTTATTACCTGCTAAAGTACCGCATTCGCCAAGCAGAACAGAAAATTCTATTGGTTTAGTAATTGAAAAAAAACGAAATCATTTGGATGTAAAAGACGGATTGCTTTGGTTTTGCGATTTGTGCAATCACAAACTTCACGAAGTATATTTTGAGTTGAACAATATTGAAAACGATTTCCTTACACATTTCAACGATTTTTATGCTTCAGAAGAAAAAAGAACGTGTAAAAAATGCGGAACGGTTATGGAAAGCAATCCCAAATTTGTAAAATAACCACATCCATATTCTATTTTCTATATTCTAAAATCAATTTATTATATTTGCATAATCATAACAAAATCATTTAAAAAAGTTAAAAATGTCAACAATAGCCTCACAATTTGGAATGCCTGAAGCTTTAAAAGCACTTGGAATAAAAGAAATTAATGACGGAACCTCAACGGGTTCTAACAGTTTTTCATCTGGAGAAATCATTGAAAGTTATTCACCAGTTGATGGTCAATTAATTGGAAAAGTTAAAACAACCACAGCTGCTGATTACGAAAAAGTAATGCAAAGTGCAACAGCTGCATTCAAATCGTTTCGTGCTATGCCAGCACCTCAACGTGGCGAAATTGTAAGACAATTTGGAAATAAATTAAGAGAATTAAAAGAACCTCTTGGAAAATTAGTTTCCTATGAAATGGGGAAATCGTTACAAGAAGGATATGGTGAAGTACAAGAAATGATTGACATTTGCGATTTCGCCGTAGGTTTATCTCGACAATTGAACGGACAAACCATTCCGTCTGAGCGTCCAGGGCACGTAATGAGAGAACAATGGCATTCTATTGGAGTTGTAGGAATTATTTCTGCATTTAACTTTCCAGTAGCGGTTTGGGCTTGGAATACAGCGCTGGCTTGGATTTGTGGTGACGTTTGTGTGTGGAAAGCTTCGGAAAAAGCGCCATTATGTTCTATCGCTTGTCAGAATATTATTGCTGATATTTTAAAAGCAAATCAGTTACCAGAAGGAATTTCTTGTATCATTAACGGTGATTACAAAGTTGGCGAAATGATGACTACAGACGTAAGAATTCCGTTAATTTCTGCTACAGGTTCTACCAGAATGGGAAGAATTGTTGGTACTACTGTGGCACAACGTTTCGGAAAATCTTTATTGGAATTAGGTGGTAACAATGCCATTATTATTACTCCAACTGCCGATTTAAAAGTTGTTGTTCCAGGAGCGGTTTTTGGAGCGGTAGGAACTGCCGGACAAAGATGTACTTCTACAAGACGATTAATCATTCACGAAAGTGTATACGATAAAGTAAGGGATGCCATTGTGGGCGCTTACGGGCAATTAACGATTGGAAATCCATTAGATCAAAAAAATCATATTGGTCCTCTTATTGATACTGATGCGGTGAACACATATTTAGCCGCAATTGAAAAAGCTAAAACTGAAGGCGGAAAAGTATTAGTAGCAGGTGGTGTTTTATCAGGTGAAGGCTACGAATCTGGATGCTATGTAAAACCGGCTATCATTGAAGCTGAAAATCATTTTGAAATTGTGCAACACGAAACGTTTGCCCCTATTTTATATCTAATGAAATACGAAGGCGAAGTGGAAAACGCTATTGAAAAACAAAATGGCGTGGCACAAGGTTTATCTTCAGCTATTATGACAAATAGCATGAAAGAAGCAGAGAAATTTTTATCTTTCGCGGGTTCCGACTGTGGAATTGCAAATGTAAACATCGGAACTTCTGGTGCAGAAATTGGTGGTGCTTTTGGTGGCGAAAAAGAAACAGGCGGTGGAAGAGAATCGGGTTCAGACGCATGGAAAGTATATATGAGACGACAAACCAATACCGTAAACTATTCGGATCAATTGCCATTAGCGCAAGGGATTAAGTTTGATTTGTAATGTAGCGAAACATCCTGCAAGGTTTTAAAAACCTTTTAGGTTTTTTAAGGAGATACCTACAAGGTCAAAAAGACCTTGCAGGAAATAGAAAAACCCCAGCAAATTTTTTGTAGGGGTTTTTTGTGTTAATTCGTCAAGCTGAACTCTTTTAGCTATCATTCTTAATATTCATTTTTATTTATAGGTTTTACAACAAACAATTTAATAATTAAAAATAAACTTAATACTAAATAAATAACTGTTGGTACATAATAATACCAGTAGTTTAGATAGTCTGTTCCATAGGTAAAATTAGATATATAAATTGTATTAAAACACTTGAAATTATCCAATATTTATTTGATTTAAAAAAAGTGAAACAACTAATTAACGTAAATGAATAAATAAATAAAATTTTTAAAAATTCACTATCAATTTCATTAACAATAAATATACTTGATATAGCATCAAAGACACTTAAAATTAAAATTAAACCATTAAAAAAGGAAATTTTATCCGCAGGATATAAAATTATAAGAAAAAAAATTACAATTATAATTTTAGTTATTTTCAAATTTTTCATAATGCTTATCCGTTATTTGGAGATTTTTAGGTTAATGAAAATCAACATTTAAATCATTTTGTTTTGAGTATTGTAAATTTATTAGACTAAAAAATGGTTCTCCGTTTGTAAAATAACCAAAAGATTTTTTAATTATATTACCATTAGAATATAAAGAAACTTGAAAACAACCATCTCCACCTTCCTTATTACAAGTTTTTAAAATTGTATCAATTTTTGAACCAGATTCAATGTTTTTAAATTTCATTGGTTCGCAGTCCAATTTAGATACTAATAAAATACTATCTATTAAATTACTAGAGTCATTAATTATTACTATTTTATTGTTATATTTATTACAAGAAATTAACAAAACAATATAAAACAATATTAAGATTATTTTTTTCATAATTTATTGATTTGTTGGTGTTAAAATTGAGTTTTGTGTCGCTCTTTTTGTAGTTGTTGCTAAATTATTTAAATACCATAGTAAACCAATATTTAGATGAGTTTGCACGTTTTCATATACATTGTATTTATTTGAAAAAGCTGCAATATTTCTTCCTTTATGATTGTTAAACAAATCCATATCTTTCTCTTTATAATGATATTGATAATCAAAAGGTTTTTCTTCATGTGCGGTAGTTAATTGATTTGCTAAATCACTATTTATTAATAATGTAGTTAATGCATTCCAAAGAGTATGTCTATAAGCATCTCCTTTACCATTATATAAGCTATTAGGATATAATTCATTTGCTTTGTCATTTGCTTTATAAGCAGCTGCTATATATGATAATTTTCTTTTCATGGATAAATCATCATAAATTACCTTTTCAGTAACTGACATTCCATTTATAAATTGATCATATTTATCAATCCAAACTTCCATAACATCCATATCTAAATCAATAGATAGATTTATTACTTCATCAATAAACTCCTCACTTTCATCAGAATAATTATTCGCAATTAAATAATTTGTAATACTGTCTTTAGTTAGCGCTGTCTGATTTCCCCACCATTGTTTTTGAACAGCTTTCATTTGTAATAAAAAATTTAGCGCATTATCTTTTAAAACATCAATTTCATTAGCTGTTAAATTATTTGAGTTTTGATTTAGTGTTGAATAAACTGGACCTATATGGTTCAATGCAAATGCTATAGCATTTTTTACATCCTGCTTAAATGGTACATTTTGTAAAGTGTAATTAAATATATATTGATAAATATTAGGGTTATCTAATAAAAGTTGGTTAAGTTGTGTATTGTCTTGTTTTAATTGGTTTAAATAAGCACCTACTTCTAACATTAAAGTTGCATTTTGCATGTTTATGCCAGTAGATATTACAGGGTTTGTAAGAACAGTTGTATTATCCCAATTATCATTGGATACACCACCAATGTTTGAAGCATTAGATCCGTTACTACCGTTGCCTAATGTGTATATTTCCCCGCTTCCATATCCGCCATTACTATAATTATTGCCAAAAATATTACTCCAAAAGTTTAATATATTAAAGTTATAACCGCTAGAAAAATCGCCACTACTACTGCCGTCGCCGCTACTACTGCCATCGCCACTTGTAGTTCCATCACTATCAATTTGTTGTATAATATAACTATTGTCTTCTGTTCCTGGGCAAGGGTTTGCATATGTAACAATGTAACCAGATATTTGATTAGTAGCTGGATTAACATAAATTTCAACTTTATCTGGTATGGTATTGCATTCTGTTTCAATAGCGTTGTTGTTTCTAAATAGTATGGTATTATCAATTGTTCCAAAATTCATTTGCGAAAGTTGTTGTTTTGTTAAATTATAACTAACAAATTTTACATCGATATAATCTCCGTTTTCAACAATTACAATGTTGTCTACATTATTCTCTCTACCTTCTGCTAAAAAAGGAATTGTGTAAGTTCTGTAATCATCAATTTCAATTAATTGAATATTGTCTGTGTCTATAACAATATTTAAATCTTGGTTATACGAAGCTCTTTCGAAAGATGTGCTTTCAAAAGATGTGCTTTGTAATTCGTTTTTTGCAATAGTAAATTCATTAACGGCTTTTTTGTTTGTAGAAAACTCTTCATAAGTAATTCTCTTTTTAATGATTTTTTCTTCATTAAATTCTTCCTCATAAACATCTTTGCTACAACTAATAGCAAAGAATACAGTTAATAAAAGTAGGATGTTTTTCAATTTTTGTTTGGGGTTTTTCATAATTTAAAATTTAAAGTTGATAATAAAATTTATACTAAAGTAATAATTTTTTTAATATAGGACAATAACTCATAAAATATTTGTATTATGTAACAAATTTTGTATGTGCGTAAAAAAGTAAATACAAAGTTTTTAGAAGAATTTGGTTTAAACCTGAAAAAGGTTCGAATTCAGAAAAATATTACCCAAGCACAACTTGCGATTGATTGTGATGTGGATGTTTCTGTGATTAGCAGAATAGAACGTGGTGTTGTAAACACTTCTCTTTCAAATATAAAAACAATTGCTATATCATTAAGTGTTGATATTAAAGAATTGTTTGATTTCTAAAATCAATCTAAACTTTCCTTTTATTCGATGTAAAAAAACCTGCAATATTTTTACAGGTTTTGTAGTGTTACATTGCCTAATCAGCAAATTAAAATCCTAATTATTCAATAATAAATTTCTTATATACTTTTTTTCTGTTCCATTCAATAGATAATATATACATTCCAGAAGATAAATTTTGATAATATAAGGTGCTGTTATTTTCTAAAATAAATTCTACAGTATTGTAAATTAAACTTCCATTGACTGAAAACACTGTAAATTGCACGTTAGTATTTACGGTATCTGAAAACAAAACCTTTAAAATTCCGTCTGTAGATGGGTTTGGATACAAAAGTACACCTTGGTTATTTTCATCTTCAAAATTGATATTATCACTTAAAGTAGCATCAAATATGGGTAGTTTTACATAATTGCCTCCTAAAACCTCAGCGGCCTCACTTTCAGACATACACAACCAATCTTGCATCACAGTGGTATAAATTTGTCTGTAATCAAACTGCATTGGAATTTGATCATTTACTGCAGCATTTGTTGGTAAAACAGGAGAAGTTCCTATCATTCCAGGAATGGGGTGCGTCGTATTTGCCACTTCATTAGGGCTGGTGTTTAGTGCGCCACCAAAGAAAATAACTGGTGCTGCCGAACCGTGGTCTGTTCCTTTACTTGCGTTACTTTTAATTCTTCTACCAAACTCACTAAACGTCATTCCGGTAACATCATTATCTTTACCCATATAGGTAATTTCTTGCTGAAACGCGCCAATAGCTTGAGACAACAAGGTTAAGTTTATAGCTTGAGAACCTTGCGTTTTATCAGTACTATCTACTTGATTTTCGTGTGTGTCGTGAGTATTAGGATGATTTACAATATAAACTGGAGTTTGTAATCCTCCATTAATAAGTTTGGCAACAATTTTTAACTGGTCGGCCAATTTGTTACTTGTTGGATAAGTAACTCCCGAGTTTAATGCAAAATTATAAGCGGTTTGAATCACATTTCTATACACATTACTTTGGTCTTTCATTAATCGAAGAAAAGTAAGTTCGTGGCCATAATCTGAATTTGGCGAAGGGTCTGTAATACCATTAATAACATTAAGTAACGCATTCGGATCTGGAGCACTGTAACCCATATTCATATTTGGTCCTTGTAGTGAAAAAGGCAACGTTGAACCAATCTGAATAGCTAAAGGATGCGGCATTTCAGGCGAAGGATAATCCATTGGATAATTTGGATATTTGATATCTAATGCTCTACCAAGCCAACCGCTATTTAAATTCTGATTACTTCCAGACGCCGTGAACCAAATATCTGTTGCTCTAAAATGACTATAATTTGGATTGGGATACGATACCCCCTGCACAATCATCATTTTTCCATTATTGTACAGATTTTTCATTTCTGTCATAGCAGGATGTAATCCAGTAGTAGCATTATTATTTAAAGTTAATACACTACTTTCTGGCATTAATATATTAGCACGCGCATTAACTAAATTACTCCATTTGTCTAATGGAAAAACCGTATTTAGCCCATCATTACCACCATTTTGTTGAATAATAACTAATATTTTACCGCAGTTTATAGCAGAAAGCGCCATTTTTTCTAATGTTACACTATCAACTTCCGAAGATGCCATAACAGGAATACCATTAAATAAAAGTGGCGTTGTGGCTAAAGCAGTCGTTTTTATAAAATTTCTTCTTTTCATATATGTAAAATTTTATTTATTAGCGGTCATATATGGTATCGCCTTTTGATTTATTGGTGTTTGCTTATGCAAACTTTTTGTTAATGGCGATTTCATAACAATTACATTAGTTGATATTCTGAAAGTTGCGTAATAGCAAGTAACAAACTTTTTAATCTTGTTTTTACGATACTGGTAAAACCGGCATTTGTTGGATTGTTAACATAATTGCTCCATGCACCAGACCAGTAATAATTTTCTACTTGATTTGATAATAGATTCTGTACTTTCAAGTTGTTTTTTACAGAACTGCTTAAATCAATAGGAAGTAAATATTTCACACATTCGTTTACTAATAAATCTGGATCAGAAATTACTGCGGGTGCAAACTGAGAAACCCATGCAATCACATCTACTTCAATTCGTGTTGTTAACCCACTATATGTTAAATTAAAACCATTAAAAATGGCATCAATAAATGCAGCTCTTTTTTGTACCGTATTTGAATTAATCCAATATTCATGAAAATTTGGATTTTGATAATAAGCTGGCCATCCTGCAACATTTGGAATGGCTCCCATTGTTTGATCCATGGTTAGTAAATAACGACTACTTATGGCGCTCCAAACAGAATATTGCGCATAATAATTTGTTTGGTCAGTTACGTTATAATTGATATTAAAAGTACGAAGCGAACCAATAACTAAATCGAAAGGTGATTTGATATACACCCCATAATTTGCCATATCATAAAAATGCTGACTTTTAAATAATTTATCTAAAACAGGTGCAATTTCCCAATTATTCGCAACAAAATGTTGTGCTAATGGCACAATAACATTCGCTTCTATATTGGCATCAATGTCATAATATACAAAATAACGGTACAATCTTCTACAAATGTATTCGGATACGACTTGCGATTTAGAAAATATCATATCGATAAATGCATCTAATTCTGCACTACCAGTATTTGTAATTGTAGTATTATTAAAAAAAGCTGAAAATTGTTTTGTACTCGTATTGTGTTGCGTTGAAACAAAGCTTGTTGTAGTTGGATGTGCATTTAAATTTTGAACACGCCAACCCGTAAGAATTTTTGCTGCTGCCACCACATCAGCTTCTGTAAACTGACTCAAAGGATCTTTTCCAAGCGTAAAAAGCTCCATTATTTCTCGAGCAAAATTTTCGTCAGGCGCACTACTGGTATTGGCTTGATTATTTAGATAATACATCATCGCAGGTTGTGTTGCAACATTTCGTATTAAAGTTTTAAAATTGCCTAAACCATTGGTTCTAAAATTTTGAATGTATTCGTGAGATATTCTTGCTGAATTTGTATTACAGTAGGTATTTTGAGAAAGTCTAACCGTATTAAAATCAACAGGAATAAAATGATACCAAAACCAAGTCATTTTCTCTCTTATATTGAGTTGTTGGTTTAATGCCAAGCCCAAATTCCATGAAGCAACGCTATTTATTCTATAAATATTTGTAGTGTTTCCAATACTTGTTGAATTAAAGGCGTGTTGTGTCCAGTTACTACCGTAAGGGATATTTCCCTCATCAGCAAAAACATTTTGATAGTAATTAACTGGTGGATTTGGTTGTGGATTTGTGACTATTAATAACGAATTGACACTCGAATTAAAACCCGCTTGTACTAACCCGTTAACATCTGAAAACTTAAAACCAAATTGTGTTCTTCGTAATAAATGTAAAACCGAAGCCGTATTCCAAGCCCCAGAATATGGCGTTAAACCACTTGTGATGTTTCCTATTCTATTAGTTTCCGCATTCGCTTCAATAGATTGGTACCTTCTTAAACCGTAGTTTTTTCTTTTGTATTTTTCAAAAAGAGGATCTTGACTTTCTTCTCTTCGAAGGAATACTTTTTTAAAAAGATTTCTTCTCGAATATTTTTTTTCCATACCCTATACTTAACACATTAATTATTAGACTATTAATTCTTAAAATAGTTTAATATTTTTTATAAAAATACAAAAAAAAATATTTAAAATAAAAACCCTGCAAATAAGGTGTTTGCAGGGTATTAAATCTCAAGCTGTCAAGCTGAACTTGTTTCAGCTTCTCTTTTAGATTCTGACCCGAGCTTGCGAACAGACTAAGTAAACAAGTTCAGAATGACAAAAAGGTTACTTCGTTTTCTTTACGTATTGTGTTAAAATATAAATGTGTTGGTTTTCTACTCTACCTTCAATCAAGTTGGCATCGTCCCAAACGACTTTAATATTGTGAACTGCTGCTCCACGTTTTGCAGTAAACGTAGCACCTTTAACATCTAAATCTTTAATTAAAACTACTGAATCGCCATCTTTCAAAATGGCACCGTTGCTGTCTTTATGTACAATTTTATTTTCGTCTTCCTCTTCACCTTCGCCTGTAGCTTTTGCCCATTCTAAGGCTTCTTCGTCTAAATACATCATTTCTAAAGTATCGATATTTTTTAAACGCGCTAACATGCGCCAAGATAAAATTTGAACTGGTAAATTTTCGTTCCACATACTATCAGATAAGCCTCTCCAATCATTTGGATTCATAGTATCTGGGTTTTCCACTTGATCTTTTAATTGCTTGGTCAACAAAACCGAATGAGCCAAACTTTCTTCTGTATAAGGTGGTAACGTGTACACCACTAAATCCAATTCAGCACCACTAATTTCACATTTTGACTCGCTTCTGTCTTTTAATTTTCTTTCAATTACACTCATTATTTCTGTTTTTATGGCTGTTATTTATTCCTAATTTTGGGCAAATATATGAATTAATTTCTTCCTATTTCATTTGGATATAATTCTGAAACCAACTCACTTTGCCAGTACGTTTTAGAGGCACAATCCATTATGGTTAACACGCCTAAAAAAGCAGCTCCAGTATCTAAATTCCAAACCGAGTTTTTACAAAGTGGCGCTACTATTTTAGTTTTAGAAACAGGCGTATGTCCAATAAATATTTCAGAATAAATTTTTAATCTTTTTGGATATATTGGAGAACTTTTATCTATTTTTTCATCTAAACATAAAGCCACTTCCCATAATGTTCTGTCCCAATACATTAATTTTGGAAAAAATTCCTGTGAAACGCCATTCATGTTTGTAAATCCGGCATGAATAAACAATCTGTTTTCGGCATCTAAATAATAATTTTGTAATGATTTTAAAAAGGCAATATGTTGCTGTTTTTTGTCATCAGAAATAGTACTGTAGGCATCAACAGTAGCTTTACCTCCGTGCTTGAACCATATTTTTTCATTTAAATTCTCATGTCTGTTTTCCAGCCAATCCAAAAGCAATTCATCATGATTGCCTTTTATGAAAATACAATTTTGCTGTTCCGATAAGGCAATTAAAAAATCTAAAACTGCAGGCGATTCACTCCAACCGTCCACATAATCTCCCAAAAAAATTATGATATCATCCGGTTGTATTGCTGCTTTGTGTAGTACCTGAATTAATGCTTTTAATCCACCATGTATGTCGCCAATAACTAGTGTTCTGCTCATTTATTTCTTTTAGAATAGGTGTACGAATGTACGAATAATAATTCGACTGTAAAACATGACAATTGTTAGGTTTTTGTTTTCAGAAATAGTTACCTTTGTATTTTAATTCAATCTAAATAAGTTTGTGAAAAATAGTAATGCTAGTTTATTAAAAAAGGGACAAATGGCTCAAATTTTGGACATTAATATCGATGAAATTCCATTAAAACTTATTGAAATGGGTTGTTTGCCTGGTAATACTATTCAATTAATTCAGGTGGCACCAATGGGCGATCCGTTATTTTTTAATATCAACGATGCTAAAGTAGCGATTAGAAAAAAAATAGCTCAAGAAATTTATATTCTACAAGAATCTATACAATAAAATGAATTCAAAAACCATAAAAGTTGCGCTAATTGGGAATCCAAATGTAGGGAAAACTTCTGTTTTTAATCAGTTAACGGGATTGAACCAGCAAGTGGGAAATTATCCAGGAATTACTGTGGATAAAAAGATAGGTATTTGTAAACTTAACCAAATTACAAGAGCCAAAATTTTAGATTTACCAGGAACGTATAGTTTAAACGCCAATTCTATTGATGAAAATGTAGTAATTGAACTGCTATTGAATAAAAAAGATGAAGATTTTCCAGATGTGGCTGTTGTGGTTACGGAAGTGGAAAATTTAAAACGAAATTTATTACTTTTTACACAAATAAAAGACTTAGAAATTCCAACGTTACTTATAATTAATATGAGTGACAGAATGCAACAAAAAGGAATTGAATTAGACATTCCGTTACTAGAAACTGAATTAAAAACCAAAATTGCCTTAATAAGTTCTAGAAAAAATATTGGAATTGATTATATAAAAGAATTGATTATAAATTACAAAAATATTTCTACAGAACCTTGTCTAAATGCCAGCTCTATAGACGAGGAATATTTTAATCGTCTTAAAAAAGCGTTTCCAAATCAGTTACTTTATAAATTATGGCTGGTAATTACACAAGATGTAAACTTCTTAAATTTAGAGCGAAACACAATTGAAAACAACTTCACACGCTCGCACTCTGATTTAAAAAAATTACAACAAAAAGAAACCATAAAAAGGTACCAATTTATAAATGATACCCTAAAAATTACCCAAAAAATAGACAAATCAAAAGCAACCGATTTTCAAAGTAAATTGGACAATATATTAACACACAAAGTGTTTGGGTATTTAATTTTCTTTGGGATATTGTTACTTATTTTTCAATCAATTTTCGATTGGAGTAGCATTCCAATGGATTTTATTGATGCTAGTTTTTCGAAGTTTAGTACCATAATTAAAGAAAGTCTTCCTCAAGGAAAATTTACAGATTTACTTTCAGATGGCATCATTCCTGGAATTGGTGGTATTATAATTTTTATTCCACAAATTGCCTTTTTGTTCTTATTTATTTCTGTTTTAGAAGAAAGCGGATATATGAGTCGTGTTGTGTTTTTGATGGATAAAATCATGCGAAAATTCGGATTGTCAGGAAAAAGTATTGTGCCCTTAATTTCTGGAACGGCGTGTGCTATTCCTGCTATTATGAGCGCCCGAAATATTGAAAACTGGAAAGAACGATTAATAACTATTTTAATTACACCTTTTATTACTTGTTCCGCTCGATTACCAGTTTATGCTATTATAATTTCATTAATAATTCCAGAAAAACGAATTTTAGGTTTCAGTTTACAAGGTTTAACTTTAATGGCCTTGTATTTAATGGCGTTTTTTGTGGCAATTGGGTCAGCATATATATTAAATAAAGCACTAAAATTAAAATGTAAATCGTATTTTGTAGTAGAAATGCCAAGTTATAAAGTGCCTCAATTTAGAAACGTTACACTAAATGTTTTAGAAAAAACCAAAGCGTTTGTAACCGGAGCTGGAAAAATAATTTTAGCTTTTTCTGTAGTTTTATGGTTTTTAGGATCCCATGGCCCTGGACAAAATTTTGAAAAAGCACAAGAAATAGTTGAAAAAAAGGTGTTTTCTAGCCAACAAAAAATAAATCCATCGGTACTAAAAAATCATGTTTCTGCTTACAAATTAGAAAATTCTTATATTGGGATAATGGGTAAAACAATCGAACCTGTCATCAAACCTATAGGATACGATTGGAAAATTGGAATTGCAGTTTTAAGTTCTTTCGCAGTAAGAGAAGTTTTTGTTGGTACACTTGCCACCATCTATAGTGTAGGAAATCAGAATGATGAAGAAGCTACTATAAAAATGAAAATGGCTGAAGATGTTGATGCAAATGGTAATAAAATTTTCAATTTTGCTACAGGTATTTCGTTGCTTTTATTTTATACTTTTGCCATGCAATGTGTTAGTACGCTTGCCATAGTTAAAAAAGAAACCAACTCCTGGAAGTGGCCTATTATTCAATTGGTTTTTATGACTGGATTTGCTTATCTTATGGCGTTAATTGCGTATCAAAGTTTGAAATAGTTATTTAAACACCGATTTTAAAATTTAAAAATGGAATTTATGAGTTTACAAGATATTTTAACCTACGCCTGTCTAACTTTAGCTATTGTTTTTTTGATTAGAAAATTCTTTTGGAAGAAAAAAGCAAATAAAAAAGGTTGCGGTGATGACTGTAATTGTCATTGATAGCTTTAATTCAAAAAAAAAAAGATTTGCAACATTTTTAATATTCAAAAAAGTGTTCTTAATTAAATTTAATTGGATAAATATTAACAATTAAATTTAATTTTATACTACAATTTACCTCAAATATTTAATAATATTTAAAAGTTTAAAATCTTTAAAAAAAGTTTATTTTTAATTTGTCTAAATAAGATTAAGTAATTAATTTTGTTGTGTAGAATTAATCTAAATAAAATGAAAAAAATAATAATTATCTTAACCACATTAATTAGTGTTGTTTCAATAAGCCAAAACCAAAAAGTTACAAGCACCGATACCATCTACAAAATAGAACCTGTTATCATTAAAGCAAAACAACAAAGTCCTGAAAGAATGCCAGAAATAAAAGAAAATGTTCTTTTTTCGGGTAAAAAAAATGAAGTTTTAAGACTTTCTAATATTAATGGAAATTTCACAACTAATAACGCTAGAGAAATTTTTTCAAGAATTCCTGGAGTTACTATTTGGGAAAATGAGGGTTCTGGTATACAAATTAATGTAGGTGTTCGTGGTTTAAGTCCTAATAGAAGTTGGGAATTGAATACCCGACAAAATGGATACGATATTTCTTCAGATGTTTTTGGGTATCCTGAAGCATATTATAATCCACCTTTAGAGGCCGTTGAAACAATAGAATTAGTACGTGGCGGATCAGCACTTCAATTTGGACCACAATTTGGCGGGATGTTAAATTACGTAATCAAAAGAGAAACCAAAAAACCGTTTTCATTTGAAACACAAAATACGGCGGGTAGCTATGGATTAATGAGTAGCTATAATGCCATTGGCGGCAAACACAAGCGGTTTTCATACTATATTTACAATCATTCGAGAAGTGGTGACGGCTGGAGAGAAAACAGTGATTATTCAGTCAGAAATACACATGCTTTCATAGCTTACCATTTTACAGAAAAAACCAAACTTACAGCAGAATATACAAACATGGACTACAAAATGGAACAAGCTGGTGGACTAACCGATAATCAATTTGAAAATAACCCACAACAATCAAATAGAGAAAGAAATTGGTTTGGTACACCTTGGAATGTATTTGCTGTCAATTTTGACACTAAAGTCAACGACCGTTTTTCATCTAATAACAAACTTTTTGGACTAATAGGTGAGCGTAATAGCACAGGATTTACTGCTACTCCCAATATTGAAGATGTAATTAACCCTGCTACTAATGATTTTGCAAATAGACGTGTTGACCGTGATTATTATAAAAATTTCGGTATTGAAAATCGAAATATTTATAAATACAAACTAGGTAAAATAGATAATAATCTTGCTTTCGGAGCCAGACTTTATAAAGCCAATACGCAACGAGTTCAAGACGGAAAAGGAACAACTGGTGCTGATTTTAATTTATCAATTGAAGGAAGATATGCAAGAGATTTAGATTTTACGACAGAAAATGTAGCTGTTTTTGCAGAAAATCAGTTTAAAGTGTCTGAAAAATTCAGTGTTACTCCGGGAGTTCGTTATGAATACATTAAAAATACTGGAGAAGGAAGATTTGGCATTAACAATGGTAACGACATTGCCATGCCGGTTAAATCTATAGCAAGAAACCAACCTTTATTTGGATTAGGATTAGAATATAAATTTATATCTACTAATATTTATGCCAATATTACTCAAGCATTTAGACCTGTATTATTTTCAGATTTTACCCCGCCAGCAGTTACTGATGTAGTTGACCTTAACTTAAAAGATGCAAGCGGTTTTAATGCGGATTTGGGTTTTAGAGGAACATATAAAAACTATTTAAATTTTGATTTTAGTTTATTTTATTTAAGTTACAATAATAGAATAGGTGGTGTTAGACAATTTATTAATAATGATCCCACTCAAGGAACTTTCTTATTCAGAACAAATTTAGGAGAAACCATTAATAAAGGAATTGAAGGCTTTTTTAATTTGAATATTACACGTTTCTTCCAAATAGAAAAACCATATGGTAACCTAGATCTTTTTGCATCCATCAGTTTCATTGATAGCCGCTATACTGATTTTAGTGTTTTTAGCGCTACTGGCACGGCTCCAAATGTAATAATTAAAGAAACCAATCTTACGGGAAATAGAGTTGAAAATGCCCCTAGATACATACATAATTTTGGTCTTTCTTGGGGAAACAATAATTTTTCTTCTACATTACAATACAGAATGTCTGGTAAAATTTTTACTGATGCAAACAATACAGTTGCAGCGTCTTCTAATGGATTAACAGGACAATTAGAGCAATACCAAGTAATGGATTTTTCCTCAGAATATAAATTCTTAAAACATTACAATGTTAGAGTTGGAGTAAACAATCTTTTGGATAAAAACTACGCTACAAGAAGAGCAGGGGGATATCCGGGACCAGGAATTCTTCCGGGAGAAGGACGAAGTTTTTATGTCTCTTTAGGTTTAAAACTGTAACTATTTTATTTAGATTTTTTCTAAACTTAGCTAGTTTTGAAATAAAAGATTGTGGTCAATATTATCCCAAAGCCACATCCAAACTCATCATTACAATAAATCCTGCAATAAATCCTAAAGTCGCAATATCGGTATTTTTATCTTGTTGCGTTTCCGGGATTACTTCTTCTACAACAACAAAAATCATGGCACCAGCTGCAAAAGCTAAGGCATAAGGTAAAATTGGTGTGAAAAACGTTACAGCAAGCGCGCCAAAAACGCCCGCAATAGGTTCCACAATGGCAGACGATTGTCCGTACATAAAACTTTTTCTACGACTCATTCCCATTCGTCGTAAAGGCATAGAAACTGCAATTCCTTCAGGAAAATTTTGAATTCCAATACCTATCGCTAAAGTTACCGCACCAGCAATAGATGCTTCAGGAATACCAGCTGCTACACCCCCAAACAATACACCAACTGCCAAACCTTCTGGAATATTGTGTAAAGTAATTGCCAACACTAATAAAGTAGTTCGTTGCCAAGGCGACTTAATGCCTTCTGTTTCTTTAAAATTAATATGCAAATGTGGTAATGTTTTATCTAAAGCAAATAAAAACAAAGCACCCATTAAAAACCCAGAGGCAGCTGGAATTACTTTTGTAAATCCCTCGCCTTCGCTCATTTCTATAGCTGGTGCTAATAAACTCCAGTAACTTGCCGCTACCATCACACCGCCAGTAAAACCTAACATTCCGTCTAAAACAGCACGGCTCATAGTTTTAAAAAAGAAAACTAAAGATGAACCAGCGGCAGTAACTAACCAAGTAAACGTAGTAGCGTAAAGAGCTGCTAAAATAGGGTCAATTCCCTCTAAATATTTTATTAAATCGTTGTACATTTAATTTTAATTTTTAAAACACAGATTTTAGAAATCATTAAAATTCCTAAAACCTGTATTTTTATTATTTTACAAATAAATTATTTGCTATTTTATCCGATATGACCAAAACGCTATTGTTAATTTCAATTTTAAGTGTTCCATCGAAAGGTTCTTTTTCTAATACTTTCATTTTTGTACCTAATGAAATGCTTTGTTTGTTTAAATATTGTAAAAAATCAACTGAAGTATCTTTTACACCCACACAAGTAAAGGTTTTACCAATTTCAATTTCAGAAACCAATTGCTTATCTATTTTTTTTATTTCGCCTTTTGCATTCGGAATAGGATCGCCATGAGGATCAAAACTCGGAAAATTTAAAAACTGATCCAATTGATTGATTAATTTTTCGGATTGTATGTGCTCTAATTCTTCCGCAACTTCATGCACTTCGTCCCAGGCGAAACCTAGCTTTTCAACTAAAAAAACTTCCCACAAACGATGTTTTCTAACAATTATTTTGGCATTTAATTTCCCTTTCTCCGTTAATGAAACACCTTGGTATTTTTGATAATTTACACATTCTTTTTCTGATAATTTTTTTAACATATCTGTTACTGACGAAGCTTTTGTATCTAACATAGCCGCAATAGCATTTGTATTCACGCCCTTTGGTGATAGGTTTGACAAATGATAAATAACTTTTAAATAATTTTCTTCAGAAGTGGTCATTTTGTATATTTGAAAAGCAAATGTAAAATAAATTTACGGATTTAAAAAAATATTTTTAGATTTGTCTAAAAATTATATATATGAAAAAAATCATACCATTTATAATTTGGTTGCCATTTTTTGGTTTCAGTCAAGAAAATGAATCCATACAAACGGATAGACCTGACCAAACAGAAACACCTTATTTAGTTCCAAAAAAAATGTTTCAAGTAGAAAACGGATTCAGTTTTCAAAAAAACTATGCTAACAGTAACACCATAACTTTGCCATCTAGTTTATGGAAATATGGCGTCAACGAAAATTTTGAATTGCGATTAATCACTGAATTTTCAATTGAGAAAAATTTTGATTCTGAAATTTCAGGATTAAACCCGGTGCTTGTAGGTTGTAAAATTAAAATTGCTGAAGAAAAGGGAATTTTCCCTAAAACTTCATTTATAGGACACATCGGATTACCAAATTTTGCGTCTTCAAAATATAAAAATGAATTTACAGCGGCCGAATTTCGTTTTGTAATGCAACACACCCTTTCAGAAAAAATGTCGTTTAGTTATAATTTAGGTAGCGAATGGAACGGAAACTCGCCCGAAGCGACATTTATTTATACCATTGCAACAAGTTATTCTATGTCAGAAAGAATAGGAAGTTATATTGAAGTTTTTGGATTTTTGCCTGAAAATGCAACTGCAAATCATTCTATTGATGGAGGAATAACCTATTTGATTAATGATAATTTTATGTTAGATTTGTCATCAGGATTCGGAGTTACTAAAAATGCACCAAGCTATTACGCTGCTTTTGGTTTTTCTATCAGAATGTAACACATGAAACACTATCATTACATATTTACCGGAAACGGTTTATCGGCATTATTGACCCTTTTTGAAATGATTCAATCTGGTCGATTTTCAGATAAAAAAATACTGTTGATAGATTCAGATGCGAAAAACAAAAACGACAGAACGTGGTGTTTTTGGGATTCCGAAAATTTATTTGACGAAATTACAACCAAAAATTGGCAACAAGCTTGGTTTAAAAACGATAATTTCACAAATCAACTAGAATTGTTTCCGTACTCCTATAAAATGATAAAAAGTGCGGATTTTTATAAATTAATTTTAGATAAAATAAGCCAACAATCCAACATTGAAATTTTTCAAGATGAGGTTCTCAATTATAAAGAATTAGCCGACCATTGTTTAGTAAAAACAAAAACCAAATTGTTTACTTGCAATCAAGTTTTCAACAGCATTTACTCGTCTGAACTCGTAAACGCGCAAACTAAATTTCCGCTGGTGCAGCAACATTTTATCGGTTGGTTTATCAAAAGTAAAGAAGCCGTTTTTACTGAAGATTGCCCAACTTTTATGGATTTTTCAATAGCACAAAAAGGAAATACGCGATTTATGTATATTTTACCAACTTCTTCAACTGAAGCTTTGTTAGAATATACTTTGTTTTCAAAAGATTTACTTTCAAAAGAAGCTTACGAAACGGAAATTGAAAACTACATTCAAAAATTAGGCATAACCGAATATGAAATCGTAGAAAAAGAACAAGGCAATATTCCAATGACCTGTTTTCCTTTCTGGAAAAGCAACAGCAAAAACATTATAAATATTGGTTCTGCAGGCGGATGGAGCAAAGCCAGTACAGGCTATACATTTAAAAATTCGGCAAAAAAATCGAAGAAATTGGTAGCTTTTTTACGAACAGAAAATGATTTTACAAAATTTCATAAAATCAACAAATTTTGGTTTTACGATTTATTATTGATAGACATTTTATTTAAAACAAATCAATACGGAAGTGCTATTTTTTCAAGTATGTTTAAAACCGGAAAAGCACCATTGATTTTAAAATTTTTAGATGAAGAAACTACTTTTTGGGAAGATTTACAAGTCATATGGATGTGTCCACAACGCTTGTTTCTTAAAGCGTTAATAAAAAGAATTTTTTAATTTTTTATTGCCACTAATTAAAAAATAAAAAAGTAAATTCGAATTAATTATCGACTTGGTCGATACAAATTTTTCAAAAATGCGTTTAATTCGAGAATTCGTGGTTAGCTTTTTAATACTCTTCTGAAAGCTTCTTATTCACCAATTTTATATTCGTATAAAACTGATTGATATCTGTGAAAGTAACGCCTTTTTCATCAAATCGTTTAAACGTAAAATCGCGTAATTTTTCTTCAATACTTAAGGATTTTAAAACCATTTTGTTTTTGACAATTTCAAAATTCATAGCTACTTTTTCTCTTTGATATATCCAATTTGATGTGAATTTATGGTTTTTCCCTATACTCCCTTCACTTGTATAAAAAAACGGATAAGGTTGTTGTGTTTCATAATTTAATTGCAATAAATTGTAATTTTTATCCACAATAAAATTGCCTTTATAAAACCCTTTCGATTCAAAAGTTACCAATAATTCATCATCATCTAACCATTCTCTGGTAAATTCGTATCCGTTTGGATGAATAAAAAAATCTAATTCGGCAGTTGTTAAATTTTTACGAATTGGAAAACCAGAAAGCCATCCAATTGGAGATTCTTCAGAACTATATGCTTTAAAAATCTCTTTAAAATTTGAAAACCAATTGTCT
Source organism: Chryseobacterium gleum (assembly GCA_945881885.1). Classification (GTDB taxonomy): domain Bacteria; phylum Bacteroidota; class Bacteroidia; order Flavobacteriales; family Flavobacteriaceae; genus Flavobacterium. Next base: position 118,098 of record CAMCVI010000005.1, on the reverse strand, counting down.
TTATTTTCAATCAAATTTTTTTTTGAAAAAGTATTACTGAAATTAGTAATTTTAATAATTTGTGCTTCTTTTCTATTAATTAAAGTATCAAAATTTTTTAAATTTATTTGACGCAAGTCGAATTCAAAACTTGTAGTATCAGTTGTTTTTAACAATTGCTTGTTCAATCTTTTTAAAATAGTTGCGATTTTTGGTTTGCTTTTAATATTAACCAGTTCAATTTCTGCATCGTTTATTTCTTGTGCAAAACTAAATGTGGTAACACTTAATAAAAGTAAAATATAAAATCGCATAATTTAATTGATTACTACAAATATAAGATACTATTTTAAAGATAAGCTTAAATTTACAAACGATAACAAATCTTTATGAAAAGTTTTTATGTGTAGAACCAAAAACTTTGTAAATTTGTAAATGATAAATGCAATTTAAAAAAAACAAAATATGTATCCAGAAGAAATGGTAAAACCCATGCGTGCAGAATTATCTGATGCAGGTTTTCAAGATTTATATTCAGCTGAAGCTGTTGAACAAGCTATCAGTAAAACAGGAACAACTTTAGTGGTTGTCAATTCAGTTTGCGGTTGTGCCGCCAGAAATGCACGTCCGGGAGCAAAAATGAGTTTGGAAAACATTAAAAAACCAAGTAATTTGGTAACAGTTTTTGCCGGAGTTGACAAAGAAGCGGTTGACAAAGCCAGAGAACACATGTTTCCTTTTCCACCATCTTCGCCTTGCATGGCATTGTTTAAAGATGGCGAGTTGGTTCACATGTTAGAGCGCCATCACATTGAAGGCCGTCCAGCAGAATTAATTGCAGAAAACTTACAAGACGCGTTTAACGAATATTGCTAACTACTATGCAAGCATACTATAAAAACCACCTTATTGGTGGTTTTTTTTGTTTTTAACACGTACATTTGTAAAAAGTTTATAAAAAAGGTATGCAAAAAATTATATCGTATCCATTATCGGTGCTTTATGCGATAGTTTTTTTATTTTGGTTACTTATCTTTCACCCTGTTCAATTGGTTTGTTACCATTTATTTGGGTACAATGCGCATAGAATGTCTGTAGCGGTTTTAAATTTTTTTCTATTAAGAACTTCTCATATTCTGGGCACAACATACAACTTAACAGGCAGAGAAAATTTACCAGAAAACAAACCTTTAATTTTAGTTTGTAACCATCAAAGCATGCACGATATTATTCCAATAATTTGGTTTTCAAGAAAAGTGCATCCGAAATTTATCAGTAAAAAAGAGCTTGGAAAAGGCATTCCTAGTGTTTCTTTGAATTTAAGAATTGGAGGTTCTATATTAATTGATAGAAAAGATGGGAAACAAGCTTTAGTGGAAATTAAAAAAGGAGCAGAATATATTAATAGCATGAATCGTACAATGGTTATTTTTCCTGAAGGAACTAGAAGCAAAACAGGTGTGCCGAAAGAATTTGCTGCAAATGGATTGAAAATGTTGTACAAATATGCTCCCGATGCCTATTTTGTTCCAATAAGTATAAACAATTCGTGGAAAATGAATAAATTTGGACAATTTCCTTTAGGATTAGGAACAAAAATAACGTTTCAAATACATAAACCTTTGAAAATTTCTGATTATTCGTTTGATGAAATTTTTGAAAAAACAGAAAAAATTATAAAAAAACATATAAAATAAAAAACATGTCTATACAAAACATACGACTTGAAGTCATGCAATTATTGGAAAAGAAAATTGATTCTTTTATGGAAGAATTTTTAATTCCAGTAGAAAAAATATGGCAACCAACCGATTTATTACCTGATTCTAATCATGAAAACTTTTTAGAAGAAGTTAAAGAATTAAGAGAAATTTCAAAAGACTTACCTTATGATTTTTGGGTAACATTAGTTGGAGACACTATAACAGAAGAAGCCTTGCCAACTTACGAATCTTGGTTAATGGATGTGGAAGGTGTTGATAACGTGGAAAGAAATGGATGGAGCAAATGGGTACGTCATTGGACAGGTGAAGAAAACCGTCACGGAGATGTTTTAAACAAATATTTATACTTGTCAGGACGCGTAAATATGAGAGAGGTTGAACAAACTTCGCAACATTTAATTAACGATGGTTTCGATATTGGAACAGGAAGAGATCCCTACAAAAACTTCGTTTATACCAGTTTTCAAGAATTAGCCACATTTGTGTCTCATAACAGAGTTGCGTTAATTGCCAAAAAATATGGAGAAAAAAAGTTATTTAAAATGTGCAACCTTATTGCTGGTGATGAAATGCGTCATCACTTGGCTTACAGCGAGTTTGTAAATCAGATTTTTAAAGTAGATCCAAGTGAAATGATGTTGGCTTTTCAGTATATGATGAAGCAAAAAATTACGATGCCAGCACTTTTCTTACGTGAATCTGGTGATAAAATTGGAAGTGCTTTTGAGGCGTTTTCAGATTCTGCACAAAGAATTGGCGTATATACCGCATCTGATTATGTAGATATTTTACAGAAATTAAATGAAAAATGGGACATTGGAAATATCAATGGTTTGACAGCTGAAGCTGAAAAAGCTAGAGACTATTTGATGAAATTACCAGAAAGAATGAGAAAAATTTCAGAAAGATTAATTATTCCAGAAGAAGGGCACATTTTTAAATGGGTAGAACCTGCTTTAATCAGATAATTTTTTAAATTTCCAAAAATAAAATTCCAAATTCCAAAAGAGTTTGGAATTTTTTATCAAAACTAAAATGTCAGTAATAGAAAACACACAAAACTTCGTAAAAAAGCAACTAAAAAATGCAGAAAGTGGTCATGACTGGTTTCATATAGAGCGTGTTTATAAAAATGCTTTGCTTATTGCTAAAGAAGAAATTTGTAATTTAGAAGTAGTTCAATTGGCCGCATTATTACACGATATTGCTGACAGTAAATTTCATGATGGTGATGAAACTATTGGGCCGAAAGTAGCGCGTGATTTTTTAACAAAAGAAAATGTTGCTGAAGAAATCATTTCTCATGTAGTGTCAATAATTGAAAATATTTCTTTTAAAGGAGGAAATTTTGAACAAAACTTTCATTCAAAAGAGTTAGAAATTGTGCAAGACGCGGACAGATTGGATGCCATCGGAGCTATAGGAATTGCTCGAACCTTTAATTACGGTGGATTTAAAAATAGAGAAATTTACAACCCTGAAATTTTGCCAAATTTATCCATGTCAAAGGAAGCTTATAAAAATTCTACTGCACCTACAATTAATCATTTTTACGAAAAATTGTTGCTTTTAAAAGACAAAATGAATACGGAAACAGGTAAAAAAATCGCCCAAAAAAGACATGAATTTATGGAATCGTATTTAGAGCAATTTTATAATGAATGGAACGGAATTATTTAGTAAGTAATATTCAGTTATAAGTATAAAAAAAACAGTTTTCAAAAATGAAAACTGCTTTTTTATTTATAATAGTAAGTAAGATTATACTACACCTTGACCTAACATAGCGTCTGCAACTTTTACGAAACCAGCAATATTTGCACCTTTCACGTAATCTACATAACCATTCGCGTCTGAACCATATTTTACACATGCTTCATGGATGTTTTTCATAATTCCTTTTAATCTTTCGTCAACTTCTTCTGAAGTCCAACTTAAACGTAATGAATTTTGAGACATTTCCAAGCCTGAAGTGGCTACACCACCAGCATTAGATGCTTTCCCTGGTGCAAATAATATTTTTGCATTTTGAAATACAATAACCGCTTCTGGAGTAGTTGGCATATTTGCCCCCTCTGCCACACAGAAACATCCGTTAGCAACTAACGTTTTTGCTTCATCCTCATTTAATTCGTTTTGAGTAGCACATGGTAGTGCGATATCACATTTTACTTCCCAAGGACGTTTCCCTTCAACAAATTTTGCTGATGGATATTTTTTAACGTAATCTGAAATTCTACCGTAGTTTACGTTTTTGATTTCCATTACATAAGCTAATTTTTCAGCGTCAATTCCTGCTTCGTCATAAATATAACCAGAAGAATCTGACATAGTTACCACTTTACCGCCTAAATGAGTTGCTTTTTCAGCCGCATATTGTGCCACGTTTCCAGAACCTGAAACCACAACCGTTTGACCTACAAAACTTTTACCTTTTGTTTTTAACATACTATCTGCGAAATACACATCTCCGTAACCTGTTGCTTCCGGACGAATAAGTGAACCTCCAAAAGAAATGCCTTTACCTGTTAATACACCGGTAAATTCATTTCTTAATCTTTTATATTGACCAAACATATAACCTACTTCACGACCTCCAACACCAATATCTCCGGCAGGAACATCCGTATCTGCACCAATATGTTTTGATAACTCTGTCATAAACGCTTGACAAAATCTCATAATTTCTACATCTGATTTTCCCTTTGGATCAAAATCTGCACCACCTTTTCCACCACCCATTGGCAATGTAGTTAATGAATTTTTGAAAACTTGTTCAAATGCTAAGAATTTTAAAATACTTAAATTTACAGATGGGTGAAAACGAATTCCTCCTTTGTATGGTCCGATAGCAGAATTCATTTGAATTCTAAAACCTCTATTTACTTGAGTTGTTCCTTTATCGTCAATCCAAGCTATTCGGAACATAATTACTCTTTCTGGCTCAACCATTCTTTCCAAAAGCATTTTGCCTTGGTATTTAGGGTTTTCCTCAATAAAAGGGATTACGGTTTCCGCCACTTCTCTAACGGCTTGCATAAACTCTGGTTCGTTTGCATTTCTTTTAGCTACTTCGCTTAAAAATGCTGTAACACTTTGACTCATAATTATATTTTTTTTATATATTTTTCTCCTGCAAATATACATTTTAATAAAAATACTTCGAAGAATTTGATAAAAAAATTAGTGTTTTTTTAATTTATAAGTGAACAACCTATAAAAAAATAAGATATCATCAAAAAAACAACATTATGTTAAAGTTTTAAAAGCACAAAATCATTTCTACTATAAAATAATTTTTATACTTATTAAAATAATTTTCTTCGCTTTTGGAATGCTAATTGATATTTATTTTATAAATTTACCTCATATATTGAAATTATGGCAAAAAATTACATTTATATTACCCTATTATTCTTATCATTTAGTATGGGTGCTGTGGCTCAAGAAAGCAAAAACAGCAACTCTTCTAGATCGCAAGAGCCTATTATTGAAGGATTAAGTTTGTATCCAAACCCAAACAATACCGGAAAAGTTTATATTACATCCAAATTAAATTTGGACAAAAAAGTTGAAATTTTTGACGTGTTAGGAAAAAAAGTTATAGATACAGTTTTGTATACCAAAGAATTAAACATCTCTAATTTGAACCCAGGTGTATACATCATTAAAATCAGAGAAGGCGAAGCTTCCGCTACTAGAAAACTGATTATTAATTAGTTAATAGTTTATCTTTATTAAATTTACATTAATTTTATGTGACCAATAAGTCCTAAAATTAATTTTGTATGTATATTTGTATTCAACTTAATCCCTAAAAATATGAAAAAAATTTACTCTTTATTATTAATTGCATTTACAACATTAAGTATTGCGCAAAATTTAGTTGTTAATCCTACTTTCGCAACTGTATTAACTGGATGGTCGTCAACAGGAACAGGTTATGCTTTACCAACACACATAACAACCGAAGGTCAAGATGACAGCTTTTCTGTTAAATATATTGCAACTGCTACAACTGGGTTGGATCAAAAATTTAGTGTTGTTCCTGGAGCTACAGTAAATGTATCTTTTTGGTACAAAGCAGCCAGAACAGACGGAGCAACAACAGGTAATACTGCTAGAATTTGGAGTGTATTTTCTGACCCAACTAGTGCTACACCTACAACTCCTATAAATCCTCCTGGAACAACAAGTTCAAGTGATGATCCGTTAAGAAATAATAATGGATATCTTGCTCAAGCACCAACTTGGACTCAAATAACTGTTTCTTCTACTGTTCCTGTTGGAGCAACTGTTTTTCAATTACAACTAAGAGCTTACAACGGTGCTACAGTTAGTTTTGATAATATTTCTTTTAGTAGTCCTGGGGCTTCAGTATTAGGATCTGATTCATTCTCACAAATTGACGGATTGAAAATGTATCCAAATCCAGCGAAAAATAATTTATTTATTGAAACGGCTTTGACTAGTGATATCAATGTATCAATAATCGATGTTTTAGGAAAAGAAGTAATCAATACAAAAGTAAGTAATAATGCTGTAAATATTTCTGGTTTAACGCCAGGTATGTATATTGTAAAAATTACTGAAGAAGGAAAAACTTCTACTAAAAAATTAATTATCGAATAATATTTTCTGAAACAAGTTCAGAATGACAAATAAGTAAAGCACCAATCAATATTGGTGCTTTTTTTATACCCTAAAATCAGAAAAGATACTTGCAACTAATATTCTTTTTCTACTTTTGTATCATGATTTCACAAGAAGATATTTTTGCTATTTCCTCTAAAAAAGAATTTGAAAAAATTACTTTAAAGGTTTTTCGTTACCAATACGAAAACAACAAAGTGTATCAAGCATTTTGTAATCATTTAGGGAAAAATACAAGTAATGTCAAGCAAATAAATGCCATTCCGTTTTTACCGATACAATTTTTTAAATCTGAAACAATTGTCTCAAATTTTGAACAAGCTCAAGCTATTTTTACTAGTAGCGGAACTTCTGGAGCAACTACTAGCCAACATTTTGTTACAGATATTTCTTTATACGAAAATAGCTATACCTTAGCTTTCGCTCAATTTTACGGGAATATTCAAGAATATTGTGTTTTAGCGTTACTTCCATCCTATTTAGAAAGAAACGGTTCTTCTTTAATTTATATGGTTAACGATTTGATTACTAAATGTAATCATAAAGACAGTGGATTTTATTTAAATAATCTGGAACAACTTGCTAATAAAATTATTGAACTTGAAAATGAAGGTCAAAATGTGTTATTAATTGGGGTTACTTATGCTTTATTAGACCTAATTGAATACAAAAAATTCAATTTAAAAAACACCATCATAATGGAAACTGGTGGCATGAAAGGCAAACGAAAAGAAATCATTCGAGAAGAACTACACCAAACACTTTGCGAAGGATTTGGAGTAAACACCATACATTCAGAATACGGAATGACCGAACTTTTATCGCAAGCTTACTCTTTAGGAAAAGGGATTTTTGAATGTCCTTTATGGATGGATGTACTGATAAGAGATACGGAAGACGCGTTACAATATGTTGAAAACGGAAAAACAGGTGGCATCAATGTAATTGATTTGGCGAATATTAATTCTTGTTCGTTTATCGCTACACAAGATTTAGGGAAAAAACAACACAATATGACTTTTGAAGTATTAGGAAGATTTGACAATTCTGACATAAGAGGTTGTAATTTAATGGTTTATTAAATAAATAAAATGATTTTAACAGATACACATACTCATTTATATTCTGAAGAATTTGATGAAGACAGAGAAAAAATGATTCAAAGTGCTATTGATTTAGGCGTTTCTAGACTTTTTGTGCCATCAATAGATAGTAGTTATACTCAGAAAATGTATGGTTTAGAAACTCAATATCCAGAAAATGTGTTTTTAATGATGGGAATACATCCTTGTTATGTAAAAGAAAATTACGAAGAGGAACTGGCGCATGTAATCACCGAATTGGCAAAAAGAAAATTTGCAGCAATTGGCGAAATTGGCATCGATTTGTTTTGGGAAAAATCGTTTTTAAAACAACAACAAGACGTTTTTGTAAAGCAAATTCAACTCGCCAAACAATACAAATTACCCATAAATATTCATTGCAGAGACGCTTTTGATGAAGTATTCGAAATTTTAGAACAAGAAAAGTCGGCAGAATTATGGGGAATTTTCCATTGTTTTACTGGCGATTTCAACCAAGCTAAGCAAGCCATTTCTTGCGGGATGAAATTAGGAATTGGCGGTGTGGCAACATTTAAAAACGGAAAAATAGATCAATTTTTAAAAGAAATCGACCTCAAAAATATTGTTTTAGAAACCGATGCGCCCTATTTAGCACCCGTGCCGTATAGAGGAAAACGCAATGAAAGTAGTTATATTAAAGTAATAGCTGAAAAATTATCAGAAATTTATGAGTTGCCAATTGAAGATATAGCGGCAATTACCACACAAAACAGTAAAGATGTCTTCGGTTTTTAAAATTTGATAACGTATAATTCCTATTTTTTTCGTTTTTTTGTAGCTTAAAATAAAGTATGTCGAAATTTGATAAAATACGTCCTTATTATGATGCAGAAGTAAATGATGCCATTCGTGCTTCTCTGCATCATCCTATGATGAAAGCATTGGTGGATTTTGCGTATCCAAATACTGAGGAATCCGTTTGGAAAGAGCAATTGCTTCGTACACATTCTATAAGAGATTTTCAAATTAATTTTGCGTACCACGCCATAAAAAAAATATTAGAAAAAAGTTCTGACGGACTAACCACATCTGGATTTGAAAAATTGGAGCCAAATACATCTTATTTTTTTATATCAAACCATAGAGATATTATTTTAGACACCTGTTTGTTAAACGTATGCTTACACGAACATGGCTTGGTAATGACTGCCTCTGCTATTGGAGATAATTTAGTTAAAAAAGATTTTTTACTGATGCTTTCCAAACTGAATAGAAATTTTTTAGTGCAAAGAAATCTATCTCCACGAGAATTATTAGAAAGCTCTAAATTACTATCAGAATACATGTATCGTTTGGTGTCGAAAGAAAATCGTTCGGTATGGATTGCGCATCGTGAAGGCAGAACTAAGGATGGAAATGACGCCACACATTCTGGTGTTTTAAAAATGATTGCCATGGCTTCCGATGAAAAAAACAACATGGATTTCTTTAAAAAAATAAAGATTGTTCCTGTATCTATTTCCTACGAATATGACCCAACTGATGCTTTAAAAATTCCTCAGTTAATGGCTGAAGCTAACGACGAAATTTATACCAAGGAAAAAAATGAAGATTTTATTACCCTTTTAAGCGGAATTATAGGACAAAAAAAACACATTCATATTCATATTGGTGATGTTTTAGATCAAGAATTAGATTTGATTTCTCAAGAAACAACTAATACAAACAAGCAAATGTCAGCTTTAGCACAAGTTATTGACGATTCTATTTTGCAGTCCTACAAACTTTGGCCTACAAATTATATTGCATACGATTTACTTCATGAAACAATTAAGTATGCAGATAATTATACAGAAAAAGAAAAGCAACTATTTGAGCGTAGATTAGAGTTAAGAATAAATGCAGATGACAATAAAATGAAAGAAAGTTTTTTAGCCATGTATGCTAATCCAGTAATTAATAAATTAAATTACAAATAAATTGAAACCAAATCAAAAGGCAAATATCCTATTAATTTATACTGGTGGCACAATCGGTATGATTAAAGACGCTGATTCTGGAGTACTAAAGGCTTTCGATTTCAAAAAATTATTAAACGGCATTCCAGAACTTAAATTATTAGATTGCAATATTGAAACTGTTTCATTTGAAAAACCAATTGATTCGTCCAATATGCAAATTTCAGATTGGCAAAAGACCGCTACAATTATTGAAGAAAATTACGAAAAATTTGATGGTTTTGTTGTGCTTCACGGTTCGGATACTATGTCTTACAGCGCATCAGCATTAAGTTTTATGTTTGAAAATTTACATAAACCAATAGTATTTACTGGCTCGCAATTACCAATAGGCGATTTGCGTACAGATGCAAAAGAAAATCTTATAACTGCCATTCAAATTGCTTCTTTGCAAGAAAAAGGGCAACCTGTTATTCAGGAAGTCTCACTATATTTCGAGTATAAATTATATAGAGGAAACCGAACTACAAAAATAAGCGCCGAACATTTTAACGCCTTTGCTTCACCAAATTTTCCAGAACTGGTAGAGTCTGGCGTGCATTTAAACATAAATAACGAAGTTTTATTAAAACAAAAAAAATCCAATAAATTAAAAGTCAATACTAATTTTGATAACAATGTTTTAATTTTAAAATTATTCCCAGGCATAAACATAAACATTTTGCATGCAATTTTGCACACGCCAAAATTAAAAGGCGTTGTATTAGAAACTTACGGATCGGGAAATGCTCCAATGGAAAATTGGTTTATTGATGAAATAGAAAATGCTATAAAACGTGGTGTTCACATTGTAAATGTAACACAATGTAGCGGCGGAAATGTTTTAATGGGTGCCTATGAAACCAGCACAAGATTAAAAGAAATTGGTTTAATTTCTGGAAAAAATATCACAACTGAAGCAGCAATAACAAAATTAATGTATTTGTTAGGACAAAACGTGGCTAACTCGGTTTTTAAGACTATTTTTGAAACACCTTTACGAGGCGAGATGAACGATTAAAACTAGAGAGGTGGCCGAGTGGCTGAAGGCGCACGCTTGGAAAGCGTGTATATGGCAACATATCGAGGGTTCGAATCCCTTCCTCTCTGCTAAACTATTGTGGTTTTAGAAACTTAAAGAACAATTACTTTTACACATGAAAATATTATTTTTTTTATGGATTCCCTTTTTTTGTTTCTCACAAGAAATAAAACCAATTGAAATTGATTCGCTTTACAGAGAAGATCAATTTTATGCCTCTTTAAGTTATAATTTAATACAAAATCGGCCAGATGGCTTTAAGCAATTTTCATTTTCTCCAGGAATTACTTTTGGCTTTTTGAGAGATTTTCCCATTTCTAAAAACAGGCATTGGGCAATTGCTCCAGGTATTGGCTATTCGTACAATAATATCAAACAGTTTATAAATTCTGTAGAAATTGTTAGCGCTACTGAAAACAATACGACTGATAACATCCGAACTATAATTTCATCGCACACTATTGATTTTCCTTTAGAAATCAGATGGCGAAATGCTACCCCAAATAGTCACAGTTTTTGGAGAATTTACACTGGATTTAAAACAAGTTATGTGTTTAATTCAAAATTAGAATCCACAACAGAAAATACAAAAGAATCTATTTTAGATGAAATAAATCGTTTGCAATACGGCGCCTATATTTCTGTTGGTTTTAATACCTGGAACCCATACATTTATTATGGTATAAATCCAATTTTTAAAGAAGGTTCTAAAATGAGTAATTTTAATGTTGGTTTTATCTTTTATATATTGTAAAACCAAACCAAAATTTGTGGCAAACCTCCTATAACTATTCCTACAATCAACTCTATCGGTGTATGAGCCTTCATATATAATCTTGAGGAGGCTACAAAACCCATACAAAGTATTAAATAAGCTACAGTATTAAGTGCTGGTATTGCTAAATAACTAGTAAACATCAACACAAAAACAGCCAATGAAGTACAACCTATCATATGCAAACTAGCTTTAAACCTTAACATTACAGAAATAAAAACTAAAAAAGCACTTATAAATCCAGCCTGAAAAAACTTAAATAATTCTGGGAAATGCGTTTCTAAAAGCGTGAATTTTAATAATAAATACACCAATACTAATTGAATAAAAATTGGTAATCTTCTTTCTTCAAGAGTGGCTTCTGTAAATGATTGTATTTTTTTAAAAACTTTTAATAACGAATAAAAACTTAAGGGCAAAAGAACGGTAAGAATAAAAATTTGAATACACGACAAATATATTTCGGACAAATAATTGGTGTTTGCTGTAAACAAAAAATACAATATTGCTCCGTAAATTGATATAAATATCGGATGAAAAATATAAGAAAACGGTTTTAAAAGATGTTTTACAAACAATTGAAACAGATTTAATAGTTTTGAAAAAGTTACATTTTTTTTCTCAATCTGGCTACCGGAATATCTAATTGTTCTCGGTATTTGGCAATAGTCCTTCTTGCAATAGGAAATCCTTTTTCTTTTAAAATAGCTGCTAAATCCTCATCTGGCAATGGCTTGCTTTTGTCTTCTTCTGCAATAACGCGTTCTAAAATATTTTTGATTTCAATGGTAGAAACGTCTTCTCCTTGATCGTTTTTCATTGCTTCAGAAAAGAATTCTTTAATTAATTTTGTTCCGTATGGTGTATCAACATATTTACTATTCGCAACTCGAGAAATAGTTGAAATATCTAAACCAATCATTTCAGCAATATCCTTTAGAATCATTGGTTTTAGTTTTGATTCTTCGCCTTCTAAAAAATATTCTTGTTGAAAATACATTATGGCGTTCATGGTAACAAACAAGGTTTCTTGACGCTGTTTGATGGCATCAATGAACCATTTGGCAGAATCTAATTTTTGTTTGATAAATTGCACTGCATCTTTCTGTGAATTAGATTTATCGTTTGAAACTTTATACGTTTGTAACATTTCTTGATAGTCTTTTGACACATGTAATTCTGGTGCGTTTCTGCCGTTCAAAAGTAATTCTAATTCGCCATTTACAATACGAATGGTAAAATCTGGCACTACATGTTCCACAATTCTACTATTGCTATCATAACTTCCACCCGGTTTTGGATTTAATTTTTCAATTTCTTCAATGGCTTTTTTTAATTGTTCTTTGGAACAATCAAATTTTTGTAGTAATTTATCGTAATGTTTTTTGGTAAACGCATCAAATTGTTTGTCGATTAATGTAATTGCTAAATTAACCGATTCCGTTGGGGTTTTGTGTTTTAATTGAATCAATAAACATTCTTGTAAATCTCTAGCGCCTACCCCAGAAGGTTCTAGTTGTTGTACAATGTGCAAGACTTTTTCAACCGTTTTTTCATCGGTGTAAACGCCTTGCGTAAAAGCCATATCATCAACTATATCCTGAATGGTTCTTCTGATATAACCAGAATCTTCAATACTTCCAACCAAAAATTCAGCAATTTCTCTGTCGTTTTCTGAAAGAATAAAAGTGTTTAATTGGTTTATTAAATCTTGATGAAAACTAATTTGTGCAGCCATAGGCAGCGTTCGGTCTTCATCGTCATCGCTATAATTATTACTTTGATATTTATAATCTGGCGTATCGTCATTGCTTAAATATTCATCAATATTAATGTCGCCAGTATCAATTTGGTCGTTGTCGTAATCGTCATAACTGTCTTCATCATTTGAAGTGTCATTATAATCCTCTAAAGATTCTGTATTGTCGTCTAAACTTCCTTCTAAAGCAGGATTATCAACCATTTCCTCTTGCAAACGTTGCTCAAAAGCTTGCGTAGGCAATTGAATCAACTTCATCAACTGTATTTGTTGAGGCGATAATTTTTGTGATAATTTGAAATTTAAACTGTGTTTAAGCATATTGTCTTTTTGGTTTATGTGTTTAATCTTTTATTTGTTAAGTCGTTGAAAAAAACTGCTAAACAAATAAACAACTAAACATCGAACCTACTTTCTAAAACTCTGCATTATCTGGTGTTCTTGGGAACGGAATTACATCGCGAATGTTAGTCATCCCCGTAACAAACAATACCAATCTTTCAAAACCTAATCCGAAACCTGAATGCACGGCTGAACCGAATCTTCTGGTATCTAAATACCACCATAATTCTTCTTCATCAATACCTAATGCTTTCATTTTTTCGATTAAAACATCTAAACGCTCTTCACGTTGCGAACCTCCAACAATTTCTCCAATTCCTGGAAATAAAATATCCATAGCACGTACAGTTTCTTTTCCTGGTTCGGTTCCGTCATTTAATCGCATATAAAATGCTTTAATTTTGGCTGGATAATCAAACAAAATTACTGGACATTTGAAATGTTTTTCTACCAAGAAACGTTCGTGTTCTGATTGTAAATCGGCACCCCACTCGTCTATTAAATATTGGAATTTTTTATTTTTATTTGGTTTCGAATTTTTAAGAATATCAATAGCTTCGGTATATGAAACACGTTTGAAATTGTTTTCTAAAACGAAATTTAATTTTTCCAACAAAGCCATTTCACTACGTTCCGCTTGTGGTTTGTTCTTTTCTTCTTCTAATAAACGATTTTCTAAGAATTTTAAATCTTCAGGACATTTATCTAACGTATATTTTATTACATTTTGAATAAAATCTTCCGCTAAATCCATATTCGCAGCCAATTCATTAAAAGCTACTTCTGGCTCAATCATCCAAAATTCTGCCAAATGACGAGATGTGTTTGAATTCTCCGCACGAAAAGTAGGTCCGAAAGTATACACTTGACCTAAAGACATCGCATACGTTTCTGCTTCTAATTGCCCAGAAACCGTAAGATTGGTTTGTTTACCGAAAAAATCTTCTTTATAGTTTACTTTTCCGTCTTCTGTTCTTGGCGTATTATCAAAAGGCAAAGCCGAAACTTGAAACATTTCTCCAGCACCTTCCGCATCAGAACCTGTAATAATTGGTGTGTTTACATACACAAAACCTTTTTCTTGAAAATATTTATGCACTGCAAAAGACAATGTAGAACGCACTCGCATAATGGCACCAAACATATTAGTTCTGGTACGCAAGTGGGCATTTTCTCTTAAAAAGTCTAAACTTGGTTTATTTTTGGGTTGTATTGGGAATTTTTCAGCATCAGAATCCCCTAGAATTTCTAGTTTAGTTACTTGAATTTCAACTTTTTGTCCAGCACCTTGACTTTCTACTAAAGTTCCAGTCACAGAAATAGCTGCGCCAGTAGTAATCCTTTTTAGCGTTTCTTCAGGTGTGTTTTCAAAATCAACCACACACTGAATATTATTAAGTGTTGAACCATCATTTAACGCAACAAACTGATTGTTTCTAAAAGTTCTTACCCAACCTTTTGCGTTGACTTCTTGTAACGTTTTTGTGTTTTCTAATAAATCTATAATTCTGATGTGCTTCATAATTTTTCGTAAAATTCATTTATACTGCAAATATAGTGCGAATTTTTGAGTTTTAGAAATGCGAATTTTAGATTATTTATACTGGTTTTTTCTTTATTAGAAGCTACTTATTTTTTCAATTTTTCACTAATTTTACAAAATGATATTAGTTACAGGCGGAACAGGTTTAGTTGGTTTTCATTTATTATTGCAACTTTCACAAGAAGAGAATGCCATTCGTGCAATATATAGATCGGAGAAAAAACTACAACACATTAAAAATTTATTTGAAAAAGAAAACAAGCTTCCTCAATTTGAAAAAATCGATTGGGTTAATGCCGATATTTTAGATATTCCTGCTCTTGAAACTGCTTTTACAAACGTTTCTAATGTATATCATTGTGCCGCATTAGTTTCATTTAATCCAAAAGATGAGGGCAAACTATACCAAAATAATATTGTTGGAACAGCAAATGTGGTAAATTGCAGTTTAACTTCTGATGTAAAAAAACTATGCTATGTGAGTTCTATTTCAGCATTAGGAAACGGAACAGAACAAAATTTAATTATTAATGAAGAAACAGTAAGAAACAACGAAACCGTAAGAAGCGATTATTCTATTTCAAAGTTTGGCGCAGAAATGGAAGTTTGGCGTGGTTTTCACGAAGGATTGGATGTTGTAATTGTCAATCCGGGTGTAATTTTCGGGAATGGATTTCCAACAGAAGGCAGTTCTTTACTCATCAAAAATATCAAAGACGGACAATTATTTTATACAATTGGCAAACTAGGAATTGTGGCTGTAGAAGATGTCATAAAAGCGATGACAACTCTGATGAAAAGCAACATTTCAGGCGAACGTTTTATTTTAGTTGCCGAAGATGTAACTTACAAAGAATTATTTGATAGCATTGCAGAGATTCTGAAACAAGTTCAGAATGGCAAAAAAGTAAAAACCCCAAAATTTGAAATAAAGAAGTGGCAATTGCAAATAATTAGAATCTTTGAATTTATTTTCGCAACCCTGTTTTTCAGAAAAAGAATGCTTACAAAAGCTAACATAAACGCGTTATATAATTTGGAAACACATGATACAATTAAAATTAAAAACGCCATTGATTTTGAGTTTTTAGATATGAAGGTGTATTTGAAAACTTTAGTTGGAAAAATGTAACTTAAAAAATCTCATTAAATTTGTCAATCTGAACTTGTTTCAGATTCCTAAATTTCAAAACAATAAGATTCTGAAACAAGTTCAGAATGATAAAACACAAAAAAACCTGCAAAAATACTATTTGCAGGGTTTTCTATATTCTATATTCTATTCTCTGTTTTCTAAAAAAACTTAAACTTTCATAATTTCAGCTTCTTTTGCTGTAAAAACCTCATCAATTTTCTTAATAAAAGCATCCGTTAATTTTTGTACGGAATCTTCCGCAATTTTACAAATATCTTCAGATGTTCCGTCTTTTTCTTCTTTTTTTATGTCGCTATTGGCGTCTTTTCTGGCGTTTCTTATACCAACTTTGGCATCTTCAGCTTCTGCTTTAGCTTGTTTTACCAATTCGCGTCTTCTATCTTCTGTTAAAGCAGGAATACTAATGATAATATTATCGCCATTATTCATCGGGTTTAACCCTAAATTAGCAATCATTATCGCTTTTTCAATAGGTTGCAACATGGCTTTTTCCCAAGGCGTAACTGTTAAAGTTCTTGCGTCTGCAGCTACAACATTAGCCACTTGCGACAAGGCAGTTTGTGCACCATAATAATCTACAAAAACACTTCCTAACATTTGCGGAGAGGCTTTTCCTGCTCTAATGTTTAAAAATTCTTTTTCTAAATGCGCTACTGAACCATTCATAGATTCTTTCGCACTGTCGATAATAAAATTAATTTCTTCTGTCATTTTTTATGATTTTTAGATGGTTAGATTAAAGATTGTTAGACTAAAATGTATTCTAATAGTCTAAAATTCTAATAATCTAATTATATCGTTACTGTTGTTCCTACTGTATCTCCGTTACAAATTTTAAGTAAATTTCCTTTTTTGTTCATATCGAAAACAATAATCGGCAATTTATTTTCCTGGCTTAAAGTAAAAGCTGTAGTATCCATTACATTTAATCCTTTGGCTAAAACATCATCAAAAGTAATGGTGTTGTATTTTACAGCACTAGCATCTTTTTCAGGATCTGCTGAATATACTCCATCTACACGTGTTCCTTTTAAAATCACATCACAACCTACTTCAATTCCTCTTAAAACTGCTGCGGTATCTGTTGTAAAATACGGATTCCCTGTTCCAGCACCAAAAATTACAATTCTTCCTTTTTCTAAGTGTCTTGTAGCTCTTCTTTTTATATATGGTTCTGCAATAGCTTCAATTTTTAATGCCGTTTGCAAACGCGTTTGCATTCCCGCATCTTCTAGTGCGCCTTGAAGCGCCATTCCGTTAATTACCGTGGCTAACATTCCCATATAATCTCCTTGCACTCTATCCATACCGTTGCTTGCTCCAGAAACACCTCTAAAAATATTTCCACCGCCAATTACTATGGCAATTTCAACACCTTGGTCGTGAATTTGTTTGATTTCTAAAGCGTAATCTGCTAAAGTTTTCGGATCAATTCCGTACTGTCTTTCGCCCATTAAGGCTTCTCCGCTTAATTTAAGAAGGATTCTTTTGTAACTCATGGTGATGTTTTTAGTGTTGCAAATATAATTATTATCTGCTATCAAAAAAACAAATTAATTTAGAAACATCATTTCTATTTAACTTTTAGTTTACAATTGGTCATTATTTATTTTTAAATTTGTAAAAATTTTTAAGTTATGTCAACTCTCATTCAATCTGCCTTACAAAAAAGTCTTTATTACTATGAATATCTGTCCTTAGTTTCGAAATTAATTAGCGAAGGAAAATCGACAGGAAATGAACAAAGCGCGGATCTATTACACTATTCGGAATTGAATGAAATACGAATGAAACGTTTAGAAAAAACGCTTAAATTAGATGCCGAAGTAGAAAAAACATTACAAAATATTGCATCAAAACAGACTTGGTTAATAATTTCAGAAGGTTGGTGTGGCGATGCTGCTCAGATTTTACCAATTATCAAATTAATGTCAGATGCATCTGAAAAAATTGACTTGAAAATAGTTTTACGTGATGAAAACGAAGTCTTGATGAACCAGTTTTTAACCAATGGTGCAAAATCCATTCCAAAATTACTGATTTTAGATGAAAACTTAAATCTAATCAATCATTGGGGGCCGCGGCCAGAAGCTGCAAAAAACCTAATTTTAGATTACAAAGCTAAAAATGGAATTGTAGATGAAACAGCAAAAATTGCTCTACAAAAATGGTATTTAGAAGATAAAGGAATTGCTACAATGAAGGAAATTGTTGCAACCCTTCAATAAAAGCTTCAGGTTCTAAAGCATTTTCTACTGAATAATCACCGATTTTTGTTCTACGAAGCGCGGTTAAATGTCCCCCTGAATTTAATGCCAAACCAAAATCGTAAGCGATGGAGCGAATGTACGTTCCTTTGCTGCATACAATTCTGAAATCTATTTCGGGTAAGGCTATTCTGGTAATTTCAAATTCGAAAACTGTTACTTTTCTGGTTTTTATTTCCACTTCAATACCTGCACGAGCCGATTCGTACAATCGTTTTCCATCTTTTTTGATGGCTGAAAAAACAGGTGGTTTTTGGTCAATTTCACCAATAAATTGCGGTAAAGTTTCGTAAATTAAAGCTTCTAAAATATGTTCTGTTGGAAATCTTTCGTTGATTTCTGTTTCTAAATCGTATGACGGCGTTGTGGCGCCAACTGTAATTGTTCCAGTATATTCTTTAGCTTGACCTTGTAATTCTTCAATTCTTTTGGTGAATTTTCCGGTACAAATCAGTAATAAACCAGATGCTAAGGGATCTAATGTGCCGGCGTGACCAATTTTGAATTTTTTAGGTAATTTTAATTCCTTAATTAGCCCGAATTTTAATTTATTTACAGCTTGAAAAGACGACCATTTTAGTGGTTTATCAATTAGTAAAATTTGTCCTTCTTGGTAGTCTTCTGCTTTCATTATTTGTAAAAATTAAAGTACGCTAACAATAGCATTCCAGCAATAATTCTGTACCAACCCCAAGGTTTAAATCCGTATTTTTTAATGATTTCAATGAAAAATTTAATGGCTAAAACCGCTACCACAAACGCAACTAAATTTCCAATGATAAACATTTTAGTATTGTCTTCAGTTTTCATAATTAATTCGAAACCTTTTAAACCACTTTTATCGTATGTTTTCAAAAACACCGAATAACAAGTAACCGCTAACATTGTTGGCACGGCTAAAAAGAAAGAAAATTCAGCTGCTGCTTGTCTAGTTAAGCCTTGTTGCATGCCTCCAATAATACTTGCTGCACTTCTACTTGTGCCAGGCATCATGGCCAAACATTGCCAAAAACCAATTGCAAGCGCTTTTTTAATGGTAATATCTTCTTCTTTATAAATAGTTGGATTTTTGAAAAATCTATCAACGAATAGTAAAATTATTCCTCCAATAATTAATACAATCGCAATAGGTGTAGGATGTTCTAAAACAGCTTCGATTTTATCATCAAACAATTTTCCCAAAATTAAAGCAGGAACAACTGCACAAGCCAATTTGATGAAGAACTGCAGCTTCGAGAAATCGAAAAACTTTTTCCAATACAAAACTACGACTGCCAAAATGGCTCCAAATTGTATAGAAACTTGAAATAATTTTACAAATTCTTCTTTTTCAATACCGAAATAAGAACTGGCAAAAATCATATGTCCTGTAGAAGAAACCGGTAAATATTCTGTTATGCCTTCAATTATAGCAATAATAATAGCTTGTAGTAAATCCATTTATTTAATGATTTGTAAGATAATTACTTTTTACTCTTTACTAAAATCGAATAAATTGTAATTCCGAAACCGATTAAAACAACAGTTGGCGCCAATCTTATTCTTCTGAAACTATATACATCTTCATTGAAAACATTTGGATTTTCGTTTGCACCACCGCTCATTAAAATGAATCCTAAAGCAATCACAACTAATCCGATAATTAATATTTTATAATTGGTAGCTCCGAATAAAAATTCTAACTTTTTTGTATTTTCTTTCATAATTTTTTTATAAAAATGCTATTCACTAATTACCATTCACTTTTCACTAGACTAATACAAATCGTCAGTTCTTAAATTTAAGAAACGAGTGGTTGCAAAATAGGTGCTTAACCAAGTAATAATAATCCCAATTAACAATACACCAAAAGCAACGATGGCGATGGACGCATAATCTTTAGCAATGCCTAAAGTTGGGAATAATCCATCAATATAAAACGCTAAAAACACTAAACCAATAATGGCCAAAACAGCACCAATTATTCCCAACAAAATACTTGTTTTAATAAATGGCTTTCTAATAAATGTTTTTGTAGCGCCAACCATTTGCATGGTTTTAATAGTAAATCGATGTGAGTAAACCGACAAACGAATAGAACCATTAATTAACAACATGGCAACAAAAGTTAAAACCGTACTTATAATTAAAATCCAAAAACTAATTTCAGAAACATTTTCATTTACTAATTCTACCAATTCTTTATCGTAAATAATGTCAGAAATATCGCTGTTTCTTTTAAAATTATTTTCAATTTTTTTTATTTCTTCTTTGGTTACATATTCACTTTTTAAATGAATATCAAAAGAATTTTGTAACGGATTGAATCCTAAAAACTCCATAAAATCTTTACCTACAATATCTGGGTTGTTTTTAGCCGCTTCAGCTTTTGTAACAAAATCATAAGATTTAATAAATTTTGAATTTTTCAATTCTGTATCAAAAGCATTTAGAATCGTATCATTCGCTTCATCTTTAAAATAAACACTCATAGGAATGTTTTCTTTAAAGTCGTTAGAAATTTTTTCAGAATTAATTACAAATAATCCTAAAGCGCCTAATAAAAAAAGCACTAAAAAAATACTGAAAACTACTGAAAAATAGGAAGAAATTAATCTTCTGCGCTGATATTGCTCAAATGATTGTGCCATAAGTTTACTAATTATGCTGTAAAAATAGTAAAGAAATTTTGTTTACACAGAATATAACAACAAAGTTTTAACATTAGTATATAAAAATGTAAATTTGCACTTGATTTTTCGGTTAAAACCGATAATTGAAATCAGAAAATTGAAAATTGAAATGAAATATTTCCACGAAAAAATAGAAGCCAAATGGCAACACTATTGGGCAAAAAACGAAACATTTAAAGCCCAAGAACCAAATGCACAAAACCCTTTGCCTAAATACTATGTATTAGACATGTTTCCTTATCCTTCTGGAGCTGGGTTACACGTGGGACATCCGCTGGGTTACATTGCTTCTGATATTGTGGCACGTTATAAAAGACATCAAGGTTTTAATGTGTTGCATCCGCAAGGGTACGATTCATTTGGTCTGCCGGCTGAACAATATGCTATTCAAACGGGGCAGCATCCTGCAGACACCACACGCATGAATATTGAAGGTGGCATTGATAAATCAGGAAATACAATTCAAGGATACAGAAATCAATTGGACAGAATTGGATTTTCTTTCGATTGGAGCAGAGAAGTTCGCACATCAAACCCAGATTATTACAAACATACGCAATGGATTTTCATCCAACTATTTGAATCTTGGTACAATAAAACGACCGATAAAGCAGAAAGCATTTGCACCTTAATGCAAGAATTTGAAAAAAACGGAAATACAAATGTTAATGCTGTTTCTGATGAAAATATTGTGCCGTTTTCTGCAGCTGAATGGAATGCTTTTTCATCAGAACAACAACAAAAAATACTTTTACAATATAGATTAACTTATTTAGCGGAAACCGAAGTCAATTGGTGTGCCGCTTTAGGAACTGTGTTAGCGAATGACGAAATTGTAAACGGCGTTTCAGAGCGTGGCGGACATCCAGTAGTTCGTAAGAAAATGACACAATGGAGTATGCGAATTTCAGCTTTCGCGGAACGATTATTACAAGGTTTGAACGATATCGATTGGAGTGAATCTATCAAAGAATCGCAACGAAATTGGATTGGAAAATCAGTCGGAGCTACAGTTAAGTTTCAAGTTTCAGGTTCCAAGTTTCAAGTTGAAGTTTTTACGACCAGACCTGATACGATTTTTGGTGTTACCTTTATGACATTGGCACCCGAGCACGAATTGGTGGCAAAAATTACCACTCCAGACCAAAAAGCAGCGGTGGAAGCTTATGTAGAAGCCACAGCAAAACGTTCTGAAAGAGAGCGTATGGCAGATATAAAAACCATTTCAGGTGTGTTTACTGGAGCTTATGCAGAACATCCTTTCACGGGTGCTCCCATTCCGATTTGGATTGGCGATTATGTGTTGGCGGGTTATGGAACAGGTGCAGTTATGGCTGTTCCTTGTGGCGATGAACGTGATTATGCTTTCGCGAATTTCTTCAAAGGAACGCACGGAATGCCAGAAATAAAAAATATTTTCAATCAAGATATTTCTGAAACGGCTTTTGGGGAAAAAGGCGGATACGAATTGGTACATTCTGATTTCTTAAACGGATTAGATTACAAAAATGGAACGAAAAAAGCCATCGAAGCTTTAGAAAAAATTGGTGCAGGAAATGCCAAAGTAAATTATCGTTTACGTGATGCCGTTTTCTCTCGCCAAAGATATTGGGGTGAACCTTTCCCAGTATATTATGTGAATGGCTTGCCACAAATGATTGACAAAAAACACTTGCCAATTGTGTTGCCAGAAGTAGAAAAATACTTACCAACCGAAGACGGGCAACCACCTTTGGGAAATGCAACAGTTTGGGCTTGGGATAGTGTTCAGTGTTCAGTGGTTAGTAATCAGTTGATTGATAACGTGAATGTTTTTCAGTTAGAATTGAACACCATGCCAGGTTGGGCAGGTTCTTCTTGGTATTGGATGCGTTATATGGATGCGCAAAATATAAACGAATTTGCAAGCGAAGACGCCTTAAAATACTGGGAAAGTGTAGATTTATATATTGGTGGAAGCGAACACGCTACAGGACATTTATTGTATGCTCGTTTTTGGAATAAATTCTTAAAAGACAGAGGCTACGCACCCACCGAAGAACCTTTCAAAAAACTGATCAATCAGGGAATGATTTTGGGAATGAGTGCTTTTGTGTATAGAAGTGAAGATTCAAAAACTTTATATTCAAAAGGTTTGATAAAAGATAAAAATGTTCAATCAATCCACGTTGATTTATCTTGTATCAATGATATTACAAATGAATTAGATATTGAAAAATTCAAGGCACATCCATTATATGTTGATTATGCCAATGCTGATTTTATTTTAGAAAATGGCAAATACATTGTGGGGCGCGAAGTCGAAAAAATGTCTAAATCAAAGTACAATGTGGTTTCACCAGATGATATTTGTGAAGAATACGGAGCCGATACGCTGCGTTTGTATGAAATGTTTTTAGGCCCATTAGAGCAATCTAAACCTTGGAATACGGCAGGAATTACAGGTGTTTCTGGTTTCTTGAAAAAATTATGGCGTTTGTATTTTGATGATAATGGTTCGGTTATCGTAAATGATGAACCAACTGCAGAAATGTACAAATCGTTACATAAAAGCATCAAAAAAGTTACGGAAGACATTGAGAATTTTTCATTTAATACCTCGGTTTCTCAATTTATGATTTGCGTGAACGAATTGCAACAATTAAAATGCAATCACAGAGCTATTTTAGAACCTTTAGCTATTTTGGTTTCGCCTTATGCGCCGCATATTGCGGAAGAATTATGGTTGGGATTGAAAGATTTAAAAATTGAAAAATTGAATGATTATGAAGGAATTTCAAAACAACCTTTTCCAAAATTTGAAGCAAAATATTTGGTAGAGTCTGAAAAAGAATATCCGGTTTCATTCAATGGTAAAATGCGTTTTACGATTAAATTACCTTTAGATTTAACTGCTGCTCAAATTGAAGAAATCGTAATGGCAGATGAGCGCACACAAGCACAATTGCAAGGAAGAACGCCAAATAAAGTGATTATCGTTCCGGGTAAAATTATTAATTTGGTGGGATAGATTTTGTGTGTTTTTTTTAATAATGTCAAACTGTCATTTTTAAAATTTGGCTCAAAATTTGATAATAAATTTGTAACTTTAAATTTTAAAATTAAATATTATGTTTGATACAGGTTCAATGATAATTGGAGGAGTAATAATGCTATTTAGCTGGTTGGTTTCAAATAGATTAAAATCAAAATTTGAACATTACTCAAAACTTACTTTAAGAAACGGCATGTCTGGTGCTGAAATTGCAGAAAAAATGCTTGCCGATAATGGCATAAGTGATGTAAAAGTCATTTCTACACCCGGAAGATTAACAGACCATTACAATCCTGCAGATAAAACTGTAAATTTATCAGAAGCCGTATATAACCAAAGAAATGCAGCAGCAGCAGCGGTAGCCGCTCATGAATGCGGACACGCGGTACAACATGCACAGGCTTACGAATGGCTAACGATGCGTTCTAAACTAGTTCCTGTTGTTGAAATTGCTTCAAATTACATGCAATGGGTGTTGTTAGCTGGTATTTTAATGATTAACACATTCCCTTCTTTATTATTAGTCGGAATTATTTTATTTGCAGCCACTACTGTTTTTTCAATAATTACATTACCCGTAGAATACGATGCAAGTAATCGTGCTTTGGCTTGGTTGAAAAACAAAAATATGTTAGGTCAAGAAGAATATGCTGGCGCCGAAGATTCATTAAAATGGGCTGCCAGAACTTATTTAGTTGCTGCTTTAGGGTCAATAGCAACGTTATTATATTATATAATGCGTTACATGGGCGCAACAAGAGATTAATTCTTAAAATTCCAAAATATAAAATCCAAATTCTAAAAGTTTATTTCGGAATTTGGATTTTTTATTTAAACGTAATAATTATATCCAAAATACGGCACATCAAATTCTTTAAAAACTACACCATACTTTTCTAATTCTTCTAAAATTGGCAGATATACTTCTTTTGCGGTTGGTAATTGTACGCCAGTAGTTGATATTTCTCCGTTTAATATTTTCAAAGTGGCAATGGCTACTGGTAATCCCACAGTTTTTGACATCGCAGTAAAAGTCTGATCGTCTCCTAAACAAACCATTGTGGAATCAATTTGTTTTTGTTCTCCATTTATTTCATAACCAATTTTATGATACATCACAATCATGTCTTTATCTTCAGGTTGTAAGGTCCAATTGTGCGACAATATTTTTTCTAACATTTGAGCTGGAGTCGCATTCTTTAAACCCGTAACTACCGATTTATTAAATAAATCTAATTCCAAAAGTTTGTCCCAAATTACATCGTCTTGATCGATTTTTAATTGATGTCTGAATTTAATTTCTACAGAGTCTGTTGGATGATAAGGTAAAAATAAATTCACAAAATCGCGGTTACTCATGTGTTCGGAATCATCAATAATATAGGTGTCGTCTGTCATGCCTAATTGCACAAAAACGTCCCAAGCCTTTGAAAAACCTACTCTTCTTATGGTGCCTCGATAACAAGTGTCTACATTTTGTAACCCATAAATTTCTCTGTATTTTAATGAATCTCTGTTGGCGTAGGCTTCAAATCGTCCAAATCCTTCTACTTCTAAAAATTCGGTTCTTCTAAATAATTTATGATAAGGAATGTACTTATAAGTGCCTTCTTGTATGAATTTTGCTGCTCCGCCTTGACCTGCTAATACTACGTTTCTTGGATTCCATGTAAATTTATAATTCCATAAATTGGTATCGCTTTCAGGCGCAACCAATCCGCCGCAAAAAGATTCAAAAAGAATAATTTTTCCGCCATTACTTTTAATTTCGTCCATAATTTTCATGGCACTCATGTGGTCTATTCCCGGATCTAAACCAATCTCGTTCATCAATACAATTTGACTTTCTTTAGCTTGAAAATCCAAACTTTTCATTTCTTCACTAATGTACGATGCGGTTATCATGTTTTTTTTATAAATAATACAATCTTTAGCAACTTCTATATGAAGATGAGCAGGCAACATTGAAATTACAATATCAGCTTGTTGAATTTCATGTTTACGTTGTTCGTCATTACACACATCAAAAGAAATGGCACGAGCATTTTTATGATTTCCAGTTTTCTTTTGGGCCAAATCTTCAGATAAATCGGCAATGGTAACCAATAATTTTTCGGCATCTGATTTATCTAATAAATATTTTATAAGTGAAGAGGCAGATCGACCTGCTCCTATAATTAAAATCTTTCTCATTTTTTACTAAAATATCACACGAAGGTAATGAAATGTTATATTTCTAAAAAATAAAAACCAGCATTTATAAAAAAACTTGAATTGAAGTTTAATATCTTTGTATTGAAATTAAAAATAATCCATGGAAAAGAAAATACTACTTGTTGCATGTACTTTAGGCTTTTTGGCTATTATATTTGGAGCTTTTGGAGCGCATGCATTAAAAAAAACGCTTACTGTTGAACAATTAAATTCTTTTGAAACAGGCGTAAAATATCAAATGTATCATGCGTTATTTTTATTATTTATTGGAGCAACACAAATCATTACACTAAAAGAAAAAACGGTCGTATTTTATTTGACTTTAACGGGTGTATTAATGTTTTCAGGTTCCATTTACGCGTTAACAACTAATGGTTTAACAGGTATTAAATCAAAACTAATTGGCCCTATAACACCAATAGGCGGACTACTTCTTATACTCTCTTGGGGATATTTATTTTACGCAATTTTGACGAAAAAATATTAGAAAACGTTTATTTGTCAAATTATTGTTTAATTTTGCACTTTAAATAAAAGCAACATAACTAATAATTTTATGGATACCTACGCTCAATTTACGAAATCGATTTCGTTAGAAAAATATGGAATTAAAGATGTTTCAGAAATCGTATATAACCCCTCATACGATTTACTTTACAACGAAGAATTAAATGACAACTTACAAGGTTATGAAAAAGGACAATTAACAGAGCTTGGTGCTGTTAATGTGATGACAGGTGAATTTACAGGTCGCTCTCCTAAAGACAAATATATTGTAAAAGACAGTACCACAGAAAATACCATTTGGTGGAATTCTGAAAAAGCGGTTAACGATAACAAACCCATTTCAACCGAAACTTGGAATGCATTAAAAGAAACTACAGCTTCCGAATTATCTGGAAAAAGACTTTTTGTAATAGATGCATTTTGTGGTGCCAACGAAAATACACGATTAAAAGTGCGATTTATTATGGAAGTGGCCTGGCAAGCACATTTTGTGACAAATATGTTTATCAGACCAACAAAAGAAGAATTAGCCAACTTTGGCGAACCAGATTTTGTGGTGATGAACGGTTCTAAAACATCATTTAAAGATTACGCTGCTCACGGATTAAATTCGGAAGTGTATGTTGCCTTTAACTTAACAGAAAAAATTCAGTTAATTGGTGGTACTTGGTATGGTGGCGAAATGAAAAAAGGTCTTTTTGCCTTAATGAATTATTACTTGCCTTTACAAGGAATTTCATCGATGCATTGTTCAGCAAATAAAGGATCAAATGGTGATGTAGCCGTTTTCTTTGGTCTTTCTGGAACCGGAAAAACAACTTTATCAACAGATCCAAAACGCGAATTAATTGGTGATGACGAACATGGTTGGGACAATGACGGTGTATTTAATTTTGAAGGTGGTTGCTATGCAAAAACTATTGATTTAAGTGCCGAGAACGAACCAGATATTTTTAAAGCCATCCGAAAAGATGCCTTATTAGAAAATGTTACCGTTGACGCAAATGGCAAAATAGATTTTAAAGATGGTTCGGTTACTCAAAATACTCGTGTTTCCTACCCTATTTATCATATTGACAATATTGTAAAACCTATTTCTAAGGCAGGTCATGCTAATAAAGTTATCTTTTTAACTGCGGATGCTTTTGGGGTGATGCCACCAGTTTCTAAATTAACTCCTGAACAAACAAAATATTATTTTTTATCAGGATTTACGGCTAAATTAGCTGGAACTGAAAGAGGTGTTACACAACCAGAGCCAACGTTTTCGGCGTGTTTTGGAAAAGCTTTTTTAACTTTACATCCAACAAAATATGGGGAAGAGTTAGTGAAAAAAATGGAAGAACATCAAGCTACCGCATACATGGTAAACACCGGTTGGAATGGCACTGGAAAAAGAATATCAATAAAAAACACAAGAGCTATAATTGATGCTATTTTAGATGGTTCAATTGAAAAAGCAGCTACTACAATTGTACCGGTTTTTAATTTTGAAGTCCCTACCTCATTACATGATGTTGATGATACTATTTTGGATCCAAGAAATACTTATGCGGATGCTTCAGAGTGGGACACAAAAGCTGCAGATTTAGCAGCTCGTTTTATTAAAAACTTTGTACAATATACTGATAATGAAGAAGGCGCTGCTTTAGTAAAAGCGGGTCCAAAATTATAAAACTTAACAAATTAAAACTTACATCTAAAACGTCTTGAAAATCAAGGCGTTTTTTTTGCACAAAAAAAGCGTTCATTTCTGAACGCTTTTTTTAATTTATAAAAAAATTATTTTCCTTTATTTGCTTCTGCAACATATTTTTCCAAAGCACCTGTCATGGATGGTGTTCCTGGTGTAGGGGCTAAAATATCAACTCGTAATCCGTGATCTAAAGCTTCTTTTTGAGTCGTTGGTCCAAATACGGCAATTCTTGTGTTATTTTGCTCAAAATTTGGGAAATTCATAAATAACGATTTAATTCCTGTTGGACTAAAAAAGGCCAACACATCGTAATAAACATCTTTTAAATCAGACAAATCGCTCATTACTGTTTTATAGAAAATACCTTGTTTCCAATCTACTTTTAAACCATCAAGTGTTTGAGGAACATCATGATTTAATTGGTCTGTATTTGGTAATAAAAATTTCTCGTCTTTGTACTTTTTTATAAGTGCCGTTAAATCCGAAAAATCTTTCTGACCTACATAAATTTTTCGCTTTCTGTACACCACATATTTTTGTAAATAAAATGCAACAGCTTCCGATTGACAAAAATATTTTAAATCCTCTGGGATTTTGTATCTCATTTCTTCTGCAACTCTAAAAAAGTGGTCAATAGCGTTTTTACTAGTGAAAATTATAGCCGTAAAATTGTTTAAATCAATTTTTTGCGCTCTTACTTCCTTAGCTGAAACACCCTCAACATGAATAAAAGGTCTAAAATCAATTTTTACCTTAAATTTATTTTGCAAATCGTGATATGGAGAATTATCCACTTTTGGTTCTGGTTGAGAAACCAAAATCGTTTTTACTTTCAAATTTGACATATCTAACAAATTCCTAATTTTTCGTTACCCAATAATACATGAAATAATACGGTGCTATTTCAAGGGTGCAAAGATACAAAATAAAATAAAATAATTTGCTTAATATTGTCTTTTGATAGTTTTTTACTAAAAAATAATAAGTGAAAACATTAAACAGTAAAAAAATTGTTAATATAATGTAAAAAACCTCTTTAACAGGCCAAGAATTATAGTACAAAACAATATTTATAGGCAGTAAAACAAAACCAATAAAAGCGCGATAATTCAATTTTATAAGATTAAACTTATCCACTAAACTTTCAGAATTTATAACTGTCGCTATAATTTTTTCTATCAAAAACTTAGATAAAATAAAAACAAATAAAAATGTTATGATTTGTATGTATGCTATATAATTTTCTGTTTTTGAATAATTAAAATAACTTAAAAACAATAAAATAAAAAAGGAAAAGGAAATTAATTGAATGACAAACATTGAAATGGAAAACCAACTCAATATATTATTGGTGTCTTTATAAATTTTATTGTACTTTTCTGAATAACCTAATTTAATAAATTCATTAAATCTTACTGAAAAAATTGTTTTATTGAGTGCCACAATAGCAATTGCTAATACAAATAGTAAGGTTGCCCAATCTTTGTTAACTAAAATTCGCTCAGATAGTAGTATGATTTTCATAACACAAAAGTAACAAAAAAAATAACTCAATTAATTATAAAATTATTAAGATAATAAATATAAAAATAACTTATTTTTGTAAAGAAAATAAAATCACATGTCAGCAGGAATAGTAATTATACCTACATATAACGAAATTGAAAATATAGAGCGTATTATCCACGCTGTTTTTCAGTTGCCTTCCCAATTTCACGTTTTAATTGTAGATGACAATTCGCCAGATGGAACTTTTCAAAAAGTTACCGAATTACAACAACAATATGCTGGAAAATTATTTTTAGAAGTTAGAAATAAAAAATCAGGTTTAGGAACTGCTTACGTGCACGGTTTCAAATGGGCGTTGACTCATAATTATCCATTTATTTATGAAATGGATGCCGATTTTTCTCATAATCCCAACGATTTAGAAAAATTATATTTAGCTTGTCAAAACGGTGCCGATGTGGCAATTGGTTCAAGATATTCGAAAGGCGTAAACGTGGTTAACTGGCCTTTAAGCCGGGTTTTAATGTCCTATTTTGCTTCCGTTTATGTGAAATTTATTACAGGAATGCAAATTCATGATGCCACTGCAGGCTTTATTTGTTACAAAAGAAAGGTTTTAGAAACCATAAATGTTGACAAAATTAAATTTGTGGGTTACGCATTTCAAATAGAAATGAAATACCGTGCCTATGTACATAAATTTAAAATTGAAGAAGTGCCCATTATTTTTACTGACAGAACTTTGGGCGAATCCAAAATGAGTGGCGCAATTATTCGCGAAGCAGTTCTTGGCGTTATCATGTTACGAATTAGAAAAATATTTAAAAAACTATAAATGAGTACATTTTTAATTAAAAATGCAAAAATTGTTAATGAAGGGAGCATCTTTGAAGGAGATGTATTAATTGAAAATAATATAATCCGTCAAATTGCAGAAAGTATTAGTGCGAAATCTTCGGAAAGTGTAATTATTGATGCGGAAGGCAATTTTTTAATACCTGGTGTTATTGATGATCAAGTTCATTTTAGAGAGCCAGGACTTACTCATAAAGGCGACATTGCATCAGAAAGTAAAGCTGCTGTTGCCGGTGGAATTACCTCTTACATCGAACAACCTAACACGGTTCCAAATGCGGTAACGCAGGAACTTTTAGAAGAAAAATATCAAATTGCTTCCAAAACATCTTACGCCAACTATTCTTTTATGATGGGTGGTACCAATGATAATTTAGAAGAAATATTAAAAACCAATCCTAAAAATGTAGCCGGTTTAAAACTGTTTTTAGGCTCCTCTACGGGGAATATGTTAGTTGACAGTTCTGAATCGTTAGAAAAAATATTTTCAAGTACGAAGCTTTTGATTGCCGTGCACAGCGAAGACGAAACCATTGTAAAAAATAATTTAGCGAAATACAAAGAAATTTACGGTGACGACATTCCAGTAACGAAACACCCAGAAATTAGAAGCGTAGCTGCTTGTTATGAATCTACAGTTAGAGTAATTGCTTTAGCGAAAAAAACTGGTGCTCGACTGCATGTTTTTCATATTTCAACGGCTAAAGAATTAGACTTGTTCACCAATAAAATGCCGCTTGAAAAAAAACAAATTACTGCTGAAGTTTGCATCCATCACTTATGGTTCACTGATGCAGATTATGAAACTAAGGGTTCTTTGATTAAATGGAATCCGGCAGTTAAATCGCAAGAAGATAAAGACGCGCTTTGGAAAGCCCTTTTAGATGATAGAATAGACGTTATTGCCACAGATCATGCGCCGCATACTTTAGAAGAAAAATCAAATCCATATACTACTTGTCCTTCAGGTGGGCCGCTAGTGCAGCACGCTTTAGTAGCCATGATGGAAGCCTATAATAAAGATAAAATTTCCATGGAAAAAATTGTTGAAAAAATGTGTCATAATCCGGCAAAAATTTTCAAAATTGAAAATCGTGGATTTATTAAAGAAGGTTATTTTGCCGATTTGGTTTTGGTGAATCCACACATGCCTTGGAGTGTAAAAAAGGAGAATATCATTGCAAAATGCGGCTGGTCGCCATTTGAAGGTGTCAGTTTTAAATCGAGAGTAACGCATACTTTTGTGAATGGAAAATTGGTTTATGCCAATGGAAAAGTAAAAGATATTATTGCAGGAGAAAGACTAACTTTTGATAGATAATAACGATGAAAAAAATATTTTTTTTAACTGTTTTTTTTGGATTATTTGCGTGTAACGAAAATCCTGTGAAACCACCAAAAAAACTTTTGGACGAAGCCACAATGGAAAATATTTTGTACGATGCTGCCATTTTACAAGCAGTAAAAATAAATTCGCCAGATATTTTACAAGCCAATAAAATTGATGCCAAAAACTACATTTACAAAAAGTACAAAATAGACAGCACTACCTACCGCCAAAACAACAGATACTATGCTGCAGATGTTAACAAGTATAAAGAAATGCAAAAACGCATTTTAGCACGACTTGAAAAAAACCAAAATCCTAAAAAATAAAAAAACGCCAAATTCAAATGAATTTGGCGTTTTTTTTATTTGTGCTGAACGTATTACATTTTCATTAACCAATTCCTTACGGAAACTTCTTTGTCAATGATGTTTTTTAAATCTGTAATGGCTACACGTTCTTGAAGCATGGTGTCTCTGTAACGTATTGTAACCGTTTTGTCTTCCACAGTTTGGTGGTCAACAGTAATACAAAATGGCGTTCCCAAAGCATCTTGGCGTCTGTATCGACGGCCAACAGCATCTTTTTCATCGTATGCCATATTAAAATCCCATTTTAATTCTTCCATAATTTCTTTGGCAATTTCTGGCAATCCATCTTTTTTAACCAAAGGTAAAACCGCTGCTTTTGTAGGTGCCAAAACAGAGGGCAATCGCAACACGGTTCTAGTAGAACCATCTTCTAATGTTTCTTCTTGTAATGCTTTTGAAAATACGGCTAAAAACATTCTGTCTAAACCAACAGAGGTTTCTACTACATAAGGCACGTAGTTTTTATTTTCTTCGGTGTCAAAATATTGTAATTTTTTGCCAGAAAATTGTTCGTGTGCTTTTAAATCAAAATCTGTACGAGAGTGAATGCCTTCTAATTCTTTAAATCCGAAAGGGAAATTAAATTCAATATCAGCCGCAGCATTTGCATAGTGTGCTAATTTTTCATGGTCGTGAAAACGGTAATTTTCAACGCCTAAACCTAATGATTTGTGCCAGTTTAATCGCGTAATTTTCCAATATTCGTACCATTTCATTTCTTCACCTGGTTTTACGAAAAATTGCATTTCCATTTGTTCAAATTCGCGCATGCGGAAAATAAACTGTCTGGCAACAATTTCATTTCTAAAGGCTTTCCCGGTTTGTGCAATTCCGAAAGGAATTTTCATTCGGCCTGTTTTTTGAACATTTAAAAAGTTTACAAAAATACCTTGAGCCGTTTCTGGACGCAAGTACAAATCCATAGCCGTGTCAGCCGAAGCGCCTAATTTTGTACCAAACATTAAGTTGAACTGGCGTACTTCTGTCCAATTACGAGATCCTGAATCCGGGCAAGCGATTTCTAATTCTTCAATTAAAAGTTTTACATCGTCTAAATCTCCAGCATCTAAACTTTTTGCCATTCTGGCTAAAATTTCGTTCTTTTTAGATAGGTATTCTACAACTCTTGGATTGGTTGTAATAAATTCTTGTTCGTTAAAAGCAGCGCCAAAACGTTCTTTTGCTTTTTCAATTTCTTTTTGTGCTTTGATGTTTAATTTTTCGGCATAATCTTCAATTAAAACATCTGCACGGTATCTTTTTTTAGAGTCTTTGTTGTCAATTAATGGGTCGTTAAACGCATCAACATGTCCGGAAGCCTTCCAGGTAGTTGGATGCATTAATATTGCAGCGTCTAAACCAACAATATTTTCATGCATTTGCACCATGGATTTCCACCAATATTCTCTTATGTTTTTCTTTAATTCTACTCCGTTTTGTGCGTAGTCATATACTGCACTTAAACCATCGTATATTTCGCTAGAAGGGAAAATAAATCCGTATTCTTTTGCATGCGAAACTACATTCTTAAATAAGTCTTCTTGTTTTGCCATGTTGCAAAAGTAAAAATAGGAAAGGAATTAAAAAAGGAATTTTTAATTATAATTGAAAATGGTTGAACTAATTTTTTTAGTGCCTGAATATAAGTTTACAATATACCTTCCTTTTACAGTTTTGTTCTTTTCTAAATCTACATAACTGCAAACATCCGTTACTTGTTGTTGGTATTCAAAGTTTACTAATTTACTATATTTTAAAGTAATATTATCGTTTTCAAAAGTTAGTTGATCTACTGAAACAATGTCGTTTTTAGGATTAACAATTTGAACAAAAATTTCTTTTTCACCAGAAGAAATGGATTTATTTTTATCAACTGTAAAGCATACTCTAATTTGTTCAATTGGTTTTACTTTATTTGGCGTTTTATTATCTGTAAGAAACTTAACCCCTTTTACTTGTAAATTAGTTACTTCAAATTTAGCATCTTTTAAAATTGTGTTTTCAGTAATTTTTGGTGCTTTTACTTCTGGTTTAATTAAAGTTTTAAGTTTTTCAATTTGCTTTAATTTCTCTTTTAATATTTTTATGGAATCTTTTATTTGGTCAATTTCTTTATTCAATTCTGCTAAATTCTTGAATTTAATATTCTTTTTTGGATCTTTTAAATCGGTTACTTTTAAAGATAAATCTTGAAAATTTTCATCAAAATTATTATATAAATTTGAAACGGAATCATATTTAGATAGAATTTCAGATAATTGATTTTGAGTAATCAAAGTTTCTTGTTTCAAAGTATCTTGTAGTTCTTTGGCGGATTTATTATCTTTATAACTTTTAAATAATACTATCACTAAAAAAAATGATAATAGAAGTATAGCAATCTTATAGTTATTGTTTCTTTTTGAAGACATTTTAAATATTTTTACTAAAGTAAAACTAATGTTTTAATATGATAAAGTTTTTCGACAAAATACATAAAAATCTGTTAAACGTGGTGTTTCCTGCGTTTTGTAATGGTTGTTCGAATGTACTTCTGAGAAACGAAAAAACAATTTGCACCGCTTGTATTCATGATTTACCGCTTACCCATCACCATCTTTCAAATGAGACAGAAATTCATAAAATTTTTTATGGATTGGTCCCTTTTGAATTTGCGGCCTCGTTGTTATATTTCAGAAAAAAAGGAATTGCACAACAATTGATGCACAATTTAAAATACAAAAATCAGCAAGAAATAGGAACTTTTTTAGGTGATTATTTTTCTAAAAATCTATTAGAATTATCAATTTTTAAAGACATTGACGGAATAATACCCGTACCATTACACAAAAAAAGATTACATGAAAGAGGTTACAACCAAGTAACAACTTTTTGCGAATCTCTTGAAAAAAACTTAGTTATTCCTATAATCGATGATGTTTTAGTAAAATCGGTTGATCTAAAATCTCAAATTCAAAAATCTAAAGCTACTAGATTAGAAACTATAAAAAATGTGTTTACAATTGAAAACGCGTACAAAATTGAAGGAAAACACCTATTACTTGTTGACGATATTTTTACAACGGGCGCAACTATTGAGACTTGTGCAAAAGAAATATTAAAAATAAAGAACACTAAAATTAGTATCCTAACCATGGCGTACACACAATCATAAAATTTATTTAAATATTATGATGCAAGTGAATATAATTGTTACTTTGCGTGACTAAATAGCAAAAAAATTAATGAAAAAAATCCTATTTATACTTTCCCTAGTTGTTGCTTTTTCTATCAGTTGTGCCAAAAGAGGCATGATTTCTGGTGGTCCAAAAGACAGTATTGCGCCTGTTATTGTTAAAAGTATTCCAAAAAATTACGAGACTAATTTTTCTGGAAAAACAATCAAAATTGATTTTAGCGAATACATAAAAGTAAAAGACATTAACAAACAATTGATAATTTCGCCACCTATGGCTAAAACCCCAACAATTGTGCCGCAAGGAAGTGCCAGTAAATTTATTTCGATCACTTTAAATGAAGATTTAAAACCTAATACAACTTACAGTTTTAATTTTGGACAAAGTATTACAGATTATAATGAAGGTATTCCGTATTCGCAATTTAAATATGTATTTTCAACGGGTGCATTTGTTGATTCTTTAAAAGTTTCTGGTGAAATTGAAGACGCATTTGAAAAAGAAACAGATGAATTTGTAACGGTAATGTTGTATGATGCCGAAACTTATAATGATTCATTGGTTTATAAAAACAAACCCGTTTATATTACTAATACTTTAGAAAAAAATACAAAGTTTACCATTGAAAACATAAAAGAAGGCAACTATTATTTAGTGGCTTTAAAAGACAAAAACAACAATTACAATTTTCAAGCTAAAACAGAAAAAATTGCCTTTAAGAAAGAAAAAATAAAAATTCCTACAGACAGTAGTTTTACCTTAAAATTATTTGCAGAAAAAAACGAAATCAAAACCTATTCGCCTACACTTGAAAGTAATAATAAATTATTTTTAGGGTACGAAGGCAATGCTAGTAATGTGAAATTATTTTATAAAAAGAACAACATTGAAACGCCTTTACGCTTTGCAAAATCAGCGAATAAAAAATCAGATACTTTACAGGTTTTTATGCCTAAAGAAGCCAAAGATTCCATACAAATGGTTGTAAAATCTGAAAACTATTTGAAAAATTATATGGTGAAATTGAAAAAACTTAAAGAAGCAGATTCCTTGAAAATAACCCTTTTTGCTAGTAAAAAATTCCAATTTAACGAAAAACTATATTTAGAAACCGCAACGCCAATTAAAAAAATCAATGCTGAGAAAATATTTTTGAGAAAAAAAGACAGTACTTTAGTTTCTTTTACAACCGAAATTAATGATTTTGAGCAGCTAATTTCATTTGATTTTAAGCAAGAAGAAAACGAAAAATACGAACTTCAATTATTGCCCGGCGCTATAGAGGATGCATACAATTCAAAATCTGATAGTTTAAAATTTGCTTTTGATAAAGGTGCCATAAGTGACTTCGGAAATTTAAAATTACGTATGAAAAACATCAATAGATTTCCTTATGTCGTTCAAATTTTAAATACTTCAGGAGATATTGTTAGCGAAAAATATTGCTCAAAAGAAACCGAAATGTATTTTGAGGCCATTCAGCCAAGCAACTACCAAGTGCGTTTATTTTATGATGATAACCAAAATAAAATTTGGGATTCTGGAAACTTTAAAGCCAAATTGCAACCCGAAGAAATGATATATTTTCCAGTACTAATTGACGTAAGAGCCAATTGGGATGTAGATCAGGAATTGGAGTTAAAACTTTAAAAATAAAAAACGCATTCAATTACTGAATGCGTTTTTTATTTTAATAAAGTTGTGTTCTAATTAAAGTACACTTGCTTTTAAATATTCTCTATTCATACGAGCGATGTTTTCTAAAGAAATTCCTTTCGGACATTCCACTTCACATGCGCCTGTATTGGTACAATTTCCGAAACCTTCTTCGTCCATTTGACGCACCATGTTTAATACTCTTTCTGTAGCTTCTACTTTTCCTTGAGGCAACAAAGCATATTGAGATACTTTTGCGCCAACAAATAACATAGCCGAACCGTTTTTACAAGTCGCCACACAAGCGCCACAACCAATACATGCGGCTGCCATAAACGCTTTATCTGCATCTTGTTTGTTAATTGGAGTTGCGTTGGCATCTATAGTTCTACCAGAAGTATTTACAGATACAAATCCGCCAGCTTGTTGGATTCTGTCAAAAGCACTTCTATCTACCATTAAGTCTTTTACAACTGGGAAAGCTTTACTTCTCCATGGTTCAATAAAAATTGTTTCTCCATCTTTAAATTTACGCATATGCAGCTGACAAGTTGTTGTGCCTGTATCTGGGCCATGTGCGCGACCATTGATATACAACGAACACATTCCGCAAATACCTTCACGACAGTCGTGATCAAAAGCCACTGGTTCGTTTTTTGTATTGATTAATTGCTCGTTTAATTGGTCTAACATTTCTAAGAAAGAACTGTCTGTAGAAACATTATCTAATTTATATGTTTCCATTTTACCTTTTGCACCAGCATTTTTTTGACGCCAGATTTTAAGGTTGATATTTATATTTTTTTTAGCACTCATGATATCTTATTTATAGTTTCTAGCTGCAATTTTGATAAACTCATATTTCAATTCTTCTTTATGAAGTACCGATTTACTTGCATCGCTTCCGTTATATTCCCAAGCGGCAACATACCCAAATTTTTCATCATCACGAAGCGTTTCGCCTTCAGCATCTTGGTATTCTTCACGGAAATGCCCACCACATGATTCTTCACGATCTAAAGCATCTTTTGCCATTAATTGTCCCAATTCAATAAAATCTGCTACACGAAGTGCCTTTTCTAATTCTTGGTTTAATTCGTTGGCAGCGCCAGGAACGCTAACATCTGCGTAGAAATCTTCTCTTAATTGTCTAATTTCTTCAATGGCTTCTTTTAAACCTTTTTCATTTCTTGACATTCCAACTTTATTCCACATAATTAATCCTAATTTTTTGTGGAAATAGTCAACAGATTTTGTACCGTTATTATCAATTAATTGCTCGATAGATTGACGCACTGCATTCTCAGCTTCTAAAAATTCTGGTGTATCAGTAGCGATTTTACCTGTTCTAATTTCGTCAGCTAAATAATTGGAAACCGTGTAAGGTAATACGAAATAACCATCTGCCAAACCTTGCATTAAAGCGGAAGCACCTAATCGGTTGGCTCCGTGATCTGAGAAATTGGCTTCTCCAGCAACGAAACATCCAGGAATAGACGACATTAAGTTATAATCAACCCAAACGCCACCCATAGTATAATGCACCGCTGGATAAATTTTCATTGGCGTTTCATATGGGTTTTCATCTGTAATTTTTTCATACATCGTGAAAAGATTTCCATATTTTTCTTCCAACCATTGTTTTCCTAATTCCGTTATTTCTTCCTGAGTTGGATTGTGATTTCCTTTGGCATAAGCAGACTGTTTTCCTTTTGTTTGTATTTCAGAAGAAAAATCTAAATACACACCTTCATTGGTGTCATTTGATTCAATACCATGGCCAGCATCACATACTTCTTTTGCTGCTCTTGAAGAAATATCTCGAGGAGCAAGATTTCCATAAGAAGGATATTTTCGTTCTAAGTAATAATCTCTATCTTCTTCTTTTAGATTAGTAGCTTTTAATTTTCCAACACGAATGGCTTCGGCGTCTTCTTTTTTTGCAGGCACCCAAATACGACCTGAATTACGAAGCGATTCTGACATCAAAGTCAATTTAGCTTGGTTAGTTCCATGAACTGGAATACAAGTTGGATGAATTTGTACAAAACAAGGATTGGCAAAATGCGCTCCTTTTTTGTGCACTTTCCAAGAAGCAGTAACGTTACTTCCCATTGCGTTTGTAGATAAGAAATATACATTTCCATAACCACCAGAAGCAATAATTACCGCATGAGCGGAATGGCGTTCTAATTCGCCAGTAATTGAGTTACGAGCTATAATTCCTCGGGCTTTACCATCTACTTTAACAATGTCAAGCATTTCATGACGGCTAAACATTTTTACATTACCTAAACCAATTTGTCTAGACAATGCAGAATAAGCACCTAATAATAATTGTTGTCCCGTTTGTCCGGCGGCATAAAAAGTACGTTGTACTTGCGTACCACCAAATGAGCGGTTGTCTAATAATCCACCATAATCTCTAGCGAAAGGCACCCCTTGCGCCACACATTGGTCGATAATATTTGAAGATACTTCTGCTAAACGGTGTACGTTTGCTTCACGCGCACGGTAGTCACCACCTTTAATCGTATCATAAAATAATCTGTACGTACTGTCGCCATCATTTTGATAGTTTTTTGCAGCGTTTATACCACCTTGAGCAGCAATTGAGTGTGCTCTACGTGGTGAATCTTGAAAACAAAATGCTTTTACGTTGTACCCCATTTCTCCAAATGAAGCAGCAGCCGAAGCACCTGCTAAACCAGTTCCTACAACGATTACATCGATTTTTGGTCTATTGTTTGGAGCCACCAGTTTAAGATTGTTCTTATGGTTGGTCCATTTTTCTGAAATATGACCTTGAGGAATTTTAGAATCTAGTTTCATTTATAAAGTGAAATTAATGATTAAAATGATGAAACAATGCAATAAAAATAAATCCGAAAGGGACTATAATTGCAAATGCATATCCTAATTTATGTAGTGCTTTCGAAAACTTGTTGTTAAATCCAACAGATTGAAAGGAAGAGTTAAAGCCGTGCCACAAGTGTAAAGACAATAATAAAAAAGAAACACAATAAATTCCAGTTCTTATTGGGCTTTCAAATTTGTGTGCTAATTCGTCATAATATCTTGTTGGCGCTTCAGGGTTTGATTCAACATATTTATAAACCATTTCTGGAAACCAAAAATCATAAAAATGAAGACCTAAAAAGGCCAAAACCACTGCGCCAGAAATAATCATGTTTCTAGATGCCCATGATGCGTTTGCTGCGTCATTGTTTTTGGCATAAGATATTGGTCTTGCCGCTCTATTTTTAAAATTTAAAACAAATCCCATGATAAAATGAAAAACAACGCCCGCAACCAATACAGGTTGCATTACATACTGAATTAGAGGATTATATCCCATAAAGTGTGAACAAGCATTAAAAATTTCTTCGCTAAATACAGAGGTTAAATTTATACCAAAGTGAAGCGATAAGAAAGAAATTAAGAATAGTCCAGAAAGTGCCATGGCGACTTTTTTTGCAATAGACGAACTCAAAACAGAAGATTTTGCCATAATTATAGTTAATGTTAATTTGAATATTTTAATGTAAGCAAAAATAAAGGTTATAAGTAAGACTTACAACCTTTAAAAGTTAATTTATAATCATTTTAAATGAGTTTAACATTTGTTGAATATCAACATCTTAAGAATGGATTTTTCCCTCAAATCTTATCTCATTTGGTTTTTTTCAGTTACCACTAAAGATTGCGTTTCTTTTTTTCCGTTAATTTCTAATTCAATTGTATATTTTCCTGAAGGTAAATAGTATTTTTTATTAGCAGATTGGTTGATTTTTATTTTGCTATCTTTCTTTTCTAGTGCTGTTTTAATTTTTTCATCAAGACTTAAATCAAACTCAATTTTGTGCATTCCTTTTTCTGCTTTATTTTGACGGGTGAAAACTACAATTCCATCTTTATTTTTTATAGTTAAAACCGATGTTGAAAGCTCTTTCGCATAATACCAAATTGACACATTTGGTGTGCTTTCAGTTCCCCAAGCAGAACGCTTATTGCCCCAATTTTTAGAAAATGGAATGTTTTTAGTTGGGAATAAAGCCACACCATTAGCAATTGTTTTTTCATTAATTTGCTGAATATTCGCTACATTTAACTTGTATAAAGAGCGCCCGTGAGTGGCTACAATTAAATCTTTTTCTCTTTTTTGGATAACCAAATCGTGTACCGCAACATTAGGAATTTCACTTGAAAAATCTTGCCAATTCATTCCTTTATCCAACGAAATGTACAAACCATTATCTGTTCCTAAATATAAAATATTTTCGTTTTCTGAATCTTCTAAAATTACATTCGCTGCATTCTGATTAAGATTTGCGGTTAACAATTTCCAATTTGCACCTAAATCTTCGGACACGTAGGCATAAGTAGTGAAATTGTCATTTCTATATCCGTTTAACGTAATATAAATTCTATCGGATTTGAACGTTGAAAATCGC
The DNA here is from genome assembly GCA_945881885.1 of Chryseobacterium gleum. GTDB lineage: Bacteria > Bacteroidota > Bacteroidia > Flavobacteriales > Flavobacteriaceae > Flavobacterium. The sequence continues at coordinate 76,326 of CAMCVI010000005.1, read as the reverse complement.
ACACGAGAAACCCATAAATTTTGAGGCAAACTACTTGAAATCTTTACCCAATTTTCGCCGCTATCTTTAGTTATATAAACATTTCCATCATCTGTTCCAACAACTAATTTTCCGAATTTAAACTTACTTTCTGCTATGGAAGTTATGGTTCCAAAAGGCACATTTCCTTCCGCTTTTCCATTGGTTAAATCGATAGAAATTTTTTCCCAATTTTTTCCCTGATTCATTGATCGAAACACATATTGTCCGGCAAAATAAACAACATCTTGGTTGTGCGATGACAATAAAATAGGCGTTTGCCAGTTGAATCTGTAAGGCGCTTCTTTTTTATCTGCTTGAGGCGTAATGTAACTTCTTTCTCCTGAAATTCTATTAATTTTAGTATAATTTCCAAACTGATATCCAGTGTAAACCAAATTATTTGTTCTAGTATCTATCTGAACTTGCATGCCATCGCCACCGCTTAAAAATTCGTACGGATATTTTCCGTCTTGTAACCATTCTACACTAGGTTCATAATTATTTGGTCCAGCCCAAACGCCGTTGTCTTGCAATCCGCCATATACTTCGTAATTTTCTTTATCATCTACATTTACACTATAAAATTGTCCGACAGCTTGGTTGTTGCATTTTACCCAATGTTTTCCGTTATCAAAAGTGATATTTACGCCGCCATCGTTTCCATTTATAATGTGATTTGAATTTTTTGGATTCACCCAACAAACGTGATGATCAGCATGAACATTATCTTTGCTAATTGATTCGAAAGATATTCCTCCATCATTAGAAAACAGTAACGGAACGGCAGAAATATACAGTCGATTTTCATTGGATTCATCAACAGTAATATCTGCAAAATAATATCCATAAGAATAAAAGGCATCATCAATAAACGTATCATTGGTTTTTTTCCATGTTTTTCCAGAATCTGTAGTTTTGTAAATTTCTGCACCTATTACTTCTACTTCAAATAAAGCCGCATTGGCAACTTTCGGCTTTTCGTTAGAGGCATTTGGGCGTAAATTCTGATTGTCAACAATTGCATAAGTAATATTTTCATTAAAAGAAGTTACACCAATTCTACCAATTCCAATATTAGATGGAAAACCCGAATTGGCTTTGATTTTTGCCCAAGTAGTTCCCGCATCTTCACTTTTATAAATACCAGAATGGATTCCGTTTCCCTTAAAATTATTTGCTTTACGTTCTCGTTCCCAAGCTGATGCAAACATAATTTTTGGGTTATTTGGCGCAAAACTAATGTCTACAATTCCTGTTTCATCATTAATGTATAATGTTTTTGTCCATGATTTTCCACCGTTTGTGGTTTTAAAAACGCCACGTTCTTCATTTTTTGAATATAAATGCCCTAAAACACCAACTACAATTTCATTATTATCAGTAGGATTTATCCAAATTTTAGAAATATGATGGCTGTCTGGCAAGCCAATGTTGGTCCAAGTTTTTCCTTTATCTGTAGATTTTAGCACGCCAATTCCAGCATAAGAAGATCGCGAAGAATTTACTTCTCCAGTTCCAACCAAAATTAATCCTGAATTCCAGTCGACTGCAACACAACCAATATTTTGAGTTGGCGCGGTATCCATTACGGGTTCAAAACTTGTTCCGTTATTATTGGTATACCATAAACCACCAGACGCGTATGCAGCATAAAATTCTGAAGGGTTTTGATTGTTTACTGCCAAATCTACGACCCTACCACTCATAATTGTTGGTCCAATATTTTGAAAGGCAACAGCTTGGAAATTAGAATCCTGAGCTATTGAAAATAAAGAGCTAAAAAGCGAAACTAAGAAAACGATATTTTTCATTTTGATATAATTTGATTTGTTTCAAAATTAAAAGAATTATTTGACAACTATTTGTTTGAAAGTTATTATTTTTGGAAACTTTACTAACATTTTTAAAAAATGAAATATTTACCAATAAATCGCGAGCTTTTTATTAAAAATCGTAAAAACTTTATGGCGCAAATGCAGCCAAATGGAGTAGCTGTTTTTAATTCGAACGATATATATCCTGTTTCTGCAGACAGTACGTTACCATTTGCACAACATCGTGATATTTTTTACTTGTCAGGTGTAGATCAAGAGGAAAGCATTTTATTGTTGTTTCCTGGCGCACCATACGAACATTTAAAAGAAGTTTTATTTTTAAAAGAAACCAACGAGCACATCGCCATTTGGGAAGGCGAAAAACTTACTAAAGAACGGGCATTTGAAGTTGCAGGAATCAAATCCGTATATTGGTTACAAGATTTTCATAAAGTGTTAAAAGAAGTGATGATGTATGCCGATACGATGTACATCAACACCAACGAACATTACAGAGCAACAGTAGAAACAGAAACACGTGAAGCCCGTTTTATAAAATGGTGGAAAAACGAATATCCTGCACATAAAGTAGAAAAATCAAATCCAATTTTACAACGCTTGCGTTCAGTGAAAGACCAAATTGAGTTGGATGTAATTCAAAATGCATGTAATATTACAGAAAAAGGAGTGCGAAGAGTATTTAACTTCGTAAAACCTGGCGTAACTGAATATGAAATTGAAGCCGAATTGGCGCACGAATTTTTACGTAATCGTTCGAAAGGATTTGCTTACACGCCAATTATTGCATCTGGAAATAATGCCAATGTATTACATTATATAGAAAACAACCAAGTTTGTAATGCCGGCGATTTAATATTGTTAGATGTTGGTGCAGAATATGCCAATTATTCTTCAGATTTAACTCGTGTCATTCCTGTTTCAGGTCGTTTTACAGACAGACAAAAAGAGGTTTACAACGCCGTTTTAAATGTAAAAAACGAAGCTACAAAAATGTTGTTACCTGGTACTTTATGGAAACAATATCATGTAGAAGTTGGAAAAATTATGACCTCAGAATTACTAGGTTTGGGTTTAATTACTAAAACTGAAGTTCAGAATGAAAATCCAGAATGGCCTGCGTACAAAAAATATTTCATGCATGGCACGTCACACCATTTAGGTTTAGATACGCACGATTATGGTTTACTTCACGAGCCAATGCAAGCCAACATGGTTTTTACCGTAGAACCAGGAATTTATATTCCAGCTGAAGGTTTTGGAATTCGTTTAGAAGACGATGTAGTCATTCAACCAAATGGAGAGCCATTTAATTTAATGAAAAATATTCCTATTGAAGCAGATGAAATTGAATCGATAATGAATTCTTAGTTTAAGAAAATAGAGAAAAGAAAATAGAGAAAAGAAAATAGAATATAGACGGTTTACGAAAGTGAGCCGTTTTTTTTGAACACAAAAAACTTTGTGTGCTTTGCGAAAAAACTTTGCGCTCTTTGCGTTTAAATTCTACATTTGTATTTATGAAAACCACCCACTTCAAAAATACTAAAATCAGTTATACCGACCAAGGAAAAGGCAATGCGGTTATTTTATTACACGGTTTTTTGGAAAATAGTACGATGTGGAAGTATTTGGCGCCAGTTATTACTCAAAAAAACCGAGTGATTTGTATAGATTTATTGGGTCACGGGCAAACCGATTGTTTAGGATATATTCACAGTATGGAAGACATGGCGGATGCCGTTCATCATGTTATCTCCGAATTAAAAATCAGAAAAGCAATAATAGTAGGTCATTCTATGGGTGGTTATGTGGCTTTAGCTTTTGCAGCATTATATCCTGAAATGATGAAAGGTATGGTATTATTAAATTCCACTTCGCGGGCTGATAGCGAGGAAAGAATTGCAAATAGAACGCGTGCCATAAAAGCCGTAAAACAAAATTATGTGGCTGCTGTTAGGATGAGTATTTCCAATTTATTTTCAGAAGAAAATAGAGAAAAATTGATTGCACAAATTGAATGGGTTCGGGAAGAAGCACTGCAAACACCTTTACAAGGAATTATTGCAGCTCAAGAAGGCATGAAACTCAGAAAAGACCGAGAGGTAATTTTACATTTTGCAACCTATCCAATTTTATTGATATTAGGGAAAAAAGATCCTGTTTTAAATTACGAAGAAAATGTAGGACAAATTGAAGGCACAGATGTCAAATTAGTTACTTTCAACGACGGACATATGAGTCATCTTGAAAACCAAGCGGAATTGGAAAAAGTTATAGTTGGGTTTTTGAAAACCTAACCGTAAGGGACGCAATGGTTTTCGCAAAGCTCGCAAATTATATTGTTTTTATATTTTGCCTCGAATTGCCGAATGAACCTTAAAACTTAATAATTTTTATTCGAATAATTATCGACAAAGACGATACGAATCACAACTAACAAAATTGGAAATTCGAGAATTCGTGGCTAAAATTTATTTAATCACTTCTTTAAAAGAAATTTCTGGATTTAAAATTTCTTGAATTAAAATCACCAATTCTTCCGTAAATTGATTCAAAAATTCTGTTGTAATAATTGTTTCGCCAATAACGCCTCTTCCTTTGCCAAATGTAAAAGGTAAAAATCCAGCTTTCATGTTTTTAAAAGAAAAAATCCCAACTTCCATATTGTAGTTTCCTTTAGATGGATTATTTTGAAACATCAAGGCATAACACAACAATTGAATAATTTTATCATTAGCAACATCTAAAGTCAAACCATCAAAAGCTGTTATTTTAAGCTTGTTTGCTTCTACTTTTCCGGTTTTATAATCGATGATTCTGATGGTGTTATTTCGCAACTCAATTCTATCTACTTTTCCAGCAATTTTTATTGGAAATGGTATATTTAAGTGTTCAATTATGGTTTCATGTGGTTTTTCTAGAGACAAAATAAACAGTTGGTCACCGCTTTCAATATTTAGTTTTTCTTGCACTAAGAAGTTATAAATATTGCGTTTGGCCACTTCAAAAGCTATCAAATTTTTGCCTTTTTTAATGTCGCCTTCTTTGTACACTTCTACAAATTTTTCTAGAGTAAATGTTTCAATATTCTGAATCATTACATCGATATCTGAAGATTTAATTTGAATATTTTTGGCTTCAAAAGGTTGGTACATTTTTTCTAATACTTCATGAATTATAGTTCCTAAAGTATTGGCCGCGACGTTTTCTTCTACTTCTTCATTTTCACGAACACCTAAAATACGTTGGTAATAAAACTGAATCGGATTACGTAAATAATTGGTCAAAGCCGAAGGAGAAAACCCTTTAATTGTTGCAATTTCTTTTAATCTATCTAAAATTGGTTGCGTTTTTATAATCTCAATTGGTTGATAAATTGTATCTGGTTTTATGGCATTATAAAACACTTTTTTGAAGTTGTGATTTGGCAAATGTTCTATTTCCAACTGAGTTATAAAACGACTTTTTTCGCCAGCATCAATGCCTTCTGAATGGGTGTTGTACAATAAATAAATGTTCTTCGCACGTTGCAACAAACGATAAAAGTGATAGGTAAAAATGGCATCGCGCTCTTTGTAAGTTGGTAAGCCTTTTTCTAATTTTACATCGTATGGAATAAAGGAAGAGTTCGATTTTCCACCTGGTAATTTGCCTTCGTTAAGAGAAGTAATAATTACGTTTTCAAAATCTAAAACCCTACTTTCCAAAATTCCCATTATTTGCAAGCCTTTTAGCGGTTCGCCTTCAAAGGAAACTTGCGCTTGATTTATTACCTGCTTATAAATAGAAAATAATACTTCTAAATTTGCAATATTTTGATAGGTTTCATAATAATTTGTAATTTTTAAAACCACATTATAGATTGAAAAAACAAACGCTTTAGTAACTTTATCTTGTTCATTTTGATTACTTAAATGTGTTTTAATATAAATAAGAATAGCTTTTAACTTCTCTAAAATTTCAGGCACCGATACATTCCAATTGAAAAACAAGTGAGCAACTAATTCATTATTTAATAAATCGTATTTTGAGTATAATTCGCCAAGTCGATTGCTTGTTATAAAAGTTAAATTAGAATTTTTGATGATTTTTACTACTTCATTCGCATTGATACATGAAACTATTAATGGGTTATTTAAAATTTCTAATAGTTCTTTATAATAAAAAACACTTTGTTTTTTGTTTCTATTTTGCGCGTTTAAATGCAGCTGAAATATCTTAAAAATTAAAATTTGTGCTGGATTATTTTTACTAGAATATCCCATCGTAATATTCAAATTTTCAACCTCAACAGGCAAAGCATTTAAAATGGGAAGTAAGATGTTTTCTTCGCTTAAAACAATTGCTGTATTTTCTAAAGAATTGTTTTCCGCTGCAATTTTTTCAATGATTTTTCCAGCAATTTTTGCCTGGCCAATAGACTTCGGGGTTCCAATTACTTGAATATTTTTGTCATTTGAAAAACTGTCTGTAATCCAATTAAAAGGATGCGTTTCAAAATGTTTCCAAGATTTTTTTATTCGACGCAAAAACAAACCGGCATCGTGGAATTCGTCTTTTAAAAAAACACCGTCAATATCCCAAAACACAGTTGCAATATTATGTTCTAACAAACATTTAATTATTGATTCTTCTGAAGCATTTAGGGCGTTAAAACCTGCAAATACAAAAGTATTGTCGGCTGTTTTTTTTGCAAAAGCAACACAATTTTCGGCTGCTCTTCTGTATAACAAACCTTGATAGCCTACTTTTTTACTTATTAAATGTTCGGTAAATTTTTGATAGTACAATGGCATTAATTTCCAAAACTCTAAATGGTTTTCAATTAACTTAGATTGATTATTTACATTTGGAGTCCAATGTTTGATGCGTTCAATATCTAATAAATAAGAAAAAATTTCATTCTGATTGATTAGATACCTGTCAATTTCATTAAAATCTTGAATTAGCGTAACCGCCCAACCAGAAAATTTTTCAAAATCTTGTTGTTTGGACTTTTCAGTATTATCTATATATACCATATAAAACTCAAACAAAAGTTCGATATTATCCAAAGATCTTAACTGAGCAATTTCCTCAATAAGCATTTCAATACTTATTATTTTAGGTGCTAAAAAAGTACTAGTTGATTGTTTTTTTAATGCTTCGATTAAAAAAATTTTGGCTCTTTTGTTTGGTAAAACAATGATAGTTTTTGGTAAAGAAGAATTATTAATTAATAATTCTTTTGCCAATTTAGATAAAAATGATGCATCCATGGCAATAAAGATAAAAAAAAGGTCTCAATAAATTGAGACCTTTTTAAAATATTATGAGAGAAAAATTATTTAATTAATTTAACTTCTACTCTTCTGTTTTGCGCTTTTCCAGCTTTCGTTGCATTTGTAGCAACTGGTTTAGCTTCTCCAAAACCTTCAGAAGTTAATCTGTCTGCAGTAACACCGTTTTCAATTAAGAATGATTTTACAGCGGCAGCTCTATTTTGAGATAACATTAAGTTAGCTGCATCTTTTCCATCTGAATCAGTATGTCCTTCTAAAGCAAATTTAGCAGTTGGATATTCTTTTAAGATAGCAACAATTGCTTGCAATACAGGTAATGTTTGTGCTTGGAAAGATGATTTTGCAGAATCAAATAAGATTGTTTTTGCATAATCATTTAATTTTTTCATTGTGTCTTCAGATACTTCTGGACATCCATTGTTTGCAACAGTTCCTGCTACAGTAGGACATTTGTCATCTTTATCTAAAACTTTATCACCATCAGTATCAGGCCATGGGCATCCACCGTTAGCTTTATCACCTTTTACAGTAGGACATTTGTCATTTTGATCAGCAATTCCATCGCCATCAGCATCTGGACAACCTTTTAAAACTGGTAAACCAGCTACATCAATACAAGCATCATCTTTATCAGCAACAGTATCACCATCTTGGTCAGGACATCCATTCATTTCTGGAGTACCTGCTTCTTCTGGACAAGCATCAGTTGAATCTTGGATTCCATCTCCATCAGTATCAGGACAACCTTGGAAAGCTTCTAATCCTTTAACGTCTGGACAAGTATCTTCAGAATCAATAACTCCATCATCGTCTCTATCTTTAGCACCAAATTGGAATCTTAAACCTGCTTGGTGAAAGAAATGCTTTGGAATATCAGCGTTAGGCGCTCTATTGTCATCAAAACTAGATTTGTATGTTGAAGCTATTGTAAAAGCTACATTTTTAGCAAACCATAAGTTTAATCCCCAACCGAAGTTAACTGTACCTGCTGAAGCATCACCCATAAAAACATAACCTCCACCTAAATTTAAAGATGGATCAAACCATTTAGATTTTAATAAAGTTTTAAAGCTGTAAGAAACTGCAGCATCTAAACCATAATAGTTTAAATCACCTGGGTTACTAACAACCATTCCTCTTCCATCTGCACCTTTAACAGTTGGTTTAAAGTCAACAAATTTGGTAATTTTGTTGAAAGATCCTGTCATTCCGAAAGAAAAACCATCTCCAACATATTTAGATACGCTTAAGTAAGATACTGCAGGAACTAAGTTCCAATTATCTTTCATATCCAATCCTTGAGAAAAGGTTTTTTCAAAAAATCCTAATCCACCTCTACTAGCACTTACTCTAGTGTCTACTGCATTTGCTCCAAAAGACACCGCCCAAGGATTAACATTATCTTGTGCTTGAGACGCTAGTCCAACAAACAGCAAAGTAGTAGCAAATAATTTGTTAAAATGTTTCATACTTTTTATTTAATTTAATTACAATTCATTATATATTTAAGAGCAAAAGTAATATGTTTTTTGTAATTCACAAAACTTTTGTTTGTTTTTTCATAATTAAATGTTAAACAAATTATGTTTATTGAATAATGTTTAACTTTTTTCCCACATTTGTAAAAGCTGAAATGGCTTTGTCTAAATGTTCTTTTGTGTGAGCTGCAGATAATTGCACCCTGATTCTGGCTTTGTCTTTTGGAACCACAGGGTAGAAAAATCCAATCACATATATGCCTAGTTTTAGCAATTCATCTGCCATTTCTTGAGATAATTTTGCATCGTATAACATAATTGGTACAATTGCTGAATCGCCATCTATAAAATCTAAACCTGCTTTTTTAATGCCTTCTTTAAAATAATTGGTATTCCATTCTAATTGATCTCTTAATGAAGTGTCTTTTTTTAATATTTCAAAAACTTTTAAAGAAGCTCCAACAATTGATGGTGCTAATGAATTTGAAAATAAATAAGGACGTGAACGTTGGCGTAATATTTCAATTACTTCTTTTTTTGCAGTAGTATAACCACCCATAGCGCCACCTAAAGCTTTTCCTAAAGTTCCAGTAATAATATCTACACGGCCCAAAACATTTTTTGCTTCTATAGTTCCAATACCAGTTGCGCCAATAAATCCAGCGGCGTGACATTCGTCTACCATTACTAATGCATCATATTTATCGGCTAAATCGCAAATTTTATCCAAAGGTGCTACTAGCCCATCCATTGAGAAAACGCCATCTGTTACAATTAACTTAAAACGATGACCTGCTTCTGTGGCTTTTATTAATTGTGCTTCTAAATCCTGCATATTAGAATTTTCATAACGATAACGTGCTGCTTTACACAAACGCACGCCATCAATAATTGAAGCGTGATTTAAACTATCAGAAATAATACAATCTTCTTCTCCTAACAAAGGTTCGAAAACACCGCCATTTGCATCGAAAGCGGCTGCATATAAAATGGTATCCTCGGTTCCATAAAAATCCGCTATTGCTGCTTCTAATTGTTTATGAATATCTTGCGTACCACAAATAAAACGAACAGATGACATACCAAAGCCGTGAGAATCTAAAGCGTCTTTTGCAGCTTGAACTACTTCTGGATGAGAAGACAATCCTAAATAATTATTGGAACAAAAATTTAAAACGGTTTCACCATTTACAACTATTTCTGCACCTTGAGGCGAAGTGATAATGCGTTCTTTTTTATACAACCCGTTTTCTTGAATTGTATTTAATTCATTTTGTAAGTGTGCTTGAATTTTTCCGTACATTTTTTTAATATTGTTGGTTGTTTAATTTTCTACAAATGTATAATTTTTAATTCATCTCCTATATATAGTAACACTTTTTTAGTAACTTTTAAATTCATTTTTTCAATAACGCGGGCGTAATTTTCTACTTGTATTTTGTGTTTTTCATCTTGCGCACCTGTTTTGTAATCAATAAGAAAAGCTTCCGAATTGTGAATTACTAACCTGTCTGGTTTTAAATTGATTTCGTTTGGCGAAATAATATTGTGCTCTGTAAAAACGGTGTAATTAGGATTAAAAAAAGCTTCTAATTCTGGATGATTCATTATTTGTGTTATTTTATCTTCAAAAATGCTTTTTTGCGATTGTTGAATTAAACCTTCATCTAAGCTTTTTATTAATGCAGGTTGCAAATCATTTTTCGTTGTAATATAAGATAAAATTTGATGAATTATATTTCCGAACTCAATAGCATCTTGCTGTAAAGTGCCCCACATTAAAGCCTCTTTTTTTGCTATTTTTATCGAAGAAAAATCTAATGCATTGTTTACAGCCTGAATTTCTGCTTTATTTTTGTCAAATAATTTCGGTTGCGATTGTCTTTTTGGATTGCCGAAAGTATATTCTTTTTGTTCGACTGAAAAATTTGCTTTTTGCGACAAAAAATTTATGAAATAAGAAGCCAACGTTTTGGAAGTTGAAATTTCGCCTTTTGTGGTTGTTTTATAACTACTAATAATATGTAATTGTTCTTCCGCTCGCGTTAAAGCAACATATAAAACATTTATGGTGTCTAAAATTTCTTCTTGCGATTTGGTTTGATAAATTTCTTTAGTTTGACCACTATATTTCTCTAAAATCTTATTGTTTTTCACCAAAGCTTGTGGCATATCTACACTTTCGACTTCCATTGGAATCCAAATATTATTGCTTCTTGGATTCAAACTGTCATCGGCAAACGGATAAATTACCACCGGAAATTCTAATCCTTTCGATTTATGAATGGTCATAATTCGGATGGCTTTTTCTCCTTCTGGCGAGGGAATGCTTTGCTTGAATCCTGATTTTTTCCAATATTCTAAAAAATCAGCAATACTGGTTTGGTATTTTACGTTTCGTTCTAAAACTAAATCTAAAAAATACTGCACATAGGAAATGGTAGTTTTTTCTTTTAAAAACACATTTACAATATTTTCAACAGCTTCGTAAAGTGATTTTTTTCTACAATTTTCAAAGGATATTTCACAATTAAATGACGCTAAATATTTTTGCAAATCCGCTTCCGATAAGTCTTTTGCGCCTACTATGAAGTCATGAATTTTATCTTTATCAACCTTTGTAGTTGCTACAAAATACAACCAATTTATTTTTGATTCTTGATTGTTGGCACTATCCAAATATTCTAAAAAATTGATAATAAATTTTACTTCCGAAGCATTTTGAATTAGCAATGTTTCCGATGAAATAATTGGAATATTATTTTCGGTTAAAAAATTAGCCAATAAAACGCCATTTTTAGTTTTTCGAGTTAATAAAACAATGTCTGAATAGTCAAATCCATTTGCAAGAGATTGCTGAATAATTTCTAAAGTTTTAGACAAATATTGTTTGTCTTTTTCGGTAATGGTTTCATCATCGGAAATTTCCTCGTTAATTTCAATGGTATCATCTAAAAAAGTAACCGATACAAAACCGCCTGTTTTTTCATTTGTTTCCTGACCAGCGGTTTCCTTATATAATTTTTGATACGCTTCATTGGTAAATTCTTCCGAAAGGAATTGAAAAAATTGATTATTAAAATCGATAACTTCCGAATAACTTCTGTAATTTTTTGGTAAATTTTTTACAGATTTTTCTTTATTGGAAAACGGATTTGCATTCGTACTTAAATCGATAAATTGTTCTGCTTTTCCGCCACGCCATCGGTAAATAGATTGTTTTGGGTCTCCTACAATCATTAACGACCCTTTTGTGCCGTCTAAATCTTCACTTGCCAAGGCATTATCAATAAGCGGTATAAAATTTTCCCATTGTAACTGTGAAGTGTCCTGAAACTCATCTATAAAATAATGACGATATCTATCGCCTAATCTCTCATAGATAAAAGGAGCGGGTTGGTCTTTAATTTCGTTGTGAATTATCGTATTAAAATCGGAAATAGACAATACATTTTGGTCTTCTTGTAATTGCTTGTATTCTTTGTAAATTACATTGATTAGCGACAACGGAATCATATTTTTAAGAACCAAATCAAATAATGCATTTTCGTTTTTTGCTTTGTAGATTGTAGTCAATTTTAATTTCCAAGAAGGTAAAAAACGTGTAATAACTTCTAAATTATTAGATTTTTTAGGAACCAATATTTCTTTTTCATTTACAAAATCGTAATCGGTTGCTTTTTCGTGAAACAAATTGACAACGTGATTGTAAAATGTTTTGCGGTCAAAATCAGCATCTGTTAAATTATTTGAGGTAAAATCCTCTAAAATTAATTTCGCGTTTTCCTTTATTTTTTTGGTATTCGCTTCAACTTTTAACTTAATTTTTTCAGCAATTTTAGAAAAATCATCAACTGATTTATCACTTAATTTTCCAAAATTGAAAAAATGCTCTTCGTTTAATATTAATCTTGAAACTTCATATAAATCTAATGTTACATCCCAACTTTTATCATTATCTGTTTTGCTCTTTGCAAAATCGATTAATATTTGAGTCAATTCTTCGTCTTCGCCTGCTTTGGCAACCACTACATCAATGGCGTTTTTTAATAGTTCATCTGTATCTAAAGTAACATCAAAATTAGTAGGTAAATTTAAATCGTGCGTAAATGTTCTAATTATTCTGTGTGTGAATTTATCAATAGTTGAAATATCAAACGCCGCGTAATTATGAATTAAATTCTTTAAAATTTTTCTGGATTTTTGTTGGATTGTAGGCACATCTAATTTTATTTCAGTAGCAATTTCTTGCATAAAATTAGCGGTTTTTTCAGTAACTTCATTTTTTGTAAACGCAATTAAACTATCAATAATACGGCTCTTCATTTCTTCAACCGCTTTATTGGTAAAAGTAATGGCTAGAATTTTTTTATAAGTATCGTTGGCAGGAGCTACCAATAAAATTTTTAAATACTCTTTTGTTAAGGTATAAGTTTTGCCAGAACCAGCTGAAGCGTTATATAGTTGAAATGCCATATTATAAATAAACTTTTAAGAAAGTATTAAGACCGAAAAATTTTATTTTCAAAGTTAAAGTTATAAATTTGAAAAAAATAATTAATCAATTAAAAATAGTAAATTATGGCTTTTGAACTCCCGCAATTACCATATGCATATGATGCATTAGAACCACATGTTGATGCAAGAACTATGGAAATTCACCATACAAAACATCATAATGCTTACACAACAAATTTAAATGCTGCTATTGCAGGAACAGATTTAGAAGGAAAATCTATTGAAGCCATTATGGCCAATTTGGATATGAATAATATGCCTGTTAGAAATAACGGTGGTGGTTTTTACAATCATAATTTATTTTGGACCGTTATGTCACCAAATGGTGGTGGTTTACCAACAGGCGAATTAGCAGCTGCAATTGACACAGCTTATGGTTCATTTGATGCTTTTAAAGCAGAATTTGCTAAAGCTGCAGCTACTCGTTTTGGTTCTGGATGGGCTTGGCTTTGTGTGCAAAAAGGCGGAAAAGTTGAAGTTTGTTCTTCACCAAATCAAGATAATCCTTTAATGCCAGGTATTGGTTGTGGCGGAACACCTATTTTAGGATTAGACGTTTGGGAACACGCCTATTATTTAAACTACCAAAACAGAAGACCTGATTATATTGAAGCTTTTTTTAATGTAATAAACTGGGACGAGGTAACTAAACGTTTTAACGAATCGAAATAAATTTTCTCAAAAATAAAATAAAAGCGTGCAAGTAATTGGACGCTTTTTTATTATCTGTATATTTGCTTTTAATTTATTCTAAATGAGAATACTGTTGTGGATTATTTTTTTACTTTCTTTTGGAGCGCATGCTCAAAAGTTTGCTGTAAAACAGAATGAAAACTCAGAAAAATTAGTTCGCAATGTTATTGGTGTTTTAACAAATAACCAATTTAAAACTCCTGATTTTAGTTATACTTTTTACGAGAAATCAATTGTTTCAGCTTATCCAGATTCTATTTCTGCGTCAATAGATACGGTTTTTAAAAACAAGCAAAAAACGAAATTTATTATAGATTCTTCTAGTTATAAATTTAAGAAAATTATTGCCAAACAACACATTTATCAAACCGAAAAAGTAGCCACAATTTCTATCGAAAAAGGCCAAAAAAAAGAAACTATTATTGGTTTAAAAATGGCAGGTTTAAAACAACCTGTTTACGAATTATTAGGACAAGAATTTATGCCTTTTGATTTTAGTAAAAAACAACTAAAAATTTTACAATTTACTTTTCAAAATCCGTTTTGGAATATAGGCTCGCTTAAATATAAATTCGAAATAACAGACACACTAACCACTATTACCGGTAAAGAAATTGTGTTGCAATTTGAATTGAAAAAAAGCATCCAAAAAAATAAATTAAAAGGAACGGCTATTGTTGATTTAAAAACAAATAGCATTACTAAAATCACTTTTTTTATAAATAGTATTATTAATGTTAAAACGGAAACTGTTTTTGATTCTTTTAATGATGGAAAATCGTGGTTTCCAATTTCGCAAAACATTTTAGTTACAAAAGGAAAAGGAAAACAAAACATTGATTTTTTAGGAGAAACCATACAATTTGATAATTTGCTAAATACCTCCAAAAAATACGATTATTCAAATGATTTATTTGTAAAAATACATAGGAATTTTAGCAATTATAACTTTTTAGCAGTTCCTAAAAAACAACATTATCAAATTCAAATTGATGAAAATGCTACTAAAACAAATGCTGCTTTTTTAAATACAATTGCCAATGACACATTAGACATTCGTTCTAAAAACACTTATCAAGCTATAGACAGTTTAGTAACTGCATCAAAAATTGAAAAGAAAATTTATTTCGGCAAGAAATTAATTGGCGGCCAAATTCCGTTTGGTTGGTTTGATTTTCGTGCGCGTGATATTTTTAAATTTAACAATTACGAAGGTTTTAGATTGGGTATTGGCATGCAAACAAATGACCGCCTTTCCGCCTATTATAAATTATTTGGTTATGTTGCGTATGGCACAAAAGACGGCATTTTTAAAAGTCAATTTGGAAGTGCTTTTCGAGTTTCAAAAATTACGGATAGTTGGATTTCGGGTTCATTTACAAACGATAATAATGAGTTTGCCGATTTATCTCTTTTAGCCGACAATAAGCGATTCAGACTTATAGATCCACGACCTTTTAATCTATCTACATTTTACAACCATCAATCTTATGAGGTGGCTTTTGAATCTAAATTTATAACTAAAGTTGAAACTATCTTAAAGATAAATCGTTCCCGAATCGATCCTTTATTTGATTACGAATTTATTGCACAAAATAAATCTTATAAAGTATATGATTTAACGTTGGCAACAGTAAGTTTTGAATGGTCGCCAAACAGTAAGTTTTTACAAGCGCCACAAGAAATTTTAGAAGTAGAAAAAGGTTTTCCAAAAATAATTTTGCAAGTCTCACAAGCGATACCAAATGTAATAAGTGACAACATTGAATTTACAAAAATAGACGCGAGAATATATCAAGAAAATAAACATTTATCGGGGCAAAAAACCACCTTTTTGTTGCAAGGTGGAATTAGTTTAGGTAGCGCGCCACTTTCTCATTTATATAGTGTGGCACCAAATAATTTAAACCGAGAGGCCATTTTAAGTCGGATTACGTTTGCCAACAAAACGTCTTTTGAAACCATGTATTTCAATGAGTTTTTTTCGGACAGGTATTCGCTTTTTCAGATGAAACACTATTTTAATAAATTTCAAATTTCAAAAAGCATTAAACCTATTTTAGTGGTTGGAACTAAAGTCGCTTTTGGTGGTTTTTCACATCCTGAAAACCACCAAGGTATCACATTCAAAACCATGGAAAAAGGATTTTATGAAAGTGGATTTGAATTGCAAAACATTTTTAAAGGCTTCGGATTATCTACCTATTACAGATATGGACCGTATCAATTGGAAAAATTTGATCAAAATATTGCTATAAAATTATCTTTTACATTGAATTTGGGGATATAATTCACCATAATTCTTACCTTTGCACACTAAAATCATATCATGACGAAGTGGTTAAACACCAGTTTTTGGAATTTTGTAGCGCGTACGCTTTTAAGAAATAGACATTGGGTGCTTTTGTGCATTGCTTTGTTTACTATTTTTATGGCATCGCAATGGAAATACATCCGTTTTACACAAACTGAAGCCAATTTATTACCCGCCGATCACAAAGAAAATATAGCTTATAACGATTTTTTAAAGAAATTTGGTGAAGAAGGAAATGTCATCATTTTTGCAGTAAAAAGTGCTGATGTTTTTAAACCAGAAACGTATAAAGCATGGAACAACATGATGGCTGCTATTGCTAAAAACAAAGAAGTAGATGGTGTGTTGTCGTTTAATGAAATTCAGAATGTAGTTAAAAACGATTCCTTACAAACATTTCAAATAAAACCTTTTATAGATCAAAATAAAGTCGCCGATGCCGCTTATTTGAATGCCAAAAAACAAGATTTATTAAACAAAATGCCTTTTTACGAAAGCTTATTGTTCAATAAAAAAAGCGGCGTAGTTAGAAGCGTTATTTATCTTAAAAAAAACATAGTAAACAAACCAGAAAGAAAAGAATTCGTTTTAAACAAGCTAATTCCAGCCATTGAATCGTTTAAGGAAACTACAAAAACGGACATCAAAGTTTCGGGAATGCCTTACATAAGAACCATGAATGCCAAGGCAATTATTAGCGAAATTGGTTTGTTTATTGGCGCAACTTTATTGGTAACTTCCCTACTTTTCTATTTCTTTTTTCGTTCGTTTCGTACCACAATGATGGCGCTTTTTGTGGTAATAATTGGCGTAATGTGGTCTTTCGGATTTTTAGGATTATTGCGTTATGAAATTACAGTTTTAACCGCTTTGGTGCCTTCATTAATTGTAATTATTGGTATTCCGAATTGTATTTTCTTAACCAATAAATACCACCAAGAAACTCGAATTCACGGAAACAAAGCTAAAGGTTTGCAACGTGTTTTAACCAAAGTTGGAACAGCTACTTTCATTACAAATGTAACAACTGCGGTAGGTTTTGCAACTTTTATAATTACTGATAATAAATTATTACAAGAATTTGGAATTGTAACTTCTATAAACATTATGGCACTTTTTGTGCTGAGTTTATTTGTGATTCCGATTTTCTTTAGTTTTATGCCAATTCCAAAAGCGAGACATTTAAAACATTTGGAGCGCGGCTATTTAGTGAATTTTAAAAACTGGATTATCGACCAAGTTAGATATCATAATGTTCGCGTGTATTCGGTTGCAGTTGGTATTTTAATACTTGGAATTATTGGCGTTTACAAAATAAATATTTCTGGTAGCATTTTAGAAGACATGCCAAAAAGTACGCCGTTTTTTGAAGACATACGTTTCTTTGAAAAAGAATTTAAAGGTGTTTTGCCTGTTGAAATTTTAATCGACACCAAACGTAAAAAAGGCGTGATGAAAATTTCAACTTTGAAAAAAATGGACGAGTTGCAATCGGAAATTGAAGCGATTCCAGAACTTTCAAAACCGGTTTCAATTATCAATTTAGTAAAGTTTTCTAAACAAGCGTATTACAACGGAAATCCCGCTTTTTATGATTTACCCGATTCGCAAGAGCAAGCTTTTATTTTACCCTATTTGAAAAATTCGTCGAAAGACAGTAAAAATAATCCGCTAAAAAGTTATGTAGATGCCACTGGTCGATACGCTAGAATTTCGACTTTTATGAGAGAAGTCAGCACAGATGAAATGGTAAAAGTGGAAGAAAAATTAAATGACCGAATCAATAAATTATTTCCAAAAGAACGTTATACAGTAACAATTACTGGAAAAGCATTGTTGTTCCAAAAAGGAACTAGCTATTTATTAGAAAACTTAATTGAATCTTTATTATTCGCCTTAGCATTAACTGGTGCATTAATTTTCTTTTTATTCCGTTCGGTGAAAATGATTTTTGTAGCTTTGATTCCGAATTTATTACCATTATTAGCTACAGCTGGATTGATGGGATATTTAGATATTCCAATCAAACCCTCAACTATTTTGGTTTTCGGAATCGCGTTTGGGCTTTCTGTAGATGATACGATACGATTCTTAGCGCAATACCGACAAGAATTGGTTAGAAATAACTGGAAAATAAGAAAATCAATTTTTGCCACATTAAATGAAGAAGGACCAAGTATGTTTTACACTTCTTTCGTGTTATTGTTTGGGTTTTCGGTGTTTACCTTATCCGATTTCGGCGGAACAGTTGCTTTAGGAGGTTTGGTTTCCATCACGTTATTATTCGGAATGCTAACCAATTTAATTTTATTACCAAGTTTGGTTTTATCTTTAAACAGGAGTTTAGCCAACGAACAAGAATTTACAGCCCCAATAATAGATATTTTAGAAAATGATGACGACCCAGATGCTGTGGTTGAAGAAAAATAAAACAACATGAAGAATTTAATTGAAGAATTACAATGGAGAGGTTTGGTACACGATGCGATGCCAGGAACAGAAGAGCAACTTATAAAAGAGCCAACAGCTGTTTACATAGGTTTTGATCCTACTTCAGATTCGTTACATATTGGAAGTTTAGTGCCTATTATTTTATTGATGCACTTGCGAAAATTCGGACATAAACCATTCGCTTTGGTCGGTGGTGCAACTGGAATGATTGGTGATCCATCAGGAAAATCAAACGAAAGAAATTTATTAGATGAAGCCACTTTAAATCATAATGTAGAAGGAATTAAAGGCGTGTTATCTCGCTTTTTAGATTTCAATGCAACTGATGCACAAGCCCCTGTTTTAGTAAACAATTACGATTGGATGAAAGATTTTTCGTTCATTGATTTTGTTCGTGAAGTGGGAAAACGCATTTCGGTAAATTATATGATGAGCAAAGATTCTGTAAAAAAGCGGTTGACTGGTGAAGGCGAAGGCATGAGTTTTACAGAATTTACATACCAATTAATTCAAGGGTACGATTTTTATCATTTGCATAAACACCATAATTGTAAATTACAAATGGGTGGAAGCGACCAATGGGGAAATATCACTACTGGTACAGAATTGATCCGAAGAATGAATGTAGATTCTGAAACAGAGGGAAAAGCGTTTGCAATGACGTGTCCGTTAATTACAAAAGCTGATGGTTCAAAATTCGGAAAATCGGAAAAAGGAAACATTTGGTTAGATGCTGATAAAACATCACCATACGAATTTTACCAATTTTGGTTTAATACTACTGATGTTGATGCCGAAAAATATATTAAAATATTCACGTTCTTAGATAAAGCTAAGATTGATGCTTTATTAGCAGAACACGCTGAAGCACCTCATTTACGAGTATTACAGAAGAAATTAGCCGAAGAATTAACCGTAATGATTCATGGTGCAGCAGAACACGAGAAAGCGGTTTTTGCTTCACAAGCCTTCTTTAAACCAACGGTTGACGATTTAAAACTATTAGATTTAAAAACGTTAGCGGATGTTTTTCAAAGTTTAGACCAAGCGGAACTTACTTTAGCAGAAATTGAAGCGGGTTACCCAATTGTGGATGCCTTTGTGAAAACAGGATTTTTATCTTCAGGAAACGAAACCAGAAGAGCGTTAAAAGAAAATGCCGTTTCCGTAAACAAAGTAAAAGTTACAGAAGAATACATAATTTCAACTAACGATTTAATTGCGAACACGTTCGTTTTACTTCAAAAAGGGAAGAAAAACTATTATATTTTAAAAGTGGTGTAAGATGATTTTAAGTAAAATTCAAACCAAAATTTTAGTCATATGATTTTAACTACAACCAATTCCATCGATGGATTTAGTATTGCAGAATATAGAGGAATTGTCTCTGGAACAGCTGTAAATGTTCAAAAAATGAAAATGACTTTTAACATGCAAAAATATTATGCAGGAATAAGCGAAAGTGTTTCCGATGTCAAAGACCAAGCTTTTGAGCAACTCAAATTGAATACAGAAAAATTAAACGCAAATGCAGTTGTAGGAATAAATGTGGATATTGAATTAACAACTAGTAATTATGTTATCGTAACTATAACAGGAACTGCAGTTAATATTATTAAAAGATAGTTAAATGTTATTATGTTAAAAAATAAAAAAGATTTCACTGAAAACTGTATAAAATAAAAAAGGTGAAACTTTCGTTTCACCCTTTTTGCCCCAAATCTACCATAAAACTTAACCTACTAATTTTCTGGTGAGTTAAAAGTATAGTAACTTATTTCATTAAAATAAAATAATTGTTGTATGGTTAATATTCTCGATGAAATGCACTTTTTTAATAAGCACGCGCTCCATTCCCTTCATAAAAGTTGATAAAAGCGGTATTTACCACTCGATTTCCTCCAGGTGTTGGATAATTTCCAGTAAAATACCAATCGCCTAAATTTTTAGGACACGCTTTGTGTAAATCTTCTACTTTTTGAAAAATAATTTTCACTTTTGCTTTTATTTCTTTTGTTGTTAGCATTTGAGCCATTTTATCTGAAATTTGTTCATCAGTAAAAGGATTGTAAATTTCTTTTACATGATTTACAACTTCGGTGTCTTTAAGACCTTGCTGTGCTTTACATTTTTTATAAACATCTTCTACAATTTGATACTGATTGGTTTCCTTTAAAAGTTCCATTGCAGCTTTAAAAGCGATAAAACCTTCTAATGTACTCATGTCAATTCCGTAACAATCAGGATATCTAATTTGAGGAGCAGAAGAAACTACTACAATTTTCTTAGGATGTAATCGGTCTAAAATTTTAATGATACTTTGTTTTAATGTAGTACCACGAACAATACTGTCGTCAATAATTACCAAATTATCTGTAGGTTTTACTACGCCGTAAGTAATATCGTAAACGTGTGCTACCATTTCATCTCTACTACTATCTTCTGTAATGAAAGTACGGAGTTTTACATCTTTAATAGCTATTTTTTCAGTACGAACTTTTTCGGCTAAAATTTCATTTAAACCTTTTTCATCTAAAGTATCTTTTTGCGCGATAATATCTTTAACTTTTTGTTCGTCTAAGAATTTTTGAGCGGCTTCAGCCATGCCATAAAATGATGTTTCTGCCGTGTTTGGAATAAATGAAAATACCGAATTATGAATGTCATTTTCAATTTCTTTCAACACACTTGGAAAAACATATTTTCCTAATAATTTTCTTTCTTGATATATTTCAGCATCGCTTCCACGAGAAAAATAAATTCTTTCGAAAGAACAGGCTTTTTTATCTGTACATTCTCTAATATTTTCGAAAAGTACATTCCCATTTTTCTTAACAATAATGGCATCACCCGCTTCTAATTCTTTCACGTCTTCAAATGCTACATTAAAAACGGTTTGAATAACTGGGCGTTCTGAAGCTACGACTACAATTTCATCATCTTGGTAATAATAAGCTGGACGAATTCCGTTTGGATCTCTAACCACAAAAGCATCTCCGTGGCCTAAAAGTCCGGCCATTGCATAACCACCATCAAAATTTTTAGAGGCTCTTTTTAATATTCTTCCAATGTTCAATCGTTCTGCGATTACGGGTGAAGCTTCCAATTTAGTCAGCCCTTCGTTTTTGCAATCTAAATATAATTGTGTGATTTCATCATCTAAAAAATGACCAATTTTTTCCATTACGGTAACTGTGTCGGCTAGTAGTTTTGGATGTTGTCCGACATCGACTAAATCTTGAAATAACTCTTTAACATTGGTCATGTTAAAATTTCCGGCAACTAATAAATTTCTGTGCATCCAATTGTTCTGACGTAAAAATGGATGTACACTTTCAATGCTGTTTTTTCCAAAAGTTCCGTATCGTACGTGACCTAAAAACAATTCGCCTACATAAGGAATGTGTTCTTTTTGCAGTGCCACATTATTTTGATACGAAGGATTTTTAGCTAATTCCTCAGAAATTCTGGTATTAATTTGACCAAAAATATCCTGAATAGGTTGTGCTTGATTGGAACGGATTCTACTAATATATCTTTGACCAGGTTGTACGTCTAATTTTATACTGGCAAAACCTGCTCCGTCTTGTCCACGATTGTGCTGTTTTTCCATTAAAAGGTACATTTTTTCTACCCCGTAAAAAGCCGTGCCATATTTTTCTCTATAGTATTCTAATGGTTTTAAAAGTCTAAGTAAGGCAATTCCACATTCGTGTTTAATAGCGTCGCTCATAGTTGTTTTGTTTATTCTAAATGTAATACCGAAACGGGTTTGTATAATTATTTATTAAAAATGCCTCGAAATTTCGAGGCATAGTTTTGTATTATAATTTAATATCAAATTGTGTTAACGCTTTGAATTGTTTTAAACGATCAAAAACTTCTTCTTTGTTTAAATTTACCATTCTTTCTGTTCCAAATTTTTCCACACAAAAAGAAGCCAAATTTGAACCATGAATAATGGCGTTTTTCATGTTTTCAAAAGAAATGTCTTCAGATTGCGAAAGATATCCAGAAAATCCACCTGCAAACGTATCGCCTGCTCCTGTTGGATCAAAAACTTCTTCTAATGGTAAAGCTGGTGCGAAGAAAACATCTTTATTATGGAAAATTAAGGCGCCATGTTCTCCTTTTTTAATGACTACATATTTAGGACCCATGGTTTGAATTTTTGCAGCGGCTTTTACTAAAGAATATTCTCCAGATAATTGACGGGCTTCTTCATCGTTAATGGTAATCACGTCTACACGTTTTATAACTTCTAATAATTCAGGTAAAGCACAATCCATCCAAAAGTTCATAGTATCTAAAACTACTAATTTTGGTTGGCTTGTCATTTGATTTAAAACGGACGATTGTACAATTGGATGTAAATTCCCTAACATAACAACCGATGCGTCTTTATATGCTTGTGGCACTACTGGATTAAAATCTGCTAAAACGTTTAACTCCGTAGCTAGCGTGTCGCGAGAATTCATGTCGTTGTGATATTTTCCACTCCAAAAGAAGGTTTTCCCGCCTTTTACAATTTCAATTCCTTCAATATTTATATTTCTTTCTGATAATAAATTTAAATGCTCTTGAGGAAAATCTTCACCTACAACAGAAACTATTGCGGAATCAACATTAAAAAAAGAAGCCGATAAACCAATATATGTTGCCGCGCCGCCTAAAATTTTATCTGTTTTTCCAAAAGGTGTTTCAATGGCATCAAATGCTACCGTTCCTACAATTAATAATTTACTCATTTACTATGATTTTAATAAGCTGCAAAGATAGTTATTCCGTTTGAAGTTTAAAAATGTTAGACTAATTTTAGCAATAAAAATATTTCATGTAAAAGAATCCTATTTATACTATTGTAAAAATAGTTTTTTATAGTAATTTTGAATAGATATTTATTTAATATTTTTCATTGGAATCACCAAAAACCTCACTTACAACAAACGAAATTATCAGCAAATTAGAGTATTACTGCTCTTACCAAGATCGTTGTCACAAAGAAGTGGAACAAAAATTACGAAGTTTTACCTTACTTCCGGAACTAAAAGAACAGATAATTGTACATCTTATCGAGCATAAATATGTAGATGAAGAACGTTTTGCTAAAAGTTTTGCAAGAGGCAAACACAATTACAAAGGTTGGGGTAAAAACCGAATAGTTCAAGAATTAAAGTTCAGAGAAATCTCTAAAAGAAACATCGATTTAGCTTTATTGGAACTGCCAAACGATATTTATTTAGCTAATTTTCATGCACTTTCAGAAAAAAATTGGAACGCCATTAAGGAACGAAAAGGACAAAAGAAAAATAAAAAATTTGTTGATTTTTTACTTCGAAAAGGATATGAAACCAGTTTGATTTTTGAAAAACTTAAGCAATTAGACAAGTAGGTATAAGTGGAAAGGCATAAGGTAAAAGTAATGTATGCTAATTAATTGCTGCTTTTCACTTTTTACTTTTCACTTTTGACTTTTGACTTTCCACTTGGCACATTAATTCCCTATCTTTGCAAAAAACAAAACCTCATGTTAGAAAATAAAGATCAAAAAACAACGAGCATTGCCAGTTTAGGTGAATTCGGATTAATTGAACATTTAACCAAGCATTTCAAAATTAATCAAGAAAGCACGATTAAAAGTATTGGTGACGATGCCGCTGTTTTAGATTTTAAAAACAAAAAAGTAGTAATTTCTACCGATTTATTAGTAGAAGGTGTGCATTTTGATTTAAGTTACATGCCTTTAAAACACTTGGGATACAAAGCAATTGTGACTAATGTTTCAGACATTTGTGCGATGAATGCGGTGCCAACTCAGGTAACCGTTTCCGTAGCCGTTTCTAATCGTTTTCCTTTAGAAGCTATGGAAGAACTTTTTGCAGGAATTACTTTAGCAGCCAACGCTTATAATGTAGATGTAATTGGTGGCGACACCACATCTTCTCAAAAAGGATTAATTATTAGTATTACTGCCATTGGCGAAGCTGATTTAGATGAAATTACCTACCGAAATGGCGCACAACAAACTGATTTGTTAGTAGTTTCAGGCGATTTAGGTGCGGCTTATATGGGGTTACAAGTTTTGGAAAGAGAAAAACAAGTGTTTCAAGTCAACCCAAATAACCAGCCTGTTTTAGACGACTACACCTATTTAATTGAACGTCAATTGAAGCCAGAAGCTAGAAATGACGTGAAAGAATTATTGGAAAAATTAGAAGTAAAACCGACGGCTATGATTGATATTTCAGACGGATTATCCTCTGAAATTATGCACATTTGCAAGCAAAGTAAATTAGGTTGTAATGTATACGAAGAAAAAATTCCGGTTGACCCGCAATTAATAAATGTATGTGAAGAATTTAATGTAGATATTACGACAATTGCTTTAAATGGCGGAGAAGATTACGAATTGCTTTTCACAATTAAAATGGAAGATTTCGAAAAAATAAAACACAATCCAAATTTTACAATAATTGGTCATATGGCTGCGGAAAGCGAAGGCATGCATTTGGTGACTCGTGCCAACACAAAAATTGAACTAAAAGCCAGAGGCTGGAATGCTTTAAACGAAGAATAAGATTGCTTAGAAAACTATTTTACAACAATTTCTGTTCTTCCGTTTCGTAAAAGGTGTCGATATTTAAATTTTTTTGTTGCGAGGCCATCACGGCTAATTCGTCACAGCGTTCATTTTGAGTGTGGTTGTTGTGGCCTTTTATCCACATAAATTTTACATTATGATGACGGTAAATTTTTAAAAAGCGCAGCCATAAATCTGGATTTTTTTTATCTTTAAAGTATTTCTTTTCCCAACCAAATACCCAACCTTTTTCTACTGAATCTACAACATATTTAGAATCGGAAACTACCAAAACATTGGTTTTAAGCGTTTTCAATTTTTCTAACCCTACAATTACGGCTAACAATTCCATTCGATTATTTGTAGTATGTCTAAATCCTTCAAAAAATTCTTTTTTATAAGGCGAACCCACCATTTCCATTACCACACCATAACCTCCAGGACCGGGATTTCCTTTGGCAGCGCCGTCAGTGTATATGTGAACTTGGTAGGACATTTTAGATTAATTAGATTATTAGATTTTTAGAGGTTGAAATTAAGAAAATATTGCGGTTTGACTTTCTGAGAAGTCTAACCTTCTAAAAATCTCTCAATTACTTTAGGAAAATGTTCCATTTCCAATTCGTGAATTTTTTGCGCGATTTCCTCTGCAGTCGTGCAATTTTCGATATTTATATTGGCTTGAAAAATAAATTCTCCTTCATCAAAATATTCGTTTACGTAATGAACGGTGATTCCTGTTTTTTTTTCTTTATTTTCTAAAACTGCTTGATGAACGTGTATGCCATACATTCCTTTACCGCCATAATTAGGCAACAATGCTGGATGAATATTTATGACTTTATTTGGAAATTCGTTAATAATATGAATTGGAAACTTTAATAAAAAACCTGCCAACACAATTAAATCAGGCTGCAATTGCATCAGCTGACTCAAAACGGTATCATCTGAAAGTGCTAATTTATTGAAAACAAATGTAGGAACTTTAAATTTTTTGGCTCTTTCAATTACTCTAGCTTCAGAATTGTTAGTAAACACGCCAACAACAGAAACGGCATTGGACAAGTCAAAATATGCCATAATATTTTCGGCATTAGAACCGTTTCCAGAAGCAAAAAGCACAATCTTCTTCATTTCATTCTGTTTTTTTTAACTTATTGCAGTAATAAATCATGTAAATATCATACAAAAGTATAAATTCATTTAGGTTTAATGGCAAAAATTAAAAGAAATTAAAAATTATTTTAAATGAAAAGCATAGAGAATTAGGGTATTTTAAGTTTTTTTTATACATTCGTTGTTATATTTACTAACAAAAATGTTGTTTTAAAATAAAGTTTTTTATTTTTGCAAACAAATAAAT
Organism: Chryseobacterium gleum; assembly: GCA_945881885.1. Lineage (GTDB taxonomy): Bacteria > Bacteroidota > Bacteroidia > Flavobacteriales > Flavobacteriaceae > Flavobacterium. The sequence continues at coordinate 49,791 of CAMCVI010000005.1, read as the reverse complement.
TAAAAATTAAAAATTATGTCAGACATTGCATCAAGAGTAAAAGCGATTATCGTGGACAAATTAGGTGTTGACGAAAACGAAGTAGTAACAGAAGCAAGCTTCACTAACGATTTAGGTGCTGATTCATTAGACACTGTAGAGCTTATTATGGAATTCGAAAAAGAATTTGATATCCAAATTCCAGACGACCAAGCTGAAAACATTGCTACTGTAGGTCAAGCAATTTCTTACATCGAAGAAGCTAAGAAATAATAACCAATCATCCGTGTGAATTTTTTTATACGGATGTTGTTATTTTTTGTTTCTGTTTTTAAAAATCTTTGTTTAGATTTGTAAAAACATTGATTGTATTACAATCATTCACATAAGACATTTATGTAATACCCAATGTTGATATTTAAAATATGCACATTGGGTTTTTCTATATAACTAAAAAATAATTTATGCAATTAAAACGTGTAGTGGTTACAGGTCTTGGGGCACTAACTCCAATTGGAAACAATATTCAAGAATATTGGAATGCCTTAATTAGCGGGAAAAGCGGTGCTGCGCCAATTACTTATTATGACACTGAAAAACATAAAACGAAATTTGCTTGTGAAGTAAAAAACTTCAATATCGAAGAATTTATCGATAGAAAAGAAGCAAGACGAATGGATAAATTTGCACAATATGCCATTGTAGCTGGTGAACAAGCTATTGCTGATTCGGGTATTTTAGATTCAAACGTAAATAAACAAAGAGTAGGTGTGATTTGGGGTGCTGGAATTGGTGGTTTGGAAACCTTCCAAGAAGAAGTACTTAGTTATGCCAAAGGAGACGGAACACCTCGTTTCAATCCGTTTTTTATTCCTAAAATGATTGCCGATATTGCTCCTGCTCATATTTCTATGAGAAATGGCTTTATGGGTCCAAACTATACAACAGTTTCCGCTTGTGCTTCTTCAGCAAATGCTATGATAGACGCTTTTAACTACATACGCTTAGGAATGTGTGATGTAATTGTGTCAGGAGGTTCTGAAGCAGCTGTAACCATTGCCGGAATGGGTGGCTTTAACTCTATGCAAGCCTTGTCTACAAGAAACGATTCGCCAGAAACAGCTTCTAGACCTTTTGATGCTAACAGAGATGGCTTTGTTTTGGGCGAAGGTGCAGGTGCCCTAGTTTTTGAAGAATACGAACATGCGAAAGCACGTGGTGCAAAAATATATTGTGAAGTTGGCGGCGGCGGAATGTCATCTGATGCCTATCACTTAACGGCTCCACATCCAGATGGAATTGGAGTTATTGCAGTAATGGAAAATACACTACGTGATGCAGGGATGAAACCAGAAGAAGTAGACCATATCAACACACACGGAACTTCAACACCTTTGGGAGATGTTGCAGAATTAAAAGCAATTAGTCATGTTTTTGGTGCACACGCTAAAAATATAAATATCAATTCTACAAAATCAATGACTGGACACTTGTTAGGAGCAGCTGGAGCGATTGAGGCAATTGCTTCTATTTTAGCCATGAAACACAGTCTTGTTCCTCCAACAATAAACCACACCATAGTTGATGAAAATATTGATCCATCATTAAACTTGACTTTAAACAAGCCTCAAAAAAGAGAAATTAAGGTAGCAATGAGTAATACATTTGGATTTGGCGGACATAATGCTTGTGTGCTTTTCAAAAAATTAGAAGAATAACTTCATGCGTAGCATTTTAAATAAAATATTAAAAAAATCCCCTTCTTCTAATCAAGACGGGGTTTTTTTTGAAAAAATTACCAAAATTTTAGGGTTCAAACCCAATACAGAAATTTATTATAAACACGCCTTCACGCACCGTTCCGCTAACCAAACAGATGAAAATGGATTTCCAATTAGTTACGAACGATTAGAGTTTTTAGGCGATGCCATGCTAGGGAGTGTAATTGCTGCGCATTTATATAAAAGAGTCCCTACAGGAGATGAGGGCTACTTAACAAAAATGAGATCTAAAATTGTAAGTAGAGAACATTTGAATGAATTAGGTAGAGATTTTAATTTGGTTCAATTTATCGAAAGCAAAGTGAGTCCATCTCATTTTGGCGACAATATTCATGGAAATTTGTGCGAAGCTTTTATAGGCGCTATTTATTTAGATAAAGGGTACTTGCATTGCGAAAAATTTATTCAACAAAAAATTATCAAACAATATGTAGATATTGAGCGCCTAGAAGGAAAAGTAATTAGCTATAAAAGTGTAATTATCGAATGGTGTCAGAAAGAAAAAATTACTTTCAAATTTGATATTTTTGAAGATGATGGCAAAGAAGGCGTAAAATACTTTGGCGTAAAATTTCTTATGGACGATCAGGTAATTAGCAAAGCCAGAGCTACTTCGAAGAAAAAAGCAGAAGAAACAGCTGCAAAAAGAGCTTTTTTTGCCTTGCAAGATAAAATTGAAAACAAATCCTAGGTTTTTTTATCAACTACAACGTTTGAATTAAAAAATTAACAGTTTAGAAACCTTTTTTACTGTAATTTAATAGATTTTACTTCTATCTTTACGATATTTAAAAAATAAATGGCAAATCTAAAACTTACTTTTGACGATTTTGAATCAAATGATTTTGAGCTACTTGCGATTCATTCCAATTTAAAAGATTTTAAATTAACTTTTTTAATCAATTTAAAATTAAGTGTTTTGATGGCAAAAAACGACAACGAAATTTCAATAAAATCCGCCAACGGAACGGGAAAATTTTCTAGATTTAGTTATGACGATTTGAACCAAGATATTACTTGGGAACTCCTTAAAAATCAAACTAATTTTAATTCGAACCAAAACAATACAGGTTTCTTTTCAGAGGATAATATTACAATGAATTTAGTTCCAGAATTAAAAACAGCTGATTATTTATTAAAAATAGACAATATAGATTCAAGCTTTAAAAGCGAAGAAGTAATACAAAAAATAAGTACCATACAAAACATTACTACGATTTATAAAGTAGATACTACTAATTTAAAATCGATAAACAATTTAATTTTTTAAAGATGCATACAACCAAAAAAACAAAAATTGTTGCCACATTAGGCCCAGCTTGTAGCAGTAAAGAAGTAATTAAAAAAATGATTGACGCGGGTGTTAATGTTTTTAGAATTAACTTTTCACATGCTGATTATACAGATGTAAATGAAAAAATAAATATTATTCGCGAGTTGAATGCTGAATTTGGATATACAACTTCTATTTTAGCTGATTTACAAGGTCCAAAATTACGCGTTGGTGTAATGAATGAAGATGTAATAGTCAATCCTGGTGATATTATTACTTTTCAGACTTCAGAAGACATTCCTGGAACGGCTGAAAGAGTTTACATGAACTATAAAGAATTTCCTAAAGATGTAAATCCAGGAGAAAGAATACTTTTAGATGACGGAAAACTAATGTTCGAGGCTATTAAAACCAATAGAGTTGACGAAGTAGTTTGTAAAGTCATTCAGGGCGGACCATTAAAGTCTAAAAAAGGAGTAAACTTGCCTAATACAAAAGTATCGCTTCCTGCATTAACAGTAAAAGATATTAAAGATGCTATTTTTGCTTGTGAAAACAAAGTAGATTGGATGGCGCTTTCGTTTGTTAGAACAAAAGAAGATATTAAAGACCTTCAAGATTTAATTTCGAAACATTCCGACCATAAAATTCCGATTGTAGCTAAAATTGAAAAACCAGAAGCAGTTGAAAATATTGACGAAATTGTTAATGCTTGCGATGGCTTAATGGTAGCTCGAGGTGATTTAGGAGTTGAAGTACCTGCACAAGAAGTACCTTTGATTCAGAAAAAACTAATTTTAAAAGCAAAATTAGCCCGAATTCCAGTAATTGTAGCTACTCAGATGATGGAAACGATGATTACTAGTTTAACTCCTACTAGAGCAGAAGTAAATGACGTAGCCAATTCAGTAATGGATGGTGCGGATGCCGTAATGCTTTCAGGTGAAACTTCTGTTGGAAATTATCCAGTACAAGTAATTGAAACCATGACAAGTATTATTGAAAGTGTAGAAGACTCTCCGCTTATTAGTGTGCCTCATATTGCTCCCACAAAGAGAAACGAAAGATACATCACTAAATCTATTTGTTTTAATGCAGCGGCCATGGCAGATACGATAGACGCAAAAGCAGTTACCACACTAACCAATAGTGGTTATACCGCTTTTCAAATTTCAGCTTGGCGACCACACGCTCATATTTTAGTGTTTACATCAAACGAAAGAATTTTAACCCAACTAAATTTACTTTGGGGTGTTCGAGCGTATTTCTATGACAAGTTTACTAGTACAGATGATACCATTGATGACATCAACAAAATTTGTAAAGAAAAGAAATATGTAAAAACTGGCGATATGGTAGTTAATTTAGCTGCTATGCCTATAGCAAATAAAGGAATGGTAAATACCATAAGAATTTCAGAAATTGAATAAAAATTAAGAATATATAATGTAAAATCCCAAATTCAATATTGAATTTGGGATTTTTTTTGCCAATTTTTATTATCTTTTTAGACTAAAATGAGATTTGAAAACACCCACTTGTTTACTCTGTGTTATAAACTCCACAGAAAACCAATAATCTGTTGATGGCATATCTTTACCGTTGTATTTTCCATCCCAACCAGAACTAGCTGGAGAAATTTGTTTTAACAATTTTCCGTATCTATCAAAAATAAATATGAGACTTTTGGGTTGCTGTGCTAAATCAAAAATATTCCAAGTTTCATGAACGCCATCACCATTTGGTGTAAAATAATTTGGATAATTAATTATATAAATAGGGCCAATTTTTGTGGGGGTACAATTTCCTAAAGTATCAAAAATAGTAACAAAATAATCGCCTGTAACTAAATTTGTAAAAGTATTACTAGTTTGGATTGGACTTAATGTGCCATTTGGATATTCTAATTGATAAGTATAATTTCCGTAGCCACTAGTTATATTAACGGTAATAAAAGTGCCATCGGTATCAAATTCTGGACTTACAGTAAAATCTGCTTTTGCAGGACTTGATTTGATAATGGTAACTGTAGTGCTATTATAATTACAAGCAGCGCCTACATCTGGGGTTAATTTTATAAAAGACACATCATAAATACCTGCCTGTGTTGCTGTATAATTAGGACCTGTACCCATTAAAGTTCCATTTAATGACCAATTAACTGTAAAAAATGCAGGGTTTAATCCTGATTGAATTGTGTAAGGGCTAATAAGAGCATTTGTGATTGGGTTTACACAAATAACCCCTTGCGGTAAGGTAATGTTTAATAAAGGATGAACTGTGAAAGTAAACGACTGTTGTGCATTACAATTTATATTATTCAATGCGGATGCATACACATAATAAGTATAAGTACCAGGAATAGAAATATTTAAATTAGTAATTAAATTAGCAGCGTTTCCGCCTGGTTGTGAATAGTAATTTATATTGAAGCCTACTGAAGGCAAAGCAGGTAAGGTGTAAATACCGCATTCATCTGTATCAAACACTAAAGCTAAAGCGGCTAAATTTGGTGTTTCGGACACAATAATATCAAAGCTATCTTGCGCATTACAAATTGTTCTGTCTCCGTTAGATGCCACAACCCAAATTGTTGTGTTAGTATTGGGTGCATTAAACACTGTACCATTAACAACTGGCAATGTTCCAGCTTGATTATAAAAATATCCAATAGTATAATTATATGGGTTAGGCGGTAAGTGTGTTAAAGCTGGTAATGTGTAATTATCAGATTCGCATACTGAAACATTTGTGTAATTTGGTAAATTAATGCCGTCATATGTTACCGTAAATGGTCTGTTTATTGCACAATTTGTAACCGTATCTATATTGTACAAGTGAAAAGTTTGCGTATTTGAAAAAACAGTACTTGGCAACACTACAGTGCCTCCTCCAGATGGGCCCCCTGGTGCAGTATATATTGTGCCGTTAACAGGTTGGGCTATAGAATAAGGTAGGCATTCAGATCTACTCAAAACGCCATCAGCGGGTGGAAACGGATTTACATTTATAGTAAAAGATTGCTCGTTAGTACAGCCATTTATATCAGGTCCATTAAACACATAATAAGTTCCAGGATTTAATCTGACTCCAGATAAATCGATGATATTTCCAGCAAAAAGAGGGATTTGACCAAAAGTTGTAGGACCGCCTGGTAAAGTAAAATATGAGCCATTTGTTAAAACAGGTAATATAAATTCGCCACAATACACACTGCTAGGAATTACATCTACCAAAGGCAATGGATTAATGATAATATTATAATTTAAATTGTCTGAACAGTTTGGCGCTAAGCTAGTAGTCGCATAATAATATACAACCTGCGAAGTTGTTATTGGAATGTTGGGGTCAACTAAAGATCCACCACCTAAAGGAGCGGTATAATAACCCCCAAAAGTAATAGGTGGTAAAGTAAAGTTTGCGCATCTATTTATTGTCGTAAACAAGGTTGTGTTAATAATGTTGATTTGAAAATCGGTTTCTAAAGCACAACCCCCTGGGTTTCCATTTGAGTCAATAAAAGTAGTGCTATTATATATGTACATTATTTGAGAAGCAGTTATTGTATTTCCAGCAAAATAAGGTGTTCCTATTCCGCCAGATTCAGAAAAATAATTTCCATTAGTTAATGCTGGTAACGTATACGAATTACAGTAAGTTACATCTAGTAAGGTATCAATTAAAGGAAGCGGATGAATGTTAATATTAAATAATTCATCTCTACAGAAAACCCCATTAACCTCAGCATAATAATAAACTTGCTGAACGATATTTAATTGTGTGTTATTTGGAAAAACAGTACCTGTAGGAATTAAAGTGCCTGTCCCTGTTGGTCCGCCAGGCGCGGTATAAAAAGCTCCAATATTATACGGCGGTGATGGTATAGTAAATGAACTACAATTGTCTAATATCGGCTCATATTCATCTATAAAATAAGCCAAAAAAGAAGATTCGTTGAAACAACCATTCACGTCAGGGCCGAAATATATATAATACATGGCACTTTCATCAATTATATTTCCTGCAAATAAAGGTGTCCCCGAGCCGCCTGGACCTGTAAAATAATTTCCATTTGTTAAAACGGGTAAAACATAACTACTACATTCTACCACATCTGCCAAATCATCAATAAGCGGTAATGGGTTTACTATAATATCTACACTTGTAACATCAAAACAAGACGGATTAGAACTATTTTGCATTCTGATCCAAACTGTTACTGATGTGGTACCATTAGGAATTGATACGGAATTAATTAGGCCTACATTTCCTGCAATGGCATCTGCCTGATTTAAAAAATATAATACACTATAACCAGTTAATCCATTTAAAACTTGACTATTTAAATTTTCTAAAAAATAGGAAGTTGTAGAAGGTGTTTGGCACAACTGCACGTCAACAGGTTGTGTTGCTGTGACAATTGGATTTATAACCAAATCAAATTGATACACAGCTTCACAAAACAAATTTGTTATCGTATTGAAAATTTTAACATAAATGGTTTGTCCTGAATTGGTAGAAAAATTTGTTGTTCCAAGAATTGGATTGTTTGTAGTTATGTCAGCCAAAGAAGCGTAATAAAACAAATTATAATTTGTGTTATTTACACCTAATTGGGTTTCGTTATTTGTTGTTAAATCAAATGTATAACTCGCTGCGCCAGTATTGCAAGTCTGCAAGTTAATTGGGTTGCTAACTGATAAATCATTTACAACTACTGTGTCTGTTAGAAAACATGATCCTTTTGTTACCTCAACAGTATAAGTGCCCGGAACATTTACTGTATAAATTGGCGTATTTCCTCCTACAGGATTCCCGTTTTGAAACCATTGAAAGTTATAAGTATTATCCAATTGAGTGTTTAATTGTATAGGATTTCCAGTACAAATTGTTTGGTCTGGACCTAAATCCAAAGAAGTTGTAAAACTGCCTCCAGAAATAAAAACAGCTGAGTCATAACCTGAGTTATTATAATCCCCAATCACCATTCTTATCTTGTATGGCACATTTGGTATGACCGCTGAAGCTGCATTCATTACTACGGTATGTCCTCTCATATTTAGAGTAGAAGCAGGAATATTAATCGGATTATAAATACTAAAAAAATTTGAATTAGCCGATCCGCAATTGGCATTATATAAATTATTTCTAATGTCTTTAACAGTTACAGGCATGCTTGTCCCTGGAATAAGTGCTAAATTGGTTGAAACACCCGTATTTAAATTAGTTAGAACAAAAGCAAAAACATCACTAAAAGCGCATTGGTACTCGCCATATTCATTAGATGCAAATAAGAAATCGAAACTAAAACTGTTTGAAATTGGTATAAAATCAAACTCTAAAAAAGCCACATCGGTTATTGTGGATGTTTGCCCACTGTTGTTGCTTATGTTTTGTAAAAAGGCATCCGTATTGGTGTTAATTTGAGAACTTAATGCAGCATTATTAATATAATTTCCTTGTGTATTTAACACCAAACCATTTCTAATAATAATTCCTTCGTTAATTGGGAAAGTGGAACCGTTTTTGTTGAAATAGGCAACAGATTGGTTAGAGGAAATGGCAATATTTGAAACTGAAACACAAGAATTTAATAGCAGTAAATCTACAAGTTGAGCTGGAGAATTTGAGGTGTTGTTTACCGTTATAGTTTGAGAAAAAACACCTACACTTGTTGCTAATAATAAAAAAAATATTTTTCTCAAATTCATAGTATTAGTATGGTTTTGAATTAATGTTTAAACATAATAAAATTATTAGTATAAAATAAGTATATTAAAAATTTAGTATGCTTATTTTCTGTTTTTTTAATCGTTTAACTTTAAAACGGCCATAAATGCTTCTTGCGGAATTTCTACGTTACCTACTTGACGCATTCGTTTTTTCCCTTTTTTCTGTTTTTCCAATAATTTACGTTTACGAGAAATATCTCCTCCATAACATTTTGCGGTAACATCTTTACGAAGTGCTTTTATAGTTTCACGTGCGATGATTTTTGCTCCAATAGCTGCTTGAATTGGAATATCAAATTGCTGACGCGGAATTAATTCGCGAAGTTTTTCGCACATTTTTTTTCCGATATTATATGCGTTATCTTCGTGAATAAGAGCAGATAGTGCATCTACAGAAGTAGCATTTAATAAAACATCTAATCTTACTAATTTTGAAGTTCTCATTCCTATTGGATGATAATCAAAAGAAGCATAACCTTTAGATACTGTTTTCAATCGGTCGTAAAAATCAAATACTATTTCTGCCAAAGGCATGTCAAAATTCAATTCTACACGTTCAGTTGTAAGGTAAGTCTGATTGGTAATTAAACCACGCTTTTCAATACACAAACTCATTACATTTCCAACATAATCGGATTTTGTAATAATAGTTGCTTTAATATATGGTTCTTCAACGCGGTCAAGCTTACTTGGCTCTGGCAAATCTGATGGATTATTGATTATAAAACCAACTTCTGGCTCTTTCTTAGTATAAGCTAAATACGAAACGTTTGGCACAGTTGTTATAACGGTCATGTCAAACTCACGCTCCAATCGTTCTTGAATAATTTCCATGTGTAACATTCCTAAAAAGCCACATCGAAAACCAAATCCTAAAGCGGCTGAACTTTCTGGTAAAAACACCAAAGACGCGTCGTTCAGTTGAAGTTTTTCCATAGAAGAACGCAAATCTTCGTAATCTTCAGTGTCTACAGGATAAATTCCGGCAAAAACCATTGGTTTTACGTCTTCAAAACCAGTAATCATATTGGTAGTTGGTTCCTTAGCATCTGTAACGGTATCACCAACTTTTACTTCTTTGGCTTCCTTTATTCCAGAAATTAAATACCCAACATCTCCTGTTGAAATTATATTTTTTGGAACCTGATTTAATTTTAAAGTTCCAACCTCATCGGCAAAATATTCTTTTCCTGTTGCCATGAATTTAATTTTCTGTCCTTTTTTAATTTCACCGTTTACCACTCGGAAAATTACTTCAATTCCTCTAAAAGGATTGTAATGTGAATCGAAAATTAATGCTTGTAAAGGTTCGTCTTTTGTTCCTTTTGGATGCGGAATTTTTTCGATAATTGCTGCTAAAATATTTTCTACACCAAAACCTGTTTTACCAGAGGCATGAATAATATCTTCTAATTTGCAACCTAATAAATCGATAATATCATCCGAAACTTCTTCCGGATTGGCAGATGGTAAATCTACTTTATTTAAAACAGGAATAATTTCCAAGTCGTTGTCTAAAGCCAAATATAAATTAGATATGGTTTGTGCTTGGATACTTTGTGCAGCATCAACAATTAACAAAGCACCTTCACAAGCAGCAATACTTCGGGACACTTCATAAGAAAAATCTACGTGACCAGGTGTGTCAATTAAATTTAAAATATATTCTTGCCCTTTATAAGTATATTCCATTTGAATCGCGTGGCTTTTAATAGTAATCCCACGTTCACGTTCCAAATCCATATTGTCCAATAATTGTGCTTTTTCTTCTCTGGCAGTTACCGTTTGTGTTGCGCCCAAAAGTCTATCAGCTAAAGTACTTTTACCGTGATCAATATGTGCAATAATGCAAAAATTTCTAATATGTTTCATATTCAATTTCAAAAATCAATAACAATTTCAAAAATCAATAAAATATTGAAACTAAAATTGTTTTACTTCGTTTATAATCTACAAAGATAACGTAATTATGCGGTTTTGAAAAAGATTAATTTAGGAATAAGATGCTAAAACTCAAATTTCAATTGATAAATCACAAATTTTTTTTGATGGGAGTTTAAATTATTTAAGGAAATCCCTAATAATCGGACAGAATTTTTCAATTTTTCTTGATATAATAATTCTTTTGCGGTTTCAAAAATTAGATTTTTATCGGAAATAAAATACTGTACCGTTTTGCTTCTGGTTTGTTGTGAAAAATCGGAATATTTTATTTTTAAAGTAATGGTTTTTCCGGCTATTTTATTTTTTTTAATACGGCGTTCAATTTCTTCAGCTATGTTTTTTAAGCGTTCTTCCATATAAATTTCAGAAGATAAATTTTTGTCGAAAGTGCGTTCAGCTCCAACCGATTTCATTTCTCTATTAGATTTAACTTGACTAAAACTTATACCTCGAGATAAATTATAGTAAGATTTTCCGCTATTTCCAAAATGTTTTTCTAGATAATCTAACGATTTATTTTTTAAATCTGTTCCAGAATAAATGCCTAATTGATACATTTTTTCAGCGGTAACTTTTCCAATTCCGTAGAATTTTTTTACGTCTAACACTTCAATAAACGCTTCCACCTCATCGGGATTTACAGTTTTTTGTCCGTTTGGCTTATTAAAATCGCTGGCAATTTTGGCCACAAATTTATTTACTGAGATGCCTGCAGAAGCTGTTAAACCTGTTGCTTCAAATATTTTTTGTCGGATTTCTTTGGCAATCAATGTCGCGCTCGGATTTCCTTTTTTATTATCCGTAACATCTAAATATGCTTCATCTAAAGAAAGTGGCTCTACCAAATCTGTAAATTCATAAAATATTTTTCTTATTTGTTTCGATACTTCATTATAGCGTTCAAAATTAGGTTTCACAAAAATCAAATCCGGACATAGTCGAGCGGCTTGCGCATCGCTCATCGCACTTCGAACGCCAAATTTTCTGGCTTCATAACTAGCAGCACTTACTACACCGCGAATTTCATTTCCGCCCACAGCAATTGGTTTGCCTTTCAAATCAGGATTGTCCAATTGCTCCACAGACGCATAAAAGGCATCCATGTCGATGTGAATTATTTTTCGTTGTATGATTTCCATAAGATTTACAAAGTACTGAAAAAAAATGCATTTTATCGAACATAGATTTCACAGATTTTCACCAATTTAAATAACACTAGTTTAAAAATCTTAACCAACTTGAAACAAAAAGAATGATAAAACTTGTATGACTTATATGATTAAATATTGTAATTTTGATTCTAAATATTTTGAAAATTATGCAAGAAATAGAACGCAAATTTTTAGTCCTCTCGTTAGATTTTATGACTGAAGCTATTCAATTTGAAAAAATTGCGCAAGGCTATCTTAATTCTACCCCTGAACGAACGGTCAGAATTAGAATTAAAAACCAAAAAGGATTTATTACGATTAAAGGCAAAGGCGACGAAACAGGAACTACTCGTTTTGAATGGGAAAAAGAAATTGATTTACACGAAGCTGAAGCTTTATTAAATTTATGCGAAACAGGCGTAATTGATAAAACCCGATATTTAATCAAAAAAGGAAATCATACATTTGAAGTAGATGTTTTTGAAGGGGAAAACAAAGGTTTGATTGTGGCTGAAATTGAACTTTCTGACGCCAATGAAACCTTTGAAAAACCAAATTGGCTTGCGAAAGAAGTTACTGGCGAGGAAAAATATTATAATGCTTATTTAAGCAAAAATCCTTTTACTAACTGGTAAAAGGATTTTTTTATTTCTTTACAATTTCAATATTTACATCAATATGCCCGCCATAACTTGAAGGTCTAATTTTCCAAAATGCAGCTCTTGATAAATCAATATGTCTGTTTTTATGAAATGGGCCTCTATCAGTTACGGTTACGTAAACTACTTTTTTAGTTTTTATGCCTGTAACTTTTAATTTTGTGCCAAAAGGTAGTTTTCGGTGTGCGCAAGTCATATCATTGTTATTAAATCTGGTTCCGCTTGCGGTTCTTCTGCCATTAAATTTATTTGCATAATAGGAAGCGTGTGCCGATTCGTGATACATTTCTAATTTTTCAACAGGCTTGGCTATACTGTCTTTTTTCTTTATTGTATCTGAAACTTTTAGCTTAGGTTTTTCTTGAGAAAGTTGTAATTTAATATTTTCCTTCTGAAAAAAAAGCACTACTAAAAGTGGTAATATGTATATAAATTTTTTCATCTTCATATAATATAAGATTAAAAAAGAAGTAAATTTTCACTTACTTCTCTTTATATTTTTATTGATTTGACAATAATTATGCCAACCAATTCGTCCAAGGGATTCTTGATAAAATTAATAGAAGTCCTAAAGTAAAAAATATTGCAATTTTTTTAAACTTTCCATTACTGCTTTCTTCTTTTTTATGTTTGCTCCAACCAATTGTAATTAAAACTATTGCAATGATATTAATTAAAGGATGCTCCAAAGCAGTTAAGCGCACAGCAGAATTTGACATTTGACTTAAAGCTGCTTTTCCTAATGGAGATTCTATCCAAAGCACAATTCCAACTACTAATTGTATATGACTAAAAATTAACGCAATTAAAGAAACGCTTCTGTCTTTTGAAGTAAAATTTCTTTTTGCTGAAAGGCCCAAAAAAGCATTGATAATAGCTAAAACTAATACCGCTAAAACTGCATAAGCTAACGTAGAATGAATTGATTGTAACATAGTTTATTTATTTAATAATAATTTCAAAAGTAATAAATTATATGGAATTTCTATATAAGTTTATATTAAAAAATTATAAACTTTTGTTGGCGTCACACAATAATCTAATTGAATATCAGTGGTTAACGTATCAGAAATTATTGTTTCAGCCTCATAAAAAGAGATACCTATTTTAAGTGTTTGTGGGCCACATTTTGATAAAAACTGGTCGTAAAATCCTTTTCCGTACCCTACTCTATTGCCTTTTTCATCAAAAGCTAATAAGGGAACAAAAACCACATTAATTTTAGAAACAGGAACTTCTAAACCGTCAACTGGTTCAGGAATATCGTAGTTGTTTTTCTTAATTTTTGTTGCGTCTGTTAAAAGAAAATGCGTCATTTCTCGGGTTGAAAAATCACTTGCTGACAGCACAATGTTTTTATCTTTTCCAGCCAAAACTTGTAAAATATATTCTGTGTTAACCTCTTTTTTGCTTTCAATAGGTAAAAAAAGATGGTAAAAACTGTGTTGCCAAATATCTAATTGGATGATTTGATTGGCAATTTGTAAAGACATTTCATCTATTTCATGGTCTGATAAATTAGCTCTTAATGCGCTATACTTTTGTCGCAGCGCTATCTTATTCATCTTCTAAAGTTTTTGAAATATGAAATACTGCATCTCCTTGGTACACAATCGGGGCATCATTTACATTTATTAAATAGCCCGCATGTGGTGCTTTAAGTTTGTGACTCACTTTTCCAAAAGGATCTGAAATTGTAGCTAACAATTCGCCTTTTGTTACAAAACTTCCAATTTGTTTTATCCCATGAAACATCCCAGAAAAATTAGCCCGAATCCAATCCGACTTTTCAATATATATAGTTTGGTGCGGTTTTGAAATTTCGTGTTTCTTCTTTAGCATCCCAAAATGGGTCAAAACCCGTTTGGTTCCTTCTACAGCTTCTTTAGTAACTGCATTATTAATATCAACCGATTTTCCTCCTTCAAATAATAACATTTTAACATTCATTTTATCACAAGAACTTCTAAATGACCCGGAAATATTATTAGAATATAATGTAAACGGGGCGCCAAATACATCTGAAAGTGTTTTTAACTCTTCGTTATTAGGAACAATTCGTATTTGTGGCGCATTAAATCTTTGGGCACCACCAGCATGAAAATCTATTGCATAATCTATATTTGGTATAATTTCTTTTAAAATATAATAAGCAAATTGACTCGCTAAAGAGCCCGTTTTACTTCCAGGAAAAATGCGGTTTAAATCTCTGCCATCTGGAAATTCTCTGGTTTGATTTACAAAACCAAAAATATTAATTACCGGAATACAAATAATAGTGCCGCGTTTTGGTTTGTTAATTTTTTGTACAATTAATTCTCTAACTATTTCAGTGCCATTAATTTCATCCCCATGCAAACCTGCGGTTAATAGCACCACTGGCCCTTCTTTTTTACTTCTTTCTACAATAATTGGAATGTGCAAATCGGTCATAGTATGCAATTTCCCAATTTGCATATTGATTGTTTTACTTTTTCCTGGTAAAATAGTTTCATTAAAAATAGTAATCTCCTTGTGCATATTATGTTTTACTTTTTGGCTAAAGTAATAAAAAATTACTTTATGCTAAATCAATTGTTTTTTGCTATTTTTGTAAGACTTTCTCAAGTCAAATTACTGAATACTAAAACCTGAACACTGCATACTGCAAATGACGCCACTAGAACTACAAATACAAACCTTACCTGAAAATCCTGGTGTTTACCAGTATTACGACAAAGAAAATAAGATTTTGTACGTTGGAAAAGCGAAAAATTTAAAAAAACGCGTGCAATCATATTTTACAAAAAACCACGAGAATTATAAAACCTCAGTGCTTGTAAAAAAAATTGTTACTATCAAACACATTGTTGTTCCTACAGAAACCGATGCGTTATTGTTAGAAAACAACCTTATTAAAACCCTGCAACCTAGATATAATGTTTTGCTCCGCGATGATAAAACCTATCCTTGGATTTGTATTAAAAAAGAAGCTTTTCCAAGAGTATTTTCTACTCGAAAAATGATAAAAGACGGCTCGGAATATTTTGGCCCGTACACCAGTTTTAAAACCGTAAACACGTTATTAGAATTAATTAGAGAATTATATAGTTTACGAACTTGTAATTTTGATTTGTCGGTAGCAAACATTAAAGCAGAAAAATATAAAGTCTGCTTAGAATATCATATTGGAAATTGTAAAGGCGGCTGTGAAGGATACGAAACACAAGAAAATTATCAAAAACAAATTACGGCTATTCGAGAAATTTTAAAAGGAAATTTCAAAGAAAGTTTAAAAGATTTTAAAAATCACATGCAACATTTGGCTTCAGAAATGAAGTTTGAAGAAGCCCAAAAAATTAAAGATAAAATTGAAGTTTTAGAAAACTATCAAGCGAAATCAACAATAATAAATCCTAAAATTACCAATATTGATGTGTTTTCCATTATTTCAGACGAAACGATGGCGTATGTTAATTTTTTACAGATTTCGCACGGAGCTATAATTCGCTCGCACACCTTAGAGTTAAAGAAAAAATTAGATGAAACCAATCAAGAATTATTAGAATTAGCAATTGTAGAAATCAGAGCGCGTTTTTTTTTAACTTCAACAGAAATTATAGTGCCTTTTGAAGTTGATTTAGGGGATAAAATCAGAATTACTGTTCCTAAATTAGGAGATAAAAAAGAGATTTTAAACTTATCTGAACGCAATGCAAAATATTACAGATTCGACCAATTAAAACAAATTAAAATTGTAGATCCAGAGCGGCATACCAACAGAATTATGGCGCAAATGCAAAAAGATTTACGCCTTTCTATTGAACCTAGACATATTGAATGTTTTGACAACTCTAATATTCAAGGCACAAATCCAGTAGCAGCATGTGTGGTTTTTAAAGATGGAAAAGCCAGTAAAAAAGACTACAGACATTTCAATATTAAAACCGTTGAAGGCCCAAATGATTTCGCCTCAATGGAAGAAGTAGTGTATAGAAGATATAAAAGATTACTAGACGAAAATGAATCGTTACCTCAGCTTATTATTATTGATGGTGGAAAAGGGCAATTGTCTTCTGCATTAAAAAGTATAGAAGATTTAGGTTTGCGTGGTAAAATCGCCATTATTGGCATTGCAAAACGGTTAGAAGAATTGTTTTATCCAGAAGACCCAATTCCTTTATATTTGGATAAAAAATCGGAAACGCTAAAAATTATCCAACAATTACGAAATGAAGCGCACCGTTTTGGAATTACGCATCACCGCGACAAAAGAAGTAAATCGGCATTAAATTCTTCCGTGGAAAGCATTCCTGGCATTGGAGAAAAAACCATGATAACCTTAATTTCGCACTTTAAAAGCGTAAAAAGAATAAAAGAAGCGTCTGAATCTGAAATTTCTTCAGTAATTGGACTTTCAAAAGCAAAAAAAATTACCGACTTTTACAAAAAAGAATAACACGTGATAAAGAAACAAATAAAAAGTAAAAACAGACAAGTGAATCACATTCGTGGTACATTTTCTTGTTTGATACTTTTTACTTTTGTCATTTTACTTTTGCCATTTTACTCTATTGCTCAAGAAAGCAACAAAAAACCTAAAATCGGATTGGTACTTTCTGGTGGTGGTGCAAAAGGATTGGCACATATTGGTGTTTTAAAAGTAATTGATTCTTTAGGTATAAAAATAGATTATATTGGAGGCACGAGTATGGGTGCTATTGTAGGAGGTTTATACGCATCTGGATACACAGGTAAACAATTAGATTCTATTTTTAAAACATTACAATTTGACGATTTAGTTCAAGATAATATCCCCCGAAAATCTAAATTGCTTTTTAATAAAAGAAATGATGATATTTATGCTTTGTCTTTACCCTTTAAAAAATTAAAGCTAGAAACGCCAAATGCCCTTTCAAAAGGTTTTTACAATTATAATTTTTTATCAAAATTAACTTACCACGCTAGAAATACAAGAGATTTTAAAAAATTGCCAATTCCGTTTTTCTGTATGGCCACAGATATTGAAACTGGTGAAGAAATCATATTAAATAAAGGAATTTTTCCACAAGCATTAATAGCAAGTAGTTCCGTTCCAAGTATTTTTTATCCTATTGAAATTGAAGGAAGACTTTTAGTTGATGGTGGGGTTACAAATAATTATCCTGTTGAAAAACTTAAAGAATTGGGTGCGGAATTTATTATAGGTGTTGATGTACAAGAGGAATTGAAAGACCGAAATGAGTTACAAGGAATTACTACTATTTTTGGACAAATTTCTAATTTCAATACACAATCTCAAATGAAAAGTAAGCGCCAACTTACTAATATTTATATCAAACCAGAAATAAAAGGGTATTCCGTTCTATCTTTCGAAAATGGAAAAAAAATCATTGAAAATGGTGAACACGCAACAAGAAATTTTTTGCCAGAATTACTAAAATTTGAAAACAAAACGTATCAAAAGAGTGAATTAAAACCTGTTAAAGATTCGATTTTTGTTGGGAATATTGCCTTTACAGAATTAAAAAATTATACAAGAGCTTTTGTCTTGGGAAAATTAAGATTTAAACCCAACTCAAAAGTAAGTTTTGAAGATTTTCAAAACGGTATTCAAAATTTAAGTAATACACAAAACTTTAGTTCGTTAAAATATCAATTTAACGAAAAAGATATTTTTATTAGTTTAAGGGAAAATAAGATAAATACTTATTTAAAATTCGCACTTCATTATGATGAATTGTATAAAAGTGCCGCTTTAATTAATATCTCTCAGAAAAAAATAATCTCAAAAAACGACATGGTTTCTTTAGATTTAATTTTTGGTGATAATTTCAGGTATGTTTTCAATTACTTGATAGATAATGGTTATAATTTTAGCTTCGGAATTTCATCTGGTCTGAATAAATTCAATAAAAATGTTAATTCAGCATTTGGAATTCAAAATTATTTGAGCAATACATTTGAAAAGATAAATTTAGATTATTCAAGTCTCAATACCAAAGTGTTTCTACAAACTATTTTCCTAAGAAAATTTAATATCGGTGGCGGATTAGAATTTCAAAACCTCTTTTTAAAGTCAGAAAATTTGTCAAAAGCTAATAAAACAATTGAAAACAGTAATTATCTTTCGTTCGTCGGCTTTCTTAATTATGATACTTTTGATGACAAGTATTTTCCAAAAAAAGGTTGGTACCTTGAAAGCAATTTTAATAATTATTTTCATTCATCAGATTATACTTCGCAATTTTCAAATTTTTCAATTTCTAAAACAGATTTAGGAATTGCTGTTGCTCCAATAAAAAACTTTTCTGTTGTCTTAAAGAATGAAATTGGGTTTAAAATAGGTTACTCCACATTGCCATATTTTGATTTTGCTTTGGGAGGAACTGGATTTAAAGACAGTGCTAATATCATCCCTTTTTACGGATATGATTTTTTAAGTATAATTGGTAATTCCTATATTAAAAGCTCTGGAACTTTTGACTACGAATTTTACAAAAAAAACCATATTAACCTAACCTATAACGCTACAATTGTTGGCGATTTTATTTTTAATGCCACAAAAACCTGGTTTAACAAACCCTCATATACCGGATTTGGATTGGGCTACGGTTTAGAAACATTAATAGGACCACTTGAAATGAAATACACTTGGTCGCCAGAAACCAATTTTTCCGCTTTTTGGGTGAATTTAGGTTTCGTTTTTTAACTATTTTTTTTTGATTTTGGTTATTTAATTGAAAATATCCTATATTTGAGGCAACTAAAAATTATTTCTTTATGTCTATTTGGAGAGTTAAACCAGTATCAGCCTTTGAAGCTGATATGAAAAAAAGTGAATTAAAAAGAGTTTTAGGTAAATGGAGCTTAACAGCTATTGGTATTGGAGCTATTATTGGCGGTGGTATTTTTGTACTTACCGGAACAGGAGCTTATTATCATGCAGGTCCAGCTTTAGCTTTATCTTTTATTATTGCAGGTATTGCTTGTGTATTTGCGGCACTTTGTTATTCTGAATTCGCTTCCATTTTACCAGTTGAAGGTTCCGCATATGCCTATGCATATGGAACTATTGGAGAAATTTTTGCATGGATTATTGGTTGGGGATTAATTTTAGAATATGCCATGGGCTCCATGACGGTAGCCGTTTCTTGGTCTGGATATTTTAATAAAATGCTCAAAATGTTTGGCATAAAACTCCCTGAATGGTTAACTACAGATCCTGCAAGTTATACGGGTGAAGGTTTTTCAATGAATTTACCGGCATTTTTAATTGTTCTATTTGTAATTTCTATTTTGATAAAAGGAACTAAAAGTGCCGCTACAGCAAATAACTTCATTGTAATTTTAAAAGTTTCTGCCGTTATATTTGTAATTGTTGCCGGTGCATTCTTTATTAATATGGATAATTGGACCCCTTTTATTCCTGAAGCAACTCAAATAGTGGACAAAGCAGGAACACATCAAGCTTATGGTTTTGGCGGGATTGTTTCTGGAGCTGCGGCAATTTTCTTTGCTTATGTAGGTTTCGACGCGGTTTCAACTCAAGCAGGTGAAGCTATTAATCCCAAAAAAGATGTGCCTTTTGCGATTATCGTATCGTTATTAGTTTGTACATTACTTTATATATTAGTCTCATTAGTATTAACTGGAATGATGAGCTACCAAGACTTCAATCCACTTGGAAAATATCCTGAAGCAATTAAAGCTCCAGTAGCTTATGCTTTTGATATCGCTGGACAAGCTTGGGCGGGTTACATTATTACTATTGCTGCAACTATTGGTTTAATTTCAGTATTAATGGTAATGATTATGGGACAATCTAGAATTTTCTTAGGAATGTCTAAAGACGGATTAATTCCTTCTGTTTTCTCAAAAATTAATCCATTATCTGGAACACCAAAAAACAACTTAATGATATTAGGAGGATTTATTGCTATTGTTGCAGCCTTCACTCCTATTAACAAATTAGCAGATATGACAAGTTTTGGTACTTTGTTTGCCTTCACTATGGTTTGTATTGCAGTTTGGATTTTAAGAGTGAAACAACCAGGTTTGGAACGTACTTTCAAAGTTCCGGCCCTACCAGTTATTGCAGTTTGTGGAATTTTAATTAATACTTATTTAATGATTAACTTAAGTCATGATGCGCAATTATTATCTTTAGGATGGTTAGCCATAGGCGCTTTAGTGTATTTCTTATACGGAAAAAGAAATTCAAAACTAAATAACAAACAAGAATAATATTCAAAACGACTTCAAATTGAAGTCGTTTTTTTTTATAATAAATTTTTACGATATTTGTGATATGGAAAACTGGAACGGATTATTAGCCCACTTAAAATTCCTCATCAAGAGAAATCCTGAGTGAGTAGTTTTATGTGCCAATTATATAATATGTAATTCGCAAATTAACTAATTATTTTATTGTCTAATTATCTTATTAAAAAAAATGCCAATATATCATAAATTAGGAGAAATCCCTCACAAACGACACATCCAGTTTGAAAAACCAAACGGCGGATTATACTACGAACAACTTTTTGGTACCGAAGGTTTTCATGGACATTCTTCATTATTATACCATGTTCATAGACCAACTCAGGTTAAAGAAATTACTAAATCCTATTCTGTAGAACCAAAAATAGCCATTGGTAAAAACATAAAATCACTATTATTAAAAGGTTTTGAATTAAAACCAGCCGATGATTTTTTAGAAAGCAGAAAAGATATGCTTGTTAATAAAGATTGTATTATCGGATTAGCCGCGCCAAAAAAATCACTGCGTAATTATTTTTATAAAAATGCCGATGCAGACGAAATGATATTTATCCATAAAGGTTCTGGAAAACTCAGAACCATGATGGGGAATATTAATTTTGAATATGGAGATTACTTGATTATTCCGCGCGGAATGATTTATCAAATCGATTTCAATTCAGAAGATAATCGCTTATTTTATGTAGAATCTTATACGCCTTTTTATACGCCAAAAAGATATAAAAACGAATCCGGGCAGCATTTAGAACATGCCCCATTTTGTGAAAGAGATTTCAAACTACCATCTGAAATAGAAACGCATGACGAAAAAGGTGATTTCTTAATCAAAATCAAAAAAGAAGGTATGATGCATGAAATGGTTTATGCCACACATCCATTTGATGTTATCGGTTGGGACGGTTACAATTTCCCGTACGGATTTTCAATTCACAATTTTGAACCCATTACAGGTCGTGTACATTTACCGCCGCCAATTCACCAAACTTTTGAAACAGCAACTTTTGTAGTATGCTCTTTTGTACCAAGATTGTATGATTATCATCCAAAATCAATTCCAGCACCATACAATCATAGCAATATTGACTCTGATGAGGTTTTATATTATGTAGATGGAGATTTCATGAGTAGAAACAACATCGAACAAGGTCACATCACTTTACATCCAAAAGGAATTCCTCACGGACCAGCACCAGGCGCTATGGAAAGAAGCATTGGCCATACCGAAACTAAAGAATTAGCAGTTATGGTTGACACGTTCCGTCCATTAATGGTTACAGAAGCTGCAATGGGATTAGATGATGGAAAATATTATAAATCTTGGGTGGAATAAAATTATAACACAACTTTTAGGTAATTAATTTTTTACCAATAATATAAAAAAATTATGAATAACGATTTAAAATCAGTCGAATACGGCTTAGAAAAAATATTTGAAGGTGCTCAAGATTTCTTGCCTTTACTAGGAACAGACTACGTAGAATTTTATGTAGGAAATGCCAAACAAGCAGCTCATTTTTACAAAACAGCTTTTGGTTTTCAATCTTTAGCTTATGCTGGATTAGAAACTGGAGTTAAAGACAGAGCGTCTTATGTATTGAAACAAGACAAAATACGTTTAGTATTAACAACAGCTTTAAACAGCAATTCACCTATTGGCGAACACGTAAAAAAACATGGTGATGGTGTAAAAGTTATCGCACTTTGGGTAGAAGATGCAAGAAAATCATTTGAAGAAACCACAAAACGTGGAGCAAAATCTTATTTTGACCCAGTTGTTGAAAAAGACGAAGATGGCGAAGTAGTTCGTGCAGGAATTTATGGCGCCTACGGAGAAACGGTATTTGTTTTTGTAGAACGAAAAAATTACAACGGAATTTTCATGCCTGGTTATCAAGAATGGAAATCGGATTATAATCCAGCGCCTGTTGGGTTAAAATTCATTGACCACATGGTTGGAAATACAGGTTGGAACAGAATGAATGAAGCTGTTAAATGGTTTGAAGACGTGATGGGTTTTGTAAATTTTCTTTCTTTTGACGACAAACAAATTACTACAGATTATTCGGCATTGATGTCGAAAGTAATGAGTAATGGCAATGGAAGAATTAAATTTCCAATTAACGAACCCGCTAATGGGAAAAAACGTTCGCAAATTGAAGAATATTTAGATTTCTACGAAGGTGAAGGCGTGCAACATATTGCAGTTGCAACGGATGATATAATTACAACAGTTGCTGATATGCGTTCTCGAGGCATCGAATTTTTAAGCACACCGCCACAAGCCTATTATGATGCAATTCCAGAAAGATTAAAAGATCACATGTCTAAATTTAAAGAAGACATCAACGAACTTCAAAAATTAGGTATTATGATTGATGCCGATGAAGAAGGGTATTTATTACAAATTTTCACCAAACCAATTGAAGACCGACCTACTCTTTTCTTCGAAGTTATTCAAAGAATGGGCGCTAGAGGTTTTGGAGCAGGAAACTTTAAAGCACTATTTGAATCTATAGAAAGAGAACAAGCCAAAAGAGGTACATTATAAAAACAAAAAGCAGCACTAAAATAACTGCTTTTTTTATTAAAATATTGCAATTTAAAATCATAAAAACCATATATTAAAATTTAAAATTATTAAATTCATAAAAAAAGAAGATTATTTTTTTGTTTTGTTAAATTTTATTCACTTTTATTGCGTTTTTTTTTGTTAAAAGTGTTAAAGTTGATTTTTTATTAAAAAATATACAAAACCTTAACATATCTTTGTAGGGCAATTGAGAGGTAGTAGACTCATATTGTGTATAAGTTTTCATAATTTATAGTTTTTTGGTTGGTTAAACATAAAAACTCAGTTAATTCATTTGACTGGGTTTTTTGTTTTTTGTAACTTTGAAACAATAATTATATTCTTTAAAGAAAACTTATAAAATGAAAAGAATAATTTTGCTACTAACGGTATTTGTGGTCTCAACCTCTTTTGAAACTGCAGAAATAGATTCTTACACCATTGGAGAATTTTTTAAATTAAGAATACATTACGGACTAATAAATGCGGGTTATGCCACTTTAGAGGTTAAAGATGCCGAAATAAACGGGAAAAAAATGCACCACGTTGTTGGAAAAGGCTACACAACAGGCTTGTCTAAGATGATGTTTAAAGTAGTAGACAACTATGAAAGTTACTTTAATAAAGAAACCAACAAACCTTACGTATTTATTAGAAATATAAACGAAGGAGGGTATACAAAAAATCAACAAGGTTACTTCAACCAAAACAACAATACAGTTTTAGTAAAAGATTACAAAAATAAAACCGAGAAAACATTTAATGTGCCCGAAAATATTCAGGATATCGTTTCTTCTTTTTATTATCTAAGAAACCATCCTAAAATTGACAAATTAGCTTTGGGCGAATCCGTAACAATAGATATGTTTTTTGACGATGAAACAACAAAATTTAAACTAAAATTTGTTGGTAAAGAAAATATAAACTCTAAATTTGGAAAAATAAACTGTATGGTTTTTAAACCATTAGTTCAAGCAGGACGCGTTTTTAAAGAAGAAGAAAGTTTAACAGTATGGGTGTCAGACGATGATAACAAAATTCCTATCCGTGTAAAGGCAAATTTAGCAGTCGGTTCTATTAAAGCAGATATTGATCAATATAAAGGATTGAAACATCCAATAAATTTTAAATAATAATTATTTTGCAAGAAACTATTTCAAAAAAAATCGAACAATTAGATGAAAAGTTCGAAAAAATAAATCAGAAAACAGAAACTCATTTAGAAGGATTGCTTTGGGCAAAACCAATAACTTATTGGGATTACATTCAAACTGATGCGCTTTTAAATTTGCAAATTCAGCGTTCTACCTTACCTGATGAAATGGTGTTTATTATGTACCATCAAATGAACGAATTATTGTTTAAAATGATACTTTGGGAAATGGATCAAGTGTGCCATAATACTGCACCAAGTACCGAATTTTTCACAGAAAGATTAAATAGAATTAGCCGTTATTTTGATATGTTAACCACTTCTTTTGACATCATGAAAGAAGGCATGGAACCCGAACAGTATTTGAAATTCCGAAACACCTTAACGCCTGCAAGTGGTTTTCAAAGTGCCCAATACAGAATGATTGAATTTGCATCAACAGATTTGATTAATTTAATCGATATTCGTTTTAGAGCAACTATAGACAGAGATACATCTTACACACATGCTTTAGAACATTTATATTGGCAAGCCGCAGGGAAAGATCATCAAACAGGAAAAAAATCTTATTTGCTAAGCGAATTTGAACGAAAATATAAAAAAGAGTTTTTGGCTTTTATGGAAGAATACAATACCATAAATCTGTGGCAAAAATTTAAACAATTACCAGAAAACGATCAAAAAAACCCAGAATTAATAACCGCCATGCGTCATTATGACAAAACTGTAAATATTACTTGGGTCATGGGACATTTTAATGCTGCAAAAAAATATATTGAAAGCGTTCCAGGAAATCATGAAGCTACTGGCGGAAGTGATTGGAAAAAATACATGCTGCCAAAATACCAAAAAAGAATTTTCTTTCCAGAACTTTGGAGTGAAGAAGAATTAAAAAACTGGGGAGAATAATTAAAAACCAAGATTTGAAGTACATCTTATACGCTATATTACTACTCACGTTTTCCTGTCAAAACAATAAAAATGACAAAAAAACGGCAGATAAAATCGCAAAAAAAATCCCCATAATTAAAAAATACGGATTTACTTTTAATGATTTTTCTGTGGCACAAGATACCTTACAATCTGGCGATACTTTTAGCACAATTTTAGAAGCATATACACTACCCGATAGTATAAAAACGTTTGATGTTACAGAAAAAATTAAAGATTCTTTCAACATAAAAACCATCCGAGCAGGTAAAGCTTTTTTGACTTTTTCCGACAAAAAAAACAAGAAAAACTTAAAAGCTTTGGTTTATGTGCAAGACAAAACCAGTTTTTTGGTAGTTGATTTAAGAGATTCTATTCGTGTAGTAATAAAAAAACGGCCTACCATAATAAAAAGAAGAACTATTGCAGCAGAACTGGACGGCTCTTTATCAGAAACATTATCTAGAAAAGGTGTTAGCGCTGATTTAGCAAACGAATTGGCACAAATTTATAAATATTCAATCGACTTTTTTAAGCTAAAAAAAGGTGATAAATTTGCTGTAACCATCCAAGAAAAATATTTTGAAAACGGCGAATATTTAGGTGTAGATGAAGTAGAAGCGTCTTATTTTGAATACAAAGGAAAAAAAATATACGCTTTCCCATATAAATTAAATGAGAATCAAAAAAAAGTAGAATATTATGACGAAAAAGCTTCTGGCGCTAAAAGTATGTTTTTAAAAGCGCCTTTATCCTTTTTCAAATTAACCTCAAAATTTACAACCAGACGATTTCATCCTGTGCAGTTTACCTGGAAAGCACATAACGGAACGGATTATGCCGCGCCTCACGGAACACCAATAAAAACAACCGCTTCAGGTGTTGTAGAAGCCACGGGATACACTTCCGGAAATGGAAATTTTGTAAAAGTAAAACACAACGGAAAATACGCCACACAATACCTTCACATGTCGAAAATACTAGTTCGTAGAGGACAATCTGTAAC
This sequence comes from Chryseobacterium gleum, assembly GCA_945881885.1. Taxonomy (GTDB): domain Bacteria; phylum Bacteroidota; class Bacteroidia; order Flavobacteriales; family Flavobacteriaceae; genus Flavobacterium. Next base: position 23,352 of record CAMCVI010000005.1, on the reverse strand, counting down.
ACAAGGACAAGTCATTGGAAAAGTGGGAAGTACGGGTTTAGCGACTGGACCGCATGTGTGTTATCGTTTTTGGAAAAATGGTGTGCAAGTTGATCCTTTGCGTTTAAAATTGCCCACATCTGAACCGATGTCAAAAAAACAAAAAACAAAATATTTAGCTACAATTGCGCCGCTAAAAAAAGAATTAGACGAAACCACTGCAAATACATTTAAAGAATAAATAATTTTATTATGAAATTACAACATACCAATCCAACAGAAACAAATGCTTGGCAAAAATTAAAAACTCATTTTTCAGAAATTGAACAACAATCTATTCAAGATTTGTTTCAAAATGATGCTAAAAGAGCGGAAAAATTTAAAATTGAATGGCAAGATTTTTATGTTGATTTTTCTAAAAATAATTGGACGGAAAACACCCTACATTTGTTAATTGAATTAGCTAATGAAGTAGGATTAAATGATGCTATTTCAAAATATTTCTCGGGAGAAAAAATAAACGAAACCGAAAACAGAGCAGTACTTCACACGGCATTGCGTGCTAATGAAAATGAAGTGGTTTTGTTTGAAGGAAAAAATATAATTCCTGAAATTTTTGAAACAAAAAACAAAATAAAAGATTTTACAAATAAAATTGTTTCTGGTGAAGCAAAAGGATTTTCTGGAAAACCATTTACCGATGTGGTGAATATTGGAATTGGTGGTTCAGATTTAGGCCCAGCTATGATTGTGGAAGCCTTACAATTTTATAAAAACAATTTAAACACACATTTTATTTCTAATGTAGATGGCGACCATGTACAAGAAATATTAAAAAAATTAAATCCTGAAACTACTTTATTTGTTATCGTTTCTAAAACATTTACGACTCAGGAAACCTTAACCAACTCTGAAACCGTAAAAAAATGGTTTTTGCAATACGCTACAGAAAAAGATATTGCCAAACATTTTGTTGCCGTTTCAACAAATTTGCAAAACGTAACCAACTTTGGTATCGCGCCCGAAAATATTTTTCCAATGTGGGATTGGGTTGGCGGTAGATTTTCATTATGGAGTGCCGTTGGTTTAACTATAAGTTTAGCTGTTGGGTACGATAATTTTAATCAATTATTAAAAGGTGCAAATAAAATGGATGTGCATTTTGCGAACACGTCATTTGAAAAAAACATTCCGGTAGTATTGGCTTTGTTAAGTATTTGGCATAATAATTTCTTTGGAGCCGAAACAGAAGCATTAATTCCATACACGCAATATTTACAAAAACTGGCACCTTATTTACAACAAGGTATTATGGAAAGCAATGGAAAATCTATAGGTAGAAATGGAAAACCTGTAAATTATCAAACAGGAACAATTGTTTGGGGCGAGCCAGGAACCAATTCGCAACATGCGTTTTTTCAATTAATCCATCAAGGAACAAAACTAATTCCAACAGATTTTATTGGTTTTATTGAACCGCTTTACGGCGAAAAAGACCATCATAACAAATTAATGTCTAACTTTTTTGCGCAAACAGAAGCCTTATTAAAAGGAAAATCTCGTGAACAAGTACTTTCTGAATTCATTGCACAAGGTAAAACAGAAGCTGAAGTAGCACATTTAATCCCATTTAAAGTTTTTGAAGGAAATAAACCAACCAATACTATTTTAATTAACAAACTAACTCCAGAAAGTTTAGGCGCATTAGTGGCCATGTATGAACACAAAATTTTTGTACAAGGAATTATCTGGAATATCTATAGTTATGACCAATGGGGTGTTGAACTTGGAAAACAATTGGCAAATTCTATTTTAAGTGAAATAGAAAGCGGAAATGTCAAAAACCATGATAGTTCAACAACTACGCTGTTAAGTAAGTTTATTAGCTAAAAATTGTTAATAAAATAAAAAAGTGTTAATGTTTTCTTAATGTTATTTGTTAAAATTTTTATAATTTTGTCAAAAATATTTAACTAAAAAAACATGAAAAAGAACATTTATTGGTTTTTAACCTTATTATTGATGTCTTCATCAATGGTTTTTGCTCAGTCTACCGTAACAGGTAAAGTTACTGACAATGCAAACAATCCTTTAGCAAATGCTATTGTGAATGTTAAAGGAAATGCAACTACAGTAAAAACTTCAGAAGATGGAAGTTTTAAAATTGTTTCAAAAGAAAATAAAGGAACTGTTGTTGTTTCTTTTCTTGGTTTTGAAGTTTCATCAGTATCATTTGATGGGAATCAAGATTTAGGAACAATTTCTTTAGTATTAAGCACATCAGAAATTGAAGAAGTAGTAGTAAAATCTACAACAGTAGATATCGCGAAAAGCAGAAAAACACCTGTAGCGGTATCAACAATTAAAGCTGCTGAAATTCAAGAAAAATTAGGAAATCAAGAATTTCCTGAAATGTTAAACAACACACCTTCTGTGTATGCTACTAAATCTGGTGGTGGTTTTGGAGATTCAAGAGTAAACATTCGTGGATTTGACCAAAGAAATATTGCGGTTTTAATTAACGGGGTTCCTGTGAATGACATGGAAAATAGTGCGGTATACTGGAGTAACTGGGCTGGACTTTCTGATGTAACAAGCGCGATGCAAGTACAAAGAGGTTTAGGTTCTTCTAAATTAGCAATTTCTTCTGTTGGAGGAACTATAAATGTGATTACAAAATCATCTGATCAAAAAGAAGGTGGTGTATTTGCTTCTACATTTGGTAATGATGAATATTTGAAAAACCAATTTGCTTATAATACAGGAAAAATGAAAAACGGACTATCAGCTTCATTTTTAATGTCAAGAACAACTGGAGATGGATACGTAGATGGTACTAAATTTGAAGGACATAATTACTTTATCGCTTTAGGATATGAATTAAATGATAAGCATGATTTTCAATTTACATTCACTGGTGCGCCTCAATGGCACAATCAAAGATCTTTTGCAAATACAATTGCTACCTATAAACAATATGGAACGAATGGTGAACCAAATATTAAATATAACTCAGATTGGGGTTATTTAAATGGTGAAGAATATTCTTGGGCAAGAAATTTCTATCATAAACCAATTATGTCATTTAATTGGGATTACAAAATTTCTGACAAAATGAAATTATCATCTGTGTTATACGGTTCATGGGGCCGTGGTGGAGGAACTGGAAATATCGGTAAATCACCATTTGCGTATAAAACAGTAGATGGTTTAGTGCCTTTCGACGATTTTGTTGCATTTAATCAAGGAAATTATTCTTTTCCTTCTGGAAACAGCACAACAAACATAGGAACAGATTTATCACCAAATTCTAATGGTGAATACGTAACAAATAGATCTACTGGTTTCACTAGAAGAGCTTCTATAAATTCACATGACTGGTATGGTGGTGTTATCAATTTGAACACAAAATTAACAGAAAAAATAACACTTGACTTTGGTGTAGATGCTAGAACATATATTGGATATCACTTTAGAAATATAAATGATAGATTAGGTGCATCTGTATATACAGATAATACAGATATTAATAATCCAGGCAGAAGTTTATATCAAACATATGCAGCAAATCCCAGTTTAAATCCATTTACTAATATCAAAAATCAAGAAAAAATTGAATATAATAATAACGGATATGTAAGATGGTTAGGCGCATTTACTCAGTTAGAATATTCAACTGATAAGTTATCTGCTTTTATTCAAGGTTCAGTTTCTCAACAAGGTTTTAGAAGAGAAGATACGTTTTTATATTTAGAATCAAATCCATTATATAAAACAGATTACAAAAATTTAATCGGTGGAAATATTAAGGGGGGTGCTAACTATAACTTTGATGAAAAAAATAATATGTTTGTAAATGCAGGATACTATTCAAAACAACCATTTTTTAATGCTGTTTATCCTAATAACAAATCAATAGTAAATGAAAATTTAACTAATGAAAAAATATTAGGTTTAGAAGCTGGTTATGGATTTAAATCATCGAAATTTAATGCTAATTTAAATATTTATCATACTACTTGGACAGACAGATATCAAAGATCTTCTGATAATGCAGCAACTAATCAAGGAGGTTATTATGATTTTGCAGGAATTCAAGAAGTTCATGATGGTGTTGAATTAGAATTTACTGTAAAACCTTTACCTAAATTAAACATTAATGGTATGTTTTCATATGGTAATTGGTATTATAAAAATAATGTTACTTCTAATAGATTTGATATTAATAATACTCAAATTGGAAATGGTTCAACATTGTATTTAGATAACGTAAAAGTTGGTGATGCTGCTCAAACTACAGCTGCATTAGGGTTTTCATACGAAGTGTTAACTAGAGTAAAATTAGACGCAAACTACAGATATATAGATAGATTATATGCTTCAATAGATCCATCTAGATTTACAACTGAAATCAATAAAGGTTCTTTAGAGTTACCATCTTACGGTTTGATGGATTTAGGATTCTCTTATAAAATGTTAGTTGGTAAAGACAAACAAAATTCTGTAAACTTCAGATTTAATTTGAATAACGTTTTAGACACTGTTTACATTGCCGAATCTAGAACAAATATTTTTGCTTCTGATAATGTAAGTAGTTCTAACGCTTCATTAGGAACATATGAATCTAATGGTAGAACTTGGAACGGTGTTGCTGATGCAAACCAAGTATTCTTTGGTTTTGGAAGAACATCAAATTTCACAGTTACTTACCGTTTCTAAATTTTTAGAAATATTAAATTTTAAACCGTTCCAATTCATTTTGGGACGGTTTTTTTTTATCTTATAAAATCATACATTTACAAAAAAATACAATATGGTTTTAAGTAGATTTTGGTTGGCTATTTTTATTTCTTCTATAGTATTTATTATAGTAAGCTTATTTACAAGCAACACCTATTCTGTAGATTATGTGTTAAATGGAAAAAAAGATGATCCTGTTTTAATTTCGGAAAAGTTTTTAAAAGAAATCCCTGTTTTCATTAAAGATAGTATTCAAAAATCGGATGAAAAAGCATTTACTATCAACAGAGATACCTTAAATCCGGATACCACTTACGTTTATAAAAATCAAACGGTAAAAATATACAGTGGCACACAAAAATCGGATGGTTTACTACCTACTTGCAAAAACAGTTTATTCGATATTATTTTGCCGCTAATGGCCTATTTGGCTTTCTTTTGCGGATTAATGGAGTTGCTAATTATTTCTGGCGCTTCCGAAAAATTAGCCAAAAAATTAAGTCCTTTTTTCTCACAAATATTTCCTTCCGTACCTAAAAATCACGAATCGGTTTCCTACATGACCTTAAATTTTGCAGCTAATTTCTTAGGATTAGATTCTGCTGCAACACCTTTCGGATTAAAAGCCATGGAAAGTCTACAAACACTAAATCCAGATAAGGACAAAGCCAGTGATGCCCAAATTATGTTTATGTGTTTACACGCAGCGGGTTTAACCTTGATTCCAACCTCTATTATTGGTTATCGTGCAGCAGCAAATGCAGAAAATCCTGCAGATGTAATGTTGCCTTGTATCATCACCTCATTTATAGGCACTATTGCAGCGCTATTAATTGTAGGTATCAAACAGAAAATAAACTTTAAAAGCGCCACTTTAATTGTTGGATTAATGTCAGTAATTCCCGCTATTGCAGGTTTACTATTTTACGTTAACGGATTAAATTTAGTAGAAAAAAACTTCTTTACCTCTAATTTATCGGGTTTAATGTTAATTGCAATTATTGGGATTACATTAGTTTATGCTTTCACTAAAGAAAGTAAATTTATAGCAAATAAAACAACTATTTTTGATGCCTTTGTTTCTGGTGCCAAAAACGGATTAACAACTGGTGTAACCATTTTTCCTTATGTAATGGGAATGTTGGTGGCAATTTCATTTTTTAGAAACAGTGGACTATTCGAAATTATGAGTAACGGCATTTCTTTTGTATTTTCAAATATTGGCGTAAGCAAACAAATTACCGATTCCTTACCTGTTGCTATGCTAAGACCTTTCAGTTCAAGTGGTTCGCGAGGTTTTATGATTGACGCCATGAATACCTTTGGAGTAGATTCATTAACAGGAAGATTAAGCGCCATTTTCCAATGCAGTGCTGAAACTACTTTTTATGTAATTGCCGTTTATTTTGGAAGTATTAACGTAAAAAACACGAGATATACTCTAGGAATTATGCTTTTGGTAGATTTAATTTGTGTAATTGCAGCAATTGCGGTGGCGAGTTGGTTTTTTTAGAAGATGGATTTATTACTTGATTTTATATCAGAATTTATTAGGGACTTCGAGTTGTGCCTCGCGAAGGGATTCGTGCGGCAGCAAGAGCAAATAACCACATAAAAGTGGTTCGGAACTAGTTAAAAGTGGGCTTGAACTAGTTAAAAGTGGTTCGGAACCACTTAAAAGGGGTTGTATAACGTATTAAAAGTACTTCGGAACCACTTAAAAGGGGTTTATTTCAGTACCACTTTTATATAGTTATAATAAAGAAAATCGAATAATAATACAGGAAAATCGAAAACTGGAGAGTTGGCAGGGATTGCAAATCCGCGCTATTGTGCTACAAGGTCAAAAAAAGACTTTGTAGGTGAAACAGTAAACTTTTGGAAAGCTTGTGTGATATTCTTAACTTTACATTTCAAAACTCAAACAAATGGACTTTTTATATCAAGACCCGTATCCAATTTTAAAAGACGATACGCAATACAAAAAATTAACTTCAGATTTTGTAAAAATTGAACTACATGGCGATAGAGAAATCTTAGTGGTGGACCCAAAAGGATTAGAATTATTAGCACAAGAAGCGATGGACGATGTTTCTTTCATGTTGCGTTCAACACATTTACAAAAATTACGAAACATTATTGAAGACCCAGAAGCCACTGACAATGACAGATTTGTGGCGTATAATTTATTACAAAATGCTGCGGTTGCAGTTGAAGGTCAATTGCCTTCCTGTCAAGATACCGGAACGGCTATTGTTGTAGCTAAAAAAGGTGAAAACGTTTACACCGGTGTAGAAGATGGCGAATGGTTATCCAAAGGAATTTACAATACGTACCAAAATAAAAACCTTCGTTATTCGCAAATTGTACCCATTTCGATGTTTGAAGAAAAGAATTCAGGTTCAAATCTTCCCGCTCAAATTGATATTTATGCCAAAAAAGGCGCCACTTATGAATTTTTGTTTTTAACAAAAGGCGGTGGTTCGGCCAATAAAACTTTTTTATATCAAAAAACAAAGTCGTTGTTAAACGACAAATCGTTAGAAGAATTTGTTCGTGAGCGCATTATGGATTTAGGAACAGCTGCTTGTCCGCCTTACCATTTGGCATTAGTAATTGGTGGCACTTCTGCAGAAGCTAATTTAGCAACTGTCAAAAAAGCATCCGCAGGTTATTATGACAATTTACCAACCACTGGTAACATGTCGGGTCAAGCTTTTCGCGATTTAGAATGGGAAAAAAGAGTACAAATCATTTGTCAAGAAAGTCAAATTGGTGCGCAGTTTGGCGGAAAATATTTAACGCACGATGTTCGTGTCATTCGTTTGCCTCGTCATGCGGCTTCTTGTCCTGTAGGAATGGGTGTTTCTTGTTCAGCAGATAGAAATATCAAAGGAAAAATTACAAAAGAAGGTGTTTTCTTAGAACAATTAGAAACCAATCCGAGTCAGTTTTTACCAGCAACAGCACCACATTTAGAACCCGCTGTTGCTATAGATTTGAATAAACCTATGTCGGAAATTTTAGCAGAATTATCGAAATACCCAATTAAAACCCGTTTAAAATTAAATGGCACTTTAATAGTAGCTCGTGACATTGCGCATGCAAAAATTAAAGAATTATTAGACGCAGGAAAACCTATGCCAGACTATTTCAAAAATCATCCCGTATATTACGCAGGGCCCGCAAAAACACCAGATGGCATGCCTTCGGGAAGTTTCGGACCAACAACTGCCGGTAGAATGGATGTTTATGTGGATGAATTTCAAGCCGCTGGCGGAAGTATGATCATGTTAGCCAAAGGAAATCGAAGTAAAGATGTAATGAATGCTTGTCAAAAATATGGCGGATTCTACTTGGGTTCAATTGGAGGTCCTGCTGCCATATTAGCAAAAGAAAATATAATATCTGTAGAAGTTGTTGACTTTGAAGAATTAGGTATGGAAGCCGTTCGTAAAATCACCGTAAAAGACTTTCCTGCATTTATAATTACCGATGATAAAGGAAATGATTTTTTTGCTAATTTGTAAATAACATCAAAAAAGTAAATTAATGGAATATATAACAAATGTTAAAGTTCGGTAATTTAAAAACATGATATTGATATTAAAACTTAAATTAATATATTTGCTTACCAAAATTTACTAAAAAAATGAAAAAAATGAAAAATAAAATATTTATACTATCAATATGCTTAACAAGCCTTTTTGGATATGCCCAATCTGAAAAAGACATTTTAAATATCACCAAAGATTATGATGTAGCGCTTATTAAAAGTAAAGCACTAGAATTCAAAATTTTAGAAGAAAAGGAAAGATCAAGGGCTTATAATTATGCTTTGCAAAATAATATTCCACTAAGTTATACAGATGAAAAAGGAAATTTTCATCAATTAATGAAGTTAACTCCAGATGGTTATCCAATTTATTTTGCTACTGAAAACCAGGCAGCAGCGAAATCAACTAGAGCGGTTCAATTAAATACTGGTGGAAGTTTAGGACTGACCCTAAACGGACAAGGAATGGTAGCTCGAGTATGGGATGGCGGTACAGTTAGAGCAGAACACAATCATTTTGGAGGAAGAGTAGTTTCAATAGATGACGCTGGAGGGACAACCTATTCGCAACATGCCACGCACGTAACGGGTACTGTATTAGCTAATAGCACAAATTTAGCCCACAGAGGAATGGCCTACGAAGCAACTGGAAGAACATTTAATTGGACAGATGATGAAACAGAAGTTCTAAGTGAAGTTTTGGAAGGAATGCTTATTTCAAACCATTCTTATGGTGTGCCATTAACTGGATCTAATGGAACTCCTTTACCAGCTTGGTTTATAGGAACGTATGATTCAACTGCAAAAGACTGGGACGAAATAGCTTATTTGGCACCATACTATTTAATGGTGGCGTCAGCAGGTAATTCAGGAGAAGATCAAAATAATGCTGAGCCTATAACTTTTGGAATTGATAAACTAACTGGAAATAAAACAGCTAAAAATAATTTAGTTATTGCAAATTGTTTAGACGCATCTGTTAATGCAGCTGGGGATCTAACGGCTGCGGTTGCAATTAATAGCTCAAGTAGTCAAGGGCCTACTGATGATAGAAGAATAAAACCGGATATAACTGGAAACGGAACAAGTTTAATTTCAACAAGCAACACAAGTAATACTGCTACTGCAAACTTAACTGGAACATCAATGTCGTCGCCAAATGTAGCGGGGACCTTATTACTTTTACAACAACATAATAATAATTTAACCACTAAATTTATGAAAGCGGCGACCTTAAAAGGTTTGGCTTGTCATACCGCAGATGATTCTGGAAATATTGGGCCAGATGTATATTTTGGTTGGGGATTATTGAATGCTAAAGCAGCGGCGCAAGCTTTGACATCAAATGGATTAAACGCTTGGGTTTCTGAAGAAAAACTAAATCAAGGACAAACTTACACAATTACAGTAAAATCCTTAGGAACTTCTCCGTTAATAGCTACAGCTTGTTGGACAGATGTTCCAGGAGAACCAAATAATGGTCAAAGACCTGCAAATGATTTAAAAAGAGCTTTAGTAAACGATTTAGATGTTAGAATCACAAGAAATGGATCAACTTATTATCCATGGAAATTAGCTTCAGACCCAACCCTTGACGCCATTAGAATTGGGGATAATAATATTGACAATGTAGAGCAAGTAAAAATAGATAGTCCGCCTGCCGGAGATTACGTAATAACTGTAACTCATAAAGGAACTCTTGTTAATAATAAACAAGATTTTTCATTAATTATTACTGGTGTTACTTCTGGATTTGCAATTATTCCTACTTCTAATGATCTTGAAGTTTGTGCCAATCAAAATGCTACATTTACATTTAACTATATTCAAACGGGTACAACAACAACAAATTTTTCAACAACTGGCTTACCAAGTGGTGCAACTGCTGTTTTTACGCCTTCTTCTAGAAATTCTAATGGGCCGGTTAGTTTGACTGTTTCAAATTTATCTGCAGTAAATCCAGGAAATTACAACATGGGTATTGTAGGTAATAATGGTTTAGAAACTGAAACAAGATATAGAAATTTAAAAATATTTAGTAGCACTTTTACGCCAGTTGTTGGCTCTAGTCCAGCTATTAATCAAGTTGGTGTGGCTACCACTGTAAATTTAGTTTGGAATGCACAAGCAAATGCTGAATCATACCAATTACAAGTTTCTTCTTCTCCAACTTTTGCAACTACAATTTTAAATGTAACTGACATAATTGGAAATTCTTACATAGTATCTAATTTAGCCCAACAAACTACTTATTATTGGAGAGTATCAGCATCAAACAGATGTGGAGCTGGAGTGCTTTCAAACGCAACTGTAAATAATTTTCAAACTGGTGTTTTATCATGCGGCAATGAGTTTTCTGCAACGAATTTTTCAAATGCGTCGATTGCTAGTACTGCAAACGCGACAGCTTCTGTGCCAATTGTAGTAACAGGCGGATTAACTATTGGAGATTTAAATGTTGCACTAAATATTTCACACACTTACATACAAGATTTTAAAGTTAAACTAACCGGACCAGCCTCTATTGGAAGTCCAGTGATAATACTCTTAGATCAACCTTGTGGTGACAATGATAATGTAAACTGTACAATGGATGATAGTGGTTTAGCCGTTGCTTGTGGCACTACTGTACCTGCATTAACCGGAAGTGTAATTCCTTCTCAAACATTAACTGCATTAAATGGTTTGATTGCAGATGGAACATGGACACTTACCGTTGATGATCCTTATAATGGTGATGGCGGAACAATCAATTCTGTCAAACTACAAATTTGCAACATCCAGGTACCGCTGTCAACTGAAGACACTACTTTTTCTAACTTAAAAATATATCCTAATCCAACAACTGGATTTGTAAATATAGATTTAGGTAATCAAAATTTAGAAAGTAATTCAATAGTAAAACTATTTGATATACAAGGCAGAATGATTTCAACTAAGGAAATGAAAACCGCTATAGACAACATCAATATTTGTAATTTATCTGATGGGGTATATTTAATAACTATAGAAAACGGAAGTTCTAGAACGACCAAGAAAATTGTGTTAGCAAGATAATCAAAAAAAGGAGTTCTAATTAGAACTCCTTTTTTTTGTATAAGTAACACACTATTAGTTTTTGATTAAATATTATCGCTTTTACTTATCTTGTGTAATGCAAATTGATAAATATTCTGAACAACAACGCGATAAATAACGTGTAGAAAATTTCCATAAAAAAATCCCGATAAGTAAAAACCTATCGGGATTATTATAAAAAACCATTTTATTATTTTGAAGCTGGAGCAGCTACTGCTGGTGCTTCATTAACTTTAACTGTTCCTTTAATAGTAATTGTTTTAGGAATAGTGTTCTCCTCGCTTGTAATTACAGTAACTGTTTTGTTGAATGCGCCACCTGATGCTGCATTATAAGTAGCTGTTACGCTTCCTTTTTCACCTGGCTTGATTGCTGTTTTAGTGTAATTTGTAGCAGTACATCCACAAGATGCTTTTACATCCTTTAAAGTAACTTCTTTGTTAGTAGTGTTTGTAAAAGTAAACTCGTAAGAAACTGGTTTTCCTTGTTCAATGGTTCCAAATTCATGTGCTTCTTTTTCCCATTTCATTTGAGATGGTGTTTGCGGTGTAGCTGGAACAGCAACTGGCGCAGGAGTTTGAGCAAATGAGAATGAACCCATTAATAAAGCAAATGCAAGTAATTTTACTGTTTTCATAATTATTATATTTAAATTAGTTATTATTAATAGTACAAATGTATTTATTTTTTTAATTAATATTGTTACTCCACGCTATTTATTGTGTTAATGAGATGTTAATGATTAATTTCGATTAATTTTTTGTTTTTGTTCTCCGGTATTTCTTTTGTTCGTTCTTTAACTTCTTCGTACCATTTTCCCAAGTTTGGTAATATAAATTTAGAAACTTCTTGGACAGGTTGATATAATAAAGATTGGTTTAGTGTTTCTTGTTTTACCAACATCCCATTTCTGTTTATTCTTTGAAGCAAACTTATTAATACCCCCAACATTAAAACGGTTTTCAGCATACTAAAAACTGCGCCACCTAATTTATTTAGCCAACCTAAATAGGCAAAACTTACTATTTTTGTAAAAAATTTTGCTAATAAATGAATGCCAATCAAAACTAAAATAAAAGTAATGGCAAAAGCAATAATTTCAATGTATTTTGGATTGGTTTTTATTTGTTCTTCTAAAGCCAATCTAATAATGTGCGAAAATTTTATGGCTGCAAAAATACCTACAATCAAAGAACTAAATGAAGCTATTTCTACAAAAAGACCGTTTTTTAACCCATTATATATGCTGTAACCTAATAAGACGGCAAAAACAATATCAATAAATTCCATAAATTATATTTATTTTATAAAAACAAATCTACAAAATGCAAACCTCAAATACTATCTTTGCAAAAACAAAACTTAAATGTCTAGAGATATACAATTAAAAGAACGCTGGGAAAAAGTGGTAGCTTTTTTATCTGAAAAATTTGCCGATGGAGACGTATTGGATTTAGATGCTATTATTTACTTAATTGGTGTGCAAGAATTAGGCAAAATAAATATAGAATTTAAAAAAGACGAAAAAGTAAACCTAATGCACATTGCTATTTGTAAACTTTTAGAACCTTACGGATACTACGAATTTGAATTTTTTGATAAAGATGGCTGGCCACATTATAAAGTAGTAAAAGAACTTCCACCACTAAAAGCAGGAGAGCAATCGGTTTTAATGAAAGAAGCCATTGTGAATTATTTTTTAGAAAAAGAGATAATTAATTAGTGCACCGTTGAAACTAATTACTAATCCGTTTTCACAAATCGCTAAAAAATACATAAATTTACAGACTATTACCTTTTTATAATGATACACAAGATAAAACAACATATTGAAGAAGCAAAAGCTTTCCAAACTGAAGACAAAAGTACTTTGGAAGAATTTCGTATTAAATATTTAGGAAGTAAAGGTTTATTGAAAGATTTTTTTGCTGAATTTAAAAACGTTCCTAACGAACAAAAGAAAGAATTTGGTCAAGTAATAAACGAGTTAAAAAATACGGCAGAAGAAAAAGTAAAAACCATTCAAGAACTTCTTGAAAATAAAACGGAATCTTTAAACTTATTTGGTGATTTGTCTCGCCCTGGAAGTCCTATTCATATTGGTTCGCGTCATCCGATTTCTTTAGTTAAAAATCAAATTTTAGATGTTTTTTCAACCATTGGTTTTAACGTTTCTGAAGGTCCAGAAATTGAAGACGATTGGCACAACTTTACCGCATTAAACTTACCAGAATATCATCCGGCACGCGATATGCAGGATACGTTTTTTATTCAGACTAATCCAGATGTTTTGTTACGCACACATACCTCATCTGTACAGGTTCGTTATATGGAAAACAACAAACCACCTATTAGAACAATTTCTCCAGGAAGGGTTTTTCGTAACGAAGCTATTTCGTCTCGTTCACATTGTATTTTCCACCAAGTAGAAGGCTTGTATATTGATAAAAATGTGTCGTTTGCGGATTTGAAACAAACGCTTTTATATTTTACGAAAGAAATGTTTGGAAAATCTAAAATCAGATTGCGTCCGTCATACTTTCCATTTACAGAACCAAGTGCGGAAGTTGATATTTATTGGGGATTGAAAACAGAAACCGATTACCGAATTACAAAAGGAACAGGTTGGTTAGAAATTATGGGATGCGGAATGGTTGATCCGAATGTGTTGAAAAACTGTGGTATTGACCCAAATGAATATACCGGATACGCTTTTGGAATGGGAATTGAAAGAATTGCTATGCTATTATACCAAATTGGCGATATTAGAATGTTTTATGAAAACGATGTTCGTTTCTTAGAACAATTTAAGTCAAGTTTATAAAATAAAAAAGCCTAACATTTCTGTTAGGCTTTTTTTCCCTATTGGAGAAAATTACAATTTTAATGCGATAATTAAGTATGTGTCTGTCAAAAATCAAAAGGTTGAACTAATGGTCATAACTAATTACTCTTGAAATTTTCCAGTTACCATTATCATTCTTCCAAATCATTAAGAATTTGAAAGTGCCAATTTCGAGTTTACCATTTTCAATGTGTTTGAATTGGTGCTTGCCAATTTCTATTGCCCCATAACCTTCTATTGGATGTACTTCTAAGCTCTCTTTAATAAGATTTCTTTTGAGGTCATAATCTCTATTAAAAATAGACTGAAAATTCGAAAACACTTTTTCAAAATCTATTAACCCCCCATTATCTTGATACCACTCGAGGTCTTTCGTAAAATAGGTCTTCATCAAATCTAGATTCTTTGAATTATATGCTTCGAATAATGAACTATCAAGATTGGCTATTTCATTAAAAAGCGTAGTTTGAGTGGTTTCAACTTTTATTTCATCTTGGATTTGTGCAAAACCGCTTGTACAAATTGTGAGAGTTAATAATAACAGGATTAGATTTTTCATATGTAAATATAATAAAAAGATTTAACTAGCCTGACTGAATGATAGACAATAAAAAAAGTCCAACATTTCTGCTGGAGTTTTGCTCCCCCTATTGGAGAAAGTTACAATTTTAACGCGATGATTACTTACTCAATTATTAGAAAATCAAGGACATAGACAATTTTTATTTTATTTTTAATATATTTACAATTAAATAAATTAAACAAAATAATTATGAAAAAAATTACACTCCTAATTATTTCAGTGTTTTTAGCCGTTCAAACTATCAATGCACAAGTTGTATTAGATACAAACTTAATTACCATTAAATGGACGGGCACAACAGTTCCGTCACCCTACTTTATTCAAGCAAACCCAAGAGGAACAGGAATGGAATGGTTTGCTATTGTAAATAATTCAACTACTAGTAATATTACTAATTATGCTAATAATATTCCTTCTGGCATAAGTTATTTTACACCTCCAGGCAGTACAACACCAATTCCTTTTGATAATATTGTAACGACTCTTGTAACTAATACAACTAATTTATTTTATCAAGCAGTAACTTTCAACCAACCAATTGGGTCTTGGGACGTGAGTAATGTAACCGATATGAATTTTATGTTTTACACCGCTACTTCCTTTAACCAACCTATTAGTTCCTGGAATGTCAGCAATGTGACTATAATGGCTGGTATGTTTAGTCAAGCTACTTCCTTTAACCAAAATATTGGTTCTTGGAATGTTAGCAATGTGAACAGTATGAATGTTATGTTTTCAGGCGCTACTTCCTTTAACCAAAATATTGGTTCTTGGAATGTTAGCAATGTGAACAGTATGAATGTTATGTTTTCAGGCGCTACTTCCTATAACCAACCTATTGGGGCTTGGAATGTTAGCAATGTGCTTAATATGAGTGGTATGTTTAGTCAAGCTACTTCCTTTAACCAAAATATTGGGGCTTGGAATGTTAGCAATGTGTACAATATGAATGGTATGTTTTCGCAAGCTATTATCTTTAACCAAAATATTGGAGCTTGGAATGTTAGCAATGTAACTGATATGGGTAGTATGTTTAGTAACGCTCCCGCCTTTAACCAAAATATTGGTTCTTGGGATGTTAGCAATGTGACTGATATGAGTGGTATGTTTGCAGGCGCTATTTCCTTTAACCAAAATATTGGTTCTTGGAATGTTGGCAATGTAACTACTATGGCTCTTATGTTTTTTCAAGCTAATATCTTTAATCAAAATATTGGGGCTTGGAATGTTAGCAATGTGAATACTATGCTTTCTATGTTTGAAAACGCTACTACCTTTAACCAAAACATTGGTTCTTGGGATGTTAGCAATGTGACTAATATGTCTTCTATGTTTTCACACGCTATTTCCTTTAACCAACCTATTGGGCCTTGGAATGTTAGCAATGTGACTAATATGGGTGGTATGTTTGATCAAGCTAATATCTTTAACCAACCTATTGGTTCTTGGAATGTTAGCAATGTGATTGCTATGGGTTATATGTTTAGGCAAGCTATTGTCTTTAACCAACCTATTGGTTCCTGGAATGTGAGCAGTGTGACCAATATGTCTAATATGTTTAGTAACGCTTCCGCCTTTAACCAGCCTATTGACTCTTGGAATGTGAGTAATGTTATCGATATGGATTCTATGTTTTTTAATAATTCTATATTTTTTGGGCCTTCCTCGTTTGACCAACCTATTGGATCATGGAATGTTGGTAATGTAACTAATATGTCATCTATGTTTGCAGGAGCACAACTTTCTATAAATAATTATGATGCGCTACTAATAGGTTGGGCAACAATAGCACCAAATGAGAATCCTTTAGAACCAAATGTTGTTTTTTCAGGAGGCAATTCTTATTATTGTAATGGCTATGCAGCAAGAACTTCTATACTTAATACTTACAATTGGACTATAACAGATTTAGGGTTAGCAATTAATTGTAGTGATTTAGCCACGGAAGTCTTTGATAAAAGTAGTGTAAGCGTATATCCTAACCCTACTTCAAGTTTGTTAAATACAATGATTGAACCCAGTATCGCCAATCAGCACTATACCATAACCGATGCTTTAGGAAAAATCGTTCTAAAAGGGAACCTTAACGAAGGCGACACATCTATTAGCGTTGAGCAATTATCTGAAGGTATTTATTATTTAAAGGTATCAGGTAAAAACGCTGCCAAGTTTATTAAAGAATAAACACTAGGAATTTTATTAAAAATAAAAAGCCCAACATTTCTGCTGGACTTTTGCTCCCTCTCTTGGGCTCGAACCAAGGACTCTCTGATAAACAGTCAGATGCTCTAAACAACTTAACTAAGTAAGAATACTCATTTATTTTTAGAATACAAATTTAACTGGATTTATATTTTATCAATATATTTATTTTGAAAAAACTTCCGAATCGTTAATAGGTACAAGCCGCTTGAATTATAATTTTTTCTTGAGATCCATATCCAGTTCCACCTAAAAATATGGATTCTATAGCAGGGTCGACACAAACACTTTGAACAACTGATTTTTGTTGGTCTCCATATCCTTCGCCTCCAAGAAATATGGATTCAATAGCTGGCGGAATACAAGCACTTTGTACTATCGCTTTTTGTTGGTCTCCATATCCTTCGCCTCCATAAAAAATCGATTCTACAGCAATAGGAGTACAAATGTTTTGCACAATTATTTGCTGCTGATCGCCAAAGCCAATGCCTCCATAAAAAATGGATTCTACTTGAACTGGCGCACAAACGTTTTGAAACAAACTTTGCTGAGAGGATCCAAATCCTATGCCACCTGAAAACATGGTCATGGTCTTTTTAGAATTAAAAACCCCACGCATAGAAGGTAGCGCAATTTGCCCAAAAGTATTTTGCGCCAAACAAAATAATGCTACTATTATTATTTTTTTTATCACTTGAATACAATTAATACGACCTTACTCCTCTACCACCTTGTGCTTGGCCATAACTAGGGTCGTTAAAATAAGCTCTGGATGATAGATGCATACCATGAGACCATTGAGCAGAACCACCCTTGTTCATAAACTGCATGCTGTTCCAAATTGTATTACCACAAGTGCCATCTGCATTAATATTACCATCACCATTTGCCGTAGTAAAAGTAGAATAATCATAACCCCAACCTCCAACACAACGATCATAGGTACCACCAGTCATATCAGCTATTCCATAATAAGTTGCTCCAGCATGTACTCTATCAGTATTAGCTGTAGCTGCACTTCCAGCTCTATACATTCTTGATGTTTGGTAGTTGCATAAACCTAAAGCAAAATAAGTTTGTATGTCTGTTGAACAACCCCAGTTAGCATTAGTATATTGAAATTGAGCAATATCAGTGGTTCCCCAAGCATATTCTCCACTAACTGGTGCAAGTGGACCTCTACACGCTTTTTCATATTCAAACTCCGTCATTGGTCTTAAAGCTGCCCATTCCAAATAGGTTAACCAATGCTCTTGTCTTAAAGCGACAGGAAACCCTAAGCCATCACAATCTTCATCATATACTCCATTGTCATTAGCATCGCAGGCGTAAACGGCAGGCGTCAAACTTGTTGTTGAAATAGCTGGTGTTTTAATTTCTATTCTATAGCCCCAATTAGACATAAAACTTGTTCCAGCTGCGGAAGTCGGTGGCGTCGTATTCCAGTTCATGTCTTGTTGTTTATGTAATTGTTGTTCATAGCTCAAGGTGTTTAAAAAGGAAACATATTGAGCGCAAGTAATATCATATTTCATACAATAAAAACGATTGTAACCATAAGGGTAGGTGCTAGGCAAAGCAACTGTAGAACCAAGTTGTTCTTGAGCTCCATATTGTTCCTTAGTTAAATTTGTAGTAGTACTAGTAATTTGTACAGCTTGGTTAGTTGCATTTCCAAATACATAATAAGAAGGTCTATTATTGTCCCCTATATAAAAATCCCCTTGCGGTACATTTACCATTTCCATAGCATAAACTCCAATATTGTCTGCGCCAACAGGGCTCGCCAATGTTATTGTTACTGTGGCTTGAGCGATATTACCAATTCCAGCAGCTGATCTTCTTACGAAAACTCCAGCATTATCTGATACTGTATCAACTTGTAGAACTGAACCGGTAACGGATTGTCCTGCAGCAGATAATTGACCATGCAGCCAAGGGCTTACAGCGCCTGTTACACAAGATTGTCTTTTAACAAAAATCCAAACTGCATCCCAGTTAGATGGCCCTGAAGTAACATACCAACTGTTATCCCATTTAATAGTAAAGGTAAGTGTGCTTCCACTGATTGTTGGTGTTCCCACCACTAAATTATTTGCCTGACTTTGAAAACTATTTGCCAAGAATAGAATGGTAATTAAAAATAATTTTTTCATTTTTGAAGGTTTAATTGAGTTTATATATTATTTATTTTCTGTTTTAGTTGTTTTAATTTTATTGCATGTCACCTGCTGTAACAATAATGCCCCCACCAATATTAACTATGGTAGCTATTGCATAATTTCCTGCAGTTGCCGTATAATTACTTCTGTTTTTGATGGTTACACCTGAACCTCCAGCTAAATTAATTTTATTAGCGTCTGCACTTTTTTGTAACACCATACAGTTAAATCCAACAGGCAAATTATTATTAAAAGTAATCGTAATTTGACTTGAGGGATTACAAATTAACACTTTGCCTTTATAAAGTTCAGCATTTGCGTTGGTAATGGTTAAATTAGCTGTTATTTCAGAACTTATTGAAGCATTTGCTGTAATTGAACCGCTTGTGTTTACATTGGTCACTGCCGTTGTTCCATTGGTTCCATCTGCTCCCAACTGAATGGTATTACTAGATGTAACTGTGGCGCCAGATCCAATTGCTGTAGCATTAGAAATAGAGCTATTGCTCGTAACATTTGCATTAAATCCTAAATAAGTATTATTGTTACCCGTATTTACTCCCGTTCCTGCGTTTTCTCCAATTGCTGTAGTTTGGGATGTAGCGCCAGAATTTCTCATAGAATTTGTTCCAACAGCTGTATTATCCGTTCCTGAATTACCATCTAAGGTCATAAACCCTAGGGCTGTGTTATTTGCAAGAGTAGCGTTTGCACTATCTCCAATTACTGTGCTTTGGCTTCCGCCGCCATTTCCTACTTTGATTCCATTAACTACAATATCTGAACTAAATGTTTTATTTCCCGCAATAGTTTGATTGGTAGTTAAGTCTACGAAATTTTGAGTAGTTGATCCGGTTCCACCATTTGCAATTGGTAAAGTACCAGAAACGCTAGAGGCCAAATTTGTAGAGGCAACTGTTGCTGCCGTTCCATATCCTTGTCCGATATTCCAATAACAATTGGTACCATCATAATAAAAATTCAAAATATCTTTTGCATTAGCAGCTGAAGATAATGCAATAGTAGTAGTTGAAGTTGAACCTAATACTTTATTTGAGGTAGATGGTAAAGTTATTGTTCTACCACCTGTAGCATCTTGCGATACTAACAAGGTTCCATAAGAACCTACTGCTGGAGTAGCAGTAAAACTTAAAGTTCTGTTCCCTCCTAAAGTTACACTAGCGTTTAATCCATTGGCAGGATTCCAAGAAATGGTAGCTGCATCAGTTAACGCTTGTGGAGTAGAAGCATAGATAGGAGCAGTTACTGCACCTGTAAAGATTGGAGATGCTAAAGGTGCTTTTAAAGCTAATCCAGGTACAGTAGGTGCATCTGCTGTTCCAGCTAAATCACCTGCTAATTGGATTTTACCTTTAGTTGTGGCATTTGCATCCGCAATCGTTGCTGAGGCTACCTGTGCATCCACATAGGTTTTCACCGCATTTTGTGTTGGGAATAAAGTCGTGCTCGTTCCTAAGGTGGCATTCGATTTATTACTAGCATCTTCTTTTGTAGCCAAAGATGTCGTAACATCGGAAGTATTTGCCTTCAGTGCTAAACCTGGTACAGTAGGTACATCAGCTGTTCCTCCTAAATCTCCTGCTAATTTAACTTTCCCTTTTGCTGAGGTCGTTGCATCTGGAATGGTTGCTGTTGCAATAGCGCTGGTCACAAATTGTGTTGTGGCTATTTGAGTAGTATTTGTTCCTGCAGTAGCCGTTGGAGCAGCTGGAGTACCTGTAAATGTTGGTGAAACAAGTGGTGCAGCAGAAATAGGTTGCCATGTTGGAATTCCGTTTGCATTCGCAGTTAATACTTGACCCGCAGTTCCGTCTACTTTAGGATAAGTAACTGCACCTGCAGTTATTGTGCCACTAGTTTTTACATTAGTTACCGCTGTATTTCCCAACTGAATAGTATTAGATGCCGAAACAGTTGCACCAGATCCTATTACAGTTGCATTGCTTAGGTTGGCAGCCCCATACTCAGCAAAAGCTCCAATAGCGGTGTTGCTGCTGCCAGTTGTTACGTTCGAAGCAAACAAGCCTGCATTAACTCCAATTGCAACGTTATCATTACCAGTCGTGTGAAATTTCATCGCACCTATACCCACTGCCGTATTACTATAACCAGTTGTGTTTCTTTGAAGCGCATAGGCTCCATAGGCAGTATTTCCATTAGCTAGGTTATCAGAAAGTGCTTCGGCACCAAACGCAGCATTGTTATAGCTTATTGTACTTTTGCTAAGTGCGTTTCTCCCGAATGCACTATTGTACGCTCCACTGATGTTGGCTCTAAGTGCACTTGCACCAGTTGCTGTATTGCTTTCTCCATCTACTGTAAATCGAAGCGCTTCAGCACCAACGGCAGTGTTGTATGATACGCCTACAGTCTTTTCAAGTGAAAGGATTCCTACTGCTGTATTCTGTATGCCATTAATGTTAGAATTAAGTGATCCGGAACCTATCGCTGTATTTTGACTACCAAAGGTATTAGAGTAAAGAGCTTGGTTTCCCATAGCCGTGTTGTTAGCACCAATGGTATTATTATTTAGAAGCGCATCTTTACCCGTTGCAGTATTAGATGCTAAATTTCCATTACCACGCCCTACCGTGATTCCATTTACTTTCAAATCAAATGCCCCTAAGTCAACGGCTTGTGTAGCTCCCGTATAAGGAACACCTGAACCTGAAGCGCTTAAAACACCATTAGTAATGGTTAAGCCAGTGCCAACTTTAACTCCACCCAAATCCGTTGCACTCGCAGTTGGTAAACTATATGATGAGACGCCGCTTAATACACCGTTACTATCTATACTTAAATTACTTCCTACTTTAATCCCTCCTAATGATGATGCACTAGCATTAGGTAAACTATATGCAGCTGGAACTATTGGCGTATTAGTTAAATCATTATAACTACCACTTATTGCAACTGTTGCTAAACTTGCAGTATTTGCTTTTAACGCTAAATTCGTATCCACATAGGTTTTTACTGCATTTTGAGTAGGAAACAAAACATTACTTGTACCTAATGTAGTTGTAATTGATTTGTTAGCTGTATCTTCTTTCGTATTTAATGCTGTTTGTGTTGCTGCTGAAATAGGTTTTGCAGCATCAGTTGTATTATCAACGTTTACTAAACCAACCGCAGTTTTATCTAAAGTTTGCCAAGTTTTGTCTCCTCTATAATACTGAGAAGTTGTACCGACATTTATTGTATTTTCTTTATTCGCTAAACCAGGTACAGTTGGTACAGAAGCTGTCCCGCCTAAATCTCCTGCTAACTGAATTTTACCTTTTGTAGTGGCATTTGCATCAGGAATTGTAGCTGAGGCAACTTGAGAATCTACATAGGTTTTTACTGCATTCTGAGTTGGAAATAACACATTACTAGTTCCTAAAGTTGTAGTAGTGGATTTGTTTATCGCATCTTCTTTTAACGCTAAAGCAGCCGTTGTAGCTGTTGCGTTTGCGGCTACTGTAGCTTGAAGTGATGTGTTAGAAGTGTTAACTGTTGTAATATTCGTATCCACATATGTTTTCACTGCATTTTGAGTAGGAAATAATACATTACTAGTTCCTAAAGTTGTTGTAGTGGATTTGTTTATCGCATCTTCTTTTAAAGCTAAAGCTGCTGTTGTTGCTGTTGCATTTGAAGTTACTGTATTTCCAAGAGTAGTAATAGCTGCTGTATTTGCAGTGTTCGAAGTAGAAATATTTGTATCAACATATGTTTTCACTGCATTTTGTGTTGGAAATAATACATTACTTGTTCCTAAAGTTGTAGTAGTTGATTTGTTTATCGCATCTTCTTTTAACGCTAAAGCAGCTGTTGTAGCTGTTGCATTTGAAGTTACTGTATTTGCAAGAGCAGTAATAGCTGCTGTATTTGCAGTGTTCGAAGCAGAAATATTTGTATCTACATAAGTTTTTACTGCATTTTGAGTAGGAAATAAAATATTACTAGTTCCTAATGTAGTTGTTGTGGATTTGTTTATGGCATTTTCTTTTAATGCTAAAGCTGCATTTGTAGCAGTTGCATTTGCAGCTACTGTTGCCTGAAGCGCTGTTAATGCCGCCGTACTCTCTGAATTAACAGCAAACAAAGCAAAAGGAACCGCAGTAAAAGGTTGGTTGCTAATTTCTGAGTAATAAGGAGATAATTCAGTTGTACTTAAATCCACTTTTAAGCGCTTTGGATTGGC
>CAMCVI010000004.1 GCA_945881885.1 Chryseobacterium gleum | reverse complement strand
GATTTTTTCATTAATACAACGACAAATACTATTTATGGACCAAAAGCATCAGGGGCTTGGCCTTCAACTGGTACTAATTTAGTGGGACCTGCTGGACCCGCTGGAATAAACGGAATAAATGGACTTGATGGCGCAGTTGGTCCTCAAGGCCCACAAGGTATTCAAGGTTTAGCTGGAACAAATGGTACTGATGGTGCAGTTGGTCCACAAGGGATCCAAGGCGAAATTGGACCTCAGGGACTTCAAGGAGATATTGGTCTACAAGGACCCGCTGGAAGTGACGCAACTGTTATCATAGGCCCTATTAGCACTTCTTCAGATTCAAATGGCGCAACTGTAACTGCAGGCGAATTAAACCTTGCTCCTGCCGATGGAAATAATGGTGGTATTGTTACCACTTCAGACCAAACATTTGCTGGGAATAAATCGTTTGTTTCTGATATAGTAGTAAACGGCTTGACAATAGGTAAAGGTGCCGGCCAAAATGAACACAATACGGCTATTGGTTTCGAAGCATTAAATTCAAGCAACGCTATCGGAACTCGAAATACTGCTGTAGGAGTTCGCGCTTTAAGGAACTATTCGGGTACAAGTTATGATAATAATACAGGCGTTGGTTATAATAGTATGTTAGGCTTGACAACCGGAGATGGAAACACTTCGGTAGGAGCTGAGACTATGTTTAGTGTAGCCACTGGAAAAAACAATACTGGTATTGGTAACCAATCTTTAATTAGTACTTCCGGGAACAATAATGTTGGAGTAGGATACCGTTCGGGAGAGGGATTAACCACAGGTTCTGATAATACTTTTTTAGGAACTCAAGCTAAAACTACTAGTGCAGGAGCAACTGTTTCAAATGCAACTGCCATTGGTTTTGGCGCTCAAGTAGAAACAAATAACACTATTCAACTAGGAAACTTAAGTGTAACTAAAGTAAATACTAGCGGTTCCTACACAGGCTCTGGATTCAAAACACCTACTGGAACATCTACACAATATTTAATGGCAAATGGATCAGTATCCAGTGGAGTTACCGTAGGTGCTATAAGTGCTTCTTCAAATGCAAATGGTGCTACCATAACTACAGGAGTATTAAACCTTGCTCCAGCAAATGCTTCTAATGGTGGTGTTGTTACCACGGGGAATCAAACGTTTGCAGGGTCAAAAACATTTAGTAACACTATTGGAGGTTCTATTTCAGGTAATGCCGCCACCGTAACAAATGGTGTGTATACTACCAATAAATTAAATGTATTGGCTGCGACCACTTCAACTGAATTGGCTGGAGTTATTTCTGATGAAACAGGAACTGGAAAATTAGTTTTGTCTGATTCTCCAACCTTTACCGGTATAGTATCAGGAATTAACAAAACCATGGTTGGTTTAAGTAATATAGATAACACTTCGGATGCAAGTAAACCTATTTCTACACTGACTCAAGCTGCATTGGATTTGAAACAAAATGCGTTAACTAATCCAGTTACTGGAACAGGAACTACAAATACACTGCCTAAATTTACAGGAACTTCAACAGTAGGTAATTCAAATATTTCTGATAATGGAACTGTAGTTAGTGTTTTTGGCAATTTACTTTTGGGTACTACCACAGATACAGGCGCAAAATTACAAGTTAACGGCGCCTATACTAATGCTTCCTCAAATGACGAGGTATCTGATACTACTATTGACTTTTCATTAAGTAATATAGCCTTTACATCAGCAACAAGTAATGCGATTTCTTTAACAAATATTAAAGACGGAGGTGTATATAATTTAGTTACCACAGCCAATAATGTTTCAAATAGTGTGAGCTTTACGTTGCCAGTAGGATTTACAATTAGATATATGGGAACCTCTAATAGAACAATTGGCAAAATTCATTTGTATCGATTTGTGGTTGCAGGCACCAATGTATTGGTAACGATGTCAACTGAAAATTAATTGTTTTTTTATTGGCAGAACTCTTATTTATAAAGTATTATTGTCAGTTAACTGCCAGTATTTTTTTATTTGGTCTCTAACTTTGTCAGTTTTTGATTAATAAGTCGGTCAAAGGAAATAGTTAACTGCTTATTGATAGGTCATTACAACCCTTTATCACTGAGTTCATTGCATAAAAAAAAGCCACTCATTTCTGAATGGCTTACTTAGTAGCGGGAACAGGACTCGAACCTGTGACCTTCGGGTTATGAGCCCGACGAGCTGCCTACTGCTCTATCCCGCGATATATGTTTAATTCTATTTTCTTTTTTGAGGAATTAAGCAATGTTTCATACTTAATTCTTTGGCAAATATACAACCAATTTTGGTTCTGACAAGTAAAACTTAAAAAAATATTAAACCATTATATATTAGCATTATTCTCAACTAATTAGAAAAGATTAAACAAAATATAAAATTAGCAAAAGCGGAAGTTATAATTCAAAAAATAAATTTTAAGTCTTAATTTTACATTTTAAAAATTTAAAAAAATGAATTTAAAATTTATAATTGTTTTCGGGTTAACTTTTATACTTTCGACAGCATTTGCACAAAAAACAATTCATGGGCAAGCCAATTGGCTGGCCTATACGGGTCAATATAAACTAACCAACAAGTTTGGTGCACATTTAGAAGTGCAATGGCGTGGTGATGCCAATTTTGAGCAAAACCGACAGAATTTATTCCGAATTGGCGGCATTTATTACTTAAACAATCAAATTACTTTAAGCGCGGGTTACGGATTAATTAAAACTTTCAAACCTTCTTTAACTGATTTTTTTTTAGAAAACAGGGCATGGGAACAAATACAATATAATCACAAATGGTCTGATATTAAAAATTTAATGACGCATCGTTTCCGTTTAGAACAACGTTTTGTAGATAATATTATTTTAAATAGTGATGAGGAAATTGTAGTTGAAGCAACCAATTATCAAAATCGACTAAGATATTTGAATCGAAATTTATTTCATTTATTTGAATTTAATAATAACAGAAACAAAGCTTATGCGATTTTACAAGACGAATTTTTTTTCAATTTAGGATACAATAAAGTGAATGCTAATTTCTTTGATCAAAACAGACTTTTAATTGGTTTCGGAATTAATTATGAAGATATCACTCGACTAGAAGTTGGTTATTTAAATCATTTGGTAACACCTGAAATCGGAAACAACATCATGAATCACAATGTTTCCGTGAGCATTACACACAATTTAGATTTTACGAATTCTAATAAATAACAAAGTTTCTAAAAAACAAAAAACCGTCCCGATACAATCGGTACGGTTTTTTTATACTTCGTAAATCTAAAGTCGTAAGTCTAAAATTAGATTACATCATTCCTGGCATTCCGCCGCCCATATGACTTGGACTTGCTTCTTCTTTAATTTCGATTAACGCACATTCTGTAGTTAAAATCATACCTGCAACAGAAGCTGCATTTTCTAAAGCCACACGAGTTACTTTTTTCGGGTCGATAATTCCGGCTGCTAACATTTGAACGTATTCTCCTGTTTTTGCATTGAATCCGAAATCACCTGAACCATCAATTACCTTTGCAATAACTACAGAACCTTCACCGCCAGCATTTTCAACAATAGTTCGTAATGGAGATTCGATAGCTTTATTTATTATTTGAATTCCTGTTGCTTCGTCAGCATTTTCAGCTTTTAAATTTTCTAAAGCATTTTTAGCTCTCACTAAAGCCACTCCACCACCAGCAACAATTCCTTCTTCAACAGCCGCACGAGTGGCGTGTAACGCATCGTCTACTCTGTCTTTTTTCTCTTTCATTTCTACTTCAGAAGCTGCTCCAACATAAAGTACAGCAACACCTCCAGCTAATTTAGCCAAACGTTCTTGTAACTTTTCTTTGTCGTAATCTGAAGTTGACGTTTCCATTTGCGCTTTAATTTGGTTGACACGGCCCTTAATTAATTCCGTATCTCCCGCTCCATTTACAATTGTAGTATTGTCTTTGTCAATAGAAATATTTTCAGCTGTTCCTAACATTTCTAAAGTTGTGTTTTCTAACGAATACCCACTTTCTTCAGCAATTACCGTTCCGCCAGTTAAAATAGCGATGTCTTCTAACATAGCTTTTCTTCTGTCTCCAAAACCTGGTGCTTTAACTGCCGCAATTTTTAATCCACCACGTAATTTATTAACTACTAAAGTCGCTAACGCTTGTCCATCAACATCTTCCGCAATAATTAATAACGGACGACTTGATTGTGCAACAGGTTCTAAAATAGGTAATAACTCTTGTAAGTTTGAGATTTTTTTATCGTATAATAATACATAAGGATTGCTTAATTCTGCTACCATTTTATCTGCATCTGTAACAAAATAGGGAGATAAATAACCTCTATCAAACTGCATTCCTTCTACAACATCAACATAAGTATCCGTTCCTTTTGCTTCTTCAACAGTGATAACACCTTCTTTTCCTACTCTTGTAAATGCTTTTGCAATTAAATCGCCAATAGTTTCATCGTTATTAGCTGAAATAGAAGCCACTTGTTTTATTTTTTCTGAAGAATCACCTACAGACTGAGTTTGCTTTGCTAAATTGGCAACAATTGCTTCCACCGCTTTATCAATTCCTCGCTTTAAATCCATTGGATTGGCACCAGCTGCTACGTTTTTCAAACCTTCTTTTACGATGGCTTGAGCCAAAACTGTCGCCGTTGTAGTTCCATCTCCGGCTAAATCGTTAGTTTTTGATGCTACTTCCTTTACCATTTGCGCACCCATATTTTCTAATGGATCTGCTAATTCAATTTCTTTTGCTACAGAAACACCATCTTTAGTTACCGTTGGGCCTCCGAATGATTTAGAAATAATTACATTTCTTCCTTTTGGTCCTAAAGTAACTTTTACTGCATTTGCTAATGCATCTACGCCACGTTTTAAACCGTCGCGTGCTTCAATATCAAATTTTATATCTTTTGCCATTATAATTTTTTGTTTAAAGTTTAAGGTTATTTTTGTTTAACGTTGAACAACCAATAATTAATATTTTCAGAAATTAAAGTTTTTTAACTTGAAACTTTAAACCTGAAATTAAGAGTTTTATAATATTGCATAAATTTCATCTTCACGCATAATTAGGTAATCTTTACCTTCATATTTTAATTCTGTTCCAGCGTATTTACCATACAAAACGGTATCACCAATTTTTACAGTCATTGTATAATCGGTTTTTCCTGTTCCAACGGCAACAACAGTTCCTTTTTGAGGTTTTTCTTTTGCTGTATCTGGAATGATAATTCCTGAAGCAGTTGTTGTTTCTGCAGCAGACGGTTCAATCACTACTCGGTCTGCAATTGGTTTAATGTTTAATGCCATAGTTATATTGAATATATTAGTTAGTGTACTTTTTTTATGGTTTCAGAAATTGTGCCAAACCTATTTTCTGACAAATTTACTTAAAATAAAAATGCCAGCACTGACAGGCTGGCATTTTATAATATATGAAGCAAAAATTATTTTGCAGTATCTGCTGGTTTTGTTGCTGGTTTAGCTGGTGCATCTTTAACAATAGCCGGCGTTGCATTTTCGTCTACTAGTTTAGAACCAGTTGAACCGCTATTAAAACTTAAAGTTGAAAATAAAATTAAGGCGATTAACGTTCCACCTAAAACCCAAGTTGTTTTTTCTAAAAAGTCGGTTGTGTTTTTCACACCTCCCATTTGA
Source organism: Chryseobacterium gleum (assembly GCA_945881885.1). Lineage (GTDB taxonomy): Bacteria > Bacteroidota > Bacteroidia > Flavobacteriales > Flavobacteriaceae > Flavobacterium. The sequence goes on along the minus strand of CAMCVI010000004.1, from coordinate 158,054 downwards.
CCACCACCACCAAAAGAAGAAGACAAACCTCCGCTCTTAGGATTTTGAACCATTATGGTTAAGATTAATAAAAAACAAACGATGATGATTAATGCTAAAAAAATTGTAAATGACATAACTTCTGTATTAATTATTTTGATGTAAAATTTTTATATTTTTAATTCGGTCTGCAAAGAAACTACTTTTTTCTGGATATTTCAAAATTAATATTTCATAAGCTTGTATGGCTTTGGTATATTTTTTTTGTTCTAAATAAATTTGCGCCAACGTTTCTGTCATAATTGACGACGGCGTTTCGTTGCTTTTAGCAATATTTGTTGGTATTGACGTATTGTCTTTAACTTGCGGAATTTTAGGATTTAATTCAATAAACTTTTCTATTAAATCGAATTTTTTTTCTAATTCTGAAGATATATTTGTTTGTTTTTCTGCACCTTCACGAATAATTGGGGCAATTTTGGCTAATTGAAGCCACTCTGAGAAAGAATGGGTTTCATTTTTTTCAAATTGTAAGGGTTTGCCAATTTTTAATGCTTCCTCTAGTTCATTATTTGACTCTTTTTGTTCCGATAAAGAAATTGTTACTGCTGGATTATTTGATTTTGAAATAGTATCTAAAGTGACCGGTCGATTTTCTTCTCTAACATATTCAAAATCTGATACAATTATACTCTGAATTTCCGCTTGGTATTTGTCATATACTTCTTGTTGAAAAATTTTAAAATCATCAGAAGTAATAAAATCAAACAGCACACTTCTATCTGTAGTATGAGCAGCAGTTTTTTTTAATTCATAATTATATCTAAAACTTTCTTGATTATATAACCCTTTTAAATACAAAGCACGCGCACTTTGATAAAAAGGAAATTCATTAACAATAGTTTCTAGTACTAACGTTTGTTTGTCGTTAATAGTTTTAGAATTATTGAGCAGATTTATATAATCGTTTGTGTTCATTATTGTTTAGTGATTAGTGAATTGTAAATAGTTACTAGCCTTTTTGACTAATCACTTTTTACTAATTACTCGTTTACCATTTAGCCAAAGATTCATTAAAAATATCTAAAGTGATTCTTTCGTAAATTATTTCTAATGCTTCATTCAAAACAGCAGATGGCAATAAATTCGCGTCATAATCGTGGAAAAATGAGAAACGTTTTTCAAAATTATCGTCTTCTGAATTTTTGCTTGAATACCTTACATTTATAGTAATTGTCATTCTGTTTTGAGAGGATTGTTGGTTCGCATTTGAAGCCATAGGTGTAATGCGGTATTCTACAATTTCACCTTCATACAGCAAATCGCCACCAGAAGATACCAAATCTAAATTGGTTTGATTTTGAATGGTGTTTTGTAATTTTTGTGTAAATGTTCGTTCGATACCCACCTCAACAATTTCGGCATTATTTTGAAAATAATTTACCTGAAACGTTTTGGCATTAATTTTTCCTGTTCCTGTAAAGTTGTATTTTACGTTACAACTTACGAGAAAAAACAAGGTTAAAATTGTAACTATTTTATATTTTAAGTTCATATTTTGCGTTCTAAAACTATAAATCAAATTGTTTTATTTTCCTGTATAATGTTCTTTCAGAAATTCCTAATTCATCTGCAGCGGCTTTTCTTTTTCCTTTATTTTTTTCTAACGATTTAATAATTAATTCTATTTCCTTGGCTTCTAAACTTAGCGTTTCCACTTCGTCTATGGCTTCGGTATATAAATAATTATTATTAAAATCGTCGTCATCTTCAAACTCTTCTTGTTCTACTTCTTCTTCAACTGGCGAAACATTTCTTTTTATTTCTTTTTCAAAAATAGTGTTTTTTTCTTCAGAATTTCCATAAATTTTTTGAATGAGTGATTTGTTGTTTTCTTGCACTTTAGCATTTTCATTTTGCATCAATTCTAGCGTAAGCTTTTTTAAATCGTTTAAATCGCTTTTCATATCAAAAAGTACTTTGTACAAAATTTCGCGCTCATTGCTAAAATCGGTAGTGCTTTTTTTCTCGCCAACTACTTGCAACGAATTGCTTTCCATATTTGGCAAATAAGATTTTAAAGCCGCTAATGAGATATCTCTGTTAGTTTCCAATACCGAAATTTGCTCAGCAGAATTTCGTAATTGTCTGATATTTCCACTCCAACGATAATGTAATAAATAATTTATAGCATCATCAGATAATTTAATTGGAGGCATTTTGTATTTGTGTGCAAAATCGGCAGCAAACTTGCGAAACAACAAGTGAATATCTTCTTTTCTTTCACGTAAAGCAGGTAAATTAATCTCAACGGTGCTTAAACGATAATATAAATCTTCTCTAAATTTTCCTTTTTCAATGGCTTCTAACAAGTTAACGTTGGTAGCTGCAACAATTCGCACATTGGTTTTTTGCACTTGAGAAGAACCTACTTTAATAAATTCTCCATTTTCTAAAACTCTTAGCAAACGTACTTGAGTAGTTAATGGCAATTCGCCCACTTCGTCTAAAAAAATGGTTCCGCCGTTGGCTACTTCAAAATACCCTTCGCGAGTTCCTGTTGCACCAGTAAACGATCCTTTTTCGTGTCCAAAAAGTTCTGAATCTATGGTTCCTTCTGGTATAGCACCACAATTTACCGCAATGTATTTCCCATGTTTTCTGTGCGATAAAGAATGAATGATTTTAGGAATACTTTCTTTTCCTACCCCACTTTCTCCAGTTACCAATACAGAAATGTCCGTAGGGGCAACCTGCAGGGCTTTTTCTACCGCACGATTGAGTTTTGGATCGTTTCCAATGATCTCAAAGCGTTGTTTTATATTTTGAACTGATTCCATTTTTTAATTGATAACTAATAATTGACGACAATTAATTATTCTAAATTTTAATTGTTAATTTTTTAATTCATAATTTCAGAATACCCAACAGCTTCTCCTATTAATGTTCCGCTGGTGCAAGCCGATATTTTTACTAGTACAAAATCGCCAGGTTTATAATTTTCTTTTGGAAAAACCACAACCGTACTTTGCGAATTTCTGCCACTCCACTGTTTGTCTGAACGTTTTGAGTCTTTTTCTACCAATACTTCAACTGTTTGACCGATAAAACGTTTTGTGCGTTCTAGAGCTATACGTTGTTGTAAATCGATAATTTCATTTAATCTGCGTTTCTTTATTGCTTCTGGTACATCGTCTTCCATTTTTCTGGCCGCTAATGTTCCTGGTCTTTCAGAATAAGCAAACATAAATCCAAAATCGTATTTTACATATTCTAACAAACTCAATGTGTCTTGATGATCTGCTTCTGTTTCTGTTGGAAAACCAGCGATAATATCTTGTGAAAGAGAAATGTCTGGAATAATTTTATAAATTGTATCTATTAATGTGATGTATTCTTCGCGAGTATGTTGGCGGTTCATTTCTTTAAGTATTCTGGTACTTCCGCTCTGAACTGGTAAGTGAATGTAATTGCAAATATTATGATGTTTGGCCATAACCTCAATTACTTCAATATGCATATCTTGTGGATTTGAAGTAGAAAAACGAAATCGCATTTTTGGAAATTGCGTGGCACATCTGTCTAACAATTGAGCAAAATCTACTGAAGTTGCTTTTTGCATTTCGCTGGCTTTTACAAAATCTTTTTTCAAACCTCCACCGTACCAAAGGTAACTGTCTACATTTTGTCCTAATAAAGTCACTTCTTTGAAACCTTTACTCCATAAATCGGCAATTTCTTCAATGATACTTTCTGGCTCACGACTACGTTCTCTACCTCGAGTAAATGGCACTACGCAAAACGTGCACATATTGTCGCAACCTCGAGTAATAGAAACAAAAGCTGTAATTCCGTTGCTACTTAAACGCACTGGAGAAATATCTGCATAGGTTTCTTCACGAGAAAGAATAACATTTATGGCATCACGACCATCTTCAACATCTTTTAATAAATTCGGAATATCTTTGTAGGCATCAGGACCTACAACCATATCTACAATTTTTTCTTCGTCTAAAAACTTTTCTTTTAATCGTTCTGCCATACAGCCTAAAACGCCAACCTTCATTTTAGGGTTGATATCTCGTTTTATGGCGTTATAAACTTGTAAGCGTTTACGAATAGTCACTTCTGCTTTATCTCTTATGGAACAGGTATTTACTAAAACCAAATCGGCTTCTTCTAAAACTTGAGTAGTATTATATCCTTCATTTACCAAAATAGAAGCCACAACTTCGCTATCTGCAAAGTTCATTTGACAACCGTAGCTTTCTATAAATAACTTTTTTTGGTTGCCTTGCTTTGTATCCAAAACCATTGAAGTGCCTTGTTTACTTTCTTCTATAATCTTTTCTTCCATAAACGGTATTATAATATAATTTTGAAAACTGTTTTTTCAAAAATTCAGAAAGCAAAGATAGTACTAAAATTCAATATCTGCCAAATTGTCAGCATCAGTTTAACAAAAAATTAGAAATATTTTAATTTACCAAAAAAACTACACCTATATATATTAATCAAAAAAAAAATATACTTTTGCCAAATCAAATAAATGAAAATGGCGAAGAATTTAGTTATCGTGGAGTCACCTGCAAAGGCAAAAACCATTGAAAAATTTTTAGGAGCAGATTTCCAAGTGGAATCAAGTTACGGACACATTGCCGATTTACCTTCAAAGGAAATTGGTGTAGATGTAAATGATAACTTTAAACCTAAATATGAGGTATCTCCGGATAAAAAAGCGTTAGTAAAAAAACTAAAGGACTTATCTAAAAAAGCTGATATGGTTTGGTTAGCTTCCGATGAAGACCGAGAAGGAGAAGCTATTTCATGGCATTTAGCCGAGGAATTAAAACTAGATCCAGCCAAAACAAAACGTATCGTTTTTCACGAAATTACAAAAACTGCCATTTTAAAAGCGATTGAAAATCCCCGAGATATTAATTATAATTTAGTAAACGCTCAACAAGCTCGTAGGGTTTTAGACCGTTTAGTGGGTTACGAATTGTCTCCAGTGCTTTGGAAAAAAGTAAAAGGCGGATTATCTGCCGGTCGCGTGCAATCGGTTTCTGTTCGCTTAATTGTAGAACGTGAACGAGAAATTCAGAATTTTAAAGCTGTTGGAAGTTATTCTATTAGCGCCGAATTTACAAATGAAGCAGGAAAAACTGTAAAAGCCAAACTAAATAAAAATTTCAACACAAAAGAAGAAGCACAACTCTTTTTAGAAAAAAATATAGCTGCCGATTTTAAAGTTGCCGATTTAGAAACAAAACCAACGAAAAAAACACCTGCAGCACCATTTACGACTTCTACTTTACAACAAGAAGCCGCACGTAAATTGTATTTACCCGTTGGTATTACGATGCAAATTGCACAGCGTTTGTACGAAGCCGGTTTAATTACTTACATGAGAACGGATAGTGTAAACCTTTCTCAGGAAGCCATGGCTGCCGCACAAGCAGAAATTACTTCTTATTATGGAGCTGCATACAGCAAACCAAGAAGCTATAACACCAAATCAAAAGGGGCACAAGAAGCCCATGAAGCCATTCGTCCTACAGATATGAGTCGCCATACCGTTGACATTGATAGAGACCAAGCCCGTTTATACGACTTAATTTGGAAACGTACTTTGGCCTCGCAAATGAGTGATGCCCAACTGGAACGAACCAACGTAAAAATTACTGCAAATACCCATAATGATTACTTTTCTGCAACGGGTGAAGTAATTAAATTTGATGGTTTTTTAAAAGTGTATTTGGAAGGAAATGATGACGATGATGAAGAACAAGAAGGCCTGTTACCCGCATTAAAAGTTAACGAAAAGCTTGCCAACAAATTTATTACTGCAACCGAACGATTTACTCGTCCTGCTAGTAGATATACTGAAGCATCACTTGTAAAAAAATTAGAAGAATTAGGTATTGGTCGTCCTTCTACTTACGCGCCTACTATTTCTACAATTATCAACAGAAATTATGTTGAAAAAGGAAGTTTTGAAGGAACAGAAAGAAAATACGAACAATTAACCTTAATTGGTAAAGAAATAAAATCGCAAATTTTAAAAGAAAATTCAGGTTCCGACAAAGGAAAATTAGTCCCAACAGATATTGGTGGAATTGTAACTGACTTTTTAGTGAAAAATTTTGAAAGTATTTTAGATTATAATTTTACTGCTAAAGTAGAACAAGATTTTGATGAAATTGCTGCTGGAAATGAAGACTGGCATAAAATGATGCGCAACTTTTACGATCATTTTCATCCAATAGTAACAAAAGTTGAAACAACTGCAGAACGAGAATCTGGGGAACGAATTTTAGGTACCGATCCAAAAACCGGAAAACCAGTAAGTGTTCGATTAGGAAAATATGGTGCAATGGCCCAAATTGGTGCTTTTGATGATGAAGTGAAACAATTTGCCAGTTTAAGAACTGAACAAAATTTAAGTAACATTACACTAGAAGAAGTTTTAAATTTATTTTTATTACCAAAAACTTTAGGTACTTACGAAGGTGAAGAAATTGAAGTAAACAATGGCCGTTTTGGACCCTATGTGAAATTTGGAACACAATTTATTTCTCTAGCTAAAGGCGAAGAACCTTTAGACGTGACTATGGAAAGAGCTATAGAATTGATTGAGGAAAAAACCAAAGCAGACGCACCTATCGCCACTTATGATAATTTTCCAGTGCAAAAAGGTGTTGGTCGTTTTGGACCTTTCTTAAAATGGAATGGTATTTTTATCAATGTAAATAAAAAATACAACTTTGATAATTTATCGCAAGCAGATATTAATGAATTAATTGAAGACAAGCAACAAAAGGAAATTGAAAAAGTACTTCACTATTGGAAAGAAGAGGGAATTAAAGTAGAAAAAGCACGTTGGGGAAGATCTGTTATTACAAAAGGAAAAATTAAAATTGAATTAAGTAAAGATATAGATGCTACAAAATTAACTCTTGAAACAGTAAAAGAGATGATTGAAAAGAAAACGCCAGCGAAAAAAGCAACTGCGAAAAAAGCGCCTGCAAAAAAAACTGTAGCCAAAAAGAAATAATATAAGTGTTTGTCTTTCTGAACTTGTTTCAGCAGCTAATAAATTAAAAAATAATTTATGATATTCGAATATTTACAACCTGTATCAGAAGAAATTCAGAAATTCACAGAAGGTTTATCTAATCAAACATTAGGTAAAAAAATTGTAATGCATACCGCTACCGATTATCCTAATTTAGAAAATATTTCAATCGCCATTATTTGTGTGAATGAAAACAGAGGTGCCAATTTAAAAAATGAAGCCTATGACTTTAACAACTTTAGAAAAGCACTTTATCAATTGTTTCCTGGAAATTGGAACAAAGAAATTGCCGATTTGGGCGATGCTTTAGTTGGAAATGAAACAAGTGACACTTATTTTGTGTTAAAAACCATTTGTGCCCATTTAATAAAGCAAAAAATTATACCTTTGGTCGTTGGTGGTTCGCAAGATTTGACTTATGCTTTGTACCGTGCATTTGATCAGTTGGACCAAATGGTAAATTTAGTAGCTATTGATAATAAATTTGATTTTGCAAAAGATGAAAAATTATCATGCGATGCTTATTTGTCGAGAATAATTGTGGAAGAACCAAACAATTTGTATAACTTTTGCAGCCTAGGATATCAAACGTATTACACGTCGCAAGAAGAAATAGATTTGATTGAAAAACTGTATTTTGATACATATAGATTAGGCGAAATCAGCAAAAATGCGGCCATAATTGAACCAGTTTTTAGAGATGCCGATATTATTAGTCTTGATTTGAAGTCTATAAAATCCGCCGATTCAGGAAATACCTCAGAATTTTATCCAAATGGATTTGATGGAAGAGAGATTTGTACACTAGCCAGGTATGCAGGTATAAGTGATAAAGTTAGTACTTTTGGAATTTTTAATCAATTTTTCAATACCAACGAAAACCAACTAATCGCTCAAATAGTATGGTATTTTATAGAAGGCTATCATTTAAGAAGTTATGAATATCCATTTGAAGAGAAAACAAATTACACTAGATATATTGTTTTAGCAGAAGATGAGGAGTTAATTTTTTATAAAAGCAACCGTTCTGAACGATGGTGGATGGAAATAAATTACAATACTGCACATAATAAAAAAATTAAAAAAACGTTATTACCATGTACAAATGATGATTACGTAGCCGCTTGTAACGCTGAAATCCCCGAAAGATGGTGGAAAGCACACAGAAAAAGCTACTAAAAAAATCGGTAAAAGCATAGCAAAAATCGGTAAAATACACTATTTTTTAAATTATTTTGCTTTTGCTATTGTATATGTCAAAATAAATAGATAGGTTTGGAACCTAAAATAATACAAAATTTTATAACCCAATTAATATGAAAAAGTTTTTAGTATTGTCGGCGGCTTTGGCTTTGTTAACAAGCTGTGGAAAAGGCGATAAAGGTGAACTGGTAGGCGTTAAAGGCAAAAAATGGTTTTCAGAAAAACCTTTTGGCATGACACTTGTCCCAGGAGGTGCCTATATCATGGGTAAGTCAGACGATGACGTTGCCAATGTACAAGATGCTCCCACTAAAACCGTTACTGTGGTTTCGTTTTACATGGATGAAACTGAAATTACAAATAGTGAATACCGCAAGTTCGTAGAATGGGTAAAAGATTCAACTATAAGAACCAGATTAGCTGTAAAAGCAGATGAGGAAGGTAAAAAACCAGTAGCTGGAGGCAGAAGCGCAGGAAGTATTGGTGATTTTGCTTTTGCTGATGCAGATACACTTAATATGACAGCGTATGATAAATATATGTATGAAAATTATTATAGCGTAGGAACTGATGATGATCCATATGCAAATAGAAAAACAAATAAAAAAGTAAGACTAATCAAAGAGACTTCAAAATATCCAGATAAATATTTTGTAGAAGTAATGGATTCAATGTATTTACCTGAATCTGAATCGTTTAATGGGTTAAAAACGATTGATGCGCGTAAATTAAAATTCAAATACACTCAAGTTGATTTAAACAAAGCCGTAAAGAAAAAAGGACGTAAAAATTTCAATGAAAACACTGTTCCATTAGAAATTTATCCTGACACTACAGCTTGGATTAAAGATTTCGCTTATTCTTATAACGAGCCAATGCACAATAACTATTTTTGGCACCAAGCTTATGGAGACTACCCAGTAGTGGGTGTTTCTTGGAATCAAGCAAAAGCATTTTGTGCTTGGAGAACGATGTACAAAAATGCAACTGTTAAAAAACAAAAAGGAAGAGACCAAGTGAATGCTTTCCGTTTGCCAATTGAAGCAGAATGGGAATATGCAGCAAGAGGTGGAATTGAATCAGGAACTTATCCTTGGGGTGGACCATATGCTAAAAATGACCGTGGTTGTTTCTTAGCTAATTTCAAACCAATGAGGGGAGATTATGCAGCAGATGGTGCACTATATACTGTAGAAGCAGATTCTTTCGAACCAAATGATTTTAATTTATACAATATGGCAGGAAATGTGTCTGAGTGGACTGATTCTTCTTACGATGCTGGAGCATACGAATTCGTTTCTTCAATGAATCCAAATGTATCTGACAAGGCAAACCAAAGAAAAGTAATTCGCGGTGGTTCATGGAAAGATGTAGGTTTCTTCTTACAAGTTTCTACACGTGATTTCGAATATGCGGATTCTGCTAGAAGCTATATCGGCTTCAGAACCGTACAAGATTATATGGGAACACAACCAACTGGAAATAAATTATAATAACAAACAAGAATTTAAACTAACTAAATAATTATATCAAACTAACTAAATTTTAAATTATGGCAATTTTAAGCAAAAAAGCAATGAACTTCGCATACGGTATGGGAGCAGCAGTAGTAATCCTTGGAGCACTATTTAAAATTACACACATTGAATTCGGTTTTATTACAGGTAACTTAATGTTAACTATTGGTCTTATTACTGAGGCGTTAATTTTTGGTTTATCTGCTTTTGAACCAGTCGATGACGAATTGGATTGGTCTTTAGTTTACCCAGAATTAGCTGGTGGAGACGCTAAACCAAAATCAGGGAAAAAAGATAATCCTGAAGAAGCACAAGGTTTATTGTCTCAAAAATTAGATAATTTATTAAAAGAAGCTAAAATTGATGGGGAATTAATGACAAGCTTAGGAAATAGTATTAAAAACTTTGAAGGAGCTGCTAAAGGTATTGCCCCAACAGTTGATGCTATTGCTTCTCAAACAAAATATGCAGAACAAATGGTTAATGCTGCTACTTCATTAGAAGCATTAAACAACTTATACAAAGCACAAATTGATGGTGCTCAGAAAAATGCGGATGCAAATGCTGAAATAGTTGAAAATGCATCTAAATTAAAAGAGCAAATGCAATCTATGACATCAAATATATCTTCATTAAATGCAGTATATGGTGGAATGTTAACTGCAATGCAAAACAAAGGATAATTAGTTTTACAACTATATTTAATAACAAATAAACTAATTAGAAAAAATGGCAGGAGGAAAATTAACCCCTAGACAGAAAATGATTAACCTAATGTACTTGGTTTTCATCGCGATGTTAGCATTAAATATGTCAAAAGAAGTACTATCTGCTTTTGGTATATTGAATAATAAAATTGAAGGTTCAAACTCAATTACTGATACTAGAAATGAATCTTCATTTCAACAATTAGCTCAAAAAGCTTCTGACCAACCTGGTCAATATGGAGATAAAAAAGCTAAAGTTGATAAAATTAGAGCATTATCTAAAGATTTTTCAGATTATATTGAAAGCATCAAAACAGAAGTTACCAAAAAATTTCCTAAAGATAAAGAAGGAAATTATCCATATGAACAAATGGACAAAAGTGATGAAATAGACAATATGTTTTACATTGGTGATAGAGAATCAAAAAAAGGTAAAGAATTTTTAGAAAAAATTCAAACATATGCTGCTAAAATTAAAGCCATTGGCGGAAGTTCTATAGCAGAATCTGAAATGAAAAAAATCGAAAAAAGATTTGCTACAGAGTCTGTTTACTCTGAAAAAGCCGGTGCCAAATTATCTTGGTTAGATTATAATTATCATCACTTTCCATTAATTGCTTCTGTAACTAAATTGACACAATTGCAATCGGATATCAAAGCTACTGAAAGTGATGTTATGACTGGAATGTTCCAATCAGACTTAGTCGCAGCTGCTTCTTTAACCGCCTACCAACCTATTGTAGTTCCGGATAAAACGGCTTTCTTCCAAGGAGAAACTGTAACTGGGAAAATTATATTAGGAAAATTTGATCCAAATTTAGTTGCAAAATCTGTAATTGTAAATGGACAATCAATGAAAGCGGAAGCAGGACAAGCCAAATTCTCTTTTGGTGCAGGAAGCGTTGGTGAAAAAGAAATTACAGGATCTTTCAACTTTGACGAAAACGGAAAAGTAGTAAGTTTACCAATTAAAGGTAACTATGTAGTGGTACCAAAACCAAATCAAGCAATAGTTTCTGCTGATAAAATGAATGTGGTTTATAGAGGTGTAGATAACCCAATTTCGGTATCTGTTCCTGGTATTCCTTCAAGTGACGTAAAAGCAAGCGGAGCTGGTTTAAAACCTACAGGAAAACCTGGTCAATATATGTTAAACCCAGGACAAGGGAAAGAAGTAACTATTAATGTTTCTGCAACATTACCTAATGGTGGTGGTACTTTTTCAAGTAAACAAACGTTTAGAATTAAAGGTATTCCTGCTCCTACTGGTAAAATTAGAGGTGAAATCTCAGCAAAAGGACCAAAATCTAACTTAGAAGTTTGTACTATTTCGGCTACTTTAGAAGATTTTGATTTCCCTGTTACAGTTGTAGTAACTGATTTCAAAGTTAAAGTTCCAGGACAAGGTACAGTTTCAGTTCAAGGAAATAAAATGAACGGACAAGCTATCTCAGCAATTAAAAAAGCAGGACGAGGTGATGTAGTTTCTATATTTGAAATTAAAGTTAAGTATGTTGGTATCAACCAACCTGCTAAAAATGTTTCAGCTTGTACATTCGAAGTACAATAATTTAATAAAATAAAAAAATGAATTGGAGAAATTTTTTATTAGTAGCCGTATTTGGTTTGAGCACACTTTCGTTTGCACAATCTAATTTACTAAATGCAAAAACACCTGCAGAAATCGGTAAAAAAACTGAAGCAGAAAAAAATGCAGATAACGACAAACCATTACCTTATGGTTACATTGGAGACAGAGATGTCTTCATGGGTAAAACCGTTTGGGAACTTATTGATGTGGACCAAAGAGTTAATTACCCAATGTATTATCCAGTTGACGATTCTAAAGATTTAGGTTCAGAAAGAAAACCGCTTTTTGAAGTCTTAATGAAAGGAATTGAAGATGGAAAAATTACTGAGATATACGATTCAGGTTATTTTACTGTAAAAAAGACATTTGAAGACATACAGAAACAAAGAGTATTTATTAAAATGACAGATGAAGGAATTGAACAAAAAGCAGCAGGTGAAAAGGTTGATGAGCAATTTATTGTAAAATCAACAGTTGATGCATTTCATGTTAAAGGATACAAAATAAAAGGTTTCTGGTATTTTGACAAACGCCAAGGGGAATTAAAATATAGATTACAAGGAATTTGCCCTTTAGTACCTGATGTATTTACAATGAAAAGTGAAGGTAGTGAAAATGAACCACCAATTGAGTTATTTTGGATTTATTTTCCAGCTTCAAGAGATGTATTACATGCCGCTAAAGCTTTTAATGAAAGAAACTCTGCCATGCCTTTTACATTTGATCATTTGTTAAATTCACGTCGTTTTAATGCCGTAATTTACTTAGAAGAAAATGTGTACGGTGATAGAGAGATTAAAGATTACATGAAAGAAAACGCACAAATGCAATTATTAGAATCAGAAAGAGTAAAAGAAAAAATACGTAATTTCGAATTAGATATGTGGAATTACTAATTAAAATATTTCTCCAATCATAAAAAAAACTCTTGCTTCGGCAAGAGTTTTTTTTTGAAAAAAAAAGCTATATTTGAAATGAAAACAATATAATAAAAAAAATTATGAAAAAAAATGCTATTCTAATATCACTTTTTATTGTTTTATCTTTAATTGCTTTTTATATAAAACAAAATTCAATATCAAAAAGCAACTTAGAATTAATAGTAGCGTATGAATCTAGTAATATTTTTAAAGAATATGTAGAAGAACTTGAAAAAGCAAAAGGTGCAAATGGTGAAAACATATTAGAAATTAAAAATGTAAAAGAATCATATGAAGTTAAATATGGTGAAAATTTAGACAAATTAAATAGTGTTCTTGAAGAGAATATTAAAAAAAGGAAAATCATAATTTATGAAAATGAATATTTCAGACAAATCTTATATTCAAGTTTGTTTTTATTTTGGTTAGGTGTTGCATTTTACATACATAGAAAATAATTTATAGTTAAACTAGAAACCAATGGTTATGATTTAATTTAAAGGATATAAATGTAATAATCAAATATAAAAAAATATTAATTTATAAAAAAACTAAATATTAAATAATGGGTATATTAAATTTAATTTTCGGTAAGAAAAATTTGACAAATGATAATGGGTTGAATGAAACTTATTATAAAAAGACTAAAATATTAAAAGAAAAATTTTATAAAAAAGAAGGTAAAAGACATGGTAAATATGAATCTTATTTTAATGATGGAATTACAGTAAATATTAGTGCTTTTTATAATGATGGATTATTACATGGCGAATGTAAGGAGTGGTCTATAGCTGGTGGATGCTACAGATATATTGAAGTTTATGAATATGGTATACTAAAAAACAGAAAGGTTTACTTTACTGGGATGAGTAAACCATTAGATTCTAAAACAAACTTACGCGAGCTTGCAAATGAAATTAATTTTTCGGGTGAAAATATTGAAACAGGTTATATTTATGAGGATATAAATAGAAATAATTAATTTTATAATATACAATTAATTGCTCATTTTTTTCCTATGTTATTCTATTTCATTTTTTAAATAAATTTTATAATTTTCTAAGTCAATTTTATATATGTTTAATTTATTTAAAATATTCATTCCCAACAATGGCATAATATTGTTACCTTCCATTACAGTAAAATCAACATCATTTATTTTTTTTCCACCAATAATAACACTTGGTATATTCCAAAACTCTACTAAATGTTTTTTTCCATCAGCTGTTTGGGTATAATCTTTTCCTAAATAATTACGTTTTGTAATCACTCCGTTTTCTAGCAAAATATTTATCACATCCTTGCCAATTAATGACATAGTTGCTCCTGTATCAAGAATAAAGTCATAAGTTTTATCAGCAATTTTTATATCTATAATCTTTTGATAAGCTGTACCTTTTAAATTGATTACATCATCATACTTCTTTGGGACTACTATTGAATTTACAATCATAAAAAAAAGAGGATAAATTTCAGTTGCTTTTTCATCAAGATTTTCTTCTATATCAGATGTTCCAACACCACAACTAATAAAATGAAGATGAGTTACATCGTGAAAAATATAATTATAATTTCTCATTTTGAGTTTCATTCCCATTTGTTCAGTAACAACTTCATTAACAACTAAAAAACCTGCTCGCCCTGCAATATTCATAGGTTTATAAGAAATAAATTTACCTTCAAAACTATTTTTAGCATATTCCTCAGTAAAAACTTCTTCCTTAAATATTTTATTAATTTCTTCAAAAGTCAAATTACCATACTCTTCCTTGGTGTATGGAACCTCATAAGTTAACATACTAATTGTGTTAAAACCGGCTCCACAATCAGATGTAAAAAGCTGGATTATATTTGGTTGTTTACCTTCTTTTGAAGACCAACTTTTTGGAATAGTTATAATTAATTCAGTATTTTTTGATTTTTTATGACCTTTAGTAGTAAATGTATAAGTGTAACCATTAGTAAACTCCTTTGATGGTTGATTTTCATATTGAAAAGACAATATGTTTTCAAGCATTGGCGATTGGATGTTTCCCTTTAAGCTTTTTTCAATATCTTTTAAATATACTGAGGTTTCTTCATCTGTACTTAAAAGAACATTTGATTGTATTATTTGTTTTACAGAGTCTATTTCTGATCCAATAGTAGCTTGCCAATCACCTAATTCATTCAAATATTTAATAGCATTCTTTTTACTTTGTCCAAAGTTGGTTGTTAATAATAAATTCAAGTAAATTACCTCTTTGCGAAAATTTGGATTTGTTTCAGAAATAGTTGCAAGTGCAGTTTCTATTCCTGTAAAATAGCCATAAACCATTGAAGCCCGAATTGGCTTATCTTGTTTTATTGCTTGACCAAAAGAAAAATTGACAATTAAAAATAATATAATATATTTTGTTTTCATAATTACAGATAAATTTTACCATTTTTCTAATCAAATTTATATTGATAGAAAGTCAAATATTTATTATCAAAAATAGCTAAAATTTGTTCAAATACCTCTTTTTTTTCCAATAACAAGAACAGCAATACAATTTTAAGTAAATTTGTTGCATAATATAAAAACAAAATGGAAGTTGATTATCTTATTATTGGTTCAGGTTTAGCAGGAATTTCTTTTGCAGAAACGTGTTTGTTACACCATAAAAAAATAATGGTACTGAATGACAATTCTCAAAACTCAACTACAATAGCAGGTGGATTATACAACCCAATTGTTTTAAAACGATTTACAAAAATATGGGAAGCGGAAGCTCAATTGGCTATTACAATTCCATTTTATAAAAATTTAGAAAAAAAATTAGGCACAACATTTTTATATGAAATTCCGTTATTGCGCAAACTGAATAACATAGAAGAACAAAATAATTGGTTTGCAGCTTCAGATAAGCCAAGTTTATCCAGTTATTTAAGTAGCGAATTAGAAACTTTAAATAACGAAGCCATACAAAGTAATTATAAATTTGGAAAAGTACAAGAAACAGGTTTTTTAGATACTACTAAATTTAAAAAATCTTATACCAATTATTTAGTAGCAGAAAATTGCTATTCAGAAGAAACTTTTGATTATTCTAAGTTAGTAATCAAAGATGATTATGTAGAATATGATGCTATTAAAGCCAAAAAAATTGTATTCGCAGAAGGTTTTGGTTTACATAACAATCCCTATTTTAACAACTTACCACTTGATGGAACAAAAGGAGAACTTTTAATTATTAAATCCGAAAATCTAAATTTAAATGAAATTATTAATTCAAGTATATGGATATTACCTTTAGGAAACCATTTGTACAAAGTAGGTGCCACTTATGATTGGGAAGATAAAACCAATCAAAAAACCGAAAAAGCAAAAACAGAATTACTTACCCATTTAAAAGAAGTGATTTCTTGCGACTTTGAAGTAACAGATCATTTAGCAGGAGTACGACCAACTGTAAAAGACCGAAGACCACTTTTAGGAAAACACCATCTTCACAACCACTTATATATTTTAAACGGATTAGGAACTCGCGGTGTGCTTTTTGCTCCATATTTATCAGATAAATTATATCAATATATTGAAAACGGAATCCCATTAGATAACGAAATTTCAATAGAAAGATGTTATAAAAAACTATTTAGATAAGTGTTCTTTCCAATTTTTATCAAAGTGAATAAAAATATTGATCCAGATATTTCTTGACATTCGCATGATAAGGGTATTGCTTAAAATTAAAGCAACAACAATTGAAATAAAAGCCGTTTTTAAATTGGATTGAAACACAAAATGCGATACTAAAAAGGTAATAATTCCAATTAAAACTCCAAGTCCATAACTTACAAACATAGCACCAAAAAAGAAAGAAGGCTCTATTTTATATACTTGTTTACAATGCGAACATCTTTCATGCATGGCATAAATCTTCAAAATATTAAAAGGGTTTGCGTTTAAATACATACTTTCTTCATGACATTTAGGACAACAACCCGTTATCATCGCATAAATTTTAGACCCTTTACCAAACATTTTTACTATTTTGATGTAAAGGTAAAATAAGTATAGTACTTTTGCACCTTATTAGAAAAAAACATGCTGAATATACATAATCTTTCTGTTTCCTTTGGTGGAACGTATTTATTTGAAGAAGTTACTTTTAGAATGGGCGCTGGCGACAGAGTCGGTTTAGTAGGTAAAAACGGAGCAGGAAAATCGACCATGTTGAAAATTTTAGCTGGCGATTTCAAACCTGATTCTGGACAAATTGCTACTGAAAAAGAAGTAAGAATTGGATTTTTAAGACAAGATATCGATTTTGAAGCAGGAAGAACGGTTTTAGAAGAAGCGTATCAAGCGTTTACTGATATTAAAGAAGTAGAGAAAAAGCTAGAAGAAATCAATCACCAATTAGTAACAAGAACCGATTATGAAAGCGAGGTGTATTCTCAAATTATTGAAGATTTATCGGATTATACGCACAGATTTGAACTTTTAGGAGGTTATAATTATGTGGGTGATACAGAAAAAATATTATTAGGTTTAGGATTCAAACGAGATGTTTTTAACAACCAAACTGAAACGTTTTCTGGAGGATGGCGTATGCGTATTGAATTGGCAAAACTATTGCTTCAAGCCAACGATATCCTTTTATTAGACGAGCCTACCAATCACTTGGATATTGAAAGTATCATTTGGTTGGAAAGTTTTTTACGAAATTATCCTGGTGTGGTAGTTATTGTATCGCACGATAAAATGTTTTTAGATAATGTTACGAATCGTACTATAGAAATTTCATTAGGAAAAGCGTATGATTTCAATAAACCGTACTCGCAATATTTAGAATTGCGTCATGAAATTCGTGAAAAACAATTGGCGACACAAAAAAATCAAGCCAAGAAAATTGAAGAAACCGAAAAATTAATTGAAAAGTTTCGTGCCAAAGCTTCTAAAGCCTCAATGGCACAATCTTTAATTAAAAAATTAGATAAGGTAGAACGAATTGAAGTGGATGAAGACGACAATTCAGTGATGAATATTTCATTTCCCGTTTCAAAAGTACCTGGAAGAGTAGTTATCGAAGCCGAACACGTAACAAAAGCCTATGGAGACAATACGATTTTAAAAGACATTTCACTTTTAGTGGAACGTGGTAGTAAAATTGCATTTGTAGGTCAGAACGGGCAAGGAAAATCGACTTTTATAAAAGCAATCGTGAACGAATTTGAATTTGAAGGTTCCATAAAATTAGGCCATAATGTTCAAGTGGGTTATTTTGCACAAAATCAGGCAGAGTATTTAGATGGTGAAATTACGTTATTACAAACCATGGAAGATGCCGCAACGGATACCAATAGAGCAAAAGTGAGAGATATGCTGGGGTCATTTTTGTTTCGTGGTGATGATGTTGAGAAAAAAGTAAAAGTGCTTTCTGGAGGCGAAAGAAACCGTTTGGCTTTATGTAAATTATTGTTGCAACCCATTAACGTTTTGGTAATGGATGAGCCAACAAATCACTTAGACATTAAATCAAAAAATGTTTTAAAAGCTGCACTTCAAAAATATGAAGGCACGCTCCTACTCGTTTCTCACGATAGGGATTTTTTACAAGACATGTCGAATTTAGTATACGAATTTAAAGACCAAAAAATTAAAGAATATTTAGGCGATATCAATTACTTTTTAGAACAACGCAATTTAGAAAACATGCGTGAAGTTGAAAAAAAGGATATTGAGAAAAAAGAAGATTCTGCAAACCAAAATTCCAAAGCTTCTTACGCAGACCAAAAGAAAAACAAATCGTTACAAAATAGATTATCAAAAATTGAAAGTCAAATTAAACAATTAGAAATTGACATTCAAAACGATGATAAAGAATTGGCTTCTAATTACGACAAGCACTTGGAAAACGCTTCATTTTTTAGAGCATACAACAAGAAAAAAACAGAACTGGACAAACTACTTTCAGATTGGGAAATGGTTCAGGAGGAAATTGATAATTTGGTTTAAAAAAAACCACGGTTCGTTTGTCACCTTGAAAGGGTCTCACATAAAGTTCTGCAATTCAATCTTAAGAGATGCTTTCAGCAGGACAAGTTTGTGTTGACTTTCTTTTGTTATGAAAACGGATTTGCGTTAGTGATGGGAACGGCATCCTTTTTGATTTTGTTGCCTTCGAGCTCCTAAGGCAACAAAACAACTATTACATATGAAAGTAAACGTTATCTGAGGTTCTCGAAGATAATGTTTACGACTAAAGAAAGGCAACAAAATTAAAAAGATATAGTGGACAGCACGACCTGAAAGGGAACGCCCAATCTTTGGACAAGCTCAGGATAACAATTAAAACTATAGAAAGCAAAAAAGAGTCCCAATTTCTCGAGACTCTTTTTTTATTTGTAACTTTAAGTAAATTATTTCACTAAAGTCATTTCGTCTACAATGTGTTTTGCACCAGAGAAATTTTCAATTACCCAAAGTACATAACGAATATCTACGTTAATTGTTCTTTGTAACTTTTGATCAAAAATAACATCTCCAGCCATCGCTTCAATGTTTCCATCAAAAGCCAAACCAATTAACTCACCTTTTCCGTTTAATACTGGAGAACCAGAATTTCCACCTGTGATATCATTATCAGTTAAAAAATTAACGTGTAAAGAACCATCTTTATCTGCATAGCGACCAAAATCTTTTTTAGCATTCATGTCTATTACTTTTGTAGGTAAATCGAATTCTAAATCGCCTTTTTTGTATTTTTTAACTTGTCCATCTAAAGTGGTATAATTATTTACTTTAGCATCATTTCTTTTGTCAGCTGGTAAAGAACGAACTTTTCCGTATGTTAAACGTAACGTTGAATTTGCATCTGGATATAAAGTTGTTCCAATTTTAGATTCTCTTAAACCTTCAACTAATAAACGGAAAGACGCACCAAAATCGTTTTGAGCTTTCATTAACTCTACGCTTCTTTTTCCAAAATGTGTTAACAAATCATTTGACAAAACATATAATGGATCGCTAGTTAAAGTTAAGTCATTTGGATTTGCTAAGTACGCTTTAATTTTTTCTACTGAAGTAAAAATACTTGCTTCAAAAGCTGAAGCTACGTAATTTGTAAAATCACCATTATTTTCTTTTTCTAATTTTTCAACTGCTGGTGCTAAAGCGTAACCTGCTTTTTTAGCATATAATGACAATTGAGCAGCTAAAATATCTTTTTCAGCAGGAATATGTAATTCTTTAAACATTTCATTTGCCATTTCTTCAATCGCTGGAGCCATTTCAGCACGCTTAGCTGCATCTGCTTTGGTGTACATTTCTAATTGTCTTCCAAAAGATCTGCTTATTGTTCCAAAAGCTGAAGTTCTAAATAACTGTTGTAAATAATTATCATGACGTGATTTTTCATTCGTCATATCATAATATTTGTTGATATTAGCAACTACATTACCATATTTAGCTTGATTGGCTGGTTGATTTGCCCAAGTGTTAAATTTAGCTTCTTGTGCAGCTTTAGATTTTGCTGTTCCAAATTTTGTTAAGGCATCAATCATACCTTGACGGTTTTTCCAGTAATTCGCAACTCCTGCAAATTTAGAAGCGTAAATTAAGTTCAAAGCATCAGATTGCACCATATATTTTTTCATATTATCCATTCCGGTTTTAGAACCTTCTACCCAAGCTGGATAAGCAAATTTTACGTTTTGCTCAATTCCGCTAGCTGGCATCCAACGGTTTGTACGACCAGGATAACCTAAAATCATAGCAAAATCGTTTTCTTTAACACCGCTTAAATTAACTGGTAAATGATGCTTAGGATTTAATGGAACATTATTTACAGAATATTCAGCTGGATTTCCGTTGGCATCTGCATAAATTCTAAACATAGAAAAATCTGCAGTATGACGAGGCCATTCCCAGTTGTCTGTATCTCCACCAAATTTTCCTAAACTTTCTGGAGGCGTTCCTACTAAACGAACATCTTTATAATCTTGATATACGAAATAGTAATATTCATTTCCTTGGAAAAATGGACGTACCGAAACGGTATACTTTCCACCTTCATTATTTTCTTTTTCAATTTTAGCAATTTCTTGATTGATTGCTTTTTCTCTTTCAGCTTCGCTCATTCCTGGCGTTACAACTGATAAAATTCTTTTTGAACAATCATCCATACGAACAAAGAAACGTACAAATAAACTAGAAGGTTTTAATTCTTCTTTTCTGTTTGCTGCCCAATATCCTTCTTTTAAATAATTTTTTTCTGCAGTAGATAATTCTGCAATAGCATCATAACCACAGTGGTGATTGGTTAATACCAAACCATCTTTTGAGATTAATTCTGCAGTACATCCACCGTTAAATTGCACAATAGCATCTTTTAAACTATGGTTGTTAATACTGTAAATTTCTTGTGGGGTTAATTGCAATCCCATTTTTTGCATATCGCGGTGATTTAAACGTTCAATGAACATTAAAAACCACATTCCTTCGTCTGCTTTAACGCTCATTGGCATTAGCATAATTCCAGCAACTAAGGATAAAATAATTTTTTTCATTTTAATTTAGATAAAGTTATTGAATATTTAATAGAGTCGATAAATTGAAAATATGTTACAATCATCTAACTATTTTTTGTTTTCGAAAATAAATTTTCGGGCTTCTTTTAATTATTTAATAAAAAACAGTTAAAAGAAGACTTTCAACTGTTTTTTTTTTTATAAATTATAAAGTTATTCTATAATTATTTTCTTTGTTATTTGTGCTCCTTTACTCTGAATAGTTACAAAATACATACCGCTTAAAGCATTGTCTAGTTGAATATTTTGAACCAAATCAGAAGTTTGATTGTATTCTGCATTAAAAATTTCTCTTCCTAGTGCATCCATAATTACAACAGTATAATTATCAATAGCTTCAGACAATTGAATGGAGAAAATACCTTTGTTAGGGTTTGGAGCAATTGAGAAATTATTCTTTACAAAATCATTATTTGCTAAAACGTTTGTTAGTAATTGAGAAGAAATAGTATTATACCATGCAAGCATTCTAGTTACTTGACCTGCTGTAAACATATACATACAAGCATCGTTTGTATAATCCATGTAATTCATTGTTAGTGCAGGAGTTGATCCATCACAACCTGCAACAGATCCATCAGCTGGACAACCGCCAGTTGCAGTACCTAAAGGAGGTGTGTCACAAACTCTGTCACCTTGGGTAGCGCAATTTGTATTAGAACAATTTTGAAAAGTGTGATATAAATTAAAAAAGTGTCCTAGCTCGTGCGTTAAAGTTCTACCTAAATTATAAGGAGCACCTGGAACATATCCAGAACAAGTTGCTGGGGAACCCGTCATGGTAGCGCCAAAGGCATTATTATCCATAACAACTGTCATCCCTTGTGATGGAGAACCGGCTAATGGGGAATATCCTAAAATTCCTCCACTTAAACTTTTAACAACTAAATTGCAATAACCTGCCCATTCAGGGTCAATATCTCCTGTTAAAAAATGAGTACCAAAAGTAACTGCTAAGGTTCCGTTTGTTAAACCTGCACTAGAAGGATGATTTTGAGTAGCAATTTCCCAAGAAACATCCATGTCGCCGATATTCACACCCGGATAATAGGTACTTGCCGCTGTCCAAAGAGAAAGGTCGGAATTGGTAGCATTATAATCTGCGTTTAAAATGGCCACTTGTTTTTGTGCCAATAATCGCAAACAACTTTTTACAGATTCTGGACTAGAATTAACCACAGAAGGATAGTGAATAGCAACCGGTATTCTAACCAGAGCATTTGTGCTAAATGTAGCGTTTCCATTTCTATTTTGTTGAGCATTTGTTAGTCTTTCTAATTCGCTTTCAAATTGTTTTTGAAGTTCTAAATACTGTTGTTTCATTTCTGGATTAGACAGCATTTTTTCCATGTATGCGTCAGTTCCGCATGTTCTTTGTTGGCCAAAACTTATGGTGACAACAAAAAGTAATAAAAGTAGTTTTGTTTTCATTTGAGTGGTTATTGATTAGTTTTCAAAAATATAAAAAAAAAGTTAATAAATGTTAAACATTCAACATTTTCCACAACTTATCTTTCAATTCTGTTAGACCTTGTTGGGCAACTGAAGAAATGAACATAAAATCAGTGCCTTTAAATTCCTTGTCAAGTTGTATTTGTAATTCCGCTTGCAGCTCTTCGTCTAGCATATCGCATTTTGAAACAACTACTAACCTGTCTTTATCTAACATTTCTGGATTGTAGCGTCTTAATTCGTCTAAAAGAATTTCGTATTCTTTCTTAATATCAGAAGCATCAGCTGGAACTAAAAACAACAAAGTCGAATTTCTTTCAATATGTCGTAAAAAATAGTGTCCCAAACCTTTGCCTTCTGCTGCACCTTCAATTATTCCAGGAATATCTGCAATTACAAAGGATTGAAAATCTCGGTAAGCTACAATTCCTAAATTGGGTTTTAAAGTAGTAAATGCATAATCCGCAATTTTGGGTTTAGCAGACGTTAATACAGACAATAAAGTCGATTTTCCAGCATTCGGAAATCCAACTAAACCAACATCGGCAAGCACTTTTAATTCTAAGATAACATCCACTTCCTCTCCTGGAATTCCAGGTTGCGCATATCTCGGTGTTTGATTGGTAGCACTTCTAAAATTCCAGTTACCTAATCCTCCTTTTCCGCCTCTAGCTAAAATTTTAGTTTCTCCATCCTCGGTAATTTCAAATAAAATTTCGCCCGTTTCTTTATCTTTTACAACTGTACCTAATGGGACTTCTATAAACTTATCTTCCCCATCATGTCCGGTACTTCTGCTGCTTCCTCCATCTCCACCATGACCTGATTTCACATGTCGTAAAAATTTCAAATGAAATAACGTCCATAAATTTTTACTCCCTCTAATAATCACATGACCTCCACGACCACCATCGCCACCATCTGGACCACCTTTTTCAATAAATTTTTCTCTATGTAAGTGAGAAGAACCCTTACCGCCCTTACCAGAAGCAACATATATTTTTACGTAGTCTACGAAATTTCCTTCAGTCATTTTTTTGTTTTTTAGTTTTCAGTTATTGAACCAACTGAAACTATTGTAAAATAGTACTTTATCAGTTTTTGACAGACTGTAACTGTGCGAGTAGATTTATTCTGTAATAGCTTTTATTAATATTTTATCAATTTTGACACCATCCATATCTATTACTTCAAATTCTAATTTATTCCATATTAATTTTTCGCCTTGTTTTGGAATATTTCCTAATTCTGTAATAATCAATCCACTTACAGTAGTAACCTCATAATCATTAAGCATATCATCTAAATCGAAATAGGTCATAAAATCATGTAATGAATATTGTCCATCCACTAACCAAGTTCCGTCTTCTCTTGTTAGTAATTGATATTCTTCATCAGAAAAATCGGCTGCGTCACCTACTAAAGCTTCTAAAATATCATTTAATGTAATTATTCCTTGAAAAACACCATATTCATCTGTAACTAAAGCATAATGGATTTTAGATTTTTTAAAATTTTCTAACGCTTTATAAGCTGATGTATGTTCAATAAAATATACAGGCTCAATCATAATTTTCTGTAAATCGAAATCGCCTTTTTCAATATTTGCGAATAAATCTTTTAGTAATACTACCCCAATAACTTCATCCAAATTTTCATTACAAACAGGATATACAGAATGTAATTCATCTAAAATTTTTGCTTTTAGTTCTTCATAGTTTTCATCTAAAGCCAAATAAACAATGCTTTTTCTGTGCGTCATTAAAGAATTAACTTTTCTGTCGCCAATATGAAAAACGCGTTCCACAATATCTTGCTCAATTTCTTGCACTTCTCCAACTTCTGTTCCTTCTTTAATAATGGCTTTAATTTCTTCTTCGGTAACTTTACCGTCTGCAGTTGGTTTAATCTTAAATATTTTTAATATAAAATCTGTAGAAGTAGTTAATAACCAAATAAATGGAGCCGTAACAATAGACATGACTTTCATTGGAACGGCAACCGACTTAGCAATGGTTTCAGGATAATTTAGCCCAATTCTTTTAGGTAATAATTCACCGAAAACTAAAGAGAAAAAAGTTAATATTACAACTACAACTCCAACTGCTAAAGAATGTGCATAAGGAAAAGTAATAGAATAAGTGGCAAAAAATGTTTCAACATCCGTTGTAATTTTATCGCCAGAATAAATACCTGTTAAAATACCAATTAAGGTAATACCAATTTGTACCGTTGACAAAAATTTGTTTGGTGAATTGGCTAAATCTAAAGCTGTTTTTGCACTCGTATTGCCTTTTTTGGCAGCGGTTTCTAACCTATTTTTTCTTGCTGATATGAGTGCGATCTCTGACATGGAGAAAATTCCATTGAGCAGTATCAACAAGAATATTATGACTATTTCCAATTTTTATATAGTTGAATTAAATGCAATGTACTTAAAATTTATCGATTATGATACTTAATCGTTCTGTGATTTCTTCAATCGAACCAATTCCATTTACAGCATAAAACTTTCCTTGTGCCTCGTAATACGACATTAAAGGCGCTGTTTTTTCGTTATATTCTTGGTATCTATTTCTGATTTTTTCTTCATCTTGATCGTCTGTTCTGCCTGAAGTTTTACCTCTTTCTAACAAACGTTTTACTAAAATCTCATCGTCTGCTTCTAAAGCAATTGTAGCTGTAATTTCTTCGTTTTTAGACGTTAAAAAAGCATCTAAAGCTTCTGCTTGTGCAATTGTTCTTGGAAAACCATCAAACAAAAACCCTCTTGATTGACTGTTATTTTCTACTTCACTTTGTAACATTTGAATGGTAACAGAATCTGGAACCAAATCTCCTTTATCCATATAGGTTTTGGCCAATAAGCCCAATTCTGTTTCGTTTTTAATGTTAAATCTAAAAATATCGCCTGTAGATAAATGCGTTAACGAATATTTTTCTTTTAAAAATTCTGCTTGAGTTCCTTTACCAGCGCCTGGTTTTCCGAATAAAACAATATTAATCATTGTGTTGTTAAAGTTAAAATAAACCACAAATTTACAAACTATTAAACATATAAAAACATTATTATGTGTTTTTTTAAAAATTGATTATTTTTACATCGATGGATCAAGCATTTTATAAACTGCAATCGGAAAGTACTGCACATCGAATAAGTCGAGAATTTATTCGCGATTATGTATTTGAAAATCCAGAAAAATTAAAATATTTAATGGAAATTGGACTTAATGAAAAAGACAAAATTCATGTAAAAGCGTGTTGGTCTTTAGAATTAATTTTCGAAATCAAATTAGAACTAATTCTCCCGTATATAAATGAATTTTTAGAAAAAATAGGGCAATACAAAAATCATTCTGCTATTAGACCCGTTTCTAAAATATGTTTATTTTTATCAAAATCAAAAACTGTAAAACTAACAGAAAACCAAGAAATAAAAATTATTGAAACCTGTTTAGACTGGTTAATTCAAGAAGAAAAAGTAGCAGCAAAAGCGTATTCTATGATAACTTTATACAATTTTGGCAAAAAACATTCCTGGATAAACGAAGAATTAAAAACCATACTTTCACAAGATTATTTTAAACATTCTGCAGCCTATCAAGCTGCCGCAAAAGATATTTTAAGAAAACTAAAATAGCAGCTAATTGTGATATAAATTCAAATTAGTATCTTTGCGGAAACATATTAACAAATGAATTATTTTTCTTCAGATTTTAAATTAGGTATTTTAGGTGGCGGCCAATTGGGCAAAATGCTTTTGACTGAAACCCGAAAATTTGACATCACTACTTTTGTTTTAGACCCAAGTAAAGATGCACCAGCGCAATTTGGAGCAAATAAATTTTTTATTGGAAGTTTGTTAGATTATGACACTGTATATCAATTTGGGAAAATGTGTGACGCCATAACCATTGAAATTGAAAACGTAAATTTAGATGCTTTAGCAAAATTAGAAGAAGAAGGACATCTTGTTTTTCCATCTCCTAAAACGTTGCGATTGATTCAAAACAAAGGAAAACAGAAAGATTTTTATATAGAAAACAATATTCCAACATCAAAACACCAGCGTTTTGTAGATTTAAATGATTTAAAAAAAGCGTTAGAAAAAGATGATCTAGACTTTCCTTTTGTGTGGAAATGTGCCCAATTTGGATACGATGGTAATGGCGTGAAAATTTGTCGCTCTACAATGGATTTATTACATTTACCTGATGTTGAATGTATTGCTGAAGAAATGGTGCCTTTTAAAAATGAGTTAGCTGTAATAGTTGCCAGAAATGCAAAAGGCGATGTAAAAACCTATCCTGTTGTAGAAATGGAATTTCATCCAGAAGCCAATCAGGTAGAATATGTAATTTGTCCCGCAAGAATTGATAAAAAAGTAGCAGAATTAGCTATCGAAATAGCGTTACAAGTCTCAAAAGCTTTCAATCACGTTGGGCTATTAGCCGTAGAAATGTTCCAAACCGAAAACGACGCAATTTTAGTAAATGAAGTCGCACCAAGACCTCATAATTCGGGACATCACACTATTGAAGCAAGTTATACCTCGCAATTTGAAAACCACTTACGTTCAGTTTTAAGTTTACCTTTAGGAAATACAGATAGTAAAGTTGCTGGAATAATGGTAAATTTGGTAGGCGAAGAAGGTTTTTCTGGACCCGTTATTTACGAAAATATTGAAAAAATAATGGCAATTGATGGCGTGACACCACATATTTACGGCAAAAAAGAAACAAGACCATTCAGAAAAATGGGTCATGTAACAATAGTAAACGAAGATATGGCAGCAGCTAGAAAAATTGCCGAAGAAGTTAAGAATAGTATTAGAGTGATTAGTTAAATAAATTTTGAGTAATATTTAATTGGAATAATTCAAAATTTAGAATTCAAAATTCAAAATAATAAAATAATGAGTAAAATAGCCATTATAATGGGAAGCATTTCGGATATGCCAGTGATGCAAGAAGCCATAGACATTTTAAAAGGATTTGATATTGAAACCGAAGTAGATATTGTTTCGGCACACAGAACACCCGAAAAATTATTCGATTTTAGTAAAAATGCACATACTCGTGGTATTTCAGTAATTATTGCTGGAGCTGGTGGTGCGGCACACTTACCTGGAATGGTTGCGGCTATGAGTCCGCTTCCAGTAATTGGTGTTCCCGTAAAATCAAGTAATTCAATTGATGGATGGGATTCTATTTTGTCTATATTACAAATGCCTGGAGGAGTTCCTGTAGCAACTGTAGCGTTAAATGGTGCTAAAAACGCTGGAATTTTAGCCGCTCAAATTATTGGAATTTCTGATAAATGTGTTTTAGATAAAATTGTTTTATATAAGGATGGTTTGCGCGATACCGTTTTAAAAGCATCGGATAACTTGAAAAAATAAAAAACCCCGAAATAAATCGGGGTCAAAAAACTATTCACAATTAAGTGACAACTATAAAAAAATTCTATTTAGGGTAAAAAGGTGGTTTATTACATCTTTTATCTTTTACAAATGTATACATTTTATCGGTAAAAAAAGTATTTTGTCGGATTTTTTTGAAAAATTTTTTAAAAAAATTCGTAAGACGCTGCATTATATGCTGATATAAAAATATCAAATACTACAAAAAATATAAATATATGTCGATTTTAACCGAAAAATTCAAAACAAAACACAATTCTCCGCCATTTACTAAGATAAATATAGAAGATTATTACCCTGCTTTTGTTCAAAATATAGAAAAAGCACGAATTGAAATTGATGAAATTATTCATTCTACTGAACCAGCTACTTTTAAAAACACCATCGAAGCATTAGAATATTCTGGTGAAGCTTTAGATCGATTATCGTCAATTTTTTTCAACTTAAATTCAGCAGAAACTTCAAATGAAATGCAAAAAATTGCACAAGAAGTTACACCATTACTAACCGAATTTAGCAATGACATTGCATTAAACGAAGTGTTATTTAAACGAGTAAAAGCTGTTTTCGATTACAAAACCAACCTAAATTTATCAACCGAACAAACTACATTATTAGAAGAAAAATACAAAAGTTTTACCCGAAATGGAGCATTACTTTCAAACGATAAAAAAGTACGATTAAGAGAAATTGATACCGAATTAGCGCAATTACAATTGACTTTTGGCGAAAATACCTTAGCAGAAACCAATAATTTTGAATTACACATTACTAATGAACAGGATTTAAAAGGGTTACCAGACGGCGCCAAAGAAGCCGCTGCCGATTTAGCCAAATCTAAAAATAAAACAGGTTGGTTATTCACTTTAGATTTTCCAAGTTATATGCCATTTGTAACTTATGTTGAAAATAGAGCGTTAAGAAAAGAAATGGCAATTTCATTCGGTAAAAAAGCCTTTCAAAATAACAAGTACAATAACGAAGTAATTACAAAAAAAATTGTAGCCCTTCGTCATGAACGTGCTAATTTATTAGGATACGAAACGCATGCGCATTTTGTTTTAGAAGAACGAATGGCACAAAATCCAACAAAAGTTTTGACTTTTTTAAATGATATTTTAGAAAAAGCCAAACCCGCTGCTAAAAAAGAATTTGAACAATTAACTGAATTTGCAAAAGAATTAGATGGAATTGAACAATTAGAAAAATGGGATAGTGCTTATTATTCAGAAAAATTGAAACAAAAATTATTCAATTTAGATGACGAAGCTTTAAAACCTTATTTCAAATTAGAAAACGTTTTAAATGGTGCTTTCAAAATTGCAGAAAAACTTTTCGGAATCAACTTTAACGAAGTTTTTGACATTGATAAATACCATTCTGATGTACAAACTTTTGAAGTTTTAGATGAAAGTAAAAATTTAGTTGCGATTTTTTATACCGATTTCTTTCCAAGAAAAGGCAAAAGAAATGGCGCTTGGATGACTTCATTTAAACCACAATATATAAAATGCGGAATTAATGAAAGACCTCACGTTTCTAATGTCTGTAATTTTACACCACCCACTGCAACGAAACCTTCTTTATTAACTTTTAATGAAGTAACAACTTTATTCCATGAATTCGGTCACGGATTGCATGGAATGTTAGCCAACACCAACTACCCTAGCCTTTCGGGAACCTCAGTATATTGGGATTTTGTAGAATTGCCGTCTCAAATAATGGAAAACTGGTGTTACGAACCTGAAGCGTTGGCATTATTTGCAAAACATTACGAAACGGGCGAAATTATTCCACAAGAATATGTGGAGAAAATTAAAGAATCAGCAAGTTTCTTAGAAGGCATGGCAACCCTAAGACAACTGAGTTTTGGGTTGTTAGATATGGAATATCACAGTAAAAACCAACCAGTTGAAAACATAAAAGCATTTGAAAAACAAGCAATGGGCGAGACGTCATTGTTTCCAGACGTGGCTGAAAACTGTGTGAGCGTTTCGTTTTCACATATTTTTCAAGGTGGCTATTCTGCTGGATATTACAGTTACAAATGGGCAGAAGTTTTAGATGCCGATGCATTTGCCTATTTCCAAGAAAAAGGAATTTTTAATAAAGAAATTGCAACGAAATTTAAAGAAAATGTGTTATCAAAAGGCGGCACTGAACATCCAATGACTTTATATACAAATTTTAGAGGACAAGAGCCAAATGCAGATGCGTTGTTGAAAAGAGCTGGGTTGATTTAATTAGTAATCAAAAATAAAATCCACCACAAAATAGGAATACTTTCTACCCAAAAACGGGTGTAATATTTAGAGTTTTTAGTAGCAGAAAATCGAATGAAAAACCCAACTATAATTGCAATTACGATATCAAGAATTTCAAATTGAAACAGCAAACCAAGCATACAAAAAATAACTAAAAATAAGTATCCTAAATATTTTGCTTTTATTAACCCAAATTTTTGCGGAATGGTTTGTAAGGTTTGCAAATCGTGTTGCGAGTCATAAATTTCAAAAGGAATAAGTAAAGCACAAATCAGAAAAAATAATTTTATTTGTAAAATCAAATCGAAAAAAAACAACATTTTTGTTTCTAACGTTGGAATGTAACTCACTACATACGTGACACAAAAACTTACAACAAATATTTTTAAAAACCAATAGTTTCTTATAAACGGATACAGTACAACCAAAAAAAATATTTTGAAAAATGCCGTTTGGAAACTCAATTTCAAATGAAAAAAGCAAATTACAAAAACCAAAAATGCAATTATTGTAACTCCTAAAACGGATTTATTTTTGTAAAATGAAAACTTGGTGGAATTCCAAAATTCAAAATATTTTAAAATAGTATAACCCAATACACTTCCAGAAAAAATAGCAAGCTCTAAAAACAAGTTTGAAGAAATGTTTAACGATAGTTCCACTACTTTTACAAAGGAAAAAATAGCAAAGGCAACATGTAAACTGCTTTTGATGTAAAAATCGAAAATTTTCTTAAATACTAACATTCAACAAAAATAATCAAAGTGTTAATAACAAGCGATATTAGTTGATAAAAATCGAAAAAAATCAATAAAAAAGCGATTATTTTTAACAGATTAATAATTACTTTTGTATCAAATTTAAACACAACCTATTTTTATATATAATGAAAACAGATGCTTTTGCTTTAAGACACATTGGAACTGGTGAAAAAGACCTAAACCACATGTTAAAAACTATTGGAGTAGATTCAGTAGATCAATTAATTTACGAAACTATTCCGGCGGAAATTCGTTTGAAAAACGAACTAAATTTGGAAAAACCAATGACTGAATATGAGTATTTAAATCATATCCAAGAATTGGGTAAAAAGAATAAAGTTTTCAAATCATATATTGGCTTAGGTTATCACCCAGCAATTGTTCCAGCTGTAATTCAAAGAAATATTTTTGAAAATCCAGGTTGGTACACCGCTTACACACCTTATCAAGCAGAAATTGCACAAGGTCGTTTAGAAGCTATTTTAAATTACCAAACTACCGTTATCGAATTAACTGGAATGGAAATTGCAAATGCTTCGTTATTAGACGAATCTACAGCTGCAGCCGAAGCAATGACTTTATTGTTTGATGTACGCACAAGAGATCAAAAGAAAAATAATGTTTCTAAATTTTTTGTTTCAGAAGAAATTTTACCACAAACATTATCTGTTTTACAAACTCGTTCTACGCCACTTGACATTGAATTAGTAGTTGGAAATCATGAAACTTTTGATTTTTCACCAGACTTTTTTGGAGCAATCCTTCAATATCCTGGAAAATTTGGTCAATTAAACGATTATACTTCATTTATAGCAAAAGCATCAGAAAATGAAATTAAAGTTGCTGTTGCAGCTGATATTTTATCTTTAGTGAAATTAAAATCTCCAGGTGAAATGGGAGCTGCGGTTGTAGTAGGTACTTCACAACGTTTTGGAATTCCAATGGGTTATGGTGGCCCTCATGCTGCTTTTTTCGCAACAAAAGACGAATACAAACGCTCAATGCCGGGTAGAATTATTGGTGTTTCAATTGATGTAAACGGAAACCGTGCCTTACGTATGGCTTTAGGAACACGTGAACAACATATTAAACGTGAAAAAGCAACTTCAAATATCTGTACTGCTCAAGTTTTATTAGCAGTTATGGCTGGAATGTATGCAGTTTATCACGGACCAAAAGGATTAAATTATATTGCCAATAAAGTACATAATTCTGCTAACACGGCTGTAGAAGCTTTAAATAAAATTGGCGTTTACCAAACGAATACTGCTTATTTTGATACTATAAATGTAAAAGCAGATGCAGCAAAAGTAAAAGCTATTGCTGAAAAAAATGAAGTAAATTTCTATTATATTGATGCGGATACTATTTCAATTTCATTTAATGAAACAACTTCCATTTCAGATATAAATCAAATTGTTGCGATTTTTGCAGAAGCTAAAGACAAAACATTTGAAGCGGTAACGGAATTTGTTGAAACCACTGTTATACCAGAAAATCTTATTAGAAAATCAACTTTCTTACAACATGATGTTTTTAATAATAATCATTCTGAAAGCCAATTGATGCGTTATATTAAAAAATTAGAGCGCAAAGATTTAGCATTAAATCACTCAATGATTTCATTAGGTTCTTGTACGATGAAATTAAATGCTGCTGCCGAAATGTTGCCATTATCTATGTCAAATTGGAACAATATTCATCCATTTGCACCACTAGATCAAGTGGAAGGTTATCTTTTTATGCTTAAAAAATTGGAACTACAATTAAATGAAGTAACTGGTTTTACAGGCACAACATTACAACCAAATTCTGGTGCACAAGGAGAATATGCAGGTTTAATGACCATTCGAGCCTATCATTTATCTCGAGGTGATAAACACAGAACGGTTTGTTTAATTCCATCATCGGCACACGGAACCAATCCTGCTTCAGCAGCTATGGCTGGAATGGATATTATTGTTACAAAAACTACTCCAGAAGGAAATATTGATGTAGAAGATTTAAGAGAAAAAGCTATTTTACATTCAGCTAATTTGGCTGCTTTAATGGTAACCTATCCTTCTACTCATGGTGTTTTTGAAAGTTCAATTATTGAAATTACAAACCTGATTCATGAAAATGGAGGATTGGTTTATATGGATGGTGCCAATATGAATGCACAAGTTGGGTTGACTAATCCAGCTACTATTGGCGCAGATGTTTGTCACTTAAACCTACACAAAACGTTTGCTATTCCTCATGGTGGTGGCGGACCTGGTGTTGGACCAATTTGTGTTAACGATAAATTAGTTCCTTTTTTACCATCTAACCCGATTGTTAAAGTTGGTGGTGACCAAGCTATTACTGCAATTTCAGCGGCACCTTATGGTTCGGCTTTGGTTTGCTTAATTTCGTATGGATACATTTGTATGTTAGGTGCAGAAGGCCTAACAAATGCAACAAAATATGCCATTTTAAATGCCAATTACATGAAAGCACGTTTAGAAGCTCATTATCCAATTTTATATTCTGGAGAAATGGGAAGAGCGGCTCATGAAATGATTTTAGATTGTCGTGCTTTTGAAGATAATGGCATAAAAGTTACTGATATTGCCAAACGATTAATGGATTATGGTTTCCACGCGCCTACTGTATCTTTCCCAGTTGCAGGAACTTTGATGATTGAACCAACAGAATCTGAAGATTTAGCAGAATTAGATCGTTTTTGTGACGCCATGATAGCTATTCGTAAAGAAATAAATGCTTCAACAAAAGAAGATACTCAAAATATTTTGAAAAATGCACCGCACACTTTAGCCATGGTTACTTCAGATGAATGGGTATTCCCTTACACTAGAGAAGTGGCAGCATTTCCACTAGAATATATTGCTGATAATAAATTTTGGCCAACGGTTAGAAGAGTTGATGAAGCTTATGGCGACAGAAACTTAGTTTGTTCTTGTGCGCCAATAGAAGCGTATATGTAATATTTATTTACGATTTACGATTTTAGATTTACGATTTTAGATTTACGATTTTCGTAGTCTAAAATCTAAATAACTTAAGAATCTCAAATTACGATTTTGTGAATTTGAGATTTTTTTGTTAAGTATTTTATCTGGAAATAAATTTCAATAAATCTTGAAATTGTCAATAAAGTGGAAATTTTTTAACAAATTCGTAATAATTACTTAAATTACAATTTGTAAAGCTATTTTTGAATTTCAATTTAGTATTTTAGTATAAAATTAGTTTCAAATTTTAAAATTATGACTATAAAAATAACAGGGACTGGAAGTTATATTCCTACTGAAGTAATTTCAAACAAAGATTTTTCTTCACATGTTTTTTTAAATGAAGATGGTACTTCTTTTCCTTTATCGAATGATGTAATAACAGAAAAATTTCATGGAATAACCGGAATTCAGGAAAGAAGATACGCTTCAGATGAATTAACGACTTCCGATATGGCTACTATAGCAGCAAAAAAAGCCATAGAAAATGCCAATATCGATCCTGAAACTATAGACTATATCATATTTGCTCATAATTTTGGAGATGTAAAAAAAGACACCATTCAAGGAGATATGTTGCCTAGCTTGGCCTCAAAAACAAAACATAATTTAGGTATAAAAAATCCTAAATGTGTGGCTTACGATGTGCTTTTTGGATGTCCTGGCTGGGTAGAAGGTGTGATTCAAGCTACTGCATTTATAAAAGCCGGAATGGCAAAAAAATGCCTTGTCATAGGCGCTGAAACGTTATCTAGAGTGGTAGATCCGCACGATAGAGATTCTATGATTTATTCAGATGGTGCTGGCGCTACAATACTAGAAGCTAGCGAAGAAAAAGGCGGTATTTTAGCTCATGAATCAGCTAGTTTCACCTATGACGAAGCCAATTATTTATTTTTTGGAAATTCCTTTAACAAAGCTCACGACCCAAATGTAAGATATATAAAAATGCATGGGCGTAAAATTTATGAATTCGCTTTAAGCAATGTCCCAAAAGCCATGGCCGAATGTTTAGATGCAAGTGGAATTAAAATACATCAAATTAAAAAAATACTGATACATCAAGCCAATGAAAAAATGGATGAAGCTATTATTCAAAGGTTTTACAAACTTTACAATCAAACCGCGCCAGAGGGCATTATGCCAATGACCATTCATCGATTAGGCAATTCTAGTGTGGCCACTGTTCCTACTTTATACGATGCCATGCTTAAAGGTGAGATTGAAAACCAAGAAATTCATAAAGGGGATATCATATTATTTGCATCGGTTGGTGCCGGAATGAATGTAAATGCTATTGTGTATCAAGTATAATTATTTCTTAAATACTTTGCCATCTTTCATAACAAAAACTACTTTACCCATAACGGTAATGTCTTTTTCTGGATTACCTTCAACTGCAATAATATCAGCAAATTTTCCAGCTTCTAAATTTCCTAATTTATCAGACTGCCCTAATAAATCTGCGGCGTTCATTGTTGCTGATTTCAAAATCTCCATAAATGGCATACCTACTTCATTCATGTAAACAAATTCTTTCCAATTTTCGCCGTGTTCAAAAACGCCAGCATCTGTTCCAAAAGCAATTTTAACGCCAAATTTGTATGCTTTAGCAAATGTTCCTTGTATTTTCGGACCAATTGCTAATGCTTTTGGCACCACAACATCTGGATAATAATTGGGTTTCTTGGCAAAAGCACCAACTGCCTTTCCGGCTGTAATTGTTGGTACCAAATAGGTTCCGCGTTCTTTCATCAACTGCATAACTTCTTCACTCATGTAAGTGCCGTGTTCAATAGAATGCACGCCGCCTAAAACCGCTCTTTTCATAGCTTCTTCACCATGACAATGTGCTGCAACTTTAAAACCATAATCTTTAGCTGTTGCAACTATAGTTTGAATTTCTTCAATAGTAAATTGCGAATTTTCACCGCTTTTCGCTACACTTAAAACCCCACCGGAAGCTGTAATTTTGATACAATCAGAACCATCTTTATACCTTTGCCTTACTGCTTTTACACATTCATCTACTCCGTTAGCCACGCCATCTTTCGGCCCAGGATTTCCCATTAAATCTTGTCTATACCCATTTGTTGGATCGGCATGTCCACCAGTTGAAGCAATTGATTTTCCAGCTGTAAAAATACGTGGACCTTCAATTAAACCGCTATCAATTGCGTTTCTTAAAGATATATTTACGCCTGTTCCACCTAAATCTCTAACCGAAGTAAAACCGCAATTTAAGGTTGTTTTCACATAACCAACAGCTCTAAATGCAACATCTGCCTCATTTAATGTAAATTCTTCTAAATATTGCTTGGCACTTGTTTGATGTTCTACATGTACATGCATGTCAATTAAACCTGGCATTACAGTATACTTAGATAAATCATAAAAAACATCTGTAGCATGAACCGTATAATCGCCTACAATTATTTTTTCAATGGTGTTATTTAAAATAATTATCGTCTGATTTTCTAACATTTTTCGTGTTTTAACATCAGCTAATTTTCCACACTTAATTACTGTCTTATTTTGAGAAAAAGACAAAAAGCTTACAAATAATGAGAAAAATAAATATTTCATAATGTATAGTTTAAAGAGATTGTTACCTTCATATAAATCAAAAATACAACTATTTAATTATATTTGCACTAATAAATTTATAATTAGAAATGTACGAAAAAACATATCCTAGTAAACGCTTCAATATTACTTTAGCATTTTTAAAAAAACATATTTCAACATCTGAAACTATTTTTGATTTAGGTGTTCCCAATCCTTTTTCAAAAATTATGGTAGAAAACCAGTATACCGTTATCAATACAAAAGGAGAAGATTTAGATACCAATCAAGCCGCTTTACGCGAAGAAAAATACGAAGTATTTACAGGATTTGAAATTTTTGAACATTTATTAAATCCGTTCACCATTTTAGAAAATGTAAAATGTGATAAAATCTTAATTTCTATTCCCTTACGCTTGTGGTTTTCATCTGCATACCGGAGCAAAACCGACAAATGGGACAGACATTACCACGAATTTGAAGATTGGCAATTGGATTGGTTATTAGAAAAAACAGGTTTCCAAATTATAGACAGTATCAAATTTACGCATCCCGTAAAAAAAATTGGGTTTAGACCGTATTTAAGATGGTTTACACCAAGGTATTATCTGGTTTATGCAGAAAGAAGTCCCGAAAAATAAATCCCAAATCCCAAATTATTCGACCTTTTAAGTTGGAATTTGGAATTTTAAAAAAATTGGAATTTTCCACATGAAATATTACATTATCATACCCGCATACAACGAAGAAGCTTTTATGGCTATAACGTTACAATCTTTGGTAGCGCAAACAGTTTTGCCATCGAAAATTATTGTAGTGAATGATGGCTCTTCAGATAGTACCGCTGAAATTGTAACCAATTTTTCGGAAAAATATCCGTTTGTTACTTTAGTCAATAAAAAATCGGATGCAATTCATCTTCCAGGAAGTAAAGTAATTCAAGCGTTTCATGAAGGTGAAAAACATATTGATGACCAATACGATGTTATTGTAAAAGTAGATGCCGATTTGATTTTTCCAAATAATTATTTTGAAACTATCATAAAACATTTTCAATCTGATTCAACAATTGGAATGGTTGGTGGCTTTTGTTACATTGAAAAAAATGGCGATTGGATTTTAGAAAACTTAACCGATAAAGACCATATTAGAGGCGCATTAAAAGCATATAGAAAAGAAACGTACAAGCAAATTGGTGGATTAAAACCTGCGATGGGTTGGGATACCGTGGACGAATTATTATGTAAATTTTACAATTGGAAAGTGGTTACCGATGAAAGTTTGCACGTAAAGCACCTAAAACCAACCGGAGCCAGTTATACTAAAGCTGCAAGATATAAGCAAGGCGAAGCGTTTTACAGCTTGGGTTACGGGTTTTTTATTACTGCAATTGCATCATTAAAATTAGCTTCAAGAAAAGGAAAACCACAATTATTTATCGATTATATAATGGGTTTTTGGAAAGCCAAAACTTCAGGAAAACCTTTATTTGTTTCTCCAGAACAAGCAAAATGGATAAGAAGTTATAGATGGAAAAAAATGAAAGAAAAGTTGTTTTAAACTTTTAAAGTAAAATCAAAACAAAAATAGTATTTTTACTGAATAAATAATTTATAAATCGAACCCCAACAAATGATGCTCATAAGATATTTATCGCAAATTGGTCGTTATTTCATCATGCTGAAAGAGGTGTTTAATCGTCCCGTAAAATGGTCTGTTATGAAACAACTTATATTAAAAGAAATTGACGATTTAATTATTGATTCTTTGGGAATAGTATGTTTCATTTCGATTTTTGTGGGCGGTGTTGTAGCTATTCAAACCGCATTAAATTTAACAGATCCTTTAATTCCAAAATATTTAATTGGTTTTGCTACCCGTCAATCGATAATTTTAGAGTTTGCGCCTACTTTTATTTCTATTATTATGGCTGGTAAAATGGGGTCTTTTATTACGTCAAGTATTGGTTCTATGAGGGTTACTGAGCAAATTGAGGCTCTAGAAGTAATGGGTGTAAATGCCCTAAATTATTTGGTTTTCCCTAAAATGATTGCCGCATTATTGTATCCTTTCATCATAGGAATTGCCATGTTTTTGGGTATTTTTGGTGGGTATATTGCAGGTGTGTATGGCGATTTTACCACTAGTTCAGAATTTATAACAGGTATTCAACAAGAATTTATTCCTTTTCATATTGTTTATGCTTTTATTAAAACCTTAGTTTTCGCATTTATATTAGCTACAATTCCTTCCTTTCACGGCTTTTATATGAAAGGCGGTGCTTTAGAAGTTGGAAAAGCCAGTACAGTATCGTTTGTTTGGACCTCTGTTGTAATTATTTTAATGAACTATATTTTAACCCAATTACTTTTAAGCAAATGATAAAAGTACACAACATTAAAAAAAGTTTTGGCGACCAAATGATTCTAAAAGGGATTTCCACAAGCTTTGAAGCTGGAAAAACCAGTTTAATTATTGGTCAAAGTGGTTCTGGAAAAACGGTTTTTTTAAAATCGTTATTAGGCGTTCATGAAATTGATAGTGGCGATATCTCTTTCGATAATCGAATCTATAAAGAATTAAATAAAGATGAAAAGCGAGATCTTCGTACAGAAATTGGCATGGTTTTTCAGGGAGGGGCTTTGTTTGACAGCATGACGGTTGAAGAAAATGTTGGTTTTCCTTTAAAAATGTTTACTAATAAATCGCCAATTGAAATTAAAGAGCGTGTAAATTTTGTAATTGATAGAGTAAATTTAGTTAATGCCAACCATAAAAAACCTTCGGAAATATCTGGAGGAATGCAAAAAAGGGTAGCCATTGCAAGAGCTATTGTAAACAATCCTAAATATTTATTTTGTGACGAACCAAATTCGGGTTTAGACCCAAAAACAGCGATTGTGATTGATAATTTAATTCAAGAAATTACTAAAGAATATAATATTACAACAGTGATAAACACGCACGATATGAATTCGGTAATGGAAATTGGAGAAAAAATTGTGTTTCTTAAAAACGGAATATTAGAATGGGAAGGCACAAATAAAGAAATTTTTAAAACCGATAATGCTGCTGTTACCGACTTTGTATATTCCAGTGAATTATTTAAACGTGTAAGAAAAATGTACTTGGAAGATGATGTTTAATTAAATTTCATTTTCTTCTAATACAAATCCAAATTGCTTAAAATCTTCCCAAAAAGTTGGATACGATTTTGAAACCACCTCAACATTTTCAATAATTATTGGCACTTTTAAAGCCAAAGGTGCAAAAGCCATAGCCATTCTGTGGTCTTGATAGGTAGTAATTTTTACGTTGGTTTTTATATTTTCTGATTTTTCAAGTGTTAATGAATTATTTGTAACAGAAATTGTTGCCCCTAGTTTGGTTAATTCAATTTTTATAGCTTCAAGTCGGTCTGTTTCTTTAATTTTCAACGTGTGTAAACCTGTTAAATGACAACTGATTCCTAATCCAAAGCAAGTTACAGCAATAGTTTGGGCAATATCGGGAGACGATTGAAGATTGAAATTAAATGATTTTTGAAATTTAGTATTGATTTTTGAAATTGTTATTGAATTATTATCATTGAAAATGGTTTCCACTCCAAAATTTTTATAAATTTCTACTAAAACTGCATCACCTTGCAAACTATTTTCTTTAAAACTTGATAAGGTAATTTGCGAACTCATTTCAGATAGGGCAATAATTGAATACCAATAAGATGCTGAAGACCAATCAGATTCAATTGCGAATTCTGAATTGTGAATTGTGAATTGTGGTTTTATTGTGATTTTATTTTCAATAAATGATGTTTTTACACCAATTTTATTTAATAAAGCCAATGTCATTTTGATATAAGAAACCGATGTTATTTCTCCTTCCAAAGTTAATTCTAAACCATTTTCTAATTTTGGTGCGATTAATAATAATGCAGAAATATACTGACTACTGACGTTTGCTGGAAGTGAAACTTTGTTTTTTGTAAGTTTTTTTCCTTTGATTTTTAATGGTGGAAATCCATCTTTTTCTTCATAAGTGATTTCGGCTCCCAACTGAGTTAAAGCTTCAACTAAAATCTGAATTGGTCTTTCTTTCATCCTAGAAGATCCTGTAAGTTGTACTTCATTTCCTTCGTGAATAGCAAAATAGGCGGTTAAAAATCGCATTACTGTTCCAGCATGATGAACGTCTATTTTTGGGTATTGGGTATTCAGAGCTTTTATCATCACTTCGGAATCATCGGAATTAGAGATATTTTCTAAAACTAAATTTGGATATAAAGCTTGTAAAACTAACAACCTGTTGGTTTCTGATTTACTTCCCGTAATCTCAATTTTAGATTTTAGACTTTTGAATTTAGACTTTTGAATTTTGAAATTCACAATTATTTAAGTTTTTCATTATTTTGATGGCGGTCGTGGTCTCTATTGGTTTTCAAATCGAGTTTTTTATCAAAAGCTTCTTGCAAATTAATTCCGGTTTGATTCGCTAAACATAAAACTACAAAAACTACGTCTGCTAATTCTTCCCCTAAATCTTTATTTTTATCCGATTCTTTTTCAGATTGTTCTCCGTATCTTCTAGCTATAATTCGTGCTACTTCGCCAACTTCTTCTGTAAGTTGAGCCATATTGGTTAATTCATTAAAATAACGAACGCCATGGTTTTTTATCCAATTATCAACGTCAAGTTGAGCATTTTGTATGTTCATAATATTTCTTTTTTTGGAATTTTGGTAGGATAAATGAATTAAAAATCGACATAGAAAAACCATAAAACAAACCAGCTGTTATAGCTTTTTGAACATCTTTATATTCTGCAAAATACATTATTACAGCAAAAATTACAGCGTAAATTAGTACCTCGATGAGAAATCTTTTTAGATTGAAGTTTTTCATTCTACTCTTTATTTTTACTATCAATAATTATAGTTACGGGTCCGTCATTTACTAATGCTACTTTCATATCGGCTCCAAATTGTCCTGTTTGGATTTTTTTTCCTAATTCCAATTCCAAATGTTCTACAAATTTTTCATACATCGGAATGGCAATTTCTGGTTTCGCGGCTTTTATATAACTTGGTCTGTTTCCTTTTTTAGTTAATGCATGAAGGGTAAATTGACTTACAACAATTATTTCGCCATCACAATCTTTAACTGAAAGGTTCATCACCTTATTTGCATCTTCGAAAATACGAAGATATACAATTTTAGAAACCAACCAATTACTATCTTCAAAAGTATCTGTTTCTTCAATACCTACTAAAACCAAAAGACCATTATTTATTTTAGCTACAATATTTTGATTAATTGTAACGGAAGCTTCGGAAACTCTTTGTATAACTACTTTCAAAATAATGGTAAATTATGAATTATTTTCTCGTTTCATCGCTGGCAATTCTGTCTTCTCCGTAAATGTCATTTCGATATTGCTCATCATCGCCTTCTAAAATTTTCAGATAACTTTGGTACCTACTCCAAGTAATTTTATCTTCGTCTAAAGCTTTCTTTACGGCACAATTTGGCTCTTCTTTATGTAAGCAATTGTTGAATTTACACGCTTCTTTCAAAGCAAAAAGTTCAGGAAAGTAATCCGAAACTTCTTGTTTTTCCATGTCTACCATTCCAAAACCTCTAATTCCTGGTGTGTCAATAATTCGTATATTGTCTGACAAATCAAACATCTCAGCAAAAGTGGTAGTATGTTGCCCCTGGGCGTGCGAATTAGAAATTTCTTTGGTTTTTAATTTTAATGTAGGCTCAATGGCATTTACTAAAGTAGATTTTCCAACACCAGAATGTCCAGAAAACATAGACACTTTTCCTTTCATAATATCCATTAATTCAGCAACGCCTTTATTATCTGTTGCCGAAACT
Source organism: Chryseobacterium gleum (assembly GCA_945881885.1). Classification (GTDB taxonomy): domain Bacteria; phylum Bacteroidota; class Bacteroidia; order Flavobacteriales; family Flavobacteriaceae; genus Flavobacterium. Next base: position 115,164 of record CAMCVI010000004.1, on the reverse strand, counting down.
CGTAAACAAGTATAACCAATTTGGGTGTAAATATGTTGTAAATAAAGTTGTTCGTTTAAAGTAGCCTCGTCAAAGGTGTCAATTTTATTGAAAATTATAATTGCTTCAATGCCATACGCTTTTGCAGTAACTAAAAATCTATCAATAAAACTAGTTGTAGTAATTGGATTGTTGATGGTGACAATTAGAAAACCAATGTCAATATTAGAGGCAATAATATGTGTCTGCTTAGATAAATTTACCGATTTACGAACGATATAATTTTTTCTGTCGTGAATATGGGTAATAATTCCGTTTACTTCATCAACGGTTTCGTCTAAATCAAAATCTACCACATCACCTACTGCAATTGGATTGGTGCTTTTAATGCCTTTGATACGGAATTTACCTTTGATACGACAATTGTAAAATTGGTTATCTTCAGATTTTACGTAATACCAACTTCCGGTAGATTTATAAACGGTTCCTGTCATGTTAATTTGTAAACGATGAATGACAAATTTACTCTTTATTATTCAAAATCTATAATTGATAATTTATTTAAATCTTATTTATTATTTTTTCCTGATGTGCAATACTTTCTTGATGAATCGCTTTGTAAATTCGCAAAATAAAATCCTCATTTAATCCTTTATTTTCTCCATCTAAAATCATTCTACCTAAAATTTCGTTCCAACGTTTATTTTGTAAAATGGCCACGTTTTTTTCTTTTTTAAGTTGTCCGATTTTCTCCGCTAGCTTCATTCTTTTTCCTAAAATTTCAATCAATTTTGTATCCAATTCATCAATATAAGCGCGTTGTAAAGCCATTGCCTTGTTCCATTCTGCATTTTCATCGGTTTCTTTTCTCATTTTTAAATCAACGAAAATTTGTTTCAAAGCGGCAGGTGTAACTTGCTGTGCAGCATCACTCCATGCATTATCGGGATCAAAATGTGTTTCAATCATTAACCCATCATAATTTAAATCTAAAGCTTGTTGCGACACTTCCTGAATCATATCTCTTTTACCTGTAATATGAGAAGGATCACAAATTAATGGTAAATTAGGAAATCTATTTTGCATATCAATCGCGATTTGCCATTCTGGATTGTTTCTAAATTTCGTTTTCTCATAGGTTGAAAATCCTCTATGAATTACACCTAAATTTTTAATCCCCGCTTGATGTAAGCGTTCTAGTCCACCAATCCACAATGACAAATCTGGATTCACTGGGTTTTTGATCAACACAATTTTATTGGTGTTTTGTAAAGCATCTGCAATTTCTTGGACCGTAAACGGATTTACAGTAGTTCGCGCACCAATCCAAAGCACATCAATATCATATTGTAAGGCCAATTTTACATGATTGGCATTGGCAACTTCGATTGCCATTAACAGGCCTGTTTCAGCTTTAGCTTTCTGCATCCATTTCAGACCAATTTCACCCACACCTTCAAATCCTCCCGGACGCGTTCTTGGTTTCCAAATTCCAGCACGAAAAATAGAAACATCAGAATTTTTTAGTTCATGTGCAATTTTTAAAACTTGCTCTTCGGTCTCAGCACTACATGGTCCGGCTATTACTAGAGGATGATTTAATTTTAAATCTACCAACCATTGTTGGTGTTCTTTTGTGATTTCCATTTTATTTGTATAAAAAATCCCGAAAAAATCGGGATTTATTAATTTATATAATTTTAATATAACTGAAAAGTTATACTAATTATCGGCGATTTTTAAGCTATTACAAATATATAAAATATTTAATAACTTAAACTTACTAGTCCATTATCTTGAACTATAATTTGTCCTGTAATTCCATTCGAAGCTTCTGTTAATAAAAAACAAGCGGTTTGAGAAACATCAACAGGATTTAAAATTCGCTTTAAAGGATGTTTCGTAATCATATTTTCTCTTATTTGATCTGATCGTAAAATTCCTGCAGCCAATGGCGAATCAATTAAAGAAGGCGCTATAGCATTCACTCTAATTTTAGGAGCAAATTCGGCCGCCAAACTTTTTACTAAACCTTCAACAGCTCCTTTTGCTGCAGCAATACTTGCATGATATGGCATTCCTGACTGCACCGCAACCGTACTAAACATTACCACACTTGCTTGTTCTGATTTTTTTAAAGTTGGCAAATAGTGTTGAAACGCTTTTAAAGCACCAAAAAAGTTAACATTTAAATCTGAATTAAAATCTTCTAAACTCAAACGATTAAATGGTTTCAAATTGATACTTCCTAAACAATATACCAAACCATCAATGGCTTCAATAGTTGGTAAAACATCCGTTAAGGCATCCAATTGGTGCCAATTTCCATTGAAAGAATAAGTAGGTTCTGAACGAGAAATAACATGACAAAAATTACCTTTATCGGATAATTCTTTTACAATTTGTTCTCCAACGCCTTTGCTTCCGCCAATTATTAAGTAGTTTTTCATATGTAATTTTAATTTAAATATTTTTCAAAATCGTTGACTATTACTTTTGCTTTAATGTCAGCCATTAGGCTGTATAAACCAAAAAATGTTCGGTTTACGTAAATGAAATGTTTGGATCCTCTGTTGCCATTCATTTTTCGTAATGTTTTGTCGCTAGCAAATTTTTCACTTAATACCGCAATTTGAGTTTGAAATTCAGGTTGTGCAAAATCAAAAACTACTGCTTGAATTGGCTGAGTAAAAACACTTAGCAAATCATGAAACAGATTTGTAAAAAAATCAAGTTCCTTAGGTGTATCTGTGCTTTTAAGTATTTCCAATTCGTATAATTTTTTTGTAAAATAGTCCATGTCTTTTAAAGATTCTTTTGTAGACACTTCAAAATAAGGTACATAAAAATCAATCGGAATTTCTTTCATGCAGCCAAAATCAATCGCAACTAGGTTGTCGTTTTCATCTACTAAAAAATTACCTGGGTGCGGATCAGCATGAAATTTTTTCAATTGATGAATTTGATACATGTAAAAATTCCATAAGGTTTGCCCTACTTTATTGCGCTGTTCTTGAGACGCGTTACTAGAACAAAATTCAGATAAATGAATTCCGTTCATCCAATCCATTGTAATAATTTTGTCCGAAGAATATTCAGGGTAATATTTTGGAAATAATAAATTATCAATTTTCTCACAATCTTCAATAACCTTCATTGATTGCGAAATTTCTAATTTATAATCTGTTTCTTCAGTTAATTTTTCCTCTACTTCTTGAAAATATTCATCAGAAGTTCCTTGTAAATTAAACATTCTAACAGCAATTGGTTTTACTATTGCAATATCCGAACCGATACTTTCTCGTATGCCTGGATATTGAATTTTAACAGCTAAATCTTTGCCGTCTTTTGTAGCTTTATGAACTTGACCAATGCTTGCTGCATTTATTGAATCTGGAGAAAAAGTATCAAATAATTCTTCTGGATATTTTTTAAAATAAGTTTTAAACGTTTTTCGAACCAAAGGCGCTGACAAAGGCGGAACAGAAAATTGCGACAACGAAAACTTATCTACATAAGATTGCGGCAATAAGTTTTTTTCCATGCTTAGCATTTGTGCGACTTTTAACGCACTTCCCTTTAATTCTTTTAATCCATCATAAATATCTGAGGCATTACTTTCGTGTAATTTATCTTTAGTTAAAGCAGGATTAACTACTTTTTCACCGTAATATTTTAGGTAATTTCCTCCAACTTTCACCCCTGTGGTAACTAATTTTGTTACGCGCTGCATCTTTCCCGTTGGAATACTATCTATTTTATTCATTATTTTTTGTTGTGTTTATGATTTAGAAAACATACCATTCATTTGTTCTTTCCATAAAAATTTTCCAAAATCAATAATGCTTTGTGTTGGAATATTATAAGCCAAATCGAAACTAGCTTTTACTGATTTTTCAATGAAGATATCTGTTTTTTCAAAATTTTTAGATTCGTCTTTCATCCAAAAATTGAAAATAGATAAAAATTGTAACCAAGATGCTTCTTGTAAGAATTTATCTTGGATTTTAACTACAGTTTCTTGTTCAATTTTAATTGGTTTTTCTAAAATAGTTAAGGCATAATCCAAATACACTTCACGAAGTTTGCCCATTTTACCTAAGTTTTTCATTGGATTTTTATCTTGTTCTAACAAGTAAATAACAAAACTTCTATTTGCAGTTGCCATTTCAAAAAAAGTGAAATAAAAGGCGGATAACTTGTCCGCACTTTCATACGATTGATAGGCTTCGTTTTTTTCTAACAAAGTTAAAGTATAGTCAAACATAGCAACAAAATATTGCTTTTCTAACGATTCAAAAGAAGTAAAAAATTGATAAAAATCAGATTCTGTCATGCCATTTTGTTTGGCAAATTCATAAACTGAATTTGGTTTTTTGCCATGCGTTAAACTATAATCTGTGTATGCAGAAATAATTACATCTTCGGTAATTGCTATCTTTTTTTTTGGTGCAGCCATAATAATCTTATTTTGTTGAACAAATTTACGTAAAAATTAAACAACAAAAACTATATTAACTTAAATTTATCTATTAAAGTATTGCTTTTATTTATTATTTTTGTTGAAAAGAAGATTATGTCAATAGAGGTAAAAGACATCACCAAAACATACGGAACTCAAAAAGCGTTGGACAACGTTAGTTTTTCTGTAAAAAAAGGGGAAATAGTAGGTTTTTTAGGTCCAAATGGTGCCGGAAAATCAACATTAATGAAAATATTGACAACCTATTTAACAGCTGATGAAGGTGAAGCAACCGTAAATGGTTTCGATGTTATTACAGCTCAAAAAAGTGTGCAACAATCTGTTGGATATTTACCAGAACACAATCCGTTATATCTAGATTTATATGTTCGTGAATATTTAGAATTTAGTGCTGATGTGCACAAAACAGACAAAACTCAAATCCAAGAAGTGATTGAATTGACGGGTTTAACACCGGAATGTCATAAAAAAATTGGCGAACTTTCTAAAGGATTTCGTCAGCGTGTAGGATTGGCTACAGCTTTACTTCATAATCCAGATGTTTTGATTTTAGATGAACCAACAACCGGTTTAGATCCAAATCAATTGGTGGAAATTAGAGAATTAATTAAAAATATTGGTAAAGACAAAACGGTTTTTTTATCTACACATATAATGCAAGAAGTGGAAGCTATTTGCGATAGAATTATCATAATTCACAAAGGAAAAATTGTAGAAGATTCGCAACTTGCAGATTTAGGTAAGAATTTGGAAAAAGTATTTAGAGAAAAAACGAAAGCTTAATTCAAAATCAAATGTCCTGAAAACAATTGTTGTACATCAATAATTGGTGGATTATTTTTCAGAATCACATTCCCAGTATTTAAAATTTTTCCTGAGATAGATTGAATGGGTTTTAAAATCATATCGTTAGAACCTCGTTGAAAAATTTTTATGTTTTGACAAATGAAATTTTCTCCATTAAATTTACCTGTACCAAAATAGAAATTACACAATAATTCCGCAGTATTCCCAGAAATATTAAAATTTGAAACATGATTAGATTCAATTACGGTTTGTCCGTTATTTATATTAAAATAGAAATCACCAGTACCCGCTTCGTCTTCATTTAAAGCAAATAATCTTAGAATTGGAAAAGTAAGCGTTCCGTCTGAATAAATATCTTGTTCTGTTTTGCTATGAATTTCGGTAATATTTGGTGCGGTTACATAAACAGTTGCGGCTTTAAAATCTCTTGTCCAATTACAAGTTGAGTTGTCTTTTGCAACCAAAAAATCGCCTTCTTTATTTATTTCAATATTTCCAATTACATTAGAATTTGATTCAATAATTACTTTAAAATCTGGACCTTCTTTTACCACTAAAGCAATTCCTGCGTGTACGCGAATTTTTTCAAAATTAGAAATAGCAAATTCTTTAGTTATTGGATTTCCTGCATTTTTTACACAATCCTCTGAAATACCACAACCTGAAAGGATTAGAACAAAAACAAATAGTATGTATTTTTTCATCATAATCTAATTCCTAAAGTTAATTCTGCGGCTTCGGCTTTTGCTTTATGCGTTTTTAGACCAATACCAGCAAATATATTTTTATTGATATAGTATTTTAAAACCAATCGCTGATAAATATCAATATCATATTTAAAAGGTTTGTACACATAATAACCAAATTGCGTTTCAATGGATAGTTTATTGATAAACAATTCGTGCCCAACAAAAACGCCAATTCTCTTATAATCAGTATTGGGATCAACAGGTTCTCTATTTGGAAAAGCCACAGCCGAAAATTGTATATAATCTTTTAAATATCTAGAAAAAAATACGTCTGTTCCAAGTTGTAAAGCGCTTTTTCTATTCAATCGTTTGTCCGCATATAAACCAATATGATAAAACTGACGCTGACCAATTCCGACTACAGGTGCTTCTGAAATTCCTGTACGAAATGCAAAATTGTATTTAATTTTTTCAGCGTAAGATTTTGAATTTGGCAAATTGTCTTTTAGAATAGTTGCGTTTTTTTCAAAATTATAATTCAATCCAAAAGTAAATGCATAACTATTGATACCACTATTTGGCGCTTTAAATCGTGCATTTGAAAAATGGGTGAACATAAAGCCCGTTTGTAAACCAATTGGTCCAAGAAGGTTTTGCTTTTGATACTGCAATAAAATGTAATTGTTGTCTAAGATTTTCGAACCAAAAGCGTTATTTTTATTGTTGGTTTCTTTATCATAAGGATTTGTTGTAAAACCAATTCCTTGTGAAACCCTAAAAAGTAAATGTCTTTTTAAAAAGTAAAAATTATAATGTAACCCTATAGCATAATTTTTACCTAGATATTTATTTTTGAAATCTATTGTTTGAAAAGAAATTCCGTAATCGGGATAACCATAGACTTGTTGCCATTCTTTTTTCCCTAATGATTTTTTATTGATACTGATCAAAAGTCCGTCTGGATGTCCTGTTGATAAATGACTAACTTCTTGCGTATGCTTGAAATTATTTCCACGGAATCCTTGAACATCTATGTAATAAGCGTCTGAATGATTTTGTGAAAATGAAATTCCGAAAATAAATAAAAATAAAAAATGCTTCATAAAAATATTTAGGACAAATATAGTTTATGAAGCACAAATAAAAACAAAATTAAAATTAAAATATCTGACTAGCAATAGCTTTAATATTTTCTGCTTTACCCATTGAGTAATAATGGAGTACGGGTATTCCAGCTGCAACAAGTTCTTTACTTTGTTGGGCGCACCATTCGATTCCAATTTGTTTAACGGCATCATTATCCTTTGCTTTTACAACTAACATAATTAAATCATCTGGTAATTCTAAACTAAATCGGTGTGGAATTAAATTTAGCTGTTTTTTTGTAGAAATAGGTTTTAACCCAGGTATAATTGGCACCGTAATTCCAGCAGCTCTGCATTTGTTTACGAAATCAAAAAATTTCTGGTTGTCAAAAAACATTTGCGTAATAATATAATCGGCACCGTTTTTAATCTTTTGTTTTAAAAAATGAATGTCGCTGTCTAAACTTGGTGCTTCCATGTGTCTTTCGGGATAACCAGATACTCCGATACAAAAATCAGTTTTAGAAGAATTTTGCAAATCTTCATCTAAATAAATACCGTTATTTAAATCGTTTATTTGCGAAACCAATTCTGAAGCATAAGCGTGACCTTCTTTATCTGGCTTGAAGTAAATTTCACTTTTTACTGCATCTCCTCGAAGTGCCACTACATTATCAATTCCTAAAAAATCCAAATCTATTAGTAAATTTTCGGTATCTTCCTTTGTAAAACCACCACACAGAATATGCGGAATGGCATCTACGTTGTATTTATTTTGAATTCCAGCACAAATACCAACCGTACCAGGACGCTTTTTTACAATTTTCTTTTGCAATAAACCATTTGATAATTCTTTGAATTCATATTCCTCTCGATGGTAAGTGACATCAATAAACGGCGGATTGAATTCCATCAACGGATCAATACTATCAAAAATAGATTGAATATTTTGACCTTTTAAAGGCGGTAAAATTTCAAAAGAAAACAAAGGTTTTCCATTAGCATTTTCTATGTGTTCTGTTACTTTCATTTTTTTAGGTTTTGGATTTTGGGTTTTGGGTCATAGGTAATCCATTTACCTCATACCTTTTGCCCAATACCTTATATTAATCTGTAATATTTGGCGCTAACCATTTGGTTGCTTTTTCTATTGTAATGTTTCTTCTTTTTGCGTAATCTGCTACTTGGTCAGATTTTATTTTTCCTAACCCAAAATAGTTGCTTTCAGGATGGGCAAAATAATATCCTGAAACAGATGAAGCGGGCCACATTGCCATACTTTCAGTTAATTTTACACCGATATTTTCCTCCACATTTAAGATATCCCAAATAGTTGGTTTTTCTAAATGATCTGGGCATGCAGGATAACCAGGTGCTGGACGAATTCCTTTGTAATTTTCTTTAATTAATTCTTGATTCGAAAGTTGTTCGTCTGAAGCATATCCCCAAATTTCTTTTCGAACTTTTAGATGCAAATATTCCGCGAAAGCTTCTGCTAATCTGTCGCCTAAAGCTTTGGTTAAAATAGCATTATAATCGTCTAATTGTCTTTCAAATTCTGCTGCTTTTTCATCTACTCCAAATCCAGTAGTTACACAAAAGCAGCCTATAAAATCCTGAATTTCAGTTTCTTTTGGTGCAATAAAATCAGCTAATGCAATATTGGTCGCACCAGCCGTTTTTTGAGATTGTTGTCTTAATGATAAAAAGGTTTTAGGTTTTGAATTCTGCGTTAAAGGTTCAGAATATACTTCGATATCGTCATCATTTATAGTATTTGCTGGAAAAATTCCTAAAATTCCTTTTGCCGTAAACCATTTTTCAGAAACAATTTTGGCTAACATATTTTGTGCATCTTTAAATAAATCTGTTGCTTGTTCGCCTACGACCTCATCGGTTAAAATAGCTGGATATTTTCCATATAATTCCCACGATTGAAAAAATGGTGTCCAATCAATAAAATCAACTAATTCAGACAATTCAACCTCAACTGTTTTTGTTCCAATAAAATTAGGTTGTATGGGCTTATAATTATCCCAATCTATTTTGAATTTATTTTTACGAGCTGCATCAATTGTTAAGAAATTTTTCTCTCTAGCTCTATTCAAATAGCCATCTCGTAACGTATCGTATTCTTTACGTAACGCTATTGAAAAATCTGTTTTTGATTCCGTATTTAATAAATTCGAAGCGACTGTTACTGCTCTTGAAGCATCATTAACATGGACAACAGTTGCCTTATATTCTGGAGCAATTTTTACTGCCGTGTGTGCACGCGAAGTGGTAGCACCACCTATCATTATTGGGATTTTGATGTTCAACTTATCCATTTCTTTGGCCAAATACACCATTTCGTCTAATGAAGGCGTAATTAAGCCACTCAAACCTATAATATCTACATTTTCTTTTATGGCAGCTTCAATAATTTTTTCTGGTGGAACCATAACTCCCAAATCGATAATTTCAAAATTATTACAGGCCAAAACTACTGATACAATATTTTTTCCAATGTCGTGAACATCACCTTTAACGGTTGCCATCAAAACTTTTCCAGCCGAAGACGAAGCAGTTGAATCTTTTTCTTCTTCGATATATGGTAATAAATATGCAACAGCTTTTTTCATTACACGTGCAGATTTTACAACTTGCGGTAAAAACATTTTTCCGCTACCAAATAAATCGCCAACTACGTTCATACCATTCATTAAGCTTATCTCTATAACTTCAATAGCTTTTTTGGCTTGTAATCTGGCTTCTTCAACATCAATTTCTATGAATTCGTCTATTCCCTTTACTAATGAATGAGTCAATCGTTCCTGAATAGAACCATTTCGCCATTCGGCAATAGCTTTTTCATTTATCTTAAAATCGCCCTTAAAACTTTCGGCTAAATCTAACAATCGTTCTGTGGCGTCGTCTCTTCTATTTAAAAGCACATCTTCAACATGTTCTAATAAAATGGGATCAATTTCATCGTAAATTTCTAACATTTCCGGATTAACAATTCCTATAGTCATTCCGTTTTGAATGGCATGATATAAGAAAGCTGAATGCATGGCTTCACGGACTTTATCGTTACCACGAAAAGAGAAGGAAACATTGCTTACACCACCAGAAATATTAGCAAAAGGCAGGTTTTCACGAATCCACTTTGTTGCTTGAAAAAAATCTAAAGCGTTTAATTTATGTTCGTCCATACCCGTTGCAACAGGAAAAATATTAGGATCGAAAATAATATCTTCGGCAGGAAAACCAACTTGGTTTACCAAAATATCGTAACTTCTTTTACAAATTTCAATTCTTCTTTGGTAATTATCTGCTTGTCCAACTTCGTCAAAAGCCATAACAATTACAGCTGCACCATATCGTTTTATTAGTTTGGCGTGATGAATAAAAACTACTTCACCTTCTTTTAAAGAAATAGAATTTACCACCGCTTTACCTTGTACAACTTTTAAACCTGCTTCAATAATTTCCCATTTCGAGCTATCAATCATAACTGGAACACGAGCAATATCAGGTTCGGCAGCAATTAAATTTAGGAATTTTGTCATAGCAAATACGCCATCTAACATTCCTTCATCCATGTTAACATCAATAATTTGGGCACCACCTTCTACTTGCTCACGAGCAACCGAAAGTGCTTCGTCGTATTTTTCTTCTTTAATTAAACGAAGAAATTTTCGGGAACCTGTAACATTCGTTCGTTCACCAACATTCACGAAAATAGATTCTTCGGTAACGAAAAGTGGTTCTAAACCTGAAAGTTGTAAATTTATTTTATTGTTTCTTGGCATCTTATTTACTAATGTATTCTTTTATTTTTTTATGCTGATTTTCTTGGCTTAAACTCTGCTGCTACTTCAGCTATTAATTTTATATGATCGGGAGTAGTACCACAACAACCTCCTATAATATTTATCAAATTATCTTGTAAATATTCCCTAATTAGAGCTTGCATTTCCATTGGTGTTTGGTCATATTCTCCGAAGGCATTTGGCAAACCAGCATTTGGATGTGCGGATATATTTAGCTGCGTGTGATGTGCCAAACGTTTTAAATAGGGTTTTAATTGATCTGCGCCTAAAGCGCAATTAAACCCGATACTTAACAAAGGAATATGTTGAATAGAAATTAAAAAAGCTTCTACGGTTTGTCCAGACAAAGTTCGTCCTGAGGCATCTGTTATAGTTCCTGAAACCATAATTGGAATGTCTAAATTTCTTTCTTCTTTTACTTCTTCTATCGCAAAAAGTGCTGCTTTAGCGTTTAAGGTATCGAAAATAGTTTCAACTAAAAGCACATCCGAACCGCCATCTATTAAAGCTTCCACTTGTTGTTTGTAGGCGATTCGTAAATCATCAAAAGTTACGGCACGAAAACCTGGATCATTGACATCTGGCGACATAGAAGCCGTTCTATTAGTTGGTCCTATTGAACCAGCAACAAAACGAGGCTTATCTGTAAATTCATCTGCAACTTCTCTAGCAATTTTAGCGGATTGGTAATTTAATTCATACACTAAATCTTCCATATGATAATCGGCCATACCAATTGTAGTGCCAGAAAAAGTATTGGTTTCCACAATATCTGCACCGGCTTCAAAATACAAACGGTGGACTTCTTTTACAGCTTCCGGTTGAGTAATGGAAAGTAGGTCATTATTTCCTTTTAAAGGATGCGGAAAATTTTTGAAACGTTCGCCTCGAAAATCTTCTTCTTCAAATTTATTGCGTTGCAACATGGTACCCATTGCGCCATCTAGAACTAAAATTCTTTCTTTAATGGCTTGGTGAATGCTACTTTTAGCCGATTCTGTTGTATTTGTGATATTAGTTAACATTTTTTAATGATATTATATTTTTTTAAATAAAACCTCGACAATTTCAAAAAAATGAAAGGGCAAGAATCTAAACTTAAAAATTGATATCAGCGAAAAATGTAAAATTTTCTAGTTATCTGTTTCCGATTTAAAAATCGGAATAGAATGTAGCACCTTCTACAAGTGTAGGGTTGCTAAGGTTTCAATGGGTCTAATCCCTCCGCCTTTCGTGATAACAATCAGTATGTTTATGAACAGTGCAAATGTAGTAAAAAAAATGAAAAAAGAAATATTTTCTAATTTTTAATTTTTTATTGGTTTAATTTAGATTATTTTTCATTATATACTATAATATTAAGAAAATTTATCTATAAATATGGTTCATTATTGAAAATAAAATTTTAATTATAATTTATGATTTAAATATCAAATTGATTTTATAACTTTGCACCAGAATTAAAGAGGAAAAATTTGAACTGATTGCAACCTCGTAAAAAAATGCTAAAGCAGCATCTATCCTACTTTAGTATTTCCTTGCAATTTTTTCGTTAATTATTATTTATAATTTATAATTATGGCATATTTATTTACGTCGGAATCTGTGAGTGAAGGACATCCAGACAAAATTGCAGATCAAATTAGTGACGCATTAATTGACAATTTTTTAGCATTTGACCCATCGTCAAAAGTAGCTTGTGAAACTTTAGTAACCACCGGGCAAGTAATTTTAGCTGGTGAAGTAAAATCAAATACTTATTTAGATGTTCAATCTATTGCACGTGATGTAATTAGAAAAATTGGTTATACAAAAAGCGAATACATGTTTGAAGCCAATTCTTGTGGTGTTTTATCAGCTATTCATGATCAATCTGATGATATTAATAGAGGCGTTGACAGAGCTGCCGCTACAGATTTTGAATCGAAAGCTAACGCACAAGGCGCTGGTGACCAAGGAATTATGTTTGGTTATGCAACAAACGAAACAGTTGATTTAATGCCATTAGCATTAGATTTAGCGCATAAATTATTACAAGAATTAGCCGAATTACGTAGAGAAAATTCAGCAATAACTTATTTGCGTCCAGATGCAAAATCTCAAGTTACTTTAGAATACAACGATGACAATGTGCCAGTAAGAATTGACTCAATTGTAGTTTCCACACAACATGATGATTTTGATGAGGAAACTTCTATGTTAGCAAAAATCAAAAAAGATATTATTGAAATTTTAATTCCTAGAATTTTAGCTAAATACCCTCAATATGCTCATTTATTTAATGATAAAATTGAATACCACATTAACCCAACTGGAAAATTCGTAATTGGAGGCCCACATGGTGATACTGGTTTAACAGGTAGAAAAATTATTGTTGATACTTATGGTGGAAAAGGTGCTCACGGTGGTGGTGCATTCTCAGGAAAAGACCCAAGTAAAGTAGACAGAAGTGCAGCTTATGCAGCGCGTCATATTGCTAAAAACTTAGTTGCTGCAGGAGTGGCTACTGAAGTTTTGGTTCAAGTTTCTTATGCTATTGGAGTGGCAAAACCATGTAACATTTATGTAAACACATACGGTACTGCTAAAAACGGTTTATTAGATTCTCAAATTTCTGATAAAGTAGCGCAATTGTTTGATTTAAGACCTTATGCAATTGAGCAAAATTTAAAATTAAGAACGCCGATTTATAGCGAAACTGCTGCTTACGGACACATGGGGCGTAAAAATGAAGTCGTAACCAAAACGTTTAAATCGCCTGATGGTACTGTAAAAACGTTAGAAGTGGAATTATTTACATGGGAAAAATTAGACCGTGTTGCAGATATTAAAACTGCTTTTGGAATATAATTAAGTCGAAAGTATTAATGACTTTTTTAAGTAATAAAAAAATCCGATTTTCAATTGAAAATCGGATTTTTTATTTTTATCTAATATCTTGGTTTAAGATTAAATCGATGTATAGATTTATTTTATCTTTTAATTCTTTTCTGTGCGAAATAAAATCTAAGAAACCGCGTTCTAATAAAAATTCAGAAGTTTGAAATCCTTCTGGTAAATCTTTACCAGTGGTGTCTCTAACTACACGTGGACCAGCAAAGGCAATCAAAGCGCCTGGTTCTGCAATATTTATATCTCCTAGCATTGCGTAAGAAGCAGTTGTTCCACCTGTTGTAGGGTCGGTACATAAAGAAATATAAGGCAATTGTGCTTCTGCTAGTTGTGCTAACTTTGAAGAAGTTTTTGCCAACTGCATTAAAGATTGCGCCGCTTCCATCATACGCGCACCACCCGATTTTGAAATCATCACAAATGGCAACTTATGTGCCATTGCATAACTAATTCCTCTAGAGATTTTTTCACCTACTACAGCGCCCATTGAACCACCAATAAAAGCAAAATCCATACAACAAATAACAATTTCATTTCCTTTAGATTTTCCTACTCCAGTTCGAACGGCGTCTTTTAGTTTGGTTTTTTCGGCAACTTCTTTTAAACGATCGCTATATTTTTTTGTATCTACAAATTTTAATGAATCTACAGAAGTCAAATTGGCATCCAATTCTTTAAACTCATTATTGTCAAATAAAATTCTAAAATATTCTGCACTACCAATTCTTACATGATAATCGTCTTCCGGGCTCACCCATAAATTTCTTTCTAATTCATCTGAATCAACAATTTTTCCTGTAGGCGATTTGTACCATAAACCTTTTGGTACATCTTTTTTGTCCTCAGTTGCAGTTGTAATTCCTTTTTCTTTTCTTTTAAACCAAGCCATAATTTTTTCAAGTCAAAAGTTAAAAGTCAAAAGTCAAAAGCCAAAAAATCTGAAAATATTCAGACATTCGACTTTTGACTTGATAACTATAATGTATTTACGTTATTTAAATCGGCGAAAGCCTGTTCTAATCTTGTATTGAAAGTAACTTCTCCTTCACGAATCCATTTTCTTGGGTCGTAATGTTTTTTATTTGGACTGTCGCTTCCTTCTGGACTACCAATTTGTGTTTTTAAATAGTCGATTTTAGACGTCATGTAATCTCTAATTCCTTCTGTAAAAGCAAATTGTAAATCTGTATCGATGTTCATTTTAATTACTCCATAAGAAATAGCTTCTCTAATTTCTTCAATTGTTGAACCTGAACCTCCGTGGAAAACAAAATCAACTGGATTGGCTCCTGTTTTGAATTTATTTTGAACGTATTCTTGAGAATTTTTTAAAATTTTCGGCGTTAACTTAACATTTCCTGGTTTGTAAACCCCATGAACATTTCCGAAAGAAGCTGCAATTGTAAAACGTGGACTAATTTTCATTAACTCTTCATAAGCATAAGAAACCTCTTCTGGTTGCGTGTATAATTTAGAGCTATCTACATCAGAATTGTCTACTCCGTCTTCTTCTCCACCAGTTATTCCAAGTTCAATTTCTAAAGTCATATCCATTTTACTCATTCTTGCTAAATATTGCTTGCAAAGTTCAATGTTTTCTTCAATTGGTTCTTCTGATAAATCTATCATATGAGAAGAATATAATGGTTTTCCTGTATCTGCAAAATGTTTTTCGGATGCGTCTAACAAACCATCAATCCATGGTAATAATTTTTTTGCACAGTGGTCTGTATGCAAAATCACAGTTGCGCCATAAGCTTCTGCCAAAGTGTGCACATGTTTTGCTCCAGCTATAGACCCTAAAATGGCTGCTTTTTCGCCTACATTTGACATTCCTTTTCCTGCATTAAACTGACCGCCTCCATTAGAAAACTGAATAATTACTGGCGCATTTAATTTTGCTGCGGTTTCTATAACACCATTGATTGTGCTACTTCCTGTAACATTAACAGCCGGTAATGCAAAACCTTTTTCCTTTGCATATTTAAAAATTTCTTGTACCTGATTTCCTGTTGCGACTCCGGGTTTGATAGTATGACTCATATTTGATTATTTATTTATAGCTGATTTGTGTTGCTATTTGATTTTACAAAAGTAACAATTTTATTAATTTTAAAAAGGATAATTGATACCTATATTAAAAACTGTTTTAGAAAGGTTCATGTCTTTTAGCCATCTTTGCGAGTATTCTTTAGCTGGATTGTAAGCCTTGAAACCTAAATCGCCACGAATGACAAAAAATCCGAAATCATATCGAAGTCCAAAACCTGTTCCTAAAGCAATCTCTTGGAAAGATTTTTCACCTTTAAATTTGAATTTTTCATCTTCTACATTATCAGAAACATTCCAAATATTTCCGGCATCGGTAAACAAGGCACCGTTTAAACTATTGAAAATATTGAATCTATATTCTAAATTTAGAGATAGTTTTAAATTGGCTTCGTTAAAATCATTTACACTTAAACTCGATCCTGGACCTAATGAATAAGCTTGCCAACCTCTATTATCATTACTTCCACCTGCAAAATAACTTCTTGAGAAAGGCACAGAATTTGAATTTCCATAAGGAACAGCTACTCCTCCAAAAAACCTAAATGCTAAGGAGCTTTTCTTGTATAATTGTAAGTGCTTGATGTATTCAAACTCTGTTTTAATATATTGCGCATATTCTACTCCAAAAACAGTTTGATTGTCGTTACTATTTAAAGCTTCCTTTTTTTGTTTGGCTATTGCATTTAAAACATTTCCTGAACTTTCTATTTTTGCTTTAATGTTATAAAACTGAACGTCATTAATACTTCTTTTAGTACTTAAATTATAAGAAAAACTAGACGATAAAATTAAGTTATTTTCAATTAATCTGTTTCTTCTTTCCCCAATGGTATTGATGGCTTTAAAATCTATTTCATTCGCAACTGGAATACCACCAGTTTTAACTTCATTTATAAAATCTAATGCGCCAGAAAAAGTTAAGTTTCCATTAGCATCTTCAAAATCTTGATTAGTATTATAGGTTTGTGCTAAATTATTTAAAGTGTTATAGGAGTAATTATACACGTTAAAATAGTTGTCAATATTTAAATTTTTAACAAATTGTAAGTTAAATAAATCCAATTTAAATTTTTTAGTTTCATCTTTATTTAATCCCCAATCATAATAAAAACTACCGTAATAATTTTCTTTATCCAAACCTATATTTGTTTGTTTAGATAAACCTAACGTTATTGAAGTACTTGGTAAAGATTCTTTACTAATTAATCTTTTAGTATTAATAGGAAAGAAAATTCTAGGAAAACTCAACTTCACATCTCCACCGTATTCTAAAATATTGAAAAATGCGTTGGTGCTATTTTTTATGCTGGCATCTTTTGAAGAACCTAAATTGCCTCGCAATGAAAAATCTAAAATTTCGGCGCCTTTAAATAAATTCCTAAAAGTAATTCCCGTAAAGCCAGAAATTCCGAATAACTGAATGTTAGATTGTGTGAAATCTCCTTTAATATTGAATTCGTATTTTTTTAATGGTGTTAAAACTATATTAGCAATTAATCCATCTCCAGTAGCATCTTCTACATATTGAATTTGAGGATAACGAAATACTCTTAAATTAGATAACGCTCTAGTAGTTAGCGTTCTGTCTTGATCACTAAATAATTTTCCTTCTTCTATAAAAATAGCATTAATAAGTGCTTTTGGTTTGTATTTTAGTTTTCCCGAACTGTAAAAATTAAATTTTTTATAAGATAAACTATCAATTCCTACCGCTTTTTCTTTTACTTGTTTGTCTGTAAAAACATTTACTTTATTAATTCTATATAATTTAAACGGCTCTGTATAAGTAGAATCAGCATTTTTAACCACTCTATTGCCAATATTAAAGGTTATGTTTAGTTTATTTGCTTTGCCAATCGTATCAACATCTGGTTTTTTAATGTAATTTTCTTGAAAATGATACAAACCTCTATTTCTGAATTCCGTTGCAATTCGTTTTTTCTCGTTGCTAATGTTTTCGGCGGTATAGGTTTCGCCTGATTTTATTAATGAATTTCCAGAAATAGTAACATACATAGAATCTACAACGGGCGATTCAATATTTCTAAAAATACTATCAATTATATACGGTTTACCAGTGTTGATTTGGTAAGTAACTTTTACTTTTTTATCTTTTAAAGAATCAATTTTAGATGCCACTTTCACATCAAAAAAACCTCTGTTAAATTGATAAGAATGCAATCTAATTTCTGATTTTCTTACTTTTGCTGTGTCTAAAATAGATGGCGCCTCCCCTATTTCTTTAAAGAAATCGCTATATCCAGAAACAAAAAATGATTTACCCAAACGATTTACTTGTTTTTTAGAATATAATTTAATCATTCTATCAAGTCGGTTTGGTTTTTTTAGCAACCAGGCCTGATAAGAAGAATCTGCATTTTTTTTACTCAAATTGTACAATTGCAAACGCGGTTTAAAACCTAACAATTTACTATTGGGTTTTTGATACAATTGATTTTGCAAATCTTCTGAATTAGTAGACTTACTATTTACTATAATTTCGTTATCTTGAATAAGCAATTCTTTCTTTTGTAGCTTTCTTACTTCAGAACAAGAGTAAAAAAGTATTCCAAAAAGAAAAAATAGTGCTATTTTTGGAGTGAGATTCTTCAACCGCTTAATTTTTATCAAAAATACAATTTTTTATGGTTAGCAAAAACCAAATTAAACTAATTAATAGTTTACAGCAAAAAAAGTACCGTAAATTACACAATCTTTTCATAGCAGAAGGTAAAAAAGTGATTCAAGAACTTATTGATGCAAATTTTAGTTTGGAACATTTATTTGTAACCAAAACAAATTTGTTTGACCAAAAACACGCTGCAAATCTTATTTTAGATAGCGAACTTAAAAAAATATCTGCTTTAACTTCTGCGAATGATTGTTTGGCTGTTTTTAAAATTAAAGAAAATAGTACAAGTACAAGTTCTGGTTTAGAATTGGCTTTAGACACTATAAAAGATCCAGGTAATATGGGAACGATTATTAGATTATGCGATTGGTTTGGCATTTCGAAAATTATTTGTTCGGAAGAAACTGTTGATATGTATAATCCTAAAGTGGTGCAAGCTACAATGGGAAGTCTAGCTCGAGTTAATGTGGTTTACACCAATTTAGAAACTTATTTAAAAGCGACTAATTTGGAAATTTTCGGAACATATATGGAAGGTGAAAACATATATACAAAAGAATTACCCGCTAGTGGTATACTTGTAATGGGCAATGAAGCCAACGGTATTTCTTCAGAAATTGAAAGTTTAGTTACTCAAAAAATTTCTATACCAAGATTTGGAAATTTACAACAAACTGAAAGTTTAAACGTAGCCACAGCTACAGCCATTTTTTTATCAGAATTTAAAAGAAATAAATAATCGGACTTTAGACTTTATAACTTTATGACTTTCGACTTAATGAAAAGTAAAGTTTACAAAAACAGCTCTTGTTTGCATCGATTTAATGTTTCCAGTCCAAGGAGAATTTGGATCTAAATCGCGAATTAACTCATCACCCGTTCCAAAAACCCCACGAATGGATGGAGAAAATTTAAAATATTCTAAATATAAATCCATTCCAAAACCTACTTCGTAATTTTGTGTCCAGGTTTTTACTCGGAATCTGTTTGCTGAATTGTCGTCTGAAGCTTTTTCATTACTTCCTAAATTTAAAGTAGAAGAAACGCCTCCCACCAAAAACGGTCGCACATTTCCAGTTCGTAATGCGGAATATTTTAATAATAATGGAAAATGTAAATTTGCCGCTTTTACTTCTCTTAATCTATCCACTCTATCTTCAATATTTGGGTAAATTAAATTGCGTTGCGTGGCATAAAAACCAGGTTCAAATCGCAAATCAAAAAATTCTATTAATCTTAAATTTACCACTAAACCTACATTAAATCCAGTTGAAGGTTTTAACTCAATATCTTTTCCAACGGTTTTATAATTAAAATGATAATTATAATTGCTAAATCCTAAATAATAGCCAAAATGAATTTTTTGTTTCTCAAAATTTTCATCATTTATAATTGGATTTTTACCAAAGGTGCCGCCCTGAGCAAATGATTTCAGTGCGAATAATAAAATAAAAATAAGATATCTAACTTGCATGTTTTATTTTTTTGATGCTTTATAAATTGAAGCTATACCCATAGTTTGCGGTTCGTCTTGTACATCTATAAACCCAATTTTTCGTAAAATATTGTTCAACGCTTCTCCAAAAGGGAAATTTTGTGCAGAAGTTGACAAATATTTATAAGCGGCTTTGTCTTTAGAAAACAATTTTCCGATGGTTGGCATAATAAAATTGGTGTACACATAATAACCTTGTTTGAAAGGAAATTTGGTTGGCACAGCCGTTTCTAAAATAATAAAAGTACCATTTGGTTTCAATACACGAAGTATTTCAGAAAGTCCTTTTTCTAGGTTTTCAAAATTTCTTACGCCGTATGCTACAGTTATCACATCAAAATAATTATCCAAGTAAGGAATTTTTTCTCCATCACCTAAAACCATTTGAATTTTTGAATCTAAGTTTTTGTCTGAAATTTTTTTCTTGCCCATATCAAGCATGCCTTGCGAAATATCCAGACCTATAATTTCAGTTGCGGTAGTTTCTGCAAATAATATGGCTAAATCTCCAGTTCCGGTAGCGATATCTAAAATAGAGGTTGGATGAAGTTGTTTTACCATTTGTAAAATCTTCTTTTTCCAAGTGGCATCAGTTCCTAAAGAAATTATTTTATTTAATCCATCGTAATTTTCGGAAATGGTATCAAACATTTGAGCTACTTGCTCTTTCTTACCTTTTTCGGAATCTTGATAGGGTTTTATGCTTTTAGACATGATTGTTTTTTTGAAGTACAAAAGTAATTCAAAATTATGAATTACAATTTACGAATTACGATTTGCTTTGATAAATGTTTGAAACGTAAAATCAAACGCATGTTTTTCATCTTTTGGATGGTGTTCTTCAAAAATAAGTTCCCATTTTTCCGGATTTATTTCCGGGAAAAAAGTATCCGCTTCAACAGTTGTATGTACACGAGTTAGCTCTACTTTATCAGCCATATCGATAGCTTGTTTGTAAATTTCGCCACCGCCAATTATAAAAATTTCTTCATTTTTTGGACACGCTTCTATGGCTTCTTCTAAACTTGAAACCACAATGCATCCCGCTGGTGCTATATAATCACTTTGACGAGTTATAATAACGTGCGTTCTATTAGGCAAAGGTTTTGGAAAACTTTCAAAGGTTTTTCTACCCAAAATGATATAATGCTCAGAAGTTAGCGCTTTAAAACGTTTAAAATCATCTGGTAAATGCCAAACCAATTGGTTGTCTTTTCCCAAAGCATTGTTTGTAGATATTGCGGCGATTAGTGTTAGCATAGTTGAAAATTTAAAGTGCTAAGGTAGTGATTTTGTGAAAATTATTGATTTGAACTTTAATAGCAATTAACGGTTTGGAGCATGGTGAAGTGGCGGCTTTTTTAATTGTTTATTGTAAAGATATTAAAATTTCTAAAGGGCACATTTCAGTCTGAGAAAAACAAACCAGTCATTGCACGAAACCGCTGTTAGTGGCAGTTTTTATTTTTCGATACAATCTTCACTTTCCAATTTCACTTTCGTTGCAAAGTCAGTTAATTTTTCATCTTGTGAGATTTCTAATACCTCACTAGAATATTTTAAGCCATTTTTACAATCTCCTAAATTATTATATGCAATAGCTAAATTCAATAATAAAATTGATTTTGTATGTAAGTTTTTTTCAGTAGTAAATTTTTTACCTTTCAATAATATTTCTTTCGCTTTTTTGTAATCACAACTACTCATATAGTTTTGACCTAAATTAATATAAGTTATAGTATATGTGCTATCTATAGAAATAATATTTAATGAGATTTCGTTTGATTTTTTGATATTACCCAAACTAGCTTCAGTTTGTGCAATTGCATTAAGAATAATGGGATTTCTACTTTCTATTTTATCAGCTTCAATAAATTTTTCTTTAGCTTTTTCAAAATCTTGATTGTCAACTTTTTCTAACCCTTCAGCAAATAATGAATGAGCGTTTTTGTCTTTAATTCCGGCATTTTTATAAAATATGACGTCTTTAGTGTCTATTTTATATTTAATATCATTTTCATCTTGACCTTTACAAGAATTTAAGGTTAAAATAAAAATTAAAGCATATATTCCTTTTTCAATTTTCATAGTTGTAATTTGGTGTTTTCTGCAGCTAAATTGCCACTAAAATGTATATATACTCAGTTTTTTTGCTATTTAGTTGAGTATATCCTCCTATTTTCAAATAGCTTTGCTCAATTATTATGTGTTTGATATTTTTTTTAAACAGAAACCGCACCTTTAATATGCTCGTGCGGGTCGTAGCCTTCCAACGTGAAATCGTCAAAAGTGAAATCGAAAATGTTGGTTACATTGGGGTTCAATTTCATAATTGGTAATTTTCTTGGTTCACGACTCAATTGTAAATTCACTTGTTCTATATGATTGTTGTAAATATGTGCGTCACCAAAAGTGTGTATAAACTCACCCGCTTCTAAACCACAAACTTGTGCTACCATCATCGTAAATAAGGCATACGAAGCAATGTTAAACGGTACGCCTAAGAAAATATCGGCACTACGTTGGTACAATTGACACGATAATTTTCCATCAGAAACATAAAATTGAAAAAACGCGTGACAAGGCGGCAAAGCTGCTTTTCCGTTAGCCACATTTTCCGAAAAAGAAACGGTAGTGTCTGGTAAAACAGAAGGATTCCAAGCTGAAATTAACATTCTACGGCTATTCGGATTGGTTTTTAAAGTTTCGATTAATTCTGTAATTTGATCAATTTCTTCGCTGTTCCAATTTCTCCATTGGTGTCCATAAACTGGTCCTAAATTACCATTTTCATCTGCCCAAGCATCCCAAATTTTTACGCCATTTTCTTGTAAATAGGCAATATTGGTATCGCCTTTTAAAAACCAAAGCAATTCGTGAATAATTGATTTTAAATGTAACTTTTTAGTGGTAACCATCGGAAAACCTTCACTTAAATCAAAACGCATTTGGTAACCAAAAACACTAATGGTTCCAGTTCCTGTTCGGTCGCCTTTTTGAGTTCCGTTTGCTAATACGTGTTTTACTAAATCGTGATATTGTCTCATTTATATGGGTTTAAGGTGTTGGGTATAGGGTTAAGGGTTTTTGGTATTCGGTTTATTTCTTAAATAAGATAAAAAAGAGGCAATTCTTTTTTCAAGTATTTGAATGGATTCAATTTGTTTTGAAACTATATTTTCATCTAAATAATTTATATCTGAACACAACATTAATTGGGTTTCTAATTCAAAACAAGAACCTAAGCTAATTTCTAAAAATCTACATAAATCTTTATCTGAACTTTTAGCACATCCTTCAGCTATATTAGATGGAATAGAAATTACAGAACGTTTTATTTGTGAAGTCAATCCAAACTTTTCATCGTCTGGCATTTGCCTCATAATCATATAAGTTGCAGCCACAAGCAATCTACTCTCTTTCCAAATATCTAATTCTCTAAAATTTCTCATTCTGAAATAAAAAATTATCTTTTAAAACCTTTTACCAAAAACCCTTAACCTTTTACCCAATTAATGACTAAATGATGCTATGTCTTTTGGATTGTGTTCGTGTTTAAATAATACCGCAAATGCAACAGTAATGATTAAAGCATAAACTGCAAATGTTAGCCAAATGTTATGCCAGTCTTTTCCGTTTGTTGTAGTAAAATAGGTGTCAATTAAAAATCCACTTCCCAAACTTCCTAAGATTGCTCCGAAACCGTTGGTCATCATCATAAATAATCCTTGTGCAGAGGAACGGATTTTAGAATCGGTTGTGGTTTCTACAAATAAAGAACCTGAAATATTGAAGAAGTCAAACGCCAATCCGTACACGATATTCGACATAATGATCATCCATAAACTGCCAATTGGATCGCCATAAGCGAAAAAACCAAAACGCAATACCCAAGCAATTAAACTGAAAAGCATTACTTTTTTTATTCCATATCGTCGTAAAAAAAACGGAATGGCTAAAATAAATATAGTTTCAGAAATTTGAGAAATAGACAACACAATATTTGCCGATTTTACTACAAAAGTTTCTGCATATTTTGGAATGTTTTCAAAATCTTTAATATAGGTTTCGCCATACATATTGGTCAATTGTAAAGCCGCTCCTAAAAACATACTAAAGATAAAAAACATAGCCATTTTAGATTCTTTAAATAGTTTAAACGCATCTAAACCAAAAATTTGAGAGAATGTTTTGTTTTTACTTTCATCTTTTATTGGTTCAATTTTAGGCAAAGTGAAAGAGAAAATTCCCAATACAATTGCGAAAAAAGACGCCATATAAAACTGGTTGCATTCTACTGGCATATTGGTTACAGCAGCAATGGCTTTTCCTACTCCAATCCCGAAAGAAAAAGGCGGATTTACATTACTAAACAAATTGGTACACCACATAGCAGCTATAAAACCAATAGTTCCCCAAACTCGAATTGGCGGGTAGTCTTTAATGATATTAAAATTATATTTTTTTAAAACGGCGAAAGAAAGTGAACTTGATAAAGATAACGTTGGCATATAAAAAATCATACCTACAAGTAACACCCAAAAGAAAGTAGAAGGGCTATCAATGGCCGGCAAGAAAAGTAAAATTAATCCATATAGAATATGATGGATGCCGTATAATTTTTCTAAATTTAAATATTTATCTGCGATAATTCCAGATATAGGTGGCATAATTATGGAACCCAAACCTAAAGTTGAAAACACAATTCCAAACTCTGCACCAGACCATTGTTTAAAGCCAAATCCATAACTCGCCAAAGTGGTAAGCCAAGCGCCCCAAACAAATAATTGTAAAAAACTTACAATAGTTAATTTTAATTTTATGCTCATTTTGTAGTATTTTGGTTGGTGATTATTTTCTGTCTATTTCTTCTTTTATTTGAGCGGCTTTTTCGTAATCTTCATTTTGGATGGCTTCTTCTAGCATATCATGTAACTCTTGAATGGAAAATTTTGAATAAATATTTTCAACTTCTTTTGCATCATAAACCTCTGGATCCGACAAAATGCCGTCATCATCCATCTCATCAGAATAGGATTCTTTTTTATTTTTGTTTAAGAAAATCCCAGCTTTGTCTAATATGTTTTTGTAGGTAAATATAGGTGCATTAAATCGTAAAGCTAAAGCAATTGCATCAGAAGTTCTGGCATCAATTACCTCTTCCGATCCCTCTTTTTCGGAAATAATACTGGAATAAAAAACGCCATCTACTAATTTGTGTATGATGACTTGTTTAATTATAATATCATATTTATCAGCAAATGTTTTAAACAAGTCGTGTGTTAAAGGACGAGGTGGAGTAATTTCTTTTTCTAGTGCAATTGCAATAGATTGGGCTTCAAAAGCACCAATAACAATTGGCAATTGTCTGTCGCCATCTACTTCATTCAAAATTAAAGCATAAGCCCCATTTTGTGTTTGACTATACGATATTCCTTTAATGGTTAATTTAACTAAACTCATTTTGTATTTAAACTTTATTCAAATGTACTATAAAAATATTTTCTATAAAAAAAAGGGCTATCTAAATGGGATATTTCTATCGTATTTAGATAGCCTTTTTAGAAGGCACAATATATAAAAAAATTACGCGTTTGCCGCTTTAAAAGCTTTTAATTTTTCTATCAATTTTGGAACTATATCAAATGCATCGCCAACAATACCATAATCAGCTACTTTAAAGAAAGGCGCTTCGGCATCTGTATTGATTACTACTTTTACTTTAGAAGAGTTGATTCCCGCAATATGCTGAATAGCTCCAGAAATTCCTATTGCAATGTATAAATTTGCAGCAACTGGTTTTCCTGTTTGTCCCACGTGTTCTCCGTGAGGACGCCATCCAATATCAGAAACTGGCTTAGAACAAGCTGTTGCTGCACCAAGTACAGTGGCTAATTCTTCAATCATTCCCCAATTTTCAGGACCTTTTAATCCACGACCGGCAGAAACTACAGTTTCAGCATCAGCAATGGTTACTTTACCCGTTGTTTTTTCAGAATTGATAACTTTCACGCCAAAATCTGCATCAGATAAAGCTGGAGAAAAAGCTTCTTCTGTTAATGACGTTGCATTTTCAAACAATCCGAAAGAGTTTTTAGAAATTCCTAAAACTTTTATGTCTGTTGCAATTTCAGATAAATTAAAAGCTTTGTTTGAAAAAGCACTTCTTTTTACTTGAAATGGCGCCACGCTTAAAGGTGCTTCAATTACATTTGATGCAAAACCTGCATTTAAATTTACAGCTACTAGTGGCGCAATGTGCAAACTATCTGTAGTTGAAGCTAAGATTACTACTTTAGCCCCTTCTTTTTCTGCTGCTTGTTTAATGACATCCGCATAAGCTTTTGCATTAAATGACGTTAATTTATCATTAGTTACTTTTAACACTTTACTAACTCCGTAAGCAGATAAAGCATTATTTTCTGTAGCATTAATGGAAACAGCGGTAACTGTTGTTCCTAAAATATCGGATACTTTTTTGGCATAAGAAGCAATTTCAAAAGCTACTTTTTTGAATTTACCTTCGTTTGATTCTGTATATATTAAAACTGACATATTTTTTTATTTACGATTTACGTTTTGCGATTTACAATTAAATTACTTTTGCTTCGTTATGTAATAAATTAATTAATTCATCTAAATTATCTGAGCTGATTAATTTTACAGCAGATTTTGCTGCTGGTTTTTCAAATTTAATAGAAGAAGTGGCATTGGCATCTGATGATGGTTCTACAATATTAAGCGCCTTTGTTCTTGCGGTCATTATCCCACGCATATTTGGAATTCTTAAATCTTTTTCTTCAACCAAACCTTTTTTACCTGCTATTATTAACGGCAAACTTGATTTAGCCGTTTCTTTACCGCCATCAATTTCTCTTATTGTTGTGGCTTCTGTACCAGAAATTTCAATTCCTATACAAGCATTTATAAAATTAAATCCTAACAATCCAGCCATCATTCCAGGAACCATACCTCCGTTATAATCTATGGATTCTGTACCTGCGATAATTAAATCGTAGCCTCCTTGTTTCACCACATTGGCCAATTGTTTGGCAACAAACAAGCCATCTTTTGGTTGAATATTTACACGAATTGCTTCATCTGCACCAATCGCTAGAGCTTTTCTTAATGTAGCTTCAGCATCTACGCCGCCAACACTTACAACAGTTACATGAGCACCATTTTGCTCTTTTAAAACGATTGCTTTGGTTAAACCAAACTCGTCATTTGGGTTAATAACATATTGTACGCCATTTGTATCAAATTCGGTATCGTTATTAACAAAATTAATTTTTGAAGTAGTATCAGGAACATTACTGATGCAAACTAATATTTTCATTTTTATACTAATTTATATTGATGGTACGAAATTACAAAAAATGTTTTAAAAAAATATTATGCGCGCATACAAAATATTGTTTTTTTACAAAAATTAAATAAATTTTATGAATTGTTGAATTTAATCTTGTCAAAATAAGAATTTGATAAGATATTATTAAAAAAATCGATTGAGTAAAAATATTAAATAATAGTGATAGTAGTCATTAAATTTTATTATTTTTGCCCTTCACTAAGTTTTAGAATTATTTTATGAGAACAATACAGTTTAGAGAAGCTATTTGTGAAGCCATGAGCGAAGAAATGCGTCGTGATGAAACGGTGTATTTAATGGGTGAAGAAGTTGCTGAATATAATGGGGCTTATAAAGCTTCAAAAGGTATGCTTGATGAATTTGGACCAAAAAGAGTAATTGATACACCAATTGCAGAATTAGGTTTTGCAGGTATTGCAGTAGGTTCAGCCATGAACGGATGTCGCCCGATTGTAGAATACATGACATTCAATTTCTCTTTAGTAGGAATTGATCAAATTATAAATAATGCTGCAAAAATGCGTCAGATGTCGGCTGGACAATTTCCTATGCCAATGGTTTTTCGTGGACCAACAGCTTCTGCAGGACAATTAGGTGCAACACACTCACAAGCTTTTGAAAACTGGTTTGCCAACACTCCTGGTTTAAAAGTAGTTGTTCCAAGTACCGTTTATGACGCAAAAGGTTTGTTAAAAGCTGCCATTCGTGATAACGACCCTGTTATTTTCATGGAATCAGAACAAATGTATGGTGATAAAGGAGAAGTTCCTGAAGGTGATTACATTATTCCATTAGGTGTAGCAGATATAAAACGCGAAGGAACAGACGTAACTATCGTGTCGTTTGGTAAAATCATAAAAGAAGCATTTATAGCAGCTGAAGAATTAGCTGCAGCAGGTATTTCTTGTGAAATTATCGATTTAAGAACCGTTCGCCCAATGGATTACGACTGTATTATCAATTCAGTTAAAAAAACAAATAGATTAGTCGTTTTAGAAGAAGCATGGCCGTTTGCGTCTGTAGCTTCAGAAATTACATATATGGTACAAGAACGTGCTTTTGATTATTTAGATGCGCCAATTCAACGAATTACAACTGCCGATACTCCTGCTCCATACGCACCAACTTTATTAAAAGAATGGTTGCCAAATAGTAATGATGTAGTAAATGCGGTTAAAAAAGTAATGTATAGATAAATTAGACAATTAGATGGTTAGATAATTTAGATTTTAAATTTTAAATTTTTTAAAAATAATCAAAATCTATTTTTTTCAATTTGTCTACTTATAGAAAATAAAGTATATTTGAATCCCGATAGTATCGGGATTTTTTTTATTAATTACCCAAATGAAGAACCTACTAAACCTAATTTTATTAGTTGCAACGCTTTCTTTTGCCCAAACTAAAGTAAGTGGCGTCATTTTAGATGATGCCAAACAACCTGTTTCTTATGCAACTGTGGCTTTTAAAAATTCCGCAGAAGGAATAATTGCCAACGAAAATGGTAAATTTTATCTGGAATCAAAAAAAACATATCCTACATTAATTATCTCATTTGTAGGCTATAAAGATAGAGAAATAGCACTTTCAGGAACCTTTAATTATGATCTAAAAATTATTTTAGAAAACGCAAACGAAATTGCCGAAGTTAAAGTTTACGGCGGAAAAACTTCAAAAAAAAACAACCCAGCAATAGATATTCTTAGAAAAATTTGGGAAAGAAAAAAGAAAAATGGTTTGCGTCAATTCAATCAGTATGAATTGGATAAATATGAAAAAATTGAATTTGACATCAATTCAATAGATAGTACATTTATGAAAAATAAAATCTTCAAAAATGTAGAATTTATTTTTCAACACGTTGACACTTCTTCCATTACTGGTAAAAATTTCTTACCTATTTTCATCAACGAAACCAAAAGTAAAGTATACGGAGACAATCTGAAAAATAGAACAAAAAACGTATTAGAAGCCAATAAATATTCAGGTTTTGGAAACGCAAATAATGATGGTGTAAATGCCTTTTTAAAAGATTTATATGCCGATTATGACATATATAATAATTATTTAAAATTTTTCGATAAAGATTTTGTAAGTCCGATATCTCGAACAGGAATTCAAGTATATAATTATGTTTTAGCCGATAGTACTTTTATTGATAAAAAATGGTGCTATAACATTGTATATTACCCCAGACGGAAAAACGAATTGACTTTTAAGGGTGATTTTTGGGTAAACGATTCCACTTTTGCCATCAAAAGCATCAATATGGAAGCCAGCAAAAGTGCCAACATAAACTGGGTAAGAGATATTTATATTGAACAAGAATTTGATGTACTTAACGATTCGGTTTTTTTATTGAAACGAGATCACATGATGACAGATTTTGCCCTTACAAAAAAAGAAGGATCAAATGGCATGTATGGCAAACGAACTACCATGTTTAAAAATCATGAATTCAACCGCGAAAAAGACGATAAATTTTACCGTGAAGAAGTAAACACGTTCAATAAAGAAGCATATACTAAAGCAGAAGAATATTGGGAAGAAAATAGATTTGAAAGTTTAAATTCTAATGAAAAAGGGATTTATGAGATGCTAGACACTTTAAAAACGGTTCCAAAAATTAAACGTTTTTACAATATTGTTTCTATTTTAGGAAGTGGTTACATACAAGTTGGAAAATTTGATATTGGCCCCGTTTTCTCCACTTTTGGATATAATGATGTAGAAGGACAACGTATTAGATTAGGTGGAAGAACTTACTTTGGCACCAATGATCCTTGGCGTATTCAAGGGTACACCGCTTACGGTTTTAAAGACCAAAAAATAAAATACGGTATCAATGCCCGCTTAATGTTGGATAAAAAAAATCGATTTATTGCCTCATTTGGAAACCGAAGAGATGTAGAACAAATTGGCGTAAGCTTAACCACTTCTAATGATGTATTAGGACGAAGTTTTGCCTCCTCTTCCTTCTTTTCAAGTGGTACAAACAACAAATTAACTAATGTCAATTTAACTAATTTAGGTTTTGAAATAGAGCCTGTTAAAAATTTGGTTTTCGAAAGTAGTTTTTCTTATCGAACTTTATCTTCTGCTTCTTCCGAATTCAAATTAGATTATTTTACGGATGACACATTTAGTCGAACGGCAAATAAAATTACCCAATCTGAAGTGAATTTTTTAGTCAACTATACGCCAAATCGAAAAATGATTGGTTATGGTGTGGACCGAATAGAGGTAGATTTAAATTATCCAAGAATTTTTGTTAGCTATTCTCAAGGTTTAAAAGGGGTTTTAAATAGCGACTTCAGTTATTCCAAGTTACAAATGTTTTATCGTCAGCCTATATTAATTGGCGGATTTGGCCGACTATTTACTACTTTAGAAGTTGGTAAAACCTTTGGAACAGTACCTTTGTCTTTAATGGGAATTATTCCTGGGAACCAATCTTTTTTTATTATCGACAACACCTACAATTTATTAAATTATTACGATTTCGTAGCCGATCAATATACTTCACTTCATTTGGAACATAATTTTAATGGTAAATTATTTTCAAGAGTGCCACTATTAAGAAAATTAAATTGGAGAGAAATTATTGGTACAAAAGCCGTTTATGGTTCTGTTTCAAATGAAAACAAAGCGGTTAATGCCTCCGGACAAAACTATCAAGCGCCAGTAGATGGCTATTTTGAATATTCTGCAGGTATAGGTAATATATTTAAAGTAATGCGAATTGATGCAGCTTGGCGAGGCAGTTATTTTAATATTCCCGATGCCAGAAAATTTACAATACGGGTAGGTTTTGGTTTTTATTTTTAAATTAAAAGGCAAAAGGAACTTCATTGATGTATTTATATTACTACAAAATCAACAATATAAAAAATCAAATGCAGGCCTCAAAATCTTCTATCTTTTTTCTAACTTTTCCGTCAAAAAAAAAAATTTAAACTGACATGAATACTTCTTTCAAGAATACAAAGATTTAGAAAACAAAATATTGGATTTAGAAGGCTGGAGAGACATAAAAGAAGCTCAAAACATGATTAAAGAATATACAAAAGGTTTTGAAAATATAGAAAATAAAACAGAGGGATTATTTAACATAAAATAAAAATTTTCCTAATTTTAGTAAAAAAGGCAATTATCGTTAGAATAATTGCCTTTTTTGTTTAATTTTGCTCGATTAAATTTAAAATTAACTTTTTACAAGAAACTATGAATGATTTTATGATTTACTTGCCAATTGTTATGGCAATTATAGGATTGCTTTTTATGGCAATTAAACGCACATGGGTATTAAAACAAGATGCAGGAGACGGTAAAATGAAAGAAATTTCAGATTACATCTATGAAGGTGCATTAGCTTTTTTAAAAGCAGAATACAAATTATTAACCTTTTTTGTTATAGGCGCAAGTATAGTTCTTGGAGCCATTTCTTTTTTCGTTCCAACCACACATTGGCTAATCGTAATTGCCTTTATTTTTGGCGCATTTTTCTCTGCTTTAGCAGGAAATATGGGAATGAAAATAGCAACCAAAACAAATGTTCGTACAACTCAAGCGGCTCGTACAAGTTTGCCTCAAGCCCTAAAAGTTTCTTTTGGTGGTGGAACGGTAATGGGATTAGGTGTTGCTGGTTTAGCAGTTTTAGGGTTAACAGGATTTTTTATCTTATTTTTTAGATATTTTATGAATGGGGTTTGGACTTCTACAGAAGACATGACTATTGTTTTAGAAACATTAGCTGGATTTTCTTTAGGAGCTGAATCGATAGCCTTATTTGCTCGTGTTGGTGGAGGTATTTATACCAAAGCTGCCGATGTAGGTGCCGATTTAGTAGGAAAAGTGGAAGCTGGTATTCCAGAAGATGACCCTCGTAATCCTGCGACAATTGCAGATAACGTGGGTGATAACGTAGGTGACGTAGCAGGAATGGGTGCCGATTTATTTGGTTCTTATGTAGCAACGGTTTTAGCAGCTATGGTTTTAGGAAATTACGTAATTAAAGATATGGGTGGTAAAATTGATGATGCTTTTGGCGGAATCGGACCTATTTTATTGCCAATGGCAATTGCTGGTTTTGGAATTTTATTTTCTATCATCGGAACCATGTTAGTTAAAATTTCAAGTGATGATGCTAAGGAAGCACAAGTACAAAAAGCATTAAACGTTGGAAACTGGGTTTCTATTGGACTGACTTTAATTGCATGTTACTTTTTAGTAGAATATATGTTACCAACAACTATGAAAATGGAATTTTACGGTGAAGGATTGAAAGACATTTCTTCTATGCGTGTTTTCTATGCTACGATTGTTGGATTAATAGTTGGTGGAGCCATTTCATCAGTAACTGAATATTATACAGGATTAGGAACAAAACCGGTTTTGGCTATTGTTCAAAAATCATCTACAGGTGCTGGAACTAACGTAATTGCAGGTTTGGCAACGGGAATGATCTCAACTTTCCCAACGGTTATTTTATTTGCTGCGGCAATTTGGTCTTCGTATGCGTTTGCAGGTTTTTATGGTGTAGCTTTAGCGGCTTCGGCAATGATGGCTACAACAGCTATGCAATTAGCCATTGATGCTTTCGGACCAATTTCTGATAATGCAGGTGGTATTGCTGAAATGAGTGAATTACCTAAAGAAGTGCGTACACGTACCGATATTTTAGATTCAGTTGGAAATACAACAGCTGCAACAGGAAAAGGATTCGCAATCGCTTCGGCTGCGTTAACCTCTTTAGCTTTGTTTGCTGCTTATGTAACGTTTACAGGAATTGACGGAATTAATATTTTCAAAGCACCAGTATTAGCCATGTTATTTATAGGTGGAATGATTCCAGTAGTTTTCTCTGCATTAGCAATGAATTCTGTTGGAAAAGCTGCAATGGATATGGTGTACGAAGTACGTCGTCAGTTCAAAGAAATTCCAGGAATTATGGAAGGAACAGGCAAACCAGAATATGGTAAATGTGTAGAAATTTCTACCAAAGCCGCTTTGCGCGAAATGATGTTACCAGGAATCTTAACTATCGGTTTCCCAATTGCAATTGTGCTTTTAGGAAAATTAGTATATGCGGATAACAACCAATTAATTGCAGAAATGTTAGGTGGATATATGGCCGGAGTTACCGTTTCAGGTGTACTTTGGGCAGTATTCCAAAACAACGCAGGTGGTGCTTGGGACAACGCTAAAAAATCTTTTGAAGCAGGTGTAGAAATCAACGGAGAAATGACATACAAAGGTTCTGATGCGCACAAAGCTGCCGTAACTGGAGATACTGTTGGAGATCCATTTAAAGATACTTCTGGACCATCAATGAACATCTTAATCAAATTAACGTGTTTGATTGGTTTGGTAATTGCTCCAATTTTGGGAGGACATTCTGAAGGAACCAAAAAAGAAATGAAATACACCATTATCAAAATGACCGGTGATGGTAATTCAGAAATGGGTAAATGCGACATGACAAAATGCGCTACTATGACCAAAGAAGCATGTGCAAAAATGTGCGATTCTCTAGGTTGTACCGCTGAAGAAAAAGAAATGTGCATGGCTCATTATGATGCTAATGGAAAATTTGTAGCAAAAGTAGGAGAAAAATTATGCTGTTCTAAAGACGCTGATAAAAACGTTAACGGAAAAGCAAAAGCTACTGTAACTTCAACAACAGATGGAAAATCTGAAACGCAAACTTTTGAAGGTTCACTAGAAGAAGTAAAAGCTAAAGTAGAAGGATTGAAATAGTTTTTTTTCCAACATTAATAATGAAAGCCTCAGAAATGAGGCTTTTTTTTATGCAATTAATTTGTATATTTATCCTGTACAATAAATAATTACATATGAAAACAATCTATACGTTTCTATTATTTTTTCTATTCTCGTTTAGTTTCGCTCAAAACAATATGGCAATCTTACCAAAACCACAAAATATTATAGTAGGAAAAGGTAACTTTTATATTACCGCAAAAACACTAATCCAAACTAATGAATATTCATTTGAAGCTAATTACTTAAAAGAAGCATTACAAATTCAAACAGGATTAAACCTAAAAATTGCTTCTAAAACCAATTCTCAAGCAATCCAATTGGTTATAGATGAACCTAAAACTGAAAATTTCAACAAAGAGCAATATAAAATAGTGGTTTCTGATTCGAAAATAATTATTTCCGCTCCTACCAAACATGGGCTTTTTTATGGCATCCAAACGTTATTGCAAATAGTTCCATTTGAGAAAAAAAATGAAATTACAATCCCTTCGATCAAAATATCAGATGCGCCAAAATATGCTTGGCGAGGCATGCATCTTGACGTTTGTAGACATTACTTCCCA
The DNA here is from genome assembly GCA_945881885.1 of Chryseobacterium gleum. GTDB lineage: Bacteria > Bacteroidota > Bacteroidia > Flavobacteriales > Flavobacteriaceae > Flavobacterium. The sequence continues at coordinate 80,514 of CAMCVI010000004.1, read as the reverse complement.
ATTTCATTTATCAAAAAATACATTGATTATTTAGCACATTATAAAATGAATATCTTTCATTGGCATTTAACCGAAGATCAAGGTTGGCGAATCGAAATAAAAAAATATCCGAAACTAACAGAGGTTGGAGCTTGGAGAAATGGTTCAATGATTGGTCGTTATGACGATCAAAAATTTGACACTATAAAATATGGTGGTTTTTACACTCAAGAAGAAATTAAAGAAGTAGTTGCTTACGCTTCACAAAGACACATTACAATTATACCAGAAATCGAAATGCCTGGTCATTCACTAGCAGCACTAGCAGCTTATCCAGAATTATCTTGTACAGGCGGACCTTTTGAAGTGGGGAAAAAATGGGGTGTTTTCGATGATGTGTACTGTCCAAAAGAGGAAACCTTTACTTTTTTAGAAAATGTGCTTTCTGAAGTAATGGCTTTATTTCCTTCTGAATACATTCATATTGGAGGTGATGAATGTCCAAAAACACGATGGAAAAGTTGTGCGCATTGCCAAAAAATTATAAAAGAAAAAGGATTGAAAGACGAACACGAATTACAAAGTTATTTTATCCAACGCATTGAAAAAATTTTAAATAGTAAAGGCCGAAAAATTATTGGCTGGGATGAAATTCTGGAAGGCGGATTAGCTCCAAACGCTGCCGTTATGAGTTGGCGCGGAACTGAAGGTGGAATTGCAGCTGCCAAGCAAAAACACTATGTAGTAATGACGCCTGGTTCGCATTGTTATTTTGATTATTATCAAGGAAAACCAGAAAACGAACCGTTAGCCATTGGCGGATTTACTTCTTTAGAGAAAGTATATAATTTTAATCCAATGCCAAAAGAACTTGATTTAGAAGAACAAAAATATATTTTGGGCGCGCAGGCCAATGTTTGGACAGAATATATTCTTACTCCAGAACAGGTTGAATATATGATTATGCCAAGAATGTCTGCACTAGCTGAAATTTTATGGGGAACGGCAAATCCAGAAAACTTTATTGATTTTAAAACCCGTTTGCAAGCACAAAAAAATTGGCTTAAAAATAACAACATCAATTATAGAAAAACTTCATTTACAGAATAAATAGGATGACGAATAGACGAAATTTTTTAAAGAAAACCGCTTTAGCAACTGCTGGATTAGCGCTTACCAGTTTCAAAGATACCGATGAAACTTTTGAAAATAAAGTTGACTTAAAAACTGTTCAAAAACCAATTGTGCTATCCACATGGCGATTTGGAATTGAAGCAAATGCTACGGCTTGGGAAATTTTAAGCAAAAATGGTCGTGCTTTGGATGCGGTTGAAGCGGGTGTAAAAATTCCCGAAGGCGATCCAAATGAACGCAGCGTAGGCTATGGTGGTAGACCTGATAGAGATGGAAAAGTAACCCTTGATGCTTGCATTATGGACGAATTTTCGAATATTGGCTCGGTTGCTTGTTTGGAACACATCAAACATCCTATTTCTGTCGCCAGAGCAGTGATGGAAAAAACACCACACGTAATGTTGGTAGGAAAAGGAGCGTTACAATTTGCACTTTCACAAGGTTTCAAAAAAGAAAATTTATTAGTTGAAGCTTCTGAAAAAGAATGGAAAGAATGGCTAAAAACCAGTCAATACAAACCCATTGCTAATGTAGAAAACCACGACACTATTGGAATGATTGCTTTAGATGCAAACGGTAATTTATCAGGAGCATGCACTACAAGTGGCATGGCATTTAAATTGCACGGTCGAGTTGGCGATTCTCCTATTATTGGTGCTGGTTTGTATGTTGATAATGAAATTGGAGCGGCCACAGCTACAGGTCACGGCGAAGAAGTTATTCGGATTACAGGATGCCATTTGGTAGTTGAATTAATGCGACAAGGTTTGTCTCCTCAAAAAGCTTGTGAAGAAGCGGTAATGCGAATTGTAAAACTAACTAAAAATCGAGGTAAAGAATTAAAAGATATTCAAGTTGGATTTATTGCACTAAACAAAAAAGGAGAATATGGATCGTATTGTATACAAGGTGGCTTCAATTATGCCGTTCATGATGCATCAGGAAATCGATTAATTGATGCCAATTACTTTTTGAAATAATGAAAAAAATAGAAATCGCTTGTTTTAATTGTGAATCTGCAGTTATTGCTGAAAAAGCGGGTGCTGATAGAGTCGAATTGTGTGCTAATATTTCGGTTGGTGGAACTACGCCATTAATTGAAATGATTCAACAAGCTCGAGAATATTTGACAATCGATATCTATGTGATGATTCGTCCAAGAGGTGGAGATTTTGTTTACTCAGAAGTCGAATTTAATCAAATGAAAGTAGATATTTCTACCTTGAAAAATATTGGTGTGAATGGATTTGTTTTTGGTATTTTAAATAAAGACAATACCATTAATGTTAAACAAAATAGCGCATTAGTAGAATTGGCAAAACCTTTACCTTGCACATTTCATCGTGCTTTTGATAGCGTTTCTAATCGTGAACAAGCCTTGGAAGATGTTATCACTTGCAGCTTTTCAACGCTACTAACTTCCGGAACGTATTCTTATGTTATGGAAGGAAAAGAAGTGTTGAAAAAATTAGTCATTCAAGCGCAAAATAGAATCGAAATAATGCCAGGTGGTGGCTTGCGTTCGACCAATATTTCAGAATTGAATCAAATCGTCAATGCAAATTGGTACCATTCATCAGCTATTACCGATGGAACAGAAATCGCAAATCCAAATGAAATCATCCAACTCAAGAAAAAGTTGCAATCATAAATGAACTTATATGGCTAATATGATTAAAAAAAATTTCGTTTACCTATTGTGTCTAAATAGTTTTTACTTTTTTGGGCAAACCTACTATCGCAATCTGTCTGATGAAAATTGGACATTCAACAAACAAAACGAAACAAAAAAACACAAGGCAACCATTCCTGGAACCGTCCATTCCGATTTATTCAAAAATCAATTAATTCCAGATCCATTTTTTGGAAATAATGAAAAAGAATTGCAATGGATTGAAAATGAGAATTGGGTATACGAATCCACATTTTCATTATCTGAAAAAGAAATTTCCAATGAAAATATCGAATTAGAATTTGATGGATTAGACACTTATGCAACTGTTTATATTAACGGAAGAATGGTTTTAGAGGCGGATAACATGTTTAGAAAATGGACACTTGCTGCTAAAAAACACCTAAAAAAAGGAAAAAATCACCTAAAAATTATATTTCTTTCGGCGGTTAAAAAAGGAAAAGAAGAAGCTGCAAAATTACCTTATTATTTACCCGAAAAAGAACGAGTTTTTGTTAGAAAAGCTCAATATCAGTTTGGTTGGGATTGGGGACCAAGATTTGTAACTGCTGGAATTTGGAAAAAAGTTCAATTGAAACTTTGGAATAATGCCACATTTGAGGATGCTAAACACGAACAGGTTTATGTTTCTGAAAAACTCGCAAAACTGAATTTTATATTGCAAATTAAATCACAAAAAGATCAAGAAATTAAAATATTTCACAATGAAAAATACTACAATTTTTATTTAATTAAAGGTAAAAACGAACTTAAAATTCCAGTATCAATTGAAAATCCTAAACTTTGGTGGTGCAACGGATTAGGCGATCCTTATCAATTTTTATTTCAATTTGAAATTGTATACAATGATACAATTATTGATTATTATGCGGTAAAAGTTGGCATTAGAAAAATCGAGTTAATTCAAAATAAAGATGAATTTGGAACAAGTTTTTATTTCAAATTAAATGGCAAACCTGTTTTTATGAAAGGTGCAAATTATATTCCGCCAGATAGTTTTATCCATAAAAAGTCAAATTCAAGTTATCACGAGACAATTCAAAACGCCAGAAAAGCAAATATGAATATGCTTCGCGTTTGGGGTGGTGGCGTATATGCCGATGACGAATTTTACAATGCTTGTGACGCCAATGGTATTTTAGTTTGGCAAGATTTTATGTTTGCTTGCGCAATGTATCCGGGTGATGATAAATTTATAGAAAATGTAAAACAAGAAGTGATTGATAACGTAAATCGACTTCAAAATCATCCAAGTATTGCGCTTTGGTGTGGTAATAACGAAAATGATGAAGGATGGCACAACTGGGGTTGGCAAAAGCAATTTCAGTATTCAAAAGCAGACTCTACAAAAATTTGGAACGATTATAAGAAAGTATTTCAAGAACTCATTCCTCAAACATTAGATAGTCTTTTATCTAAAGAGAAAAATCTGTATTGGCCTTCTTCACCTTCCATTGGTTGGGGGAAAAAAGAAAGCTTAACCCAAGGTGATTCTCATTATTGGGGCGTTTGGTGGGGCAAAGAACCGTTTGAAATGTACCAAAAGAAAGTTGGCCGATTCATGAGCGAATATGGGTTTCAGGGAATGCCTAAAATGGAAACCTTAGAAAAAGTAATCTTAAAAGAAGATTTAAATTTTGTTTCCGAAGCGTTTAAAAACCATCAAAAACATCCTACAGGTTTTGAAACAATCACAGAGTACATGACACGAGATTTTCAGGTGCCAACTTCCCTAGGAAAATACAATTATGTCTCACAATTAGTCCAAGCTCGTGGCATGAAAACCGCCATTGAAGCCCACCGATTAGCAAAACCCTATTGTATGGGTTCTTTATATTGGCAATTAAACGATTGTTGGCCTGTAACTTCTTGGAGTTCATTAGACTATTATGGAAATTGGAAAGCAGCACATTACCAAGTCAAAGAAAGTTTTGCTCCGATACTAATGGCGGTAAAAGAAAATGAAAGCGAAATTTCTATTATTGGTAGTAACGATAACTTAGAAGAAATATATGGAAAGTTATTTGTTAAATTGATAGATTTTTCTGGAAAGGAACTTTGGACTGCATCAAAAGACTGTGTTTTGGACTTTGAAAAAAGCACAATTTGCCTGCAGATTTCTAATGCTGAATTGCCAAAATTTGAAAAAGAAAAAACAATATTAGTTATAGAGTTTGATAGCAATAAGAAAAAAACTATTGCGTATCATTATTTTGTAAAACCTAAAGAACTTCAACTAGAAAAACCGACTATTGAATTTAAAATCGTTGGCGAAACACTTATCGAACTAAAAACAAATACGCTAGCAAAAAATGTGTTTTTACAAGCAAATGATACATTTTTTGAAGAAAACTATTTTGATTTACTTCCCGGAATACCAAAAATCATTAAGACGGAAAAACCAACTCAAGAAACTAAAATATTGTCTTTATTTGATACACTGAATAAATAAACATAAAAAAACGCCTCAATGGAGGCGTTTTACATTTTAAAATAATCCGTTGATTTCAGCATCAATTCTGTTAATAATATTTCCCAAATCTTCCTGGCTATTTACAAAATCAATATCATCTACATCAATAATTAATAGCTTTCCTTTATCGTAAGTGCTAACCCAAGCTTCGTAGCGCTCGTTTAATCTGCTTAAATAATCAATTGAAATTGAATTTTCGTAATCCCTACCTCGCTTATGAATTTGACCTACTAAATTAGGAATTGAACTTCTCAAGTATATTAGCAAATCTGGAGGTCCTACAAGGCCTTCCATCAAATCAAAAAGTAATTTATAATTGGTATAATCTCTATTAGACATTAACCCCATCGCATGCAAATTAGGTGCAAAAATAAAGGCATCTTCATATATGGTCCTATCCTGAATGGTTTTCTTACCTGATTTTCTAATCTCTAATATTTGTCGGAAACGACTGTTCAGAAAATAAATTTGCAAATTAAAACTCCAACGTTCCATAGAATGGTAAAAATCATCTAAATACGGATTATCATCTACATCTTCAAAATGCGCTTCCCATTTGAAATGTTTGGACAATAATCTGGTTAATGAGGTTTTTCCTGCCCCAATATTTCCTGCAATAGCTATATGCATATTTTATTTTTTTATTTGATAGGTACTTAATTGATTGTTGGTAAAAATAGAAAAAAATCCATCTGTATAGAAAAAATTAGCTATCAAATTTTCATTAATATTTATTCTTGTTGATAACTTATTCTCAAAGGTATAATAATAAATTTTATGTTCAAAAAGATAAAACAAATGGTTTTGACTTAAAAATACTACCTTTTCAAAAGGCGCAACTTTTCCTAAATTAGCTATTTTTCCGAATTTAGAAATTGAATAACCATTATTATCATTGTCTATCCAATACAAATAATTATAATCCGATTGAGATTGCTTAATAGCTTTTATAGGATTTGACAAAAATTTAATTTTTTTGGTGTTCAAATTATACAAGCCAATTTGTTGACTTAAACTGTCATAAAACCATAATTCATTTTGAGAAGCAGGCTTTAAAAATTCGCAATTGATTTCAGAAAATATAATTGATTTTATTTCGTTTAATTGGGAGTCTAACAAAACAAAAGCATTGTTTTCTTTATAAAAAACGAGTGTTTGCAACATATTAAAAGTTTCTACACTTGAAATTTTTCCAAATGTATTATTTGTATAATTTAAAGTGTCTGTTTTATTAATTTTATACAAATTATTACCTGTAGAATAATAAGAATTGCCAGACAAATCATTTCCCCAAAAAGTACTATATTTAAATGGTATAACACCAACCCGGTCCACATCAATATTTTGAGCGGAAGCACAATAAACGGATATAATAAATAAAAGAAAAAATCGCATAGTTTTAATATTAACACAAAAATAACAAATTATCATGTAACTATTAGCTATTTTTAGAGTCTAATACTCAATAAAATTAACTAAAATATGAAAAAAATATTTTTAGCCGTAATGGGTTTAACAGCTTTTATGGCCACTGCACAGAAAGATTTCCAAGGAATGGCGGTTTATGAATCTAAAACGTCTACATCAGAATTTGCTAAAAACTTTGATGGAAACAAAGACATGACTCCTGAAATGAAAAATCAAATTATGGAAAGAATGAAAAAAATGTTTGAAAAAACATTCGTTCTAAATTTCGATAAATCTGCCTCAATATACAAAGAAGAAGAAAAACTTGATGCACCCGGACAAGGCGGTGGCGGTAGAATGATGGCTTCTTTTATGGGCGGTGGCGGAACGTATTTTAAAAACGTTAAAGAAAAACAATACACGGTTGATAAAGAAGTGTTTGGAAAAGAATTTTTAATTAAAGATTCCTTACCAAATTTAAAATGGGTACTAAGTGATGAATCTAAAAAAATAGGCGATTATACTTGTTTTAAAGCAACAGCAATCAAAGAAGCTAGTAAAACTGACTTTAGAAATTATAGAAGAAAAAAAGAAGAACCTAAAAAAGATACTGAAGAAGTCAAAACAGACGAAAAGGGAACTACAGAAAAAAAAGAAGAAAAGAAAACCAACTTTTTTGCCGAAATAGATATGCCAAAAGAAGTTACTGTTACCGCTTGGTATTGTCCAGAAATTCCTGTAAACCAAGGTCCAGATGAATATTGGGGTTTACCAGGTTTAATAATGGAAGTAAATGACGGAAAAACCATAATTATGTGTTCGAAATTAGTAATGAATGTGAAAGAAAAAATTGAAATAAAAGCACCAACTGGAGGTGATAAAGTCTCACAAAAAGAATACGACGATATAATGATTAAAAAAATGAAAGAAATGAGTGAAATGGGCGGCGGACCTGGATCAAGAGGTGGTATGCAAATGAGATTTTCTAAATAAAATAGTAACCTTAATTAAACCCCAAATATTATGAAAAATTTACCTAAATTATGTTTATTACTTTTCTCTGTTACCCTTTTTGGGCAAGATTTTTATGGCAAAGTAGAATATCAAACCATTCGAAATAAATCTAAAAAAGAAGCGATTTCAGTTTCAAAAGAATCTGAAAAAGAAGCAGCGGAAGATGCAATAATTGGTTTTGATAAAGAAGCAATGAAAGAAGCTATGGCAAAAGCATTTCAAAAAAATTACCTTTTAACATTCAATAAAAACGAAGCGCTTTTTGAAGAAGTGGTAGCATTGGAAAAACCAAAACCATCACAAGGCGGTGTGTCTATTTCTGTAAGTATGTCTGGTGATGGAGATAAATATATGAATACAAAAGATAAAATTTCATACACTGAAGAAGATATTTTTGGAGATGAGTTTGTGATAAAAGATTCGTTACCAAAAATTGCTTGGCAAATAACCAACGAAACAAAAATAATTGGTGATTATAACTGCGTAAAAGCAACTTACATTGAACCGGTTTCTAAAAATGATTTAGAAGCATACGAACGTTATCAAGAAAAAATAAAGAACGGAAAACCTTCTTTTTTTGAAATGAAAAAACCTGAACCACTAACTATTACAGCTTGGTACACCAGTGAAATACCAGTTAGTTTTGGACCAAATGGCGTATGGGGATTACCTGGATTGATATTACAACTGGAAAATGAAAATTATATTTACTTTTGCACCAAAGTAAGCATAAAAAACAATGAAACAGTAAAAATAAAAATTCCGAATTCTGGTAAAGTCATTTCTAAAAAGGAATATGAAAAATACGAGAAAAAAATGCAAAAACAAATGGAAGATAATGACGGTCCTATTATGATCCGTGAAACAAAAAATTAACAAACAGACTTAATGAAAAAAATAATTTTAGTACTAAGCTTATTTCTTACTGGAATAAGTTACGCTCAATCGGTAAAGGTTTCAGGAATACTGAAAGATAGCGACAATTTGGTTATAGAGACAGCCAATGTAATGGCCATAAACCAAGTTACAAAAGCGATGGATGCGTACAACATTACCAGTGAAAAAGGAGAATTTTCATTAAACTTAAAAGCCAATACTGAATATATTATTAAAGCCGGTTATATAGGTTATGCGCCTTTTGAACAAAAAATTACTACTACAAAAGAAAACCAAACTTTTAATATTGTTTTATCTAATTCTAACACTATTGAAACTGTTGAGATTGTAAGAGAAATGCCTGTAAGAATAAGTGGCGATACAATTATTTACAACTCCGATTCGTTTACAAATGGTACCGAAAAAAAGTTAGAAGATGTTCTTAAAAAACTACCCGGAATGTCCGTAAATAAAGACGGTGAAATTTCGGTAGAAGGAAAAACAGCACAAAAATTAATGGTAAATGGAAAAGATTTTTTTGATGGCGATACGAAATTAGGAGTTAAAAACATTCCTGCAGATGCCATTGATAAGATACAAGTACTAAGAAATTATAATGAAGTTTCTAATTTAAAAGGATTAGAAAACAATGAAGAAAATATTGCTATTAATATAAAACTAAAACAAGGAAAAACAAACTTTTGGTTTGGAGATGTGCTTGCTGGAGAAGGAATTATCGACTCGAAAAACAGAAGTATTGTTAATCCAAAATTATTTTATTATAGTCCAAAATACAGCGTTAATTTAATAGGGAATTTAAATAATATTGGTGAGTTACCGCTTACCACGCAAGACTACTTTAAATTTACAGGCGGATTTAGAAATATGATGCGAAAAGGAGGTTCCAGTTTCAATGTTTCTTCAAACGATTTGGGAATTGGGGGATTGAGAAACAATCGAGCTAAAAATATTGATACGAAATTTGGTGCAGCGAACTTTTCCTATAATCCATCGAAAGTGTGGACAATTAGCGGATTTGGTATTTACTCGTACAACAAAACCGATTTACAAACCGATAATGTTTACAATCGTGTAGATAGATTGCCAAATGGTACGACTGTAAATATTAAAGAAACACGTCAAGACATTTCAAGACAGAGAAACAATTTAGGATTGTTTAAATTAAGCAGTAGCTACGTACCTTCTACCAAAATGCACCTGGATTATGATGCGTTACTAAAAACATCTGATCAATTGGAAAGACAAAATGTAGTATCTAGTTTGCAAGGAAATATTTTAACAGAAAAAAATCAACAACCCATTTCATTAAATCAAAACTTAAACTATTATTATACGCTTAATGATAAAAATGTATTTGCTTTTGAAATGCAAAATTTATTTCAACAAGAAGATCCGTTTTACAATGCCAATTTACAAATACAACCTTTTGTTTTAACAGGATACAATAGTACTCAATCAAGAAATAACATCAACCAAAACCGATTTGTAAAAACAAATAAAACAGATTCTAAGTTTGATTATTATTATATGGTAACACCAAAAAGCAACATTAATGTTACAATTGGAAACACGTATTCATATCAAAACTTTAACACCAATATGTTCCAAATTTTAGATAATGGCACACAAAATAATTTATCCGATAGCAAAAACACCAATCAAGTAAATTATGTTTTTAACGATGCTTTTGTTGGCTTACATTATAAAATGTTGGTTGGAAAATTTACTTTTAATCCAGGAGTTACTTTACATCAATTTAATACTAGTGACACCCAATTGAACAGCGTAAATAATATGAGTTTCAATAGAGTTTTACCTGATTTCTTTGCATTATGGCAAATGAAAAAATCACAAACATTATCTTATAATTTCTCATTAACAAATAATTTTACAGATGTTGTAAAACTGGCGCAAGGTTACGTGTTTTCAAATTATAACAGTTTATTTAGCGGAAATAGATTTCTAGAAAATTCAATTTCACAAGTACACTCTTTACGTTTTTTTAAATTTAGTATGTTTAATATGGAAAATATTTCTGCTAATATTACCTATTCAAAACAAACTGAAATTATTACCAATCGTGCTTTATTAACAGGTATAAATCAAGTTTCAAGCTCTGTAAACATCAATTCTAATTTTCCAAATGAGTCGATTTCAGGATTTTTTAGGTATGAAAAATCATTTGCACGTTATTTCAAGGCGAATGGAAGTACTAACATTAGCCGGAGCACAAATAACAATATTCGTGTGAATCCAAATAATTCTGAATTTATTCAGAACACCAAATCATTTACACAAAATTATAAAATTGGATTTTCAACCAATTTAAAAAAATTACCAAATATAGAATTGGCATATGATTATACAGTTAATGATTTTCAAAATCAGATAAATTACGTAGATAGTCCTTCAGTATCATTAGAATATTTCTTTTTAGATGCCTTTTCATTTACATCTGAATACAATTTCTTTCACAACAGAGACAAAGCGAGAACTTTTGATACCGAATATGATTTTTTAACCGCATCCTTATCATATCAAAAAAGAGATAGCAAATTTGAGTACAAAGTAAGTGCCACCAACTTATTAAACACAACAGCACAAAACGATAACAGTTTTAATGCCTTAGGCGGTTCTACAAGTTTTACGAGTTATTATGTACAACCCCGTTTTGTAGTATTTAGCTTGAAATACGTGTTGTAATTATAATTAATTTAAAACCCATAAAAAAGCCGATTTGAAGTTTCAAATCGGCTTTTTTATTTATTTTTCAGTATTACATTCCTGTTCGAATGGCTTCTACTGGATCTAATTTAGAAGCAGAAATGGCTGGCAAAATTCCAGAAATTAATCCGATAATTACTGACAAACTTGAGCCTAATAAAATATTAAAAGAACTCAATACAAATTCAAAATCTAAAACGTTTGTTAAAACTAAGGCAATTAACCAAACCAAAAGGATCCCAATTAATCCGCCAAACATGGCTAAAATTACCGCTTCAAATAAAAATTGGAACAATATAAATCGATTTTTTGCACCTAAAGCTTTCTGAATTCCAATTAAATTGGTACGTTCTTTAACAGAAACAAACATAATATTTGCAATTCCAAATCCACCTACTAAAAGCGAAAAAATACTAATTCCCCAACCTGCAAGATTCATCTTACCGATAATATCATCAATAAAATTAGTAAAACCAGACAAAATATTTACAAAAAAACTATTAATTTCTCCAGCACGTAAACCTCTAAAATTTCTCATTTTGTTGGTTAATTCTGCTTTAAATTCTTCAATATCAACACCTGCTTTAGGTTTGATTAAAATGGCTGGTGTAAAATTTGCACTGTTGTCACCATATAATTTTCTAATATTATTTACTGGTAAAAAAACCGCCACATCATTGGAATCGCCAAAGGCGTTTTGTCCCATTTTTTTTAATACACCAATGACTGTAAAACGTTGCCCATATAACCGAATTTGTTTTCCAATAGGTTCGTTGCCTTTAAATAATCCATCTGCAACCTCACTTCCAATTACAATTACAGAAGTTCCAGAATTCGATTCTGCTTCATTAAATAGCCTTCCTTTATCGACTTTAAACGGTTCAATTTCAAAAAATTCATTTGTTGAGGGTTTAACTCGAATAGAATTAACCGTGTTTTCATCATATTTTATATTTTGGTTGCCAGTAAAAAAATTAAATGAAATTTTATCAATATCGGCCATACTTTTTTGTAAATATTGATATTCATCATATTTTACATGCGGAAATTGGTCTCGTTTCCATTCTTCTACATCCGTTGGTCCAAAAGAATATTTGAATAAATAAATGGTGTTTTTATCCATCCCATCTAAACTGTCTACAATATTTTTTTTCAAAGAATCAACTGCCGCTAAAACAGCAATAATAGAAAAAATCCCAACAGTTACCCCAAGTAGAGAAAGAAATGTTCGTAATTTATTACTTCTCAAAGCATTAAAAGCAAAAGCAAAACTTTCTTTCAGTAAACGAATATATAGTATCATAAAAATTAATATCTTAAATATTTGTAGCCAAAAGCGACTATTTGTTACAATTTTTAATGGAAAATTATTTGAAAATGTTACTCATTTACAGAATGGATTTATTGGATTTTCTTATTCAAATTGTTACTTTTGCAGTTCAAAACAAACAACAACATAATGACTCACACAAAACAAATTAAATCAGCATTAATTTCTGTATTTGATAAAACGGGTTTAGAACCTATCATCAAAGCCCTTCACCAAAATAATGTAACTATTTATTCTACTGGCGGAACCGAAGATTTTATTAAAAGTTTACAAGTTCCTGTTGTGGCTGTAGAAGATGTAACTTCTTATCCTTCCATTTTAGGGGGAAGAGTAAAAACATTACACCCAAAGATATTCGGCGGAATTTTAAACCGTCAGGATCATGAAGGCGATATGGCACAAATGACAGAATTTGATATTCCACAAATTGATTTGGTAATTGTGGATTTATATCCGTTTGAAAAAACAGTAGCTTCTGGAGCCAGTGAAGCAGATAGTATTGAAAAAATTGATATTGGTGGGATTTCATTAATTCGCGCAGCAGCTAAAAATTTTAAAGATACCGTAATTGTTGCTTCAGTGGATGAATATGCTACTTTTTTAAATTTTTATACTGAAAATCAAGGCGCTACTTCTATTGAACAAAGAAAATTATTAGCGACAAAAGCCTTTCATACCTCATCAAATTACGATACTGCAATTTTTAATTATTTCAATACTGAAGATACCTATTTGAAAATTAGCGAAGAAAAAGGTCAAATATTACGTTACGGTGAAAACCCACATCAAAAAGGATTTTTCTTTGGTGATTTTGATAAAATGTTTACAAAATTGCACGGAAAAGAACTCTCATACAATAACTTATTAGATGTTGATGCCTCGGTTAATTTAATTACTGAATTTAAACATAACGATCCTACTTTTGCTATCTTAAAACACAATAACGCTTGCGGAATAGCTACAAGAGCTACAATGAAAGAAGCTTATTTAGATGCTCTAGCTGGCGATCCTACTTCTGCATTTGGTGGCGTACTGATTGCCAATGGAAACATTGATTTGGCTACCGCAGAAGAAATAAACAAACTATTTTGCGAAGTGGTTATTGCACCTTCTTACGACCAAGAAGCTATTGAAATTTTAGAAGAAAAAAAGAATCGAATCATATTAGTAATTAACGATGTGGCTTTACCTGCTAAAAATATTCGAACTTGTTTAAATGGCGTTTTAGTTCAAGATAAAGATAACATTACCGATTCCGTTGAAATATTGAAAACGGCCACAAAAACTGAACCAACAGCAGAAGAGATTGAAGATTTATTATTCGCTTCAAAAATATGTAAACACACCAAATCGAATACCATTGTTTTTGCTAAAAATCGCCAATTATGCGCTTCTGGAACTGGACAAACGTCGAGAGTAGACGCCTTAAATCAAGCCATTGAAAAAGCAAAAACTTTTGATTTCGATTTGACTGGAGCAGTTATGGCAAGTGATGCTTTTTTCCCATTTCCAGACTGTGTAGAAATTGCAAATAAAGCAGGAATTACAGCTATTATTCAGCCAGGAGGATCTATAAAAGACGAATTAAGTATTGGCTATTGTAACGCTAATAATGTTGCGATGGTGATGACTGGTGTGCGACATTTTAAACATTAAAAACAGCTTAAAAATACATCTATTTTAAAACGCACTAAAGAATATTTTTTTAATGCGTTTTTATTTTAAATAATTCCAATTTAATTTTATACTTTTGTTAGTTGAATAGATTTACACAAAATACTAAACCCTTCAAATAAATATGGGATTTTTTGACTTTATGACTGAGGACATTGCAATTGACCTTGGAACCGCAAATACATTAATAATTCACAACGATAAAGTTGTAATAGACTGTCCTTCAATTGTTGCAAGAGACAGAATAACTGGGAAAATAATTGCTGTTGGAAAAGAAGCCAACATGATGCAAGGAAAAACCCATGAAAACATAAAAACAATTCGTCCACTAAAAGATGGCGTAATTGCCGATTTTGATGCGTCTGAAAAAATGCTTCAAATGTTAATTAAAAGCATTCCTGCATTAAAGAAAAAACTTTTTACTCCTGCACTTCGTTTGGTAATTTGTATCCCTTCTGGAATTACAGAAGTGGAAATGCGTGCTGTAAAAGAATCCGCGGAACGTGTTAATGGAAAAGAAGTATATTTAATTCACGAACCGATGGCTGCGGCAATTGGTATTGGAATTGATATTATGCAACCGAAAGGAAATATGATTGTGGATATAGGTGGTGGAACTACAGAAATTGCCGTGATTGCTTTAGCAGGTATTGTTTGTGATAAATCTGTAAAAATTGCTGGTGATGTTTTTACTAACGATATCATTTACTACATGAGAACACAGCACAATTTATTTGTGGGTGAAACAACTGCAGAAAAAATTAAAATACAAATTGGTGCTGCAATCGAAGACTTAGAAAGTCCTCCAGATGATATGTCAGTTCAAGGACGTGATTTATTAACTGGAAAACCAAAACAAGTGGATGTGTCTTACAGAGAAATTGCCAAAGCCTTAGATAAATCAATACAAAGAATTGAAGACGCGATTATGGAAACGTTATCACAAACACCTCCAGAATTAGCAGCAGATATTTATAACACTGGTATTTATTTAGCAGGTGGAGGTTCAATGCTTAGAGGTTTGGACAAACGTATTTCATTAAAAACAGATTTACCAGTTTATATTGCCGAAGACCCTTTAAGAGCGGTTGTTAGAGGAACCGGAATGACGCTTAAAAATTTAGCTAAGTACAAAAATATTTTAATTAAATAAGTAGGTAATACATGCAGCAAATTATAATTTTTCTTATAAAAAACAGCTATAAATTGCTGTTTTTGCTGCTTTTGGGTATATCATTAACGCTCACAATTAAATCACATTCTTTCCACAGAAGTCAGTATATTAATTCTTCTAATGCTTTTTCAGGTTATACGTATAGCCAAATAAATAGCGTTAAAGAATACTTTGGACTACAACAAAAAAATGAAGATTTAGCAAGAGAAAATGCCCGATTAAAAGAAATTTTATTTAACAAAAAAGACACAATTTTAGAAAGTAAAATTGTAGTTCCAAATATTTTATCGGATTTTGTAGTAAGACAAGCAAAAGTGATAAAAAATTCCTACAACAAACAAGAAAACTTTTTAACGCTAGGCAAAGGTTCGTTTGAAGGACTTAAAACCGATATGGCTGTAATTAGCGATAAAGGTGTAGTAGGAATTATAGAAAAAACATCTAAAAATTACGCTACAGTTATTAGTATTCTGCACACGAAAAATCCGTTAAACGGAAAAATTAAAAATTCGGATCATTTTGGCTCAATTACTTGGGATGGAAAAAATGCTGGATATGTGCAACTTATTGATGTGCCAAAATTAGCCACATTAAAAAAAGGCGATACCATTGTGACAGGAGCCCAGTCTGCCATATTTCCTGAAAATATTCCAATTGGTAAAATCGAACAAATTTTTGCCGAAAAAACAAGTAATAAATTTGTAATCAATGTGAGACTTTTTAATGACATGACCTCACTAGGTTATGTGTATATAATTGAAAATAAAAAGAAAAAAGAGAAAGAAACACTGGAAGCAGAAACAGAAAAAGATCCAACAAAAAAATAATGAATAGTAACTTTCTATTAAATTTAATTCGTTTTATTGTTTTGCTAACAATACAAATTGTGGTGCTTGAACAAGTGAAATTTGGAGGTTGGATCAATCCGTATTTGTATATACTTTTTATTATTTTATATCCAATTAACTCAGATAAGTCTGGATTTATTGCTGCAAGTTTTTGTTTGGGCTTGGTAATGGATTTATTTTGTGACAGTGGCGGCGTTCATGCAACAGCTTCTTTACTTTTGGCTTATTTTAGACCTTCTTTCTTAAAATTTGCTTTTGGATTAAGTTACGAATACCAAACCATTAGAATAGCTGATAAATTATCTGTTGTTCGTTTTACTTTTATTATTTCGGCAATTTTGTTTCATCATTTGATACTTTTTAGTTTAGAATTATACCGATTTGATTTGTTTTTTCAAATCATTACTCGAACCCTATTAAGTACAATTTTTACGTTTACAATTTGTATTATTAGTATTTACTTGATTAAACCTAATAAACGATGAGAAAGACATTATTACCTACCATAATCATTGTGTCCGCTATATTGTTATTGGTTCGTCTTTTCTATTTGCAAATAATTGATGATACTTTAAAAATACAATCGGAAAATAATGCCATAAAAATAAAGTTCGATTTTCCTGAAAGAGGTTACATTTATGATAGAAATGGTAAGCTTTTAGTTGCCAATCAGCCTTCTTACGACATCATGGTTGTTCCAAAAGAAGTAAAAGATATTGATACGCTCGAATTTTGTAAAATCCTTCAAATTACAAAAGAAGAATTTTTAGAAAAAATTGGTAAAGCTAAAATTTATAGCCCAAGATTACCTTCACTTTTTCTGTCGCAATTAAATAAAACGGAATTTGCTGGTTTTCAAGAAAAAATTAGAAAATACAACGGTTTTTATATTCAAAAACGATCTTTAAGAGAATATCAAACAAAACATGGTGCCAATATTTTCGGCTTTATTACACAAGTAAATGATGCTATTATAAAAGACAATCCTTATTATAAAAGTGGTGATTTAATTGGCCGTCAAGGAGTTGAAGAAGCTTATGAAGAAATGTTAAGGGGAGTAAAAGGAGTAAAATACATTCTTAAAGACAAGCACAACAAAGAAATTGGTTCTTACAAAGAAGGAAAATTTGATACCATTGCCAAACAAGGTAGCGATGTAACTTTAGCTATTGATGGAGAATTACAAAAATATGGCGAAGAATTAATGGTAAACAAACGTGGAGGAATTGTAGCTATTGAACCAAGTACCGGTGAAATTTTAGCCTTGATAACCGCACCTTCTTATGATCCAGCTTTGT
This sequence comes from Chryseobacterium gleum, assembly GCA_945881885.1. Classification (GTDB taxonomy): domain Bacteria; phylum Bacteroidota; class Bacteroidia; order Flavobacteriales; family Flavobacteriaceae; genus Flavobacterium. Next base: position 62,869 of record CAMCVI010000004.1, on the reverse strand, counting down.
TAGTTGGCAGACAACGCTCAAGAAATTACACAAAATTATATAATGATTCCATAGCCAAACCTTTATTCGATAGGGGTTTATTGGGTGAATTTCCTCCTGGCTCTCCTTTTAAAATTCTGACAGGTTTAGTAGGCTTGCAAGAAGGTGTAATTGATACGCAAACGTCATTTACTTGCAACCACGGATTTTCTTATGGTCGTGGAGCTTTTATGCGTTGTCACTGCCCGGGCGGCGTGATACAATTAAATTTTGGAATCTATAAATCTTGCAACACGTATTTTGCAAATGTATATAAACGTACAATTGAAAAATACAAAAGACCAAAAGACGGTGTTGATGCTTGGGCCAATCACCTTAAAAGTTTTGGTTTGGGGAAATTTATGGGCTATGATTTGCCTCCAGGTAGAAAAGGACACATACCAACTTCAAAATTTTACGAGCATTTTTATCCAAATGGCGGATGGCGTTCTACTACTATTATTTCAAATTCAATTGGTCAAGGTGAAGTTTCTATGACGCCAATACAATTGGCAAATATGATGGCTACAATTGCAAATAGAGGTTACTACTACACGCCTCACATCATCAAAAATATAAAAGGCAAAAAAATAGATTCAAAATATACTACCAAACATTTTACAACGATTAACAGACGCCATTTCGACCCAATTGTAAATGGTTTATTTGATGTTTATAACCACGGAACTGCATTTGGATTGGGCGTTGAAGGTTTAGAAATTTGTGGAAAAACTGGAACTGCTGAAAATTTTGCAAAAATAAATGGGAAGCGAGTTCAATTAGAAGATCATTCTGAATTTGTGGCATTTGCACCGAGAATTCGACCTAAAATTGCTATTGCAGTGATTGTAGAAAACGGTCATTTTGGAAAAACTTGGGCTGGGCCAATTGCTACTTTAATGATTGAAAAATACTTAAATAAAAAAATTACCCGTACAGATTTAGAAAAACGAATGTTAGAAGGGAATTTAAATTATCAATATCGAAAATTATATACAAATAAAGATTCTATTTACAAGCCAAAGTTAGATAAAACAGATACGCTTCGAATGAAGTTAAAATCTAAGAAAGAAGTTGAAAAAGACAAGAAAAAAGAAGTAGAAAAGAAAAAAGTAACGGAAAACAAAAAGTAAATTTATCTTTAAAACATCCAAAAAATTTCATTAAATAAAGTGGAAAATAATTACAAATGAAAAACCAAGATATTAGTAATTCCATAGATTGGATAACCGTCTTATTGTATTTCATCCTAGTTGTATTTGGATGGTTGACTATATATTCTGTAACGGTACCTTCAAATCAAGAATACACTTTTGATTTTAGTTTGAATTATGGCAGACAAATGATTTTCATATTAATTACAATTCCAATTATATTTTCTATTTTATTTATAGATTCAAAAATTTTTGAACGCTTTTCTTCGGTTTTTTACGGAATTGGAATTGCCTTACTTTTAGGATTATTTGTTTTTGGAGTTAGCAAAAAAGGACAAACTAACTGGTACCAGTTTGGAGGTTTTTTGTTTCAACCTTCAGAATTTGTAAAAACCGCGGTAGCCTTATTATTATCTAAGTATTTGAGTGACGCACAAGTCAATTTAGCTAAAAAGAATTTTCAATATATCGCATTTGCAATTATTGGATGTCCTGTTTTACTAATATTATTACAACCCGACACAGGAAGTGCCATGATTTTTTTATCCTTAATATTTGTCTTATTTAGAGAAGGATTACCCGGCTGGTATTTATGGACTGGAGCCATTGCAATTGCCACTTTCCTTTTAGCTTTGATAATAAAACCAATTTACCTGATTTCGTTTATTGGAATATTTATGGTAATTCATTTTATTTTTAATCGATTAATTTCAAGAAATCCAATTGTGTATGGATTGATTTTTATCGTAATTTCTCTTTTTTCCTTTTCCGTCAGTTATGTATATGATAAGGTTTTAGAACCTCATCAAAAAGATCGTATTAATGTGCTTTTAGGGAAAGATGTAAATATGAAAGCCGAAGGATATAATTTAAATCAATCTATGATAGCCATAGGTTCAGGCGGATTATTTGGGAAAGGTTATTTGGAAGGCACGCAAACCAAAGGTGGCTTTGTACCCGAGCAACATACCGACTATATTTTTACAACTGTAGGTGAAGAATGGGGATTTATTGGAAATTTATTGGTTATTGGATTATTTGTAAGTTTATTTATAAGGATATTATACTTAGCCGAAAGGCAAAAAACTCGATTTAGTAGGGTGTACGGTTATTGCGTGGCGACGTATTTATTTACTCACTTTTTTGTGAATATTGCCATGCTTATACGTTTGTTTCCAACAATTGGCGTACCGCTACCCTTTTTCTCTTATGGTGGTTCCAGTTTATTTGCATTTACTATTATGCTATTTATTTTTATAAAATTAGATGCCAATAAAGTTAATGAATGGTAAAACTATTTTTTATAATGAAAACAAAAAATATATTTCATAAAAGAGTCCCAACTTTAAGTGTTATATTGATATTGTTTTTTGTAAATAGTAAGTTGTATTCCCAAATTATTTACACAGATATTCCAGACGCTACTCCTAACGCGACATATTCTTTGGATTTAAATAATGATACGGTTGTTGATTTTACAATTTATTTTGGTGGAAGTGCTGGTACTTTTGGCGTTATGTGCAACCCCCAAAATAACAATGCTTATTCAGGGAATTTTGTTAATGGAACTTATTTACCATGGGCGTTATCAACATCTAATACTATTTGTGCATCACTTGCAACATGGTATGATTTTAATAATCCTGGCACTATGGCATTGGGAACAAGTATTGGTTATTGGGTAGGCGCTTCAGATAAATTTTTAGCACTAAAACTAATTGTGGGAACCAACATTTATTATGGCTGGGCACGTTTTGATATTTTAGCAAATTCTGGATCTTTCACTATAAAAGATTATGCCTATGAGAGTACGCCAAATGGATGTATTCAAACAGGACAAAACAATTTAGGTGGTAATGAAATTTCTAAAAATAGTCATTATACTATCTTTCCCAATCCTTTTAATACCGATACAACTATACAAACTATCGACAATTTTAAAAATGCAACCCTACTAATTTACAACTCCCACGGGCAGGAGGTAAAACAAGTAAACAATCTTGAAGGACAGAGTGTTTCTTTGCTACGTGATAATCTCCCAAACGGCCTTTACTATATTAAACTAACAGAAAAAAACAAAGTCATCGCAGCAGAGAAAATAATAATTAAAGATTGAGTTTTGAGTTTTTACAACCCAAAATTTTCGCTAAGAATACTCAAGTTTACAAAAAAAGCCATTCAAATTGAATGGCTTTTTAAATATTTATGTTCAAACTATTTTGATGCTAATTTTTCTTTAGCTTTTTGGGTTTTCTTTGTTTTAACTAAAGGAATATTTGCTCCATCAACTGTTAAATCAGTTAATACATTTAATGTTTCCAACATGTAAACATCTTTAACTAGTTCGGCATGCCATCTTTCACGTTTTTCTTTTAACAATTCGTCTTTGGCTATTAAATCTAATTCGTATGGTAACGAAGTAAATTTTAAATTACTTTTAAATTTTTCAATACTTTTAAACTTTTTAGTCTGGGATTCAATTTCGGATAGTTCTTTTTTATAAGCTTCGTAATTTAAGCTAATGGTGTTGTCTTCCTTTCTATCGTTAATCCATTTTGCGTTTTCTGAAATTAAGTTAAAGTTATCGTTATTAGCAATTCTTTTCTTACTATTTGCAATTACTTTTTCATAACTTAATTGTAACGGTGTGTAAATTGCTGGTTCTATTTTGTCCCAAGGCAATGCACTTTTTTCATCTTTTTCACCGGTTTGCATAAAACTAAAACGATCTGGCATAACAATATCGCTTTTTACACCTTCCAATTGTGTAGAGCCACCATTTACTCTGTAAAATTTTTGAGTTGTGGTTTTCAAGGCACCTAAATCGCCATATTCATTTCCACGAACAAATTCATTTAATTCAAATACATTTTGAACTGTTCCTTTTCCGTATGATTGTTTACTACCTATAATAATTCCTCTATTATAATCTTGAATAGCCGCTGCAAAAATCTCAGATGCAGAAGCAGAATAATTATTAATCATAACTACCAACGGACCATCCCATTGTACTTTAGGATCTGAATCTGGTAAAATTTGAGCTTCGCCTCCAGCTTGTTTTACTTGTACAACTGGTCCTTTATCTATAAACAAACCTGTCATTTTAACTACTGTTTCCAAGGAACCGCCACCATTATCGCGCAAATCCATTACAATTCCTTGAACATTCATAGCTTTCAATCTTTCTATTTCTATGGCCACATCTTTAAAAGCATCTCTGTTAGATCTGTTCTCAAAAGTTTGGTAAAATTTCGGCAAATAAATCACCCCAAATAACTTCCCGTCTTTTTCTACTATAGTAGATTTGGCAAAGGTTTCTTCGGTTTCTACTTCGTCTCTAACAATTGGAACTACTTTTACAGAACCATCTACTTTTTTCACAGTAAGTTTCACTAAAGTTCCTTTTGGACCTTTTATTTTTTTAATCACATCATCTAATCGCATGCCTGCAATGTCAATTGCCTCTTCATTTGCTTGGCCTACTTTAATAATAATATCGCCTTGTTCTAATAATTTACCTCGCCATGCTGGACCACCACTTATTAATTCAGACACTTCAATACCTTCATTTTTCTTTTGTAAACGCGCGCCAATTCCTTCAAATTTTCCGCTCATACTTACATCAAATTTCTCTTTATCTTCTGGAGAAAAATAATACGTATGTGGGTCGTATTGCGTTACAATTGCATTGATATAAACGGTAAACCAATCTTCACGTGTTAATTCTGCAATGAAATTAAAATTATTATTTAAATTACTTTCTGTAGTTTTTCTGGCTGTTTTTTCTAATTCTTCAAAAGATTTAGGTTCGATTTTTTCAGCCGGTTTTGTATCTTTAGCATCTTTAATTTCATCTGAAGTACCTGAATTTATTGCATTTTGAATGTCTTCTTTATCTGTAATATCACTCAAAACCGCAAGTTCTAATTGCTTTTTCCAACGCTGATCTAAATCTTTCATAGTAGCTGCATACGGCAGTTTTTCATAATCTACATTAATGGTTTCATTGTCATTTAAATCCAAAGGTTTAGAAAGAATATTTGTGTAAATCACTTTCGATTCTTTCATTCTTTGCATCAATCTTTTATAGGTTAGATTAAAAAAAGATAAATCTTTACTGCGAATCATATCGTCAATAGACAGTTCATATTTTTGAAATTCAGCAACATCTGATTGAATAAAAAAACGTTTGGTAGGATCTAATGATTCAATATAGGAAGCATATGCTTTTTTTGAAAATTCATCATTTATTTCAATTGGTGAAAAATGACCTTTCTCTAACACAAAAGACAAGAGTTCAATTAACATTTTGTCTTTATCGTCTCCAGTAATTTTTTTAGAAGGAATAAAGCTCCACAATCCCGCAGCCAAAATCCCTACAACCAATAAAACCTTATAATTTCTTTTCATAAATTCTATACTTTTTTTCATTTTTAACTTCTAAAATCGTGCCAAATAATCATTGCTGTTCTTTTCAAAAAACAAGATAACAAATTTAATATTTTAATCTGCAAATAAATCATAAAATATAATAATTTAGCAAATAATTTAACACAATTGTAAAATGAAAAAAATTCTGGTTACAAATGACGACGGAATTGCTGCTCCAGGGATAAAAGCTTTAACAGAAGTCATGCATGAATTAGGTGAAATTTATATCATTGCGCCAGACAGCGCACAAAGTGGCATGGGTCATGCTATTACCATAAATAGTACTTTAGAATTGAAGCATATTCCTAAATTTTTAGGCACCAATAATGCCTACAGTTGTTCTGGAACACCAGTAGATTGTGTAAAAATGGGCGTACATGAAGTGATGAAAAGCAAGCCGGATTTATGTGTTTCTGGTGTCAATCATGGGTCCAATTCCTCCATAAATGTAATTTATTCTGGTACGATGAGTGCTGCTGTTGAAGGCGGTATTGAAGGCATTCCTTCTATCGGATTTTCATTGTGTGATTACAGTTGGGATGCAAATTTTGAATACATCAAACCTTTTATCAAGAAAATTGCTTTAGAAGTTTTAGAAAACGGCTTACCTGAAGGGGTGGTTTTGAATGTTAATTTTCCAAAAACAGACCAAATTAAAGGCATAAAAATTTGTCGTCAGGCGAAAGCCACTTGGGAAGAAGAATTTGACAAGCGCACCAACCCAATGGGCAAAGAATATTATTGGTTAACAGGAAAATTTGTCAATCATGATAACGGCGAAGATACGGATGAATGGGCTTTAGCTAATGATTACATTTCTATAGTTCCCGTTCATTTTGATTTGACTGCTTATCACGCAATACAACAATTAAATAGTTGGGATTTATAGTTTAAAAACATTGTTGCTTTTTGTTTAGAACAATTTTCTAACAGAATCTCTTTTTCTTAATTCTGTTTTAATTACAACGGTTTCAAATATTTTTTCAGATTCAGAATCTGAAATTTCTTCGATACGTTTGATAATTAATTCGGCTGTTTTTTGTCCTATTTCAGGAGCATGTTGACTAATTGTAGATAAGCTTGGCGTCATTCTTCTTGACCATAAACCATCTGCAAAACCAATAATTGAAATGTCATTTGGTACATGAAATCCGTTTTTTAAACAAAATTTCATTGCAGCAACCGCAGCATATTCATCTACTGCAAAAATAGCATCTGGTTTTTGTTCTAAAATTAATTTACCCATTTTTTCATCAAAACCTTCATCTGAATCTGTCATCAAAGCTAAAGATGCATCAAATTTCTTATTATTTTTTTGCAACGCTTCTTTGTATCCGTTTGCTCTTAACTTTCCAACACTTAAATTATTAATTGTAGAAAAGAGTGCGATTTTTTTACAATCGGTATCAATTAAATATTGTGTGGCTTCAACAGAAGAATCAAAATCATCAACAATTACTTTGTCACATTTTAATTCTGAGGCAATTCTATCAAATAAAACTACTGGTGTGCCATCTCGCAATACATTATATATATGTGTTAAATTATTTTCTTTTTGAGTTTCTTCTGCCAAAGCTAAAATAAAACCGTCTATAGCCCCATTATCTAACATTTCAATCATTTGTTTCTCTTTTTCTAGAGATTCATTAGACATACATGTAATCAAATTATACCCTTTTTCGTTGGCATATAATTCAATTCCAGAAAATACTTTTGCAAAAAAAGGATTTAAAATATTTGGTAAAATAACGCCAATAGTATAAGAACGCTGATTTTTTAAATTTTTAGCTATACTATTTGGCTTATAATTTTTTAGTTGCGCAAACTCTTTAATTTTAATTTTAGTTAGTTCACTAATTTCTGGGCTATTACTTAGCGCTTTAGAAACTGTTGAGGTAGAAACACCTAATTCTTTGGCTAATTCTTTTAATGTGGCTTTAGATTTCATTTTTGTACTATTTCAAGCTCAAAAATATAAAAAATCAGGTAAAATCACTTTACAAATTTAATATATTTTAGTAATCTTATTAAAGAGTTCAAAATCAATACAAAAGAATTTTAGTTTAGAGTTTGTAATTTTAATAAATAATTGTACTTTTGCACCCCTAATCCCTAAGTTTGGGAATAGGAATGGAATGTTTAATTAAAAATTAGTATTGTGAACACATTAAGCTACAAGACAATTTCAGCAAACAAGGCTACTGCAGATAAGCAGTGGATTGTGGTAGATGCTGAAGGTCATAACTTAGGTCGTTTTGCTTCAAAAGTAGCCATGCTATTGAGAGGTAAGTACAAGCCGAGTTATACGCCGCATGTTGACTGTGGAGATAACGTAATTGTTATTAACGCAGAAAAAATCAATCTTACTGGAAACAAATTGGATGAGAAAACGTACATCCGTCACACAGGTTATCCAGGAGGACAAAGAAGTCTAACTGCAAAAGTAATGCAACAAAAAAATCCTGCATTATTAGTAGAAAAAGCAGTTAAAGGAATGTTGCCTAAAAACAAATTAGGAGCACAATTATTCCGTAATTTAAATGTTAACGTAGGAGATGCGCACAAACATGCCGCACAAACGCCTAAAGCCGTTAACCTAAACGATCTTAAGTAATGGGAGTAATTCACAAAATCGGAAGAAGAAAATGTGCAGTAGCACGTGTTTATGTTTCAGAAGGAACTGGTAACATTACAGTTAACAAAAGAGCGTTTGCTGTATACTTTCCAACTGCTACATTGCAGTACAAAGTAAAACAAGCCTTAACATTAACTAACAACGAAAACAATTTTGATGTTAAAATTAATGTATACGGTGGTGGCGCAACTGGTCAAGCAGAAGCTGTAAGAATGGCAATTGCAAGAGCAATGTGCGAAGTAGAAGCAGAAAACAGATTGGTATTAAAACCAGAAGGATTACTAACAAGAGATCCAAGAATGGTAGAACGTAAAAAATTCGGTCAAAAGAAAGCACGTAAGAGATTCCAATTCTCGAAACGTTAATATTCGGTATTTATCAGAATATATTTTCAGAACCTTTTTTACAATTAAATTAGAAATTAAAAATCAAGTTGTCGATATTTCTTTTTATTGAAAAAGAAATTAGTTTAGCATCTAAATGAAGCCTTAAGCTTTAAGCCAAAAGGAACATTGCTAGAACACGGAACGTAAACTATTACAAAATGGCAAACAAAATTGACGTTAAAGAATTATTAGAAGCAGGTGTTCATTTCGGACACATGACTCGTAAATGGGATCCAAACATGGCTCCATACATTTATATGGAACGTAATGGTATACATATCATTAACCTATATAAAACGGCTGCAAAAATTGAAGAAGCTAATGAGGCTTTAAAAAGTATTGCAGCATCTGGTAGAAAAATACTTTTCGTAGCTACCAAAAAACAAGCAAAAGACATCGTTGCTGAAAAAGCAGCTGCTTGTAACATGCCTTACATCACTGAAAGATGGCCAGGTGGAATGTTAACCAACTTTATCACTATCAGAAAAGCGATTAAAAAAATGGCTTCTATTGATAGAATGAAAAAAGACGGTACTTTCATGACGCTTTCAAAAAAGGAGCGTTTACAAGTAGATCGTTTAAGAGCAAAATTAGACAAGAACTTAGGTTCAATTGCTGACATGTCTAGAATTCCTGCTGCATTATTTGTAGTAGATATTAAAGCGGAACATATCGCGGTTAAAGAAGCAAAAAAGTTAAACATTCCAGTTTTCGCAATGGTTGATACAAACTCTGACCCTCGTTTGGTTGAGTATGTTATTCCTGCCAACGATGACGCTTCTAAATCAATCGATAAAATTTTATCTTTAGTAACTGCTTCAATTACAGAAGGTTTATCTGAAAGAAAATCAGACAAAGATGAAACTTCAACTGAAGAAACTACAACTGAAGTAGTTAAAGCTAAAGAAGTTAAAGCTGAAGAAACTTCAACTGAAACAGCTCCAGTAGCTGAAATTCAGGCTGAAGAAACTTCAACTGAAGCATAAATAATAAAAATTCCGAAAGTAAAATTCCAAATTCCAAACTAATTTATTAACCATTTGTTATGAATTATATAAAACCAGAATTTGGAATTTTACAATTGGAATTTCTTTTTTTACATTAATAATCTAAAATAAAATAAAATGTCAAATATAACTGCTGCTGAAGTTAACAAATTAAGAACTACAACCGGTGCTGGTATGATGGATTGCAAAAAAGCTTTAGTTGAAGCTGAAGGTGATTTTGAATTAGCCATTGAAATTTTAAGAAAAAAAGGTCAAAAAGTTGCCGCAAACCGTTCGGATAGAGAATCTACAGAAGGTGCTGTTATTGCTGTTGTAAATAGCGATAATACTGCTGGTGTAGTAATTTCTTTAAATTGTGAAACAGACTTCGTAGGAAAAAATGAAGGTTTCGTAAAATTAGCAAATGATTTTGCAAACTTAGCTTTAAATTTTACAGATAAAGAAGCGTTTTTAGCTTCTGATTTTGGTGGAATTACTGTTGCTGAAAAATTAATTGAGCAAACAGGTGTTATTGGAGAAAAAATTGAAATTGGTGCTTTCGAAAGATTAGAAGGTGCTTTTATCAATTCATACATTCACGCTGGAAACGGTATTGCTACTTTAGTGGCTTTATCTGCAAATGTTGATGGTGGTGCTGAAGCTGCAAGAAACATTGCTATGCAAGCTGCTGCAATGGCGCCAATCGCTTTAGACGAAGCAGGTGTAGATGCTGATACAATTGCTAAAGAAATAGAAATTGCTAAAGACATGTTACGTCAAGAAGGTAAACCAGAAGCAATGATTGAAAACATCGCTAAAGGAAAATTAGGTCGTTTCTTTAAAGACAACACTTTAGTAAACCAAGATTACATTAAAGATAGTTCGATGAGTGTTGCTGCTTATATTAAATCTGTAAACGCAGATTTAAAAGTAACTGGTTTCAAAAGAGCTGCTTTAGGATAATATATCTTAAAAAAATAACTATACCTTTGAGGCTGTCAAATTTGACAGCCTTATTTTTTTAAAAGTTTTATGGGAAATAAAAATTCAAAATGGTTCATCTTGCTAGTTTTAGCAATAGTTTGGGGAAGTTCATTTATTTTAATGAAGAAAGGTTTAGATGGCGGCATGAATCCTTATCAATTGGGCGCGTATCGAATAATTTTTACTTCCGTTTTTTTGCTATTAATCGCAGGAAAAGAACTATTTAAGATAGAAAAAAAGAAAATGAAGTACATTATTTTAGCCGGACTATTGGGCAACTTCTTCCCTATTTTTCTTTTTGCATTGGCACAAACACAAATTAGTAGTTCTATTAGCTCTACCTTAAACTCGTTTACTCCATTAAATACTTTGATAATTGGAAGTTTTTTTTTCGGACTCACGTTTAAAAAGAAACAAATTTACGGATTGCTAATTGGGATAATTGGTTGTTTGGTATTAGTATATGCAGGCGCTTCAGGAAATCCATCAAAAAATTATTGGTTTGCCTTATTGGTAATTATCGCTTCATGGTGTTATGCTGCAAATATTAATATGGTGAAAAAATATTTGTTTGACGTATCGCCAATTGGCATTACTGTTGGAAATTTTGCTTTTCTTCTTATTCCTGCTTTGTTAATTTTATCATTTACAGGTTATGATTTTCAAGCCATTAAAAACAGTACGGATGCTTTGGGTATTTCAAACGATGTACATCCATTAGTTTATGTAGCCATTTTAGGAATTGTTGGCACAGGATTGGCTAATATTTATTTTTATAAACTCATTCAAATGTCGTCTCCTATTTTTGCTTCTAATGTAACGTATTTGATACCTGTTGTAGCAACAATATGGAGTGTGATTTTTAACGAAGGCGTTACTTTATTACAAGTTTTAGGAACCATTATTATTTTGTTTGGCGTTTATATTACAAATAGAAAATAAAATTAATTGCATAAAAAAAGGATTGCTTTCGCAATCCTTTTTCATTTTCAAAAAATAAATTTATTCGAAATCTTTTTCTGTAACTCCTTCATTAATTTTTACATCTTGTGTAATAAATTCTAAAGGCATTCCAACATCAATTGTCATTTTATATGGGAATTTAATTCCTTTTACATCAACATAATCAGCATAGTAAGTCATTCCCTTACGTTTTTCAGCACCTACACCTGATTCGTTTTCAGTAGCTACTCTTAATCCAGTTTTTACATCATAAAAATATTTACTTGTACCAACTTGAATTGCATAAGCATCTTGTCCATTCAGCGATTCAATACCACTTAAAACAATTGTTTTATCAGTTAACATTTTTAATTCTACAAACGGAAAAGATTGTTGTTTCATTGTAGCAAACTCTTCACCTTCAAATGCCTTTTTTTGTCCTTGCGCTTCTTGATATCCTGTTTTATCACCTACAACTTGTTTCATAACTGTCATTCCCATCATGTTCATGGTAATCAAGTTTTTATTTGAAACAGAAGACTTAGCCAACATTTCAATTTCACGTCCTTGAACTTTAGCTTTTGCTGTTGTCATTGTCGTTTTAACGGCTTTTAAAGCTTTTTCTCCACCAATAGCATCAATATAGTTTTTAACAACTGTTTGCGCCGTAACACCTGCAGGAACATCTTTTTTCACAACTGGTTTGTCAACTTTGCTTCCGTATTTATCAAAATAGAAAATTGGCATTTTCTCTTTTGCACTCATAGCTTCTAAACCTGGTAAAACGTCAGCGGCTTTTCCAACAATTACAACTCTAGTGTTATTTGCTAAGAAATATTTATTGGCAGCATTTTTAACATTTTCTGGAGTTACTGCATTGATGTTTTTTACATAATTTTCGTAAAAATCTTCTGGTAAACCTAATGTTCTAATATTTAAAGCATAACGAGCAATAGTCGCTGGTTTTTCAATTTGCATTACAAAGTTTCCAATGTATTTTGCTTTTGCATTTTTTAAATCTTCTTCCGATACTAAATCGGTTCTGATTTTGTTCAATTCATTAAAAATTTCTACAACCGCGCTATCTGTAACAGCATTTCTAACTGAAGCAGTAGAAGAAAATTTTGAAATATATTTACTAGCTCCTAAATTAGAGTACGAACCGTATGTCCAACCATGTTTTTCTCTTAAGTTTAAGAACAAACGACCTTCTCCACCACCACCAAGAATTTGATTGGCTAAAATAGCAGCGAAATAATCTTTATCCGTCATTTTTAATTTTGATAGGTTGATTAATGCAATTTCAGATTGAACTGCATTAGGCACATCAACAAAATTAATTTGAGAATATTGTAAATCTGTTGGATCGTTGTAAGTTAAATTTGGTGCTGTAGCTGATTTCCACACATCGGCTCCAAATAATTGTTGTACTTTTTTCTTAACGTCTTTGGTTTTTACGTCACCAATTACTACTAAATAAGCATTAGCAGGAACAAAATACGTGTTGTAATGATTGATTACATCTTGTAAAGTTACATTTTTCAATGTTTCTTCAGAAGTGAATTCACCATTATAATGTTCTTTTCCGTACGTTAAAACATTTTGAACACGACCTGCAATTGCAGAAGCGCTTTTTTCATCAGCTTTTAAACCTTCAATTAATTTAGCTCTTTCTGCATCAAAATCTTCTTGTGTAAATAATGGATTCAAAGCGCCATCAGCTAATAATTCTAAAATTCTAGCCGAATATCTTGACAAACCATTTGCAGAAGCACCCGATTCGTAAAAATTAATATTAGCGCCTAAGAAGTCAATTTCTTCGTTAAATTTATCTTTAGAAATAGATTTTGTAGCATTTCCAATCATCGAACTTACTAAATCTGTAACTCCTTTTTTGCTTCCTTCCGCAAAAGGTGCATTGTCTAAAGTTAAATTAAAAGAAACTCTTGGTAATTTATTGTTTTCAACAACTAATACTTTTAAACCGTTTTCTAATACAAATGATACTGGTTTTTTAATAATAATTGATGGTGCCGGGCCTTGTTTAGGCATTGGTCTGTCTTGTGCTTGCATAGTTATTGTTAATAATAAACTGGCTGCGATGTATAAATACTTTTTCATGATAAAATTATTTAGCTGTTTTTTCTTTTGCAGGACCGTAATTTAATACCAAACGTTGGTTTGGATTTAAATATTTTTTTGCAACTTCTTTAATATCTTCTCTTGTAATAGAACGGTAAATTTCAATTTCAGTATTTACTAAATTAATATCACCGTATAATAAATAGTATGAAGCTAAATTTTCTGCAATACCTTCTACAGTAGCATTTGAACTTACATAATTGTTTTCAAATTTGTTTTGAAGTTTTTGAAAATCGTTCTCAGAAATTAAATTAGTTTGCATGTTAACAATTTCTTCATCTATTTCTTTTAATAAATTATCTGAAGAAACATCACCTAAAGGCAAACTGTAAATAATATATTGTCCGTAATCTTCTTGAGAATTACTAAACGCTCCAACTTGAAGTGCTACTTTTTTATCATCAACCATTTTTTTGTATAATTTAGAACTTTTACCATCTGATAAATAAGTAGAAATCATATCTAAAACACGCGCATCTTTTGTTTTCATTGAAGGCGTTCTGTACGCTGCTAAAGTCATTGGTAATTGAACATTAGGGTCTTCCCAAGTGGCTTTAATAGTTTCATTAATTGGAGCTTCTTCAAATTTTTGTCTTGCAACAGGTGCGCCTTTTGGAATAGATCCAAAATATTTTTTAATCCAATCTTTAGCTTGTGTAGCATCAAACTGACCCGCAACTACTAAAACAGCATTGTTTGGTACATAAAACTTTTTGTTAAACGCTTGAAATTCTTCTAAAGTAGCCGAATCTAAATGTTCCATTTCACCAATTGTAGTCCATCTATAAGGATGATTTTTAAATAAATTTTGTTTAATCGCTTTAAAAATATTTCCGTAAGGTTGGTTGTCAATTCGTAAACGTTTTTCCTCTTTAACTACTTCATTTTGAGTATCAACTCCAATTTGGTTAATTACAGGGTGCATTAATCTTTCAGATTCCATCCAAATAGCTAACTCTAAATTATTTGATGGGAAAACTTCGTAATAATACGTTCTATCATCTGAAGTGTTGGCGTTATTTTGACCACCATTGGCAGTAACAATTTTAAACCATTCTCCTCTTTCGATGTTTTTGGTACCTTCAAACAACAAATGTTCAAAAAAGTGAGCAAAACCCGTACGATTTGGTTGTTCATCCTTTGCACCTACATGATACATTACTGATGTAATAATAACTGGTGCCGAATTATCTTGATGAAGAACCACGTGTAAACCGTTATCTAAATCAAATTCTTCAAATGCTACTTTCTGAGCATTTGCTGTGCTTCCTAACATTGCTATTGTTCCTAAAGCCATTAATGTTTTTTTCATAATTAGTCTAATAATAATAAATGATAAATATTGGTAGGCGAAAGATATAAATTGTTACACAGAAAATGAAAAATATTTCAAATTTTATTTTATTCGTATAAAAAAGAAAAGTAATGTTGCAGATTTAATAAATAGTTATATATTTGCAGACTTAAAAAATAATAATTTAAACACATTGTTATGTACGCAATCGTAGAGATAGCAGGGCAACAATTTAAAGTAAGCAAAGACCAAAGGTTATTTGTTCACCGTTTAGCAAGTGATGTAGACGCAAAAGTTTCTTTTGAAAAAGTCTTATTAATTGATAACAGCGGAGCATTAACATTAGGCGCCCCAGCTATAGAAGGAGCTTCTGTTGAAGCCAAAGTATTACAACACCTTAAAGGTGATAAAGTAATCGTATTTAAAAAGAAAAGAAGAAAAGGTTACAAAAAGAAAAACGGTCACAGACAAGCATTTACTCAAATTATCATTGAGAATATTGTTGCATCTGGCGCTGCAAAAAAAGAAGTAGCTTCTAAGAAAGAAGCAGCTCCGAAAGCAACAAAAAAAGCTGTTGTTGAAGTAGAAACGGTTACTGAAGAAGTAAAACCTAAAGCTACTAAAGCAAAAAAACCAAAAACTGAAGAATAACATTTAAAATATAACGTCATGGCTCATAAAAAAGGTGTCGGTAGTTCGAAGAATGGTAGAGAATCAGAATCAAAACGTTTAGGCGTTAAGATTTATGGTGGTCAAGCTGCTATTGCAGGAAATATCATTGTAAGACAAAGAGGTTCAAAACACAACCCAGGTGAAAATGTTTACATGGGAAAAGACCATACTTTACATGCTAAAGTAGATGGAGTTGTAAAATTCCAGAAAAAAGGTGAGAACAAATCTTGGGTTTCTATACTTCCATTCGAAGCATAATAAATCTAAAAACACAAAATTAAAATCCCAAATTCCAAATATGGTTTTTGGGATTTTTTTTGTTATTAAGTTTGAAAATAAAAAAAACCCTCGCTTTTCAGCATGGGTTTTTCAAATTATCTAAAAATCTAACTTTCTAAAAAGTCTAGATTAGTATCTGTAATATTCTGGTTTAAATGGTCCTTGAACCCCAACACCAATATATTCTGCCTGATCTTGACGTAATGTTTCTAATTCTACTCCTAATCTTGAAAGGTGTAAAGCAGCTACTTTTTCATCTAAATGTTTTGGCAACATATATACTTCATTTTTGTAGTTCGCACTATTTTCCCATAACTCTAATTGTGCTAAAGTTTGGTTTGTAAATGAGTTACTCATTACAAAACTTGGGTGACCAGTAGCACAACCTAAGTTTACTAAACGTCCTTCTGCTAAAATAATAATTTCTTTACCGTTTACTGTATAAATATCAACTTGTGGTTTTACTTCGTTTTTAGTGTGACCAAAATTTCCGTTTAACCAAGCCATGTCAATTTCATTATCAAAATGTCCAATATTACAAACGATAGCTTTGTCTTTCATGGCTTCAAAATGACGACCTTGAACAATGTCTTTATTTCCGGTTGTAGTAATTACAATATCTGCAGTAGTAACTACTGTATCTAATTTTTTAACTTCAAAACCGTCCATTGCAGCTTGTAATGCACAAATTGGATCAATTTCAGTAACTGTTACAATAGAACCCGCGCCACGGAAAGAAGCCGCAGTACCTTTACCAACATCTCCATAACCACAAACCACAACTCTTTTTCCTGCTAACATAGTATCTGTTGCTCTACGAACTGCATCTACTGCAGATTCTTTACAACCATATTTGTTATCAAATTTAGATTTAGTAACTGAATCGTTTACGTTAATCGCTGGCATATATAAAGTACCCGCTTTCATTCTTTCGTACAAACGGTGAACTCCAGTTGTTGTTTCTTCAGACAAACCTTTAATTCCTTTAACCAATTCTGTAAATTTATCAAATACTAAATTTGTTAAATCCCCACCATCATCTAAAATCATATTTAAAGGTGCACGTTCTTCACCAAAGAATAACGTTTGTTCAATACACCAATCAAATTCTTCTTCATTCATACCTTTCCAAGCATAAACCTGAATTCCAGCAGCAGCAATTGCAGCAGAAGCATGATCTTGAGTTGAGAAAATATTACAAGAAGACCAAGTAACATCTGCTCCTAAAGCAACTAATGTTTCAATTAAAACAGCTGTTTGTATTGTCATGTGCAAACATCCTGCAACACGCGCTCCTTTTAAAGGTTGACTCGCACCAAACTCTTCTCTAAGTGCCATTAAACCTGGCATTTCAGCTTCTGCTAATAAAATTTCTTTTCTTCCCCATGCTGCTAAAGAAATATCTTTAACTTTGTATGGTACGTAAGGAATTGTTTTTGTACTCATTATATTTGTATATTTATTTTTTATTTACGAGTGCAAAGGTACAATATTAGTTTCAAAGTTGAAATTATTTTTAACTATTTAAGTTTTGTTGAAACCTTTAAACAATTGAATGACAATAAAATAAACCCAAATAATTTAAATTTAAGCATGCCTTTTTATAAAAAATTAAATATTAACGACCACACAATTGCCTATTTTTGGAAAATTACCGAAGATATTTCATGGTTTTACGAAAAGGCGCTACTTAACGAAAAATCTTTATCAAGGTTAGAAAATATGCAGTCTGTATCTCATCAAAAAGGTTTTTTGGCGGTTAGAATGTTACTTCAACATATTGATTTAAACGATTTTGATTTGTTTTATGATGCATTTGGGAAACCGCATCTAAAAGTCGAAGGTCAAAAGTCAAAAGACAAAAATGTTGAGCGTGAGATTAAAAAATACATTTCAATTTCTCATTCTCATGACTTTTCGTGCGTTTGTATTAGCAACAAACCAGTTGGAATTGATATAGAAAAATGTAAAGAAAAAACTTTAAAAATTACCTCAAAGTACATGGATGTTTCACATATTGATAATTTATCTTTAGCAGATAAAATTACAAAAGCAACAGTAATATGGGGAATTAAAGAAAGTATTTTCAAATTAAAAAACGAAAAAGGTATCAGTTTTCCAAAACATATTTTCGAATCGCCTTTTCAATTAGCAGACGGAAAAGGAACCGCAAAATTGATTTTTAATGACAATGCTGAAGAATTTCAATTTCAGTTTGATTTAATTGAAGATTATGCTTTTGTTTGTGCTTTAAATAAATAAGTATGTTCGAAACCATCATCCATCAATATAATAGTATTCCGAATTGGCAAATTGCCATTGAAATTGTCACTTTTATTTTCGGTATTTTAAGTGTGTATTTAGCCAAAAAAGAAAATATTTTAGTGTATCCAACTGGAATGATTTGCACCATTTTAACGGTATACATAATGTTTCACGCTAATTATTATGCTGATATGAGCATCAACATCTACTACTCCATAATGAGTGTTTATGGCTGGTTTCAGTGGAAAAAAATTACAAATGGTGAAACACTTTCTATTTCTAGAACTAACAGCAAAGAAAAAATCATCGGAGTATTTCTTTTCATCTTTACTGCAATAATTTGTTTGCTTATTTATAACTTTTTCAGTTATAAGTTGCACATTAACAATTATCTAGATGCTTTCACAACCTCATTATTTTTTACAGCTATGTGGTATATGGCAAGAAAAAAAATTGAAAATTGGATACTTTGGATTGTTGGTAATACGTTTGCCGTTTACATATTTTTCGACAGACAACTCTATATTATTGCCTTTCAATACATAATTTTTACTATTTTAGCAGTCTTAGCGTATATAGAATGGAAAAAACATTTAGCGAAATAGATTTACAACAAATAGTTAAAAGAGGAAATTCTTTGGAAAAAATTATGCAGCAGTTGCATTATTTTAAAAATGGTATTCCGAATATTAACTTACTAAAAATAGCATCTATAAACGATGGCATTTTTCAATTTTCAGAACAAGAAATAAAAGAATTTTGCGCCTATTTCGACACACATAAAGACAACTATTCCATTGAAAAATTTGTTCCAGCAAGTGGCGCAGCTACCAGAATGTTTAAATCGTTAAATGAATTTTTAACAAAATTTAATCCTGAAAATGACACCATAAATTCCTATGTAAACCTCAATAAAGAAAGAGATTTATCATTATTTATTGTCGGTTTAAGAAGTTTTCCGTTTTATGACGAGTTAAAAGAAAAAACTAAAAAAATATTCACAGATTATACAAACTATAATTCCGATCAAAAGATTTATGCAATTGTAAAAACATTATTGACTGAAAAAGGATTAAATTTTGCCAATAAACCAAAAGGAATTTTGCCATTTCACCTTCGAAATAATGAGATTTTAACTCCAATTGACGAACACGCTTTTGAAACTGACTTTTACAAAAAGCCAAACCAAAAAGCTAAAATACATTTTACGATTTCTAAAGAATTTCAAAACGATTTTCTAAAAATTACAAATAAATATAAAGATTTAGATATCACCTTTTCGTATCAAAGCGAAACTTCGGACACTATTGCTGTTAATACAGATAACACACCTTTTAGAACTTCAGAAAACGAATTATTTTTTCGCCCTGGTGGACATGGTGCCCTAATTGAAAATTTAATTCAATTACAATCTGATATTGTTTTTATAAAAAATATTGATAATGTTTCTCAAAATAATCGAGAAGTTATTTTAACTTATAAAAAATTATTAGGAGGCATTCTTTTATATACAAAACAAGAGGTTGATAATGCATTAAAAAAGTTTAAAAACAAGGAAATTAGCGAAAATAACATCAAAGAAATTATTAATTTCATTGAAACAAAAATGTCAATTCCTTTACCTGATGAATTCAAAATGTTTCAACTAGAATATCAAAAAGAGTATCTAATTAAAATTTTAAACAGACCAATTCGCGTGTGCGGAATGGTAAAAAATGAAGGAGAACCTGGCGGTGGCCCATTTTGGGTTCAAGATGAAAAAGGGCAGCGCAGTTTACAAATAGTAGAATTATCGCAAATTGATTCAACGAATGAAAATCAACTAGCTATTTTTAAAAATTCTACGCATTTTAACCCAGTAGATATTGTTTGTAGCCTCAAAGATTTTGAAGGAAATAAATTTGACTTAAACCATTTTATCAACCCAAAAACAGCATTCATTACAGAAAAAACGAAAAACGAAAAAAAAATAAAAGCGTTTGAATTGCCTGGTTTATGGAATGGCGCCATGGCAGAATGGAGCACTATTTTTGTAGAAATTCCAATTGAAACCTTTAATCCCGTTAAAAAAGTTACAGATTTATTAAAACCCGCACACCAGCAAAATAATTTAGATATCAATTCCATTTTATAATGAAACCAGCGATTGTTACATCTGAACTGAATTTTAAAGCCGTAAGAAGCAGTGGCGCAGGCGGACAAAATGTTAATAAAGTGTCTTCTAAAATTGTGTTGATTTATGATGTCGCAACTTCTCAAGGTCTAGATGAGGATGAGAAAATATTGCTTTATTCCAAACTAAAAACAAAAATTTCGCAAGAAAATTTACTGATTTTAACGTGCGATGAAGACCGAAGTCAATTCAAAAATAAAAAAATTATTATCAAACGTTTTTTTGAAATGTTAGAAAAAGCGTTAGCAAAACCTAAAGTTAGAAAAGCAACTAAAATTTCAAAAGGTGCCAACGAAAAACGCATTCAAGAAAAGAAAAAAGCTGGCGAAATTAAAGCGGGAAGAAAAAAATTAGATTTCTAATTGAGATGGGTACGAAGATTTAAATGGATTTAACTGATAAAAAAAACACAAATTAATAAAATTTCTCAAATCTGTGTTCCAATAAAAAATTGTTATTGAATTTGCCATTGATTTTTGAAATTGTATTCCTATATTTGTAACATCTCAAAGGGGTGCTTGTTTTTCAGGCTGAGATTATACCCATAGAACCTGGGCGGGTAATGCTGCCAAGGAAATCCGAGAACTACATGTGATTCTGCATTAATTTCAGAAACTAAATTCTCAAAATTATTTTATTAATTATTTTTAACAAAGAGTAATTACCCCTTTTATTCGTATTAATTTACGAATTATGATTACACAAAAAAAAAGTAAAAAGTGCAGAATAAAAATTGCAAAAAATTTATTGCCTTTTGCCTTTTGCCTTTTGCCTTTTGCCTTAAACGCTCAAGAACAACCCAAAGATTCTGTAAAATCAATTGAAGAAGTCTTAATTTCTGGCGTTAGAGCAAAAGACAAAAATCCAATTACATTTACAAATGTGTCTAAAGCACAAATTGCGCCCAGAAATTTAGGTCAGGACATTCCAATTTTATTGAATTATTTACCATCTGTAGTTACAACAACGGATGCTGGCGCAGGAATTGGTTACACTTACATGCGCGTTCGTGGTGCTGATGGCTCACGGATTAACGTAACCTTAAATGGCGTGCCTTTTAACGATAGTGAGAGTCAAAGCACCTTCTTTGTTAACTTACCCGATTTTGCTTCTTCTTTGGAAAGCATTCAATTGCAACGTGGTGTAGGAACTTCAACAAGTGGTGCAGGAGCATTTGGTGCCAGTTTAAATTTGCAAACCAAAACTTCACAACCAAATAATTATGCGGAATTAGCTAATTCTTTTGGAAGTTTCGGAACCCGTAAACATACTTTAGCTTTCGGAACAGGATTACACAATAATTTCGAAATGAACGCTCGAATTTCTAAAATAACCTCTGATGGTTTTATAGATAGAGCTTCATCTGATTTATTTGGTTATTATTTTGATGCAAATTATATCACAAAATCAACAATTAATAAAGCTATTGCTTTTGGCGGAAAAGAAAAAACGTACCAAGCCTGGAATGGTTTGGAGGATGAAGAAAAACTAAAAAATGATAGAACTTATAATTCGGCTGCGCAATACTCAGATGAATTTGGAAACACTCAATTTTATGATGATGAAACCGATAATTATTGGCAAAATCATTTTCAATTGCATTGGAATGAAAAACTAACTTCAAAATGGCAATCAAATATTGCTTTGCATTATACTTTAGGAAAAGGCTATTTCGAACAATATAGAGAAGCCGAAAATTTTTCAGATTATTTATTGCCTGACTTTAATGGCAATACAAGTACTGATTTAGTTAGAAAACGATGGCTTGATAATGCCTTTTTCGGAAGTACTTTTTCATTAAATTATAAAACCGCAACTACTGATTTTATAATTGGTGGAGCTGCAAATAAATACCAAGGCAAGCATTTTGGCGAAGTGGTTTGGACGCAGTTTTATGTGCCAAAAAGTAATAAATATTACGACAATTTTGGAAATAAAAACGATGTGAATTTCTACTCAAAAGCATCGCAACAAATAGGAAAATTTAATGTTTTTGCTGATTTACAATATCGTATGGTTTTTTATCAAGCGAATAGCATCAAATTTGACGATGTAAATGATACTTTTCGATTTTTTAATCCAAAAGCTGGAATTACTTATACATTAAGTAATTTTAGTTCGGTTTATGGATATTTCGGAATTGCAAATAAAGAACCTCGTAGAGATGATTATGAAAGTGGAAGCATCAAACCAGAACGTTTAGAAGATTTTGAATTAGGATATAAATTTAAAAATAACAAAGCGGTTGTGAACATTAATGCTTTTTATATGAGCTATAAAAATCAATTGGTTGCAACTGGTGCTTTAAACGATGTTGGAAGTCCGATTTTTGAAAATAGCGGAAAAAGTTATCGTGCGGGTATAGAAATAGAATCTTCACTTCAAATTGCCACTAAATTAATCTTGCAACCAAATATTACTTTAAGCAACAATAAAAATGAGGATTTTTATTTTGAACGAGACGGCATTTTAACCAATTTAGGAAATACAAATATTGCCTATTCTCCTAATATTGTAGTGGGAAATGCTTTAACATATTCACCAATTAAAACGTTACAAATTTCATTTTTAACCAAGTTTGTTGGTAAACAATATATGGGAAATATTGATTCAGATAAATCAGTTTTACCAGATTACACCACATCTGATTTAAACATCAACTACGAATGGAAAATAAACAAAGGCATTAAATCGATTGTGTTTTCGGGATTAATAAATAATATTTTTGATAGAACGTATGAATCAAACGGCTATTTTTATACGTATAATGATGATTTTAGTAATCCTCCAGCCATTTCCACAATTGAAGGCGCTGGCTTTTATCCACAAGCGGTAATCAACTTCTTAGTAGGAATGAATATTAAGTTTTAGAATAAAAATTACTTACGACGTTTGTCACCCTGAAAGGGTCTCTTGCAAAACAAGGCATAAGTGAAAACACAAAGAGATGCTTTCAGCATGACAAACTTAGTGGTAATTTATTTTCCTTCAATCCAAGCTGTAATGCTTCTGTCGTCTGGTTGGGTTTTTGGTGAAATTACTTTTTCTAATTCGCCATTTTCGTTAAGAAGAAATTTTTGAAAATTCCATTTTACAGCAGCATCTTTTATGCCGTTTTTTGATTTCTTTGTTAAAAATTCATAAATTGGATGCATATTTTTTCCTTTTACTGAGATTTTTTCCATCATAGGAAACGTTACACCATAATTTATACTGCAAAAACTTTCAATATCAGAAGCATTTCCGGGTTCTTGCCATAAAAAATTGTTGGCGGGAAAACCGATAATTTCAAAGTTTTGATTTTTATATTTTTCGTAAATCTTCTGTAATTTTTCGTATTGAGGTGTCAAACCACATTTTGAAGCGGTATTGACCACCATAATTTTTTTGCCATTTAAGGAGGAAAAATCGAAGTCATTTCCTTGTAAATTTTTCACCACAAAAGGATGAATAGAACCTTTTGGATAAAATTTTGTGTCTTTATTTAAAAAAGAAAATATAGATTGTAACATTAATTATACACTTTTATGGTTGTGGCATCTATCATTTGTACTCTATACACTTTCATTGGATATTGTTTTCCGGCTGCCAATCCTGTAAACAAACTGTATTCGGCATCGTCACACGGGCATTTTGCGTTAATTCCATTAATCGTCATTGTAGAACAATCTGCTAATGCTTGATTTGGACAAGCTGCATCATAAGCTAAAAAATTACCACTACCCGCATTAAAAACGATCAGACCTCTAATTCCAGCTCCTGCAGAATTTACAAACACTGCACTAGACGGGTAAGCCAATACCGAATATTGAGGAAAACTCATATTTAGTATCACTTCAAACGAATAATTTGGCAAATAAGGGTTATTATTATCGGTTTGTGTATCTCTATCACAAGAAAAAAAGACCGTAAACAAAATAAGAAAGTAAAAAATTCTTTTCATTTTTTATATTTATTTGATTTATCAAAATTAATTTATTTATATTTGACAAACTAATATAGTAAACGAAAAATAGTTAAATAAATTATATCTTTGCAAAAAGGGAATCCCATAGTTGTGGGATTTTTTCTATTTTATAAATTAATGAAGTTATGAGCACAGTATCTTATTACACAGCAGAAGGATTAAAACATTTAAAAGACGAGTTAGACCAACTTAAATCTATAGAACGCCCAAAGGCGTCACAAGCTATCGCGGAAGCAAGAGACAAAGGCGATTTGTCTGAAAATGCAGAATACGATGCAGCAAAAGAAGCACAAGGATTATTAGAAATGCGAATTTCTAAAATGGAAGAATTGGTATCTAATGCCCGAATTATTGACGAATCGACTTTAGATGTGTCGAAAGCGTTGGTTTTATCAAACGTAAAAATCAAAAATCAATCTAACGGAATGGAACTAAAATACAAATTAGTTGCAGAAAGTGAAGCAGATTTAAAAACAGGAAAAATATCAGTAACTTCTCCTATTGGAAAAGGATTATTAGGCAAAAAAGTAGGTGAAATTGCAGAAATTATTGTACCAAATGGTGTATTAAAATTTGAGGTTTTAGAAATCACTCGTGACTAATTTCTGAAATTACAAAGTTAGAAATTACAAAATCCAAAAAAAATGAGTTCTATTTTTACCAAAATAATTAACGGAGAAATTCCTTGTTATAAAATTACAGAAAACGAAGATTTTATTGCTTTTTTAGATGTAAATCCTAATGCAAAAGGTCATACTTTATGTGTGCCGAAGCTGGAAGTTAATAAAATTTTCGACATGGAAGAAGATTTATACCTAAGGTTAATGGCTTTTTCTAGAAAAGTAGCTATTGCTTTAGAAAAAACGGTGCCTTGTAAACGAATTGGTGTGGCAGTTGTAGGTTTAGAAGTACCGCACACACACGTACATTTGATCCCGCTTCAAGATATGGACGATATGCGTTTTCAACGAAAAACAACTTTAACACCAGATGAATTTACAGCATTAGCACAAGAAATTGCTGAAAATTTATAGTTAATTGTCATGCTGAACTTGTTTCAGCATCTCAATAAAATATAATCTGCAGCAAAGTTTTGAATTAAAAACATTATGTTTTTGTGGAATTTTAAACTTCCTTTCTAAAACTCATTTGCATCGTAGTACCTTTGCCAATTTCAGATTGCACTACTCTAATTTTACCTTTATGATATTCTTGTACAATACGTTTGGTTAGCGACAAGCCTAAGCCCCAACCTCTTTTTTTAGAGGTATAACCCGGTTCAAAAATAGTTTTAAATTTATTTTTAGCGATGCCGCTTCCTGTATCTGTAACAGTTATAAACACATAAGTATCACCAGCTACAATTTCAATAGACAAATTTCCTTTTCCTTTCATGGCGTCGATGGCATTTTTTACTAAATTCTCAATTGTCCAACTGTGTAATGTAGGATTTAATGAAACAAAAATCGGTTTTTCTGGTGCGCGGAAATCAAAAATAATTTGTTTTGAAACGCGAGATTGCAAATATTCAAACGAAGATTTTGTTTCTTCTATTATATCTCTTTTTTTTAAAACAGGTTCGCTTCCAATTTTTGAAAATCTATCCGTAATCGTTTGTAACCTATTTATATCTTTTTGGATTTCATCTATGGTATTTTCATCAACATTTTCTAGTTTCAACAACTCCAACCAGCCCATTAATGATGATAATGGTGTGCCTATTTGATGTGCTGTTTCCTTAGCCATTCCTGCCCAAAGTTTATTTTGGGTCGCCATTTTTGTAGCACGGTAAAAATTATACACCACGCCGCCAAACAAAAACGCTACTAATAACAAGGCAATTGGATAATATTTTAATTTGTTTAAAATTGGAGAATCGCCATAATACACTAAATGATTATCGTTTCTTGCGAATTGGACTTTTATTGGATTATTCTGGTTTTTAATTTTATTTAAAAATTCTTTTACTTTAATACTATCATTTTCTATTTCTCCCAGATTTAAATTACTTAAAATTTTTCCGTTTTTATCTGTAAGTATTAATGGAATGTTTTTATTATTTTCGATAATAAACGTTGGCAATTCTATTTCTGTATCAACATCTGAATTCATTAAAGTTTTTTGAGCAGTAGCCCAAAGTTCCATTTTATTTCGTTCTTCTTCTTTAAACGTTTGAAAAAAAACATAGGTGTTCCATAAAATTATGGAAGCTATTAAAAACGACGAAATAATAATGATCCAACGGGTAAGGTTTCTTTTTTCAGAAAACTGCATATAAAGTATTTTGAGTAAAAATAGGAAATTTTTAGAATTAAGAACAAAGTAAAAAGTAAAAAATTAAAAGGAAATTCTAGTATATTTGTAAAAAATACAATTTATGTTAAGCATCAATCCAAAAGAAATTTCGCCAGTAAAATTACAAAGCTATTTGCAAACAGCTGTATCGCCCAGACCAATAGCTTTCGCAAGTACTATGGACGTTGATGGAAATCCGAATTTATCGCCTTTTAGTTTTTTTAATGTGTTTAGTAGTAACCCACCCATTTTAATTTTTTCGCCTGCCAGACGCGTGCGAAATAATACTATAAAACATACTTTAATAAACGCTCAAGAAACTAACGAAGTTGTAATAAATATTGTAAATTTCGACATGGTGCAGCAAATGAGTTTGTCGAGTACTGAATATCCAGATGGTGTTAATGAATTTAAAAAAGCAGGATTTACTATGCTGCCATCAGATATTGTAGCGCCATACAGAGTAGCTGAAAGCCCAGTGCAGTTTGAATGTATTATTAACGACATTATCGCATTAGGAACTGAAGGTGGCGCTGGAAATTTAGTAATTTGCGAAGTGGTAAAAATTCACATTCACGAAAGTATTTTAGACGAAAACCAAATGATTGACCAACACAAAATCGATGTGGTTTCTCGTTTGGGTGGCAATTGGTATAGTCGCGCAAATGCAGGATTATTTGAAGTGGAAAAACCATTGACTACTTTAGGTATTGGTGTAGATATGATTCCAAATTTCATTAAAGAAAGTGGTTATTTTGATGGAAATGATTTGGGGAAATTAGGAAATATAGAAACTATACCGAATGAAGAAGAAATTACTATATTTGTAAAAGAAAATTTTGAAGTTAAAGCTGTTTTAAGTTCAGACGATTTTGATACAAAATTTAAAAAAGCAAAAGAATATTTAGACAACAATCAGGTTTTAAACGCTTGGAAATTGTTATTAGCACAAAAATAAAATAAGAGAATTATGGAAGTTATTGGAAGAATTAAAATGATTGGAGCTACGCAAGACATAAGTGCTTCTTTTAAAAAAAGAGAAATAGTTGTTACTACTGAAGAGCAGTATCCGCAACATATTTCAGTTGAATTTCAACAAGCAAAAGTAGATGATTTAAATTCCTACCAAGTGGGCGAACAAGTTAAAGTATCTATCAATTTAAGAGGTAGAGAATGGACGTCGCCACAAGGAGAAGTGAAACATTTTAACACCATCACGGGTTGGAGAATTGAAAGATTAGCAAATGCTGCTCCTTCAAATTCGCCAGAAATGCCTCCTGCACCTGCTGCTGAAGCATTTGCTCCAGCTACAGATTTTAAAGAAGAAGAACACGACGATTTACCTTTTTAATCTTCGATTAAAAAGTAAATTCCAAAATTTAAATTCCAAATTCCAAAATTCTGTAAAAAGATAAATTTGGAGTTTGGATTTTTTTTGAAATTGAATTTTAATATTGTCATTGAAATTGAAATATGTATTTTTTAACCCCCGAACTTTATTTTCCTCCTTCTTCAGAAACATCTCCTGAAGGCAT
The DNA here is from genome assembly GCA_945881885.1 of Chryseobacterium gleum. Lineage (GTDB taxonomy): Bacteria > Bacteroidota > Bacteroidia > Flavobacteriales > Flavobacteriaceae > Flavobacterium. The sequence goes on along the minus strand of CAMCVI010000004.1, from coordinate 34,711 downwards.
TATTGCCGTTGGCGGCGATTTGTCTTCTGAAAGGTTACTTTTAGCTTATCAAAATGGCATTTTTCCTTGGTATGATTCTGATGAGCCAAAACTTTGGTGGTGTCCAAAAAAAAGGATGGTATTATTTTTTGAAAATTTACGAATAACGAAAAGCATGAAAAAAGTATTGCTTCGCAATGAATTTCAAATTACTTTTAACACAAATTTTAGAGCGGTAATTTCTAACTGTCAAAAATCACCAAGAAAAAACCAAGACGGCACATGGATTTCTAATGAAATTGTAGAAGCATACTGTAAACTAAATGAATTAGGCCATGCCAAAAGCGTAGAAGTTTGGCAAAAAAACGAATTAGTAGGCGGTTTATACGGAATTGATTTAGGTACTATTTTTTGTGGAGAAAGCATGTTTTCTAAAGTGCCTAATGCTAGTAAAGTTGCTTTTATTTATTTAGCAAAACAACTAGAAATGGCTAATTATAAACTCTTAGATTGCCAAGTACACAACAATCATTTAGAAAGTTTGGGCTGTATTGAAATTGAAAGAGAGGAATTTTTAGCAATTATGAAAAGCTAAATGTTACACAGAGATGGTCAAAACAACACAAATTTATTTCGCATCAAATTTCTTCAAACTTCTTACATATAATTCTTCCACTTTTTTTCGTGCCCATTCGGTTTTTCGTAAAAATGTTAAACTAGAATTAATAGTCGGATTTTCATTAAAACATTTGATTTTTATCAATTCGCCAAGCGTATCAAAACCATAATAATCGACTAATTTTTCGAGTATGGCTTTTAAGGTTATGCCGTGAAGTGGATCCATTTTATTTTTAGATTTTTAGAATATTAGATTTTTAGACCGAAGTAGACTGATTTCTCACCCAACACTCTTCTACGTGATCGTTTACCATTCCTGTGGCTTGCATGTGCGCATACACTACTGTGGAACCGACAAATATAAAACCTCTTTTTTTCAAATCCTTGCTTAATTTATCTGAAATTTCGGAAGTTGAAGGAACATCCTGTAACGTTTTTGGATTATTATTTATTGGTTTGTTATCTACAAATGCCCAAATATATTTAGAAAAACTGCCAAATTCTTCTTGCACTTTTATAAAAGCTTGCGCATTGGTTACTGCGGCTTTTATTTTTAATTTATTTCTTATTATTCCAACATCTTGAGCTAAAACTTTTAATTTCGCATCAGAAAATTTGGCGACTTTTTGCACATCAAAACCGGCAAATGCTTTTCTAAAATTATCTCGTTTTACCAAAACCGTATACCAACTTAAACCTGCTTGAAAAGTTTCTAAAATTAAAAACTCAAATAACGTTACATCATCATAAACGGGTTTGCCCCATTCGTTATCATGATAGTCTTTGTACAAATCAGTTTTTTCGCACCAAGCGCAACGTTTTTTAGTCATTTACTATTGGTTTTTCGTTATTATGAATGTATTTATTAATTAAAAAATGACCTAAATATATCATTGGCGTCAAGCAAATTGCAATGATTAATTTAAATGAATATCCAGTTAAAGAATATTCTACATATTGTTTTGTATTCCAAATTCCTGGTAAATAAAAGGCAATTCCTCCTACTATAAAAGAGTCTATTAATTGTGAAATTACTGTAGACCCTGTACTTCGGAGCCATATCATTTTTTCTCCTGTTTTCTTTTTAAAATAGCTAAAAAGAGTAACATCTAAAAACTGTGCCACTAAAAAAGCAAGAATCGATCCCACAATAATTAAATTACTTTGTCCAAATACAGCAGTAAATTGCGCATTAGAAACCGGACTGATGCCTTTTGCTTCTGGAATTTTCATCGAAAAAAACAAAATTACAAAACAGTAAGCAATTAAACCTGCAGTGATGTAACTTAATCTTTGCACTCCTTGTTTTCCGAAATATTCATTGATTAAATCGGTAGTAATAAATACGATGGGCCAAGGCAAAATACCCATACTTAATACAAAAGGACCAATTTGAATTAATTTTCCTCCAATAAGTTCGGCAGTAATGGCATTGGTAATAAAAATTCCTGCCAAAATAATGTATACTATTTCTTTTTTGGTTTTTAACATTTATTCTTCGTAATATGCGTCTTCTTCGTCATATTCTTCCGCTAGATTACTTGAAAAATTTACTCGCAGATGATTGTCATTTAGCGATTCATTAATCATGGTTTTAATACTTTGAGTAATTTCCTTATCCTCAATAATTTTTTTAGAATCAAACCTTCTAAAAGCTTTCAGATTTAGTTGTTTATTTTCATCATGTACAAAAGCAATTGCGTTTAATTTTTCTGAATTTTTTCCAAAAGAATCGGCTTCTATATTGATTTTCTTATAAAAGAAATAAGAGATTTTTTTATCGTTATGAGTAACTATTTTTTCATCCAATAATACGATAGAATCATTTTTTTTATCAAAATCTTCATAATAATAAATGGCATTCATCACAATACTATCTTTGCTAAATGCCGCTAATTCCTCGGTTTGATAGTTGTGATAAAGCATTTGCAAAGCCGTATATTTTGTTTTTGGCTGACTAATTAATTTTTCTAAAACACTTTTATCTAATTTTTTATTTCTGGCTAATTCACGATTGGCAATTGCCACATTTAAATCGTCGATATTTAATTTTTCTGCTTTTTCATATAATTGACGCATGTCTTTTTCATTTTTGTAGGAATATAAAATAGACAAATAACTATTGAAAGCTTCCACAGGTGCGCCGTTTTCGTCATCATAATTATATTCTGAATCATCGTTGCTAGCCTCATTATCAGACTTCCAACTTACCAATCGTTTGTACTCTAATTTAGCATTTGTAAGCAACATTTTTTTATAAGATTTCAGTTTTTTAGCAGTCACATTTTCCGAATTTAAAAGCACTTGAACAAATGCAATTATTGGCTCTTGAAACTCGTTTATACTATAATATTCTAAAATATTTGGATATAAAACTTGAGCATTTTCTATATCTGACATAAATAAATTAAACAATCCAGAAATTACATAGTTTTCAGAAATAGGTAAATCGTATTCTAATAATTCAGCAATTTTTTTATAAGCAATTTTACTTTTCTGTAAAGCCAAAGCTCTTAAAATTGAAAATTGTGTTTGAGTTGAAACGTCTTGTTTTTTATAAGCTTGCTCTAAAAAAGGAAGAACTTCTGGAGATTTTAAAGACCCAATACTTTCAAATAATTCGCCTTTAAAATCCATTTCGTCTTTACGAAATTCAAAATTTTCTAAAAGGTTTTTAATTTTGGGAAAATCTGACTCTTCAATAGTTAAATTGTTAAATGATTTTATCGCCGAATATCGAATACTGTCATGTTCGCTATACAAATCATCTTCAAAAAAGCTGAATTTATTTTCAAAAAATGTCCTTGAAGTAATAGCAGCATCATCCACTTTAAAAGAGTTAAAAACTTTTTCAATAAACGGATTATCATTTTTATAATTTTTATCTACCAAAGTAGTAAACGTGTAATATTCGCCTTTTTTAAGTACAATTTTATACTTAATGGCTTGCGTGCTTTTAGGTTTTGTTGCCAAAACTTCGTACACGTAAAAATCGTTGTTTTCGTCTTTAGTGAATTTTTCATCAACCAATTCTAACTTTTGATTTGATGTTAAAGCCAATGTTTTATTCCAAGTGGTTGTTTTATAATCTAACGGATTAAATTTATCCTTTTCATTTGAGTCATTTGAATTTACAGCTGAATTAAAATTCACTGCGCCTGTTGCTGAAGAATCGATAACTGTTGCGTAATCTGAAGTGTCAAATTCATTATCATCCGAATAGTTTTTAAATTCAAAATCTACCGCAATATTTTTCTTGATTTGGTTGAATAGCGTGTCTAAAACGGCATAACTTTCGTACCTGTGCGGTTGCGAATAAGTAATTTCAATTATATTTTTATTTGGAGAAAAAATTTCATACGATTTGTATTTCACTTCCAAATGGTTGGTTTTACCTTCTTCTTTGTCAATATTTTTTCTTTCAAATTTAAAATCTAAATATTCATTTTGTTGTTTTGGAATTTCTACAGAAAAATGAGCAGTGGAATCTTTGAATGTTTTATAAACAATATTCTCTTTTGATTTTGTAATTTCAAAAGAGTTAAAAAAAGCATCAACTTTATTTTTAGAGGCATTAATGGTTCCTAATAAATAATATTTATTTCCTTTTAAAGCTGATTTTAAGTAAATGTTTTTTTCTTTCAATTTAGATTGCGAAGTAAACTCAAATTTATTTGAATCAAATTTGGTTTGAGTAGAATCTAATTCATGAACATTATAAAACTCATAATGCATTCTTTTTAATTCATATTCAGAATCTTCTAAATTCGCATAATCCATCAACGTGTTTTCCAAAACAAAATAATGTGCATTTTCTTGTTCATCAAAAGCGAAAATTTCAGTATTTTCTAGTGCTTTATTATCTTTTTTATTTCCAAAAATTGTATGATAAGAAGGTATATTTACTTTAAAATTTTGTTTGTCAGAAAGGAAGTTAACCACTTCTTGTTTGTAGGTTTTAATTTTAATGTTATTGTATACCTCATCTTCGTATTTTCTAACATAATCGCCTTCTCCACTCATTATTACAGCAATAATTTCTAACGGAGTGATATAATATCTATATCTTTCGTTTTTACCCGTTTTGGTTTTGCTTTTAATATCATATACAAAATAATTATTTTCTTGATAAGATTTTTTTTCTAAAATTTCACCTGGTATGTTTTCAAAAAACAAACTATCAAGTGTTTTATGATTGAACTTTTCATCTTTTTTGGTGATAAAATCCTTAAGCAACATGCGTTTCACGTTGATGTAACCGCCATTTCCTAAATCTGGAGATTCTAAATTTTCACCGTTTTTTAACACCAAAGGAAACAATGGTAAAGAAATCATTTCGTCTGAAGTAGTATTAATTTCAAAAACTGGTTTTACAAAATAATCTTCAATCTGTTTTTTTATTTTTTTACCTTTTTCGGTATATTCCGACAATATTGGTGTTACCGTATATCCTTTTCTTCTTAAAATCTCAATCATTCCATTTTTACCAGGCAAATGAGCTGCGCCAACAGCAGCAAACAAACTTCCGGTTTTCATTATAGAATCCATGCTTGCAGACATCCCTTCATTTCTATCAAACAGCATGGCTTTATTGTATGACTTTGGTGTGGAAAGCATATTTAACGTATCTAATAAATCTAAATCTTTTTCACGATAGGCGTCTCTTAAAACTTCTGCATAAGAACGTTTTTTTAATATTTTTAAAATGGCTTGTTTGTTTTCATCAACTTCGCTCCTATCCATTTCTGCAGCAGCTTTTTCAATATTAAAAGTAGTAGTTTTAACATTTTCTAAACCAACTGTTATTTTTCCATATTTTTTTCCAGTTCGATAAATGAACATGTCTAAATAAGTTTCTTCTTGGTATTCTTGATTAGCTTGATTGGTTCGGGATAATAAACCAATTAAATTATAATTAGAACCTCTAAAAAGTGAGTATAAATTGTCTTTTTCTATAGGATTTGTATAAAAATTAGAATAGAAAGTTTTTTTGGTTTGAGTAGATCTATAAAATCCATATAAATCATATAATTCTGTCCAAGTATTTGGCTCACTCTCATTAGCCACAAAATCTGAAGCTAATAATTTTTCGAAAAAAGAATCAGATAAGTGAAAAGAAACCTTGTCGGAAACATGCATGGTGCCATACATGTAGGATTTTTTGGCTAAACCGTTTCCGGAAATTTCCCAAAATAAACTTTGGTATTTTTTTTCTTGAGCAAATGCAGCAATTGATAAAAATGTAAGTAAAAATAAAATCTTCTTCAAAGCGGAATATAGTTAGGTTAAGTTTCCCCAAATATAATAAATTGAAAAGATTATAACACTAATTTAAAAAATAAATTCTATTTCCATTTAATAGATTCTATGATTTTTTTCATGTCATTTTTAATATAATCAGCAGCTGGAAGAATGGAATCAAAATTTGGTTTGGAGTAAAAATACATACTAGCCGTAACAAAATTTTTGGTGCTATCTGTAACATAAAATTGGGCGTTAGTGGCCGCATTTCCGCCTACTTGATAAAACATTCCGTAGACTTTACTAGTCGGATTTATGTATGGCTGCTCTGCAATATCATTGGCTTTTATAGCGTGTTCGAATGTTAATTTCTGAGCGTCTGTAAGTAATTTATCTAAATTATTTTGAACAGGTTTGTACGTTAAATAAACTGTTGCTTTCATTTTTGGATAATGAATTTCTAATCCGCAATTTGAGGTTGCTTTTGTTTCAGCCAATTCATTTTTATCGAAATCGAAGCCACAGGTGTTAGAAAATTTCATGTATTTTGCCTTTGGATATTCTAAGCTTAATTGTCCTGTAGGTTTAGGCATTTTTTCATCACCACAAGAAAGTAAAGAAAGACAAAGTAAGCTAAAAATAAGGGGCGTTTTCATTTGTTTGTGTTTAATAATAAAGAACAATCTATATTCTATTCTCTATATTCTATACTCTATTCTCTATATCCTAAAACCAGTATTAATCTAACGAATCAAAATCGACATCTTTTGAACTTGGTGGATTTGAAGTTGGCGCTTTGGATAAATCTGAATCTTTTTTGGTGTTTAAGAACGTAAATTCTGTTACTTGAATTTCTGTAGTATATTTTGTAGTACCATCTTCTGCTGTCCATTGACGAGATTTGATTCTCCCTTCAATATATATTTTATCACCTTTAGAAAGGTATTTTTCGCATAATTCAGCCGCTTTATTTCGCACTACGATATTGTGCCATTCTGTAGAAGTTATTTTCTCACCAGTAGATTTATTGATGTATACTTCATTTGTTGCTAAAGGAAATCTTCCAATACAACTTTGTGCATCAAAATAATGCATTTTTACTTCGTCTCCTAAGTGACCGATTAGAATAACCTTGTTTAAAGTACCGTTCATGGCTTATATGTTTTTATCAAAAATACTAAATATTATTTATTTACCAATTTTTTCTATAAAATTATGCAACACAATAGGAACAGGCAATTGTTTTAATTCTGAAAAAGTATAGCTATTTTCCAATATTTCTTCCGTTTCAATTCTGTAAAATTTAATATTTAAATGCTGGTGTGTCAACTTATGCAACACGTCAAAAGCATCAAAATATTGAAAGTTTTTAATTTTGTATGAATTATTTAATTGCACTAACAATTCATTTTCGTCAATTTCTGTTTCAGATTCTACACAAGGAAATTCATATAAATTTTTCCAAATTCCGTTTGCAGTTCTTTTATTCATTATATAATTTCCAAAAGCATCATGAATTAAAACGTAACTCAAAAATCGCTTCGTAACTTTAATTTTTTTAAGTTTTACTGGTAATTGCGATACAATTTTAAGTTTAAAAGCTTCACAACTGTCGTTAAAAACACAACCCGAACAATTTGGGTTTTTAGGGACGCATTGTAACGCTCCAAACTCCATTATGGCTTGATTGTGAAGATTAGGTTGAGTTGTAGAAAGTAATTTTTGTGCCAATTCAATAAAATATTTTTTAGTTGAATTTTGAGAAATGTCATAAGTAATATTAAAAACCCGCGACAACACTCTAAAAACATTTCCATCTACAACAGCAACAGGTTCATTTGCAGAAAAAGAGGCAATTGCCGCTGCTGTATAAGTTCCAATCCCTTTTAATTTTAGTAATTCGTTGTATGTATTTGGAAAAATTCCATGATGATTTTCAACTACAAATTTTGCAGTAAAATGCAAATTTCTGGCACGAGAATAATATCCCAAACCTTGCCAAAGCTTCAAAACTTCTTGTTCATCGGCACTTGCTAAATCTTTTATTGTTGGAAAAGCAGTTACAAAATTTATATAATATGGTAAACCTTGACTCACTCTTGTTTGTTGCAAAATAATTTCTGAAAGCCATATTTTGTAGGCATCATTGGTATTGCGCCATGGTAAATCTCGTTTATTTTGTAGGTACCAACCAATTATTTTAGTTGTAAAATTCATATGATTAATTAAAGCCGTAAAAATAAATCATTTATTTGGTTAAATTTTAGTTCATTATGTTTGAATTTGTATTTTTTTAATTCATATATTTGCACACTCAAAAAAATACACAAATTTAACACGCAAGAAAATGACGAAAGCAGATATCGTAGCAAAAATTTCAGAAAAATTAGGTCTTGAAAAAGGTGATGTTCAAGCTACTGTAGAATCATTCATGGAAGAAGTAAAAAATTCATTAGAAACTGGAGATAATGTTTACTTAAGAGGATTTGGAAGTTTTATTGTTAAAACAAGAGCTGAAAAAACAGGAAGAAACATTTCAAAAAACACCACCATCAAAATACCAGCACACAACATTCCAGCATTTAAACCCGCTAAAATTTTTGTTGAAAGCGTTAAAGAAAAGACAGAAGTAACTGTATAATATTATTTATTAACCATAAAAAACTGCACATTATGCCAAGTGGTAAAAAAAGAAAAAGACATAAGGTAGCTACTCACAAGCGTAAGAAAAGAGCGAGAGCTAACCGTCACAAAAAGAAAAAGTAGTCTAAAAACTACTTTTCTTTGTTTAAAAAAGAAGTAACGTTCCTTGAATTTTAAATTATTTTATAACTTGATTTACTCAATTTATATAATAGTTTTATTGGGTATTTTACCTAAATTGTTTAATCCATCCAAGCAATAAGTTGCTAGTTTATAGTTGACCGTTACGTTTGAGTAACCAACAACCTTCAACCGACAACAAAATGTTCGGATATAAAAGTCACAGCATGAACAAAGAATTAATTATTAGATCTGGTTCAGACGCAGTAGATTTTGCCTTATTAAAAGATGGAAAACTAATTGAATTACACAAAGAAAAAGAGGCTAGCGAAAGCAATCAGTTTCAGGTTGGCGATATTTTTATTGCAAAAATAAGAAAGCCTGTTGCCGGACTAAACGCAGCATTTGTGCATTTAGGTCATGAAAAAGATGCGTTTTTGCATTATCATGATTTAGGTCCAAACTTAGGTTCTTTGATGAAATTTATTAAACTTGTAAGCGCAGGTAAAATAAAAGATTATTCACTCAAAAATTTCCCTTTTGAACCAGAAATCAGCAAAGATGGCACTATAATGGACACATTAAGCGCCAATCAGTCGATTTTAGTTCAAGTAGTTAAAGAGCCTATCTCCACAAAAGGACCAAGAATTAGTTCTGAGATTTCTTTAGCAGGAAGATATGTAGTTTTAGTACCTTTTTCAGACCGTGTATCCATTTCGCAAAAAATTGGAGATCGAGCAGAAAAAGACCGTCTAAAAAAATTACTACAATCTATAAAACCAAAGGGATTTGGTGTTATTGTGAGAACAGTAGCCGAAGGCAGAAAAACAACTGAGATTGAAAAAGATGTAGAAACACTGTTAGACCGTTGGACTAGCATGTGTAAAAAACTACAAACCGCCCATCATCCCTCAAAAGTATTAGGAGAATTAACAAAATCTTCTTCCATGCTTAGAGATATTTTTAACGATACTTTTACGAGTATTCAAGTAGATGATGAAGATTTGTATTTAAAAACGAAGGAATATTTGCAAGAAATAGCTCCGGATAAAGCGTCTATCGTAAAACACTATCAGTCGAAAGATTTACCTCTATTTGAGAAGTATAATATAGAAAGACAAATAAAAACCTCTTTTGGAAAATCAGTTTCAATGAGTAAAGGGGCTTATTTAATTATTGAACATACAGAAGCTTTACATGTTATTGATGTAAATTCTGGCAATAGATCAAATAAAGCCACCAACCAAGAAGATACTGCCATGGAAGTAAATATGATTGCTGCAGCTGAAATTGCACGTCAATTACGACTAAGAGATATGGGAGGAATTATTGTTATCGATTTTATAGATTTACAAAATCCAGAAAATAGAAAAGTATTATTCGATTTCTTAAGAGAAGAAATGAGTGACGATAAGGCGAAGCATAAAATCTTGCCTCCTAGTAAATTTGGATTGGTTCAAATTACTAGACAAAGAGTTAGACCTGAAGTTAATATTGAAACGAATGAAGAAAACCCGAACGAAAACGGACAGGTTGAAGCAGCCATTTTAATTATTGACAAAATAGGAGATAACCTTGAAAGCATTATTAAAGACCATAAAAAAGTAGTACTTAACGTACACCCGTTTGTGGCCGCATACCTTACAAAAGGTTTTCCATCCTTACGTTCAAAATGGTTTTTTGAATATAAGAAATGGGTGAAAATTATACCTCGTGACGCTTACACGTACTTAGAATATCATTTCTTTGATAATCAAGGGAAAGAAATTTTATAAAAAACTAAAACCGCTATTCTTACGAGTAGCGGTTTTTTTATTTTGAAGAATTTAACAATTTAATATTTTGTGAATCTTAATGATAACTTTGTGTATCTCTGCGTTATAAAACTATCGCTTTTTATGAAAAAAACTGGTCATTAATTCAGCACATTCCTTTTCTAAAATCCCAGAAACTACTTCTGTTTTTGGGTGAATTTGGGTACCTAATGTTTTATAACCTCTTTTTGTATCTGTTGCACCAAATACAATTTTAGAAATCTGACTCCAATACAAAGCTCCTGCACACATCTGGCAAGGCTCTAAAGTAACATATAAAGTGCAACCTTTTAAATATTTTCCACCTAAAAAATTGGCTGCACTTGTAATGGCTTGCATTTCAGCATGTGCCGTAACATCATGCAAAAGCTCAGTTAAATTATGAGTTCTGGCAATTATTGTATTGTTAACTACAATAACAGCACCCACAGGAATTTCGTCTTTTTCAAAAGCAATTTCAGCTTCCTGAAGCGCTTTTTTCATAAAATATTCGTCGGTAAAAATAGTTTCCAAATTTTATTTTTTATGAGTTACAAGTTGCGTTTTAATTACTAATATCATTATTCCACTTTCACAAAAATACAATATTGTTTTTACTTTGTTTCTAAAGTAAGAAATAGAAACAAAACTTTTAACTTATCTCTAATCACTATTCACTCTGAATTTGTATTTTTGCAGTACAAATGGAAAATTTACTTTCACATATAACTACACCAATCGATTTACGGAAACTTTCTGAAAGTCAGTTACCGCAAGTAGCCAATGAACTCAGAGAATTTATCATCGATATAGTTTCTCAAAAAGAAGGGCATTTAGGCGCCAGTTTGGGTGTGATAGAATTAACAGTTGCCTTGCATTATGTGTTTGACACACCAAACGATTTATTAGTTTGGGATGTGGGACATCAAGCTTACGGGCACAAAATTTTAACGGAAAGACGCGAAATTTTTCATAAGTATAGAGAAATTGATGGCATCTCTGGTTTTCCAAAACGTAGTGAAAGTATTTATGATGCGTTTGGTGTAGGACATTCTTCTACTTCTATTTCTGCCGCTTTAGGAATGGCAATTGCTTCCAAAATTAATGGCGATTTAGAAAAACAACATATTGCGGTAATTGGCGATGCTTCTATTGCCAGCGGAATGGCATTTGAAGGTTTAAATCATGCTGGAGTTACCGATGCCAATTTATTAGTTATATTAAACGACAATGCGATGGGAATTGACCCAAGCGTTGGCGCATTAAAAGACTATTTAACCGCAGTAAAAGAAGGCAAAAATCCAAAAGATAACAACATTATAAAATCGTTAAATTTTGATTATTCTGGTCCGATTGATGGGCATGATTTACCAAAATTACTTTCAGAATTAAAACGATTACAAAAAGTAAAAGGTCCGAAATTTTTACATATAATTACCACGAAAGGAAAAGGATTATCGTACGCAGAAGAAAATCAATTGCAATTTCACGCACCTGGAAAATTTGATAAATTAACTGGTAAAATTCTAAAACCAGAAAATGAAAATTTGGCACCAAAATATCAAGATGTCTTTGGACACACTTTAGTGGAATTGGCTACAGAAAATAAAAAAATTGTAGGCATTACGCCAGCTATGCCTTCGGGAAGTTCTTTAAAGTATATGATGGATGCGTTTCCTGAACGCGCTTTTGATGTAGGAATTGCTGAACAACACGCCGTAACCTTAGCTGCCGGAATGGCCACTCAAGGATTAACGGTATTTTGCAATATTTATTCTACATTTTTACAACGGGCTTATGATCAGGTGATTCATGATGTAGCGATACAGAATTTACCCGTGATTTTTTGCTTAGACCGAGCGGGATTTGTTGGCGAAGATGGTGCCACTCATCATGGATTATTTGATTTGGCTTATCTTAATTGCATTCCAAATGTGATGATTTATGCCCCTTTAAACGCAATTGACTTACGCAATATTTTATATACTTCTTCGTTAGGATTAAACCATCCTATTGCGATTAGATATCCTAGAGGAAAAGGCGAAATTGTAGCTTGGCAACAACCTTTTTCTAAAATTGAAATAGGAAAAATTGAAACCTTAAAAAAAGGAACTAAAATTGCTGTTTTGTCTACAGGAACTATTGGAAATAATGTTTCTAAAGCTCTGGCAGTTATTGGAAATTCTGAAGGTTTTTCGCATTATCATGTTGGTTGGATTAAGCCATTGGATGAAGGGAAATTAACTGCCATTTTTAAAGAACATGAAATTATTATTACAGTTGAAGAAGGCGTAATTAATGGCGGTTTAGGAAGTTGTATTAATACTTTTGCAATCAAAAATAATTATAAAAATAGAATTATAAATCGTGGTGTAGCTGATGAGTTTGTTGAGCATGGCACCGTAAATCAGTTATTAGAAATCACTAAATTAGATACAAGAAGTTTAACCCAGTTATTTACTGAAATTAATCATGAGTAGAAACATTTTAATTTTTATCGCACTTCTTTTTTTCGCTACAAAATCTTTTGCACAAATAGTACGAACATCAAAAATAGATACCACTTCAAATTGGAAAAAGGTAAATAAAGTAGGGTTAGATTTTACACAAATTAGCTTTGTAAATTGGTCTGCGGGAGGAAATAATTCTATTTCTGGTTTGGCAAAAGGAAATTTCATTAGAAACTATACTCGTGACAACATGAAATGGAATAATGAACTTGTAATTCGTTATGGAATTAACAAACAAGAAGGGCAAGATTTAAGAAAAACAGACGATCAAATTAATTTAAACTCCACAATTGGATATAGAAGGGACACTATTAACAAATGGTTTTATGGCGCAAAATTTAGTTTTTTAACACAGTTTGCCAATGGATATAGTTATCCAAATGTTAGTAAAGCCATTTCAAAACCATTTGGTCCAGCTTATATTTTCTTAGGTTTAGGTGCAGAATATACTAGAAAAGACTTAGGTTTAACGGTATATTTATCTCCAATAACCAACAAAACAACTTTGGTTTTAGACAGAAGGTTGTCAAACGAAGGCGCATTTGGAGTAGAAAAGGCTATTTATGATGAAACAGGATCGGAAATTCTAAAAAAAGGAAAACGTCATAGAACTGAATTGGGTGCATTAATTTCTAGTCAGTACAAAAGAAAAATTATGACAAATATCAATTTAGATACAAGGGCCACTTTATATACCGATTATTTAAAAGATTTTGGAAACATTGATATTGATTGGCAAATTAGCATTGAAATGATTGTAAATAAATATGTGAGAGCCAATATTGGAAGTCATCTTTTATATGATAACGACATAAAAAACAAACGAGAAGTCGGTGGCATTCAAATCACAGAAGGACCAAGAGTGCAATTAAAGCAAATTCTTGGCGTTGGTGTTGAATATCGTTTTTAAAACTTCAAACTCACCACAAATCCTTCGTAGGTGCGTACATTAAAAACCGTACCGTCCTCAAAAATTAAATATTGACCTTTAATTCCAATTACTTTTCCTGAAAAATTTGGTGTTTTTTCCAAATTCAAACTGTTTACTTTTAACGGATACGTTTGTACAGGAAAATCCATTTGATACAAACTGTCTTCTTCTATAAAATACGGCTTAGTTTCCTCTGGTAACCATTGTTTTAACTTACTTTTTTCTTCAAATAAATTGGTAATTGGTACTTCATTTTTCAACATTTTTTGCCAATTGGTTTTGTCTGCAAAATGATTTTTTAAAGCCACCTCAGCAATTCCGGCTAAATATCTATTGGGCGTTTCTAAAACAGGAATCGCCTGAACAGCGCCTTGGTCTATCCAACGAGTAGGCACTTGCGTGTTTCGGGTTACCCCAACTTTTACTTCACTCGATAAAGCAAGATATACAATATGAGGTTGCAATTGTACCCGTTTTTCATAGGCTAAATCTCTATCTTCAATATCTAAATGTGCGGTGCTAAGTTCGGGTTTCATAATCCAATCCGCTGCAGCGGGAATAGTAGAAAAACAATCGTAACAAAATCCTTGGCGCCAAATTTTCTTCGCTTTCTTACAATTTAAACATTGATAACCTTTGTGCGTAATCTCTATATCTTTACTAATTAACTGATTCATATTGATAAAATTGGAATCAAAAATCAAATAATATTGTATTGGCGCACCTATTTCGGTTTCCATCTTTGTTAATGTTCCTTCAAATGTTGTCATAAAAATTGTAATTGAACTAAAAATTATTAATTTTGGTAAAGTTATAAAAATACTCCCAGTCATATGCCATTACCTTTAATAAATTCTATTGCCTCTTGGATTTTAAAACAACGTATTCATCAAATTGAATTGTTTATTAAATATCCTATGGAAGTGCAAGAAGAATTGTTGTTTGGTTTATTAAAATCGGCAGAAAACACAGTTCTTGGAAAAAAATACGACTACAATAGCATCAAAAATTATCAAACTTTTAATAAAAGAATTCCCGTTTCAACATACGAAGAATTAGAACCTTTTATTGAACAAACTCGCCAGGGCGCACAAAATATCTTTTGGAATTCTACTATAAAATATTTTGCAAAATCGAGCGGTACTACAAATGCAAAGAGTAAATTTATTCCTGTAAGTTCTGAAGCTTTAGAAAATAATCATTACAAAGCCAGTAAAGATTTGTTGTGCATATATCTCAATAATAACGAAGATTCTCAGCTATTTACTGGAAAAAGTTTGCGCTTAGGAGGCAGTAAAGAATTGTATGAAAACAACAATACCTTTTTTGGAGATTTATCTGCGATTTTGATTGACAATATGCCCATGTGGGCGGAATTTAGCTCTACACCAAGCAATAAAACTTCTTTAATGAGTAATTGGGAAACCAAATTACCAGCCATAATAAAAGAAAGTAGTTTAGAAAATGTAACCAGTTTGGCTGGTGTTCCAAGTTGGATGATGGTTTTATTAAACAAAACTCTTGAAGAAAATAAAAAAACCAATATTTTAGAAATTTGGCCCAATTTAGAAGTCTATTTTCATGGTGGTGTAAGTTTTGAACCTTATAAAGAACAATATAAAAACTTGTTTCCAAAAGCCGATTTTAAATATTACGAAATTTACAATGCATCGGAAGGATTTTTTGCTTTGCAAGATCAAAATAATGTAAACGAATTATTGTTGATGCTAGATTATGGTATTTTTTACGAATTTATTCCGATGGATACTTTTGGAAAAGACAACCAAAAAGTCATTCCATTAAGTGACGTTGAAATAAATAAAAATTATGCTTTGGTTATTACGACTAATTCCGGTTTATGGAGATATTTAATAGGTGACACGATTAGGTTTACATCATTAAATCCTTATCGAATAAAAGTTACTGGAAGAACCAAGCATCATATTAATGTTTTTGGCGAAGAAGTAATGGTAGAAAACACCGATACGGCTTTAGCAAAAACATGTAAAACATTACACTGCGAAATTATTGACTATACCGTTGCGCCTATTTTTATGCAAGGAAAAGAAAAAGGTGCCCATGAATGGCTCATTGAATTTAAAAAACATCCAGTAAACATTGCGAATTTTTCTGAACTTTTAGATAAAAATTTGCAACAAGTAAATTCCGACTACGAAGCCAAACGATTTAACAATATGACCTTAAACCCACTTGTATTAAATGTAGCAAGAACAAACTTATTTTACGATTGGCTAAAACAACAAGACAAACTGGGCGGACAACACAAAGTACCCCGACTTTCAAATGAAAGGAAATTTTTAGAAGCGTTAAAAGGGATGTAGCATCGATACTTTTTTAAACCAAAAACCCTGTCAGTTTTAAACAACGACAGGGTTTTTTGTATTAATAACTTTTTATTAAATACTACGACGCTATTTCCAAGCGCTTCAGTAGGTTTTTGCTTAATGTATTTTCAGCATAAGCTTTAGTTACTTGTAATACTTTGTCTTCCGAGCTTGGTAATTCGTACATGGCATCGGTTAAAATGGCTTCACACAGACTACGTAATCCACGAGCGCCTAATTTATATTCCAAAGCTTTTTCCACAATAAAATCTAAAGCATTATCATCTATGTTAAAAGCAACTTCATCCATTTCAAATAATTTCTGATATTGTTTTATTAAAGCGTTTTTAGGTTCGGTTAAAATTGCACGTAAGGTTTTAGCATCTAACGGATCCATGTGCGATAAAACGGGCATACGGCCAATAATTTCTGGTATTAAACCAAACTCTTTAACATCACGTGGAATAATATATTGCATTAAGTTGTCGCCATCAACTTTATCTAAATCTTTAGACGCACTAAATCCCATCGCTTGTCGGTTCAAGCGTTTTGAAATGATACGTTCGATTCCATCAAAAGCACCACCTGCAATAAATAATATATTTTGAGTATTTACCTCAACAAATTTTTGATCAGGATGTTTTCTGCCTCCTTTTGGCGGCACATTTACTATGGATCCTTCTAGTAATTTTAGTAATGCTTGTTGGACACCTTCTCCAGAAACATCTCGAGTTATAGAAGGATTGTCGCTTTTACGAGCAATTTTGTCAATTTCGTCAATAAAAACAATACCTCTTTCGGCTTTAGCCACATCGTAATCAGCAGCTTGAAGCAAACGGGTTAAGATACTTTCTACATCCTCACCTACATAACCTGCTTCGGTTAAAATAGTGGCATCTACAATCGCTAAAGGAACGTTTAACATTTTTGCAATGGTTTTAGCTACTAATGTTTTTCCTGTTCCGGTTTGCCCTACAATTAAAATATTACTCTTTTCAATTTCAATATCGTCATCGGTAATTTTTTGTGACAATCTTTTATAGTGATTATATACAGCAACGCTTAATACTTTTTTGGTTTGTTCTTGACCAATTACATAGTCGTTTAAAAAGGCATTTATTTCTTTTGGTTTACGCAATACTAAATCGCCAATAGTATCTGAATCTAATGTTCCTTTTAGCTCTTCTAATACTATTCCGTGTGCTTGCTCAATACATTTTTCGCAAATATGCGAATCAATACCTGCTATTAATAAACTTGTTTCTGGCTTTTTTCTACCACAAAACGAACATTCTAATACTTCTTTTGCCATTTTTTTGGGTGTTGGGTAATGGGTGTTAGGTGTTAGGTGTTGGGTGTTGGGTGTTGGGTGTTGGGTAACAACTTTCAAAATGTTTATACCATATACTCAAATCCTTATTCCCTTAACCTTTTACCCTTAACCTCATACCTATTTATTATCTTCTCAATACTTCATCAATCATTCCGTATTCTTTTGCTTCATCGGCAATCATCCAATAGTCGCGTTCGCTATCTTTAAATACTTTTTCAATAGGTTGTTTTGAATGTGATGAGATTATTTGATATAATTCATCTTTCAATTTCAACATTTCTCTTAAGTTAATTTCCATATCTGTTGCCACACCAGAAGCACCTCCAGAAGGTTGGTGAATCATGACACGGGAATGTGGTAATGCCGAACGTTTTCCTTCTGCACCTGCACACAATAAAACGGCACCCATTGATGCTGCCATTCCTGTACAAATAGTTGCTACATCAGGTTTGATGTATTGCATGGTGTCATAAATACCTAAACCTGCATACACGCTTCCACCTGGTGAGTTGATATAAATTTGAATATCTTTTGAAGCATCAACGCTTTCTAAAAACAATAATTGTGCTTGAATAATATTTGCCATATAATCGTCAACACCTGTTCCCATAAAGATGATTCTATCCATCATTAAACGAGAAAAAACGTCTAATTGTGAGATGTTTAATTGGCGTTCTTCGATAATATATGGTGTTAAGCTGCCTACTAATTTATCGTAATACAAGCTGTTTACTCCGTGTTTTTTTGTAGCAAATTTTTTAAATTCTTTTCCGTAATTCATCTTAAATTGTATTTAAAAGGTTATGATATTAAATATAAAAACGTCAAACCAAAATGATTTGACGTTCAAATATACTAATTTTTGTGAATATTACATTTCACCATATATGGCTTTAACAAAATCTTGGTGGTTTACTTCTTTTTCGATGGCTTTTACACTTGTTTTGTATAAGTCAATCATTTTTAAACTCAAAACTTGGTCTGAAATACGTTTGATTTCTTCTTGGTTCGACATTACTCTTGAAACAATTCCGTCCACTTCTGCATCTGTTGCGTTGGCTTGACCAAATTGTGCCATTTGTTGTCTGATTAATCCTGAAGTAAAATCTTTTAATTCATCAAATCTAACTTGTAAATTATTATCAATAAAAATTTTAGATTCAATTAATTGGTAACGCAATCCTCTTTCAGATTTTGCAAATTCTGCTTCTGCTTGTTCAGGAGTTAAAGGTGTTTCGCCAATAGTTTGAATCCATTTTTTTAAGAAAGTTTCTGGTAAATCAAATTGTGTGGTTTCTAATAAGGCTTCAGTTACATCATTTAAAAACTGTTGATCGGCTTGCTGTACGAATTGTTGTTCCGCATCTTCTTTGATTCTGGCTTTTAAACCTTCTAAAGTTGTTACTTCGCCGTTTGGAAATAATTTCGCGAATAATTCGTCATTAATTGCCGCTTTCTCAATAGATTGAATGGCATCAATAGTAAAATTCACTTCAATATCTAAGCCGTGAACATCATCATGAGCTACTTTCAAATAGTCCATTAATTTATGGTCGTCAGTAAACAATCCTTTGGTTTTTAGCGTGACTACATCGCCAACTTTTTTTCCAATAAATTGTTTGCCTGTTTTCGCATCTGCAAAAACATCTAAACTAATTAAAGCTTGGTTACTGATATTTTTTTCTTCGTTGGAGAAAGTTCCGTTTATTTCAAAACCTTTCTTAACTTCTGTTTCCGTTAAAATTTTACCGTATTGCTTTTGGATTCTTTCAACTTGCTCGTTTAATAACGTGTCGTCTGCAATAATTTTATATTTCGTAACGCCTGAGGCTCTTGCTAAATCTACAGAAAATTCTGGTGCTATTCCTAATTCGTATTCAAAAACCAATTCGTCTGCATTCCAATCAAAATTTTCGTTGGTGCGAGGTAATGCGTTACCCAACAAATCTAATTTTTCCTTTGCGATATAATCTTTTAAACCTTTGTTCACCAAAGCAGTAACCTCTTCAATAATTGCTGGTTTTTCAAACTGTTTTCTCACAACATCCATTGGTGTTTTACCTTTTCTAAAACCAGGTATAGTAGCAGTTTTTCTTTTTAATTCTAAAAAACTTTCAATTTTTTCAGTATATTCATATTTACCAATTGTAATTTTTACAACGGCATTTAGTGCGTCAATGTGTTCTTTTCTAATGTTCATTTTTATTGATTTTTTGAAGTATAAATATGGGTTGCAAAATTATATAATTTTTGCAACCCATACAAGTTTTTAATTTACAGAATTTTACAACTACTTATTGTTTTTTTCTGTGAAAATTTTATTTAAAATATACTGACTAACCGATAGTAGCACACTAAAAACTAGTGCATGAAGAAACGTCATTTGAATGCCATCAATAAAATAATCGGCAATTTTCACAATACTAGCATTGATAATCAGTAAAAACAAACCCAAGGACATAATTGTTACAGGAATGGCAAGAATTTTTAATATCGGTTTTAAAAAGGTATTTAAAAATGATAAGGCTATTGCCATAAAAACAGCTGCGGAATAATTTGTGATTTCAATTTTTAGAAAATACGAAATAATAAGAATTAAAAGGATTGAAATAAGTAATTTGATAAGGTAATTTTTCATTTTTATACAATTGATTTATACATGTTTCATGAGATGCAAATATAAAAAAATAGGCACCAAAAATGGTGCCTATTTAAATTTATTTATAAACTAGCTTAGTTCGTAGGTAAAATACTGATACCTGGGAAATAAGTAGGATTGTGTAATGGTAAATTTGATTTGAATTTTAAATTAATTACTTTGATAATTTCATTAGCAATTACCGCATATCCACGCGCATTTGGATGCACACCATCTAAAGAAAATAATACTTGACCTTCAGTTCCAGAACCACTAAAATAATTAGCAGTGTAAATTGAATTAGTTTCAATTTGTAAACCTGTAACTAATTTATTCATGATTGCATTCATGTCAGCAACTGCTAAATTTTTAATTGCTGCAATAGCAATGATTGATGTATTATACGCTGCAGTTGCAGAAGCTACTCTAGCTTTTTCAGTTGCGGTTAACACCCATTTGTTAGCCATTGGGAAAGTTACACCATTAATATTAATTCCTGCTGGTGCTGCTGAATTTGTAGAACCAATAACAGATGAAGCTGGTAATACAACCAAATCAGCTGAAGTTGCTTGACGTGCTTTACCAAAAACTGCACCAAATGCTGCTGCAGTAGGTGCTCCTAATGAAGGTGTTAAAGCACCTGTAATTTGTGCACTTCTATCAGTTGCATCTGCATCATTAATTAAAATTGGATTAGCAGCAGTTGCTGTCAATGGGTTTATACGATTTGGCTCCCCTAAAGCAGTAAAAATAGCATCTAAAGGACCATATAGTTGCGCATTTAAAGTATTAATATTAGTAGCGCCTCCTAATGCTGTTGGAGAAAGTGGTGCAAATGGCACTGTTGTGAAATAAGGAATTGAAGTAACACTTGGTATAGTACATACCAAACCTTTAGATCCGTTTATTGTCAACGTGTTTATGATATTGGTATATACACTAGCAAATACTGTACTATTTGTGATATCATTCATACCATAAGTAGCTGGATTTAAATTTCCAGTTGCATTATGATCTGCTGCTGGTGTTACACCATTAGCTTGTGCGCCACCTGAAGTAGCATAAGCTAATACATCATTAGAACCTATCCAATTAGTAAAAAATGTTGGATTTTTTGTCATTGCATCTGCTAAAACAGTAGCTGTTGGCGTAGTTGCATGTCTAGCAAAATATGGGTTTAAAGCACCATATCCAGCAAATCCTAAATGAAATGATTTTGCACCTGGTACACCCATATTATTATATGCTTTAGCTTGAGGTGTTAAGGTAATTGTTGATGTTCCAGCAATTGGCTCTGGACGGCTTTGAGCAGCGTCAATTACTAATCTTGTAGACCCCGGAGAGCCTGCAAACCCACCTAAATTATTTACATCATCTGCATAAGAAGGTTGTGTGAATTCACCTCCGCCCACTAAAGCGAATTGTTGTGCTAATAAATTTGGATAAGAATACGTTTGTCCTATTCTACAAACTGTTCCATCCATGTAGCCTGCTGTAAGTGAATTACCAACTGCTACATATCTTGTGAAATCTGCTTCACCAGAAGAATAAGCGGCATTCACTTCATTTTCAAATTCTGGTTCACAACCTGCAAATCCAATTGCTAAAGCTGCTACTATTATAAATTTATTTTTCATTTTTGATAATTTTTAAAATTAGAAACCGTAAGTTATACCAATACCTGGTGAAAATACAGATGATTTATAAGTACCTCCGAAAGATGTTAAACCATTATTTGTAGTTGGGTCGTCAAAATAATCATAAGAATTATTTACTTCATCAAAATGTAAGTATAAGAATGACATGTCAATTCCTAATCTACTATTTACTTGATACGTAAATCCACCAGTATATCCTACAGAATCATTACGTGGAGTTTCTGGTGCGAAATAACCTCTTTGAACTGGACTTTCATCAATGTAATATCCACCTCTTACGGTAAATTTATCTGAAGCTTTGTATTGTGCTCCAAAACGATAACAACTTACGTCTTTATAGTTTCTTGGGTTTACAGAAGTTGGTAAGCCATTGTTAAATTGTACATCTAAAGATTGATAAACACTCCATTTTGTATAGTTGTAATCAAAAGCAAACAACCACTTGTCTGAAGCTTTATATGAAATACCTGTGGTAAATTCAGCTGGTAAAGGTAAATCTGCACTAAAAGTAGTATTTGTAAAAGATGCTGCTGCAATTGTTGGTACATCTGCAAATGTAGCAGAACCACCTCTTGCTTCCATAATAATTTCAGAACGGTAATCCATCCCTAAAGTTACTTTATTAGACAATTTAAACATCATACCTACATTGTACCCTGAAGCAGAAATCCCAGTAGCATCTAGAGTTACGTCAGTTCCGCTTCCATTATTAGATAAAAGTGGATTTGGAGTTAAATTTCTATTAAAGTTTACACTTCCTTGTACAAAAATTGGTCCCCCTCCAATACTAAAAACATCACCTACTTTAAACGAAACAGTTGGTTGAATAAAAATGGCTGCTAAATCAATGTTGTTTACCAAATGTGCTCCTACCCAGTCTTGGTCCCAAGCTACAGAAGATCCATAAGGTGTGTAAACTGCTAAACCAGCAGAAACCCAATCATTAATTTTGTAAGTAGCGTACAAACTGAATGGTGTTCCTAAATTGTCTGTTGCTGCCGTTTGGTTAAATTGTGAACTTTGAAATCTTGTTTTCGCTAATAAAGCATTTCCTCCAACTGATAAATTGAATTTTTTGTCTAGGAAAGACATCCCTGCAGGGTTAAAAAACGCTACCTCTGCACTATTAACAACCGCAACTCCGGTATGTCCCATCGCCAATTGTTTCTGCCCTTGAATAGAAACTCTATACCCTCCTGCAAACATGGAAGCAGTAGCCAAGGTTAGTAATGATAAAGAAAATAATTTTCTCATAATTAAAATTTAGTTAGTATTTAGTTAAATAATTGGTTCAAAATTAACATAATTTGTGAAATTGACAATATTTTTAACAAAAATATTATGTTTACATAATATTTTTTATACAAAATTAGCAATCTCATTGTAAAATGCTGTAGGATTTTCTGCATGTAGCCAATGTCCTACATTCGGAATTGTGTGAATTTTTGCAAATGGAAAGTGATATAAAATGGTTTCGAAATCGGAATCTAAAATATAATCCGAATTACCGCCACGAACAAACAATACTGGCTTGTTAAACTGATTTTCAAAAGGAAGCGCCGTGCCAATTTCAGAAATTTTAGTGTTAAAAACTGGTAAATTAAATCGGAAATCTAATTGTTCTGGTGTTTTCCAATGTAAATTTTTTAATATAAACTGTTTCGTGCCAAAATCTGAAATGTGTTTTGAAACAATTTCGTCAACTTCTGCTCTATTTGGTTTTTTTGAAAAATCTACAGCGTTTAAAGCGGCTAAAATACTTTGGTGATGCGGTGGATAATATTTTGGACCAATATCCGCAACAATTAATTTTTCCACCAAATCTGGATAAAGGGTTGCAAACAACATAGCAACTTTTCCACCCATAGAATGCCCTAATAAAATAATATCTTGTAAATGATGAAAATCGATGTAGGATTTTACGTCTTGCGCCATAATTTCATAACTAAATTCATCGGAATGAAAACTTTTACCATGATTTCGCATATCTAACAAATGGATTTGAAAACCCAATTGCGTTAATTGATAACCCAACGTTTTCCAATTGTCAGACATTCCTAAAAATCCATGAATGATTAAAAATGGCTTTCCTTCGCCTTCAATTTTTGAGTATAACATTTTTTGTTAAAAGTGTTTATTTGGATGAAATTTTAAATACGTAAAACTCGAAAGACTTAATCTTTTTACCATTAACCCTTCAGCTTATTCAAATACATATTTACAACGTTATCTAAACCAAGATATAAAGATTCTGAAATCAAGGCATGTCCAATAGAAACCTCTAATAAATTTGGTATATTGTCTTTAAAAAATTTAATATTATCTAAACTTAAGTCGTGTCCAGCATTTATTCCTAAATTAAGTTCATTTGCTATAAGAGCTGCTTTTATGAAAGGCTCAATTGCTGAATGATTTCCTAACCCATATTGATGCGCAAATACTTCTGTATATAATTCAATTCTTTCTGCACCTGTTTTTTTGGCGCCTTCAACCATTCCTTCAATGGGGTCTACAAAAATAGACACGCGAATGTTATTACGTTGAAATTCTTGAATAACTTCTGTCAGATAATCTTGATGTTTTATGGTATCCCAACCTGCATTTGAGGTAATTGCGCCAATAGCATCAGGAACCAAAGTTACCTGATTGGGCTTACATTCTAAAACTAAATCAATAAAATTATGATGCGGATTTCCTTCAATATTGTATTCAGTATACACAACATTTGTTAAATCTCTTGCATCTTGATACGTAATATGTCTTTCATCTGGACGGGGATGAATCGTAATACCATGGGCACCAAATTTCTGAATATCTTTTGCCACTTGCAACAAATCAGGAACATTACCACCACGTGCATTTCTTAAAGTTGCAATTTTATTAATATTAACCGATAACTTTGTCATAATTGTATTTAATTTGTACAAAATTACAAACAAAAATAGACTAATTTATATTTTTTACTTAATTTGCAATAGTTTTGAAATTAGAAACATGAATAAAATTACAGATTTTATAAACAATCAATACAAAGCTTTACAGGTTAGTGATGCTGTTGCTGATGCCGTAGATTTATTTTTGGATGTAGATTATACTCATTTCCCAATTTTAGAACATACTATTTTTTTAGGTTCTATTTCAAAAGATGATTCAGAACTTTTTTCTGGTACAGATTTAATAAATGATCATAAATATAATTTGACTCGTTTTTTTGTTCGAAACGATAGGAATTGGTTTGATGTTTTAGAAGAATTTTCAAAAAATCACACCAATCTTTTACCAGTTCTAGATGACAAAAATAATTATTTAGGTTTTTATGAACTTGACGATGTGCTTCATTTTTTTAATGAAACCGCTTTTGTTAAAGAAGACGGAGGCACTATTGTTATTGAAAAAGAAACCGCAGATTTTACGTTTAGCCAAATTTGTCAAATTGTAGAAAGTAACGGCGCTAAAATATTAGGTGTTTTTATTTCAAATAATTTGCAAACGAAAACCGAAATTACATTAAAAATTTCGCAGAATAATTTTAACGAAATCATACAAACATTTCGTAGGTATAATTATACTATTTTATCTGAACACCAAGAAGATGCTTATCTTGCCGATTTAAAAGAACGCTCCGATTATTTAAACAAATATTTAAATATATAAAAATTCAAAAATGAAAATAGCTGTATTTGGTCAATATTATCAAAACAACACGCATTCTATAGTAGAAAAAGTAGTGGCGTTTTTAGAGCAAAATAATATTGAAATTTGTTTTTATAAAATTTTTTATGATAAATTAATTGAAAACGAGGTCGCATTATCAAAATACAGCACATTTGATTCTCACGAATGTTTGAAAGATAATTTTGATTACTTAATAAGTATTGGTGGAGATGGAACTATTTTACGCGCTGCCACTTTTGTAAGAAATTACAATTTACCTATTATAGGAATTAACGCAGGAAGATTGGGTTTTTTAGCAACAATTCAGGAAGAAAATATCGAAAAGCTATTAACACGTGTAGTAGCAAATGATTTTTCTATTTCGAAAAGAACCTTAGTAAGTCTGCATTCCTATCCTGAAAATGTTGATTTAGAAGACATTAATTTTGCATTAAATGAAATTACGGTTTCCCGAAAAGACACCACTTCCATGATTACTATTGAAACCTATATTAATAATGAATATCTAAATTCATATTGGGCAGATGGATTAATTATTTCTACTCCTACAGGATCTACTGGGTATTCGCTTAGTTGTGGTGGTCCAGTAATTATGCCCACGTCAAATTGTTTTGTAATTACGCCAATTGCACCGCATAATTTAACTGCTAGACCTTTAATTATTCCTGACGATTCGGAACTTACTTTAAAAATAAAAGGCAGGGAAGAACAATATTTGGTATCTTTAGATTCCAGAATTACCTCAGTTTCTAACGAAACCACTTTAACGGTTAAAAAAACTGATTTTTACATTTCAATAATCGAATTTCCAGAAGAAGGATTCTTAAGAACCATTCGAAAAAAATTACTTTGGGGAGAGGACAAAAGGAATTAACACACGATTTTTCATTTTTTTGCGTTATTAGATCAAGTTACTCATCAAAAAAACTTGGTTTAAGATGGTTAGTACATCAATATTATTATATTTGCAAACGATTAAAAAAATGAAAAGATTTTTATTAAATAGTATAGGGTTTTTATTCTGCATTACTTCGTTCGGACAAATAAACGAATTAGGAGTTTTTGTAGGCGGTAGTAATTATATTGGAGATGTGGGAAAAGAAATCTATTTGTCTCCAAATGACATAGCGTTAGGGATTTTATACAAATGGAACAAAAGCACCAGACATTCTTGGCGCTTTTCTTATAATATGGCATCTATTACGGCAAAAGACATAGAAAGTAATGCCCCAAATAGAAAAAATAGAGGTTTTGAAATAAAGAATAATATCAAAGAAATAGCAGCAGGTTTGGAATTTAATTTTTTGGATTTCGATTTGCATCAATCTGATTTTACTATTACACCATATGTGTATTCGGGGATTTCAGCTTTTGTTTACGATGAAATTTATGTGATTGGTACTGAAAGTAAAACAGATTACCAACATTATTCGTTTGCCATTCCTATGGTTTTTGGCATCAAATCGAAACTGACAAATCATTTGGTTATTGGATTAGAAACAGGCGCAAGATATACTTTTACTGATAATTTAGACGGAAGTAATCCTATAAATAAAAACTTGGAAACATTAAAATTTGGAGATTTAAACAACAAAGATTGGTATGTGTTTACAGGATTTACATTAACCTATACTTTTGGTAAAAATCCATGTTTTTGCGCACCTGAATAGAATAGAATGGAAAAAGAAATAGATAAAAATAACTTACCAAAACATTTGGCCATCATTATGGATGGTAATGGGCGTTGGGCTAAAAACCAAGGAATGTTGCGTGTATTTGGTCATGAGAAGGGGACTAAATCTGGAAAACAAACCGTTGAAAACTGCGCTAAACTGGGTATTGATTTTTTAACACTTTATGCTTTTTCAACAGAAAATTGGAACCGACCTAAAATTGAAGTAGACACGTTAATGAAGTTATTAGTTAGTTCCTTAAAAAAAGAATTAAAAACATTACAAAGCAATAATATCAAGCTAAATGCGATTGGAAATTTAGACAATTTACCAACTGGAGTTAGAAAAGAATTAACTGAAGTTATTGAAAAAACAAAAGCAAATACTAGAATGACACTAACCTTAGCATTAAGTTATGGCGCAAGAGACGAAATCATAAATGCTGTTAAAATAATTTCCGAAAAAGTTAAAAATAATATAATTTCAGTGGATGCTATTGAAGAATCAATTATAAATCAGCATCTTTACACGCAAAATATGCCAGATGTTGACTTAGTGATAAGAACAAGTGGCGAACATAGGATAAGTAATTTTCTTTTATGGCAGATTGCTTATGCAGAATTTTATTTTACAGATGTGCTTTGGCCAGACTTCAATGAAGAAGAATTGCATAAAGCATTATTAAGCTATCAAAAAAGAGAAAGAAGATTTGGAAAAACTAGCGAACAAATTAGATAAATTGACAATGTTTAAAAACAGAATACTATTTTTATTATTCCTATTGTTAGGAAATACAATAAATGCCCAAGAAACCACCCTTGAAAAAGGAAAAGAATATATACTTGCTGGTGTAGAAGTAACCGGGAAAGTTTCATTTAACGAACAAACCGTTATTACATTTACTGGACTTGAAATTGGCAGTAAAATCAGAATTCCTGGAGATGAAATTAGCTTAGCCATTACCAAACTGTGGAAATTAGGCCTTTTTAATGATGTTAACTTTTATGTGAAAAAAATTGAAGGAGAAACTATTTTTCTAGAGCTAGAATTATACGAATTGCCTAAACTAAATGACATAAAAATTAAAGGTATTAAAAAAGGTAAAAGAGAAGATGTTGTAAAAGAAACCGAATTAAACAAAGGCAAAATTGTAAACGATAACCTAATTACAAACACCAAAAACTACATTGAAAATAAGTTTAAAAAAGATGGTTATTTTAACACCAAAGTAACGATAAACACTTTAGCCGATTCTACAAATACTAAAGTGGATATGGTGGTTTTTATTGATAAAGGAGAAAAAGTAAAAATTAGCGCAATTAATTTTGTTGGAAACGAACAATTAACAGACAAAAAACTTAAAAAATCATTTAAAAACACCAAAGAAAAGAGATCTTACAGGGTTTTTAAAGCCTCAAAATTTGTAAAAGACAAATACAAAGAAGATTTAGGAACGCTAGTAACAAATTACAAAGAAAAAGGTTATAGAGACGCCAGAGTAGTTAGCGAAAGTGTGGTGTATAATAAAGAAACCAACAAAATAAATATTGACGTAAATATTGAAGAAGGCCGAAAATATTACTTTGGAGATATCAGATTTTTAGGAAACACTGTATACACAGACCAAGTTTTAAATTCTATTTTAGGAATTAAAAGAGGTGAAATTTACAATGGTGTTTTATTAGAAAAAAGAATTGCTGACAAAACTTCACCAGACGCAGAAGATGTATCCAATTTATATCAAAATAATGGGTATTTATGGTCCAATATCAATCCTGTAGAAGTAAAAACAGAAAACGATACTATCGATTTTGAAATCAGAATTTCAGAAGGCCCAATTGCCTATTTTAACAACATCACTGTTAAAGGAAACGACAAAACCAACGACAAAGTAATTTATAGAGAATTAAGAACCCGACCAGGAGAAAAATGGAACAAAGATTTGGTTATTCGTTCTGTTAGAGAATTGGGACAATTAGGTTTTTTTGATGCTGAGGCCATTCGCCCAGAACCAGTAAATATGGATCCAGCTGCTGGAACAGTAGATTTGGATTGGACTTTAGTGGAAAAAGGTTCTAGTCAGGTAGAATTACAAGGAGGGTATGGTGCTGGAGGTTTCATTGGAACTTTAGGTTTATCATTTAATAATTTTTCTTTAAAAAACATCTTTAACAAAAAAGCCTACCAACCTTTACCAATGGGTGATGGTCAAAAAATGTCATTGCGTTTACAAGCCAGTCAAGGATTTCAAGTTTATAGTTTGTCATTTACAGAACCTTGGTTGGGCGGAAAAAAACCAATTAGTTTTTTCACATCCATTTCACATAGTAAACAATTTTTATTCGATTTCAGATCAAGAAATGTAACTAGAGATAAAAGTTTTAACATTTCTACATTAACAGTTGGTTACGGAAAAAGATTAAAAGTTCCGGATGATTATTTTAGTATTTCTAACTCTGTATCTTTTTCTTATTACGATTTAAATAATTACAACACAGGTTTATTTACCTTTGGAAATGGCGCTTCAAGAAACTTAGCTTTTAGTTCCACATTAACAAGAGACAGTAGAGGTTTAGACCCAATTTTCCCAGATAGAGGTTCAACTTTCTCGGTTTCTGCTAAATTTACTTTACCATATTCGCTATTTAATGGGGTGGATTATGCCAATTTAGGAAACAAAGAAGAATATAAATTAAGAAATAATACTGTTTCTCGAACAGATGCAAACGGAAACGTATTACCAGTATATATCAACGCAGCGGGTGAAAACACTAATAATTATACTGAAGCTGTTGCCGATCAAAGTTTAGTAGACCAAGAGCGTTTTAAATATTTAGAATTTTACAAAGTGAAATTTAGTGGCGATTGGTATACTAAAATATACAAAAAATTCGTTTTACGTACCAGAGCTGAATTTGGTTTCTTAGGTGCCTATAATCAAGACAGAGGTGTGGTGCCTTTTGAAAGATTTTTTGTTGGTGGCGACGGATTAGCGAATTTTGCTTTAGACGGTAGAGAGGTAATTCAGTTACGTGGATATCCAAACAATTCACTATCTTCGCAAAACGGAGGAACAGTGTATAATAAATATTCTATGGAACTAAGATACCCAATTACCATGAAACAATCAGCTAAAATTTATGCTATGACTTTTGTAGAAGCGGGTGCTGCCTTTGATGATTTTAAAACATTTGACCCATTTAAAGTACAACGTTCGGCCGGTGTAGGATTAAGAGTATTTATGCCAGCTTTTGGATTATTAGGTATAGATTTTGCTCATGGTTTCGACCCAATACCAGGCGATACGATAAAAAGTGGTTGGCAAACACACTTTATTATTGGACAACAATTTTAAATTTTGGCACGATAGTTGAATTTAATATAACATATTTATGAAAAAATATTTTGTTTTATTTTTTAGTTTTGTTTTATTTGCAGTACAAGCGCAAAAAACAACAAAAATTGGTTATATAGATATGGACTATATTTTGGAAAAAGTTCCAGAGTATGCCGAAGCTAAAAATCAATTGGAACAAAAAGCTGCCACTTGGAAACAAGAAATTGAAACCAAGAGAAATGAAATAAAAAAGCTAAAAGAAGCTTTAGCATCTGAAAAAGTTTTGTTAACTAAAGAATTAATTAACGATAAAGAAGAAGAAATAAACGTTCTTGAAAAAGACATGCTGGATTACCAACAAAAACGATTTGGACCACTAGGCGACTTAATGATCCAGAAATCGGCGTTAGTAAAACCAATACAAGATCAAGTTTTTAATATTGTACAAGATATTGCAGCAGTAAGAAATTATGATTTCATATTTGATAAATCTTCCGATTTAACTATGATTTTCACCGCGGAACGTTTTGATATAAGCGATTTCGTTTTAAAAGCGTTAGAAAGAGCAGGTAAGAAAGTTGAACTAACTAAAAAACAACAAAAAATTCAAGACGCTAAAGATGTTAGAGAATTTGACACAACTGAAAATCCTGAAATATTAGAAAAAGAAAAAGCGGTACAAGCTACTAAAGACGATAGAGAAAAAAAAATACAAGAACGTAAAGATGCAGCCGCAGTTAAGAAAAAAGAAGCAGATGATAAAAGAGCTGCACTTTTAAAAGAAAGAGCAGATGCCCGTCAGAAATTATTAGACGATCAAAAAGCAAAAAGAGACGCTTTGTTAAACAAGAAAAAAGAAAATAAATAAACACGAATAACTAACTCAAAATTAAATAACCCTTATTAAATTAAATTAAAATGAAACAATTTAAAACCCTAATTATTGCAATAGTTCTGTTTTTTGGTGCGCAAGTTGCTACAGCTCAAACTAAAGTTGGACATATTGATGTAAGCGCTTTAATGACTACTATGCCAGCTATGAAAGCAGCAGAAGCTCAATTAACAAAATTGAGAGAAGGTTATGATACGGAATACAAAAAATTAGTAGCAGAATACCAAACCAAAGCAGCTCAATACCAAAAAGAAGCAGAAACTGCTGGAGAATTATTAAACCAAACGCGTTCTCAAGAAATGCAAGATATGGGAACAAGAATTCAAAAATATCAGACGGATGCAGATAAGTCATTACAAGATAAACAACTTGAATTACAAAAACCATTGTTTGAAAAAGCAATTGCAGCAATAAAAAAAGTATCAGATGCCAAAGGTTTATCTTATACATTAGATGCTACAGCACCTGGAACGGTATTAAATATTGGTGCTGGAAGCATTGATATATTAGCTGATGTTAAAAAAGAATTAGGTTTCTAATAAAACTTAAATAAAATACTACAACTGCTCCTTCTTATTTTTAGATTGAGCAGTTTTTTTTTACATTTGTTTTATGAGCAATAAAAATCCAATAGGACTTTTCGATTCTGGCGTAGGCGGCACATCCATTTGGAAAGAGGTACACGCGCTTCTTCCAAATGAAAGCACCATTTATTTGGCAGATAGTAAAAACGCGCCTTATGGTCAAAAAACAGAAGAAGAAATAATTGCGTTAAGTAAAAAAAATACAGAAATTTTACTAAACGATAATTGTAAAATTATTATTGTAGCTTGTAATACGGCTACTACAAATGCCATAAAAGTCTTAAGAGCCACTTATGACATTCCTTTTATTGGAATCGAACCCGCTATTAAACCCGCAGCATTGCATACAAAAACTCAAAAAATAGGAATTTTAGCTACGCAAGGCACATTAAATAGTGCACTTTTTCATCAAACCGTTGCTTTGTATTCGGATGTGAAAGTTGTGGAACAAATTGGTTATGAATTGGTACAACTCATCGAAAGCGGTGCGATGCATTCTGAAAAAATGACAGAACTTCTAAAAGATTACTTACTCCCAATGGTTGCCGAAGATATTGATTGTTTGGTTTTGGGCTGTACACATTATCCTTATTTGATTCCGCAAATAAAAAAAATAATTCCGAATCATATTAAAATTATTGATTCTAGTGAAGCAGTTGCCAAACAAACCAAACATATTTTAGAAGTAAATAACTTATTTAATACTTCTAATGAAGTGTTTCATTCCTTATTTATCAACAACCCGCCAGAAGTAATGCAACAACTTATAGGTTCTGAATTTAAAGTGGTTTATAAGGCTTTTTAGTCTTCTTTAAACCAGCTGGAATACATTACATAATTATTAGAAATGCGGTCAATTTCGCCGGCAAAATCACTTGTATTCAATGCTTTTATTTTTTTTGCTGGTATTCCTGCATAAATAAAACCGCTTTCAACATGCGTGTTTTGAGTTACTACACTACCGGCTCCTATTATCGAATTACTTTCAACCACACAACCATCCATAATTATAGCGCCCATTCCTACCAAAACATTATCATGAATAGTACATCCATGAACAATTGCATTATGTCCGATAGAAACATTATTCCCGATAATAGTTGGATGTTTTAAATAGGTACAATGTATTACTGCTCCGTCTTGAATATTTACTTTATTTCCAATAGAAATAAAATTTACATCTCCTCTAATTACGGCATTAAACCAAACGCTACATTTTTCTCCAAAAGAAACATCACCCACGATGGTGGCATTTTCTGCAATATAACAATCTGCAGGAATGGCTGGTTTTTTACCTCTAACTTCTTTAATAATCATACAAAAAAAATTAAAAAAAAATCCCGAAAAAATCGGGATTAATTATATTAGTTTGAAACGGCTGGACAGTTACAGTCGTATGCTTTTGGTTTACAGAATAAATTCAATCCAATAGTTAATTGATGGTAACCTGCGTTATCAAATTTAACATCTCCAATCACTTGATTATACGAATAACCAAACATAAATTGTTTAAAATTAACACCTACAAATGGTGTGATATATTGTAATTTCTGAGTATTTACAATACCCAATTCTTTTGTGTATTGTGTACCTTCAAAACTTGTTCTGTAAGAAAGACCTCCCCAAATATTACCAAAATCCATAGCTTTGTAAACTTTCGCATTTAAATCAATTGCTTTTTCTCCGGTTTGTTCCGTTACTTGAAACATAAATGAAGGTTCTACTGAAATGTTATCTGTGTCGCCAAAATTTGCACCTGCACTCCATAAATATTTTCTCAGGTTATCTGACTCTACTCCTGCTAAATATAATTCTCTTCTATTAGCAATAAAATTTTTAACCGTTACGTGCGTGAAAAAATCTAAATATTGATAAGACGCGCCGATATCTATATTAAAATAAGAATCTTTTTGAGTAATCCCACCATAAATTTGAGGATCAAAAACCTTAAATGCTGTCTCATCTAATCTACTTTGAATAAATGCAGTACTTAATCCGAAAGAGAGCATATTTAAATCAGCTTTCGTTCGTGAAAATAGTAAATGATGTGCATATGTTAATTTTGCTCCTGATTGAGAATGGTATCCGTTTCTATCATTAAAAGCAATCATACCTACTCCTGATTTTCCATCTTCATCTATCGCGGTATTAAAACTCATTGTTTGTAAAGATGGTGCATCTTGCTGACCAAACCATTGTTGTCTTCCTGTAACTCTTAACTTAGCGCAATTAGCAGCACCCGCCATAGAGGGATGAATTAAATAATAATTATCAGTCAAATAATCTGTATAAACGGCTATCCCTTCTTGAGAGTATGCTGATTGAAAAAAAACAATTAGGTTAAGTAGTAATAAATTTCTTAGTTTCATAGTATTCTAATCTTATCTTTTTAAGGAAAAATGCGCTTTAAATAGTTTTTGTTGGTCGTTTTCTTTGTACTCAATTGTAAACCAATAATCGGTTGATGGTAGGTCTTCACCATTAAATTTACCATCCCAACCTTCACCTAATGGAGCCAATTGTTTCATTAGTTTTCCATATCGGTCAAATATATAAATTTTTGCGTTATGTTTTGCTTCTAATCCAATAATTTTCCACGTATCATGAATTCCATCACCATTTGGTGTAAAGTATTTAGGATAATCAATTACTAATACATCTATTATTAAGTTGGTACAACCTTCTGTGTCTTCTACCGTTACTTGATGTGTGCCGCCTTGAACGCCCGTAAAAATGTTTGA
>CAMCVI010000003.1 GCA_945881885.1 Chryseobacterium gleum | reverse complement strand
GGTCTGCCATGCACTTGCTGCATTTGATAATTGTCTTTTAAATATGATTTTAGTTCACTTGCAATATAACACGAGCCATTATCCGATAGTAACTTTGGTTTTTGTTTGGTAATTAATTTAGCTTTTTGAATCGCAGTATCCACGGTTCTTTTCACATCATCGGCTTTCATATTTGAACAAAGTTCCCAGTGCACAATGTACCTGCTGTAATCGTCTAAAACCGTACTTAAATAATACCATCCCCATCCCAATATTTTAAAATAGGTAAAATCCGTTTGCCACATTTGATGAACAAAGCCTGTTTTGTCTGTAAATTCATTTCCCGCACTCAGAAAAATATGAGCTGGAGCTGTAATTAAACCTCTTGACTTTAAAATTCTGTAAACACTTGATTCTGATATGAATATTTGTTGTTCATCGGTCATTTTATAAGCTAATTCACGAGAAGATAAATCAGGATAATCCAAAGCTAATTTTACAACTAAATTCTTTTGCTCTTGAGGTATACAGTTCCATTGTCTGTTTGACACTCGTTTGGATGGAAGCAAACCTTCAATACCATTTTCGCTATAAGCATGATACCAATTGTAAAAAGTACTCTTGTTAATTCCAATCTCCCGAAGCGTTCTGTTTACTCCAATTTCAGATCGAACAACCATGTGAATGATTTCTTGTTTTTCGGATATAGTAAGTCGCATGTATTTCTTGAATTTGTCAGTTAATCCAGCATTTCCAAGCTTTTTTTTACGATATCATAGCGTAAAACTAAATCGGCAACCATGACTTTTAAACGTTGATTCTCTTTCTTGAGTTCTGTTACTTCATCGCTAGTAGCTTCTCTTGTTGTGTCACCTGATAATCTTTTCTTACCCGCTTCTAAAAATTCTTTATTCCACTTATAAAACTGGGATTCATTAATGGAATACTTCCTACATAATTCTGCAACAGACATTTCAGCTCGTAATGCTTCCATAACGATTTGTATTTTCTGTTCTGAACTAAAGATTCTTCTGGTGTTTCTTCGAATCTCTTTAATGTAATTTTCTGTTGTTTGTTTTCTTGGTGTTTTCATAATAATTCAAATTTAATAATTTTTGAAAACACTCTCTTAGTTTTTGACTAAATCAGTACACTTTTTGCTGACGATTTACAGCATCAAAACGTTTTAAGTTTTTGTATTCTTCCATCAATGGTGAAAAAAACGATGTCAAATTTGTTATTGGAAGGGTAGATTGTCTAGCATCCTGAAACATTTGAATCTGATAGAAAATATCATCGGGTCTATTATTTAAAGGTGTTGCAGATACTAAAATAACTTTTTTCTGTAATCCTTCAACTAAACCTTTATTTACTCTAGGGCTTTTACAAATTAATTGCAAATTTTGAAAAGCACCTGTGAGGTAATTACGAAACTTATGAGCTTCATCAACAATTATCAAATCATAATCTTCCTTGCTCCAGTAGTCCTCATGTCCTTCTAAAATTTTTTCTAAACTACCATTCGTGATGAACTTCGTGTATTTGTCTAATTGAAAATCTTTAAATGTATTTTTCCAGTTCTTTTCAACAGCAGGAGGATAAACAATTAATATTTTGGTATTATCCCTACCATTTTGCATTAAAAACTTTTTAGCCACCATTGCGGCAATAACTGTTTTCCCTAAACCCACAACATCTGCTAATAAAAATCCATTATGCTTTAACAGCATATTGAAACCTTCATTTACAGCATCAATTTGGTATGAAAGTTTTTTGAAATTTTGTGGAAGGTCGCCTATTGAATCTGGATCATAGTCGATGTTTTTACCAAAATATTCAGTCAATAATTTTATGTAAAGTTCAAAAGGAGTTATTTCTTCGTTCAGATAAGTTTCCTTTTTAATGTTCTGAATGTCAACTGGTAGAATGTCTACCGATTCAGCCCACAATTTTTCAAATTCGTCCGTTGCAAATTTAACTTCATCATAATCGTTTAGTTGAACATTAAATTCATAATTGTAAAAATCACCACCACCAAGACCTGCATCTGTTAGATTTGAAGAACCTGTTATTGCTATTGCAGGAGTATTAGAATTAAAAGGTTCAGGTCTTAAAATATAAACTTTAGCATGAATCTTCTTTTCAGGATGTGCTTTGATTTGAATTTTCTTTTCAATCAAGTCATCAATAAATTGTAATATTCCTTTCTCGGTATCTTTGTCATAATTGGCTTTTTCAATGTCTTCCTGAATTTTCTTGATGAAATCTTCTTTTGTCTTTTCGTGATTTTTAAAAAATTCAAGTCCTTCCTTTTGAGCATCTGCAAGCATCTTGTCAATGTTAATGCCTACTAAAATTCTAATGTTTGGAACTTTGTCTAAAAAGGGTCTGATGCGGAAATAACCTGATGCCCTAAAGTAGCCTACTAAAGCGTCAAAGTATTGTATGTTGGGATTATGAGTAAAAACCCCTTCAAACTTTTTGATTAAGGTGTTCTCTTCGCTATTAGTAAAAAACTTTGTTGACATATATGTTTAAATTATTAGGTCGTTAAAATACGGATTATTATTGGTGCGGTGGCAAAAAGTGGCTCTTTTGGTTTTGCCCAAGCGTCAGCCTTGTGTGTAGGGGCAAAACCAAATGTGCCACTTGTGCGACTGGCTAAAATTGTTTTTAAAAAATGCGGGTCGGAAAAAAAAATAAAACACGAAGCGTTGGGCTGTTGTGTCGGAAAAAAGTCCGCTGTAAAGTTCATATGTCGTCCAAATGTTTCGATAATTGTCTATCAGTTTAATGGTTGTTGTGTCGGTCTTTACGCTTGCCTATAACTTGTATATATGCGATATAAAACTTCGTATATACACCTATATTTGGGTAGATATGCGAAGTTTTGTTTCGCTTTTTTATTTAAATCAAATATAATATTTTTTTCTTACAAATCATCAAATGGGCTTTTAATTTGCTGAATATTTTTTGTGCTCACGTGTGTGTAAATTTCCGTTGTTTTACTACTATTATGCCCTAATAGTTCCTGGATATATCTTAAATCTGTTCCACTTTCTAGCAGATGAGTAGCATAACTGTGTCGCAACCAATGTAGCGTGGCAGGCTTTTTTATTCCTGTTTTATGTAGAGCTTGTTTCAATACTAGTTGTATACTTCTGGCATCATAAGGTGCGCCTTCTTTTTGCCCCTCAAACAAATACTTTTTGGGTTTGTAAACTTTATAATATTCTCGTAATAACTCTAATATTTTAAGACTTAGCGGGACAATTCTATCCTTTTTGCCTTTTGAATTTTTTAATAAAACTATATTTCTTTTAGAATCTATATGATGTGGTTGTAATGCTAATAATTCACCACATCGTAAGCCGCAAGAGTAAATTAAACTTAACATTGTTTTGTGTTTTAAATTAGTAGGAGCAGTAATAATTTGTTTGACCTCTTCTTTGCTCAAAACATTAGGCAATGCTTTTTCTGTTCTAGGACGATGAATTTTGTCAATTTCAATTGCGGTTTCTTTTACAATTTTAAAATATAGTTTGATTGCATTTACTATCTGGTTTTGATAGGACGACGATAAATTATGCTTTAAAATAAAGTTGTTATTATATAAAATAACATCATTATTTGTAATGTCTTTAATTGCTTTGGTATTGCAAAAGATTAAAAACGATTTTAAGGCTTCACTATAAGTATTAATAGTATTTGGGCTATATCTTTTTGATAACAAGTAGCGTTTAAAGGTTTCAATACTAGCAATACCTTCCGTATTAGGTAATAAAGTAGGTGCTAAAGGAAGTTTAAAGTGCAAGCGGTTTTGTTCTGTATCAGGTAAATGCCAGTAGCGTTTAGAAGCACTCCAAAGTGCATCTTCAAAAGTTTTTATTCGGCTTATTAACGTGGCATCTTTTTCAAAAAAAATAGCAATTCTTGGCGTTCCTTTGTGGCTGATTATTTTGGCGTTCCATTTCATATTTTAGTTGCTTTATGTAACAAATATAAAAATAATTCTCAAAAATTCATGCTTCTGGATCTTTCAGTTTTTTTTGTGTTCTAAAACAGCGCTTCTTCATAGATGGTGTAT
This sequence comes from Chryseobacterium gleum, assembly GCA_945881885.1. Classification (GTDB taxonomy): domain Bacteria; phylum Bacteroidota; class Bacteroidia; order Flavobacteriales; family Flavobacteriaceae; genus Flavobacterium. The sequence continues at coordinate 183,326 of CAMCVI010000003.1, read as the reverse complement.
AGATACTCCATAGATAGTGTATAGATAGTGTATGAAAGTAGTTTTAGAGATAGTACTAAAAACTATAAAAAAAAGCACCTCGTTAGAAGTGCTTTTGTGGGGAGAGCAGGATTCGAACCTGCGAAGTTTTCACAGCAGATTTACAGTCTGCCCTCGTTGGCCGCTTGAGTATCTCCCCAAGGCCAGTATTCGATTGCAAATATAGAATTGTTTTTTATTGTGGCAAACTTATTTTGGGTAATATCTATAATGTTTTATAACTTTCTGGAAACTAAAAACATAAAAAATCCCATTTTGTTTTAGAATACAAAATGGGATGGATTTATATAATTTTAGGTGCTATTTTACACCTAATATTTCTTTAATTTTTGCTTTTAATTCTTCGCCGCTTAAGTTTTTGGCTACTATGTTTCCTTTTGCATCTAAAATAAATGTGGCCGGAATTTGATCTACTTCATATGCAGTTGCAACAGGATCTTCCCAACCTTTTAAATTAGAAACCTGAGTCCAACTTAATTTATCTTTGGCAATAGCTGCTTTCCATTTTGAAGCATCTTCATCTAAAGAAACGCCAATAATATTTAACCCTTTACTATGCAATTCATTATAAATGGCAACTACATTCGGATTTTCTGCACGGCATGGTCCACACCAAGAAGCCCAAAAATCAATTATAGTAACCTTACCCAGCGATTCTTTTAAAGAAACGGTTTTTCCAGCAGGTGTTTTAGCTGAAAAATCAGGCGCTTTAGTTATTTTTTTTTTTCAGGAGCGGCTACTTTCAATTGCGCATCTAACGCTTTTTTTACTGCTTTACCACTTTTTGTACCTTGTAATTTTTTGTCTAATTTTTCAAACGCCTCTTTAGCTTCTTTGCCTTGCAACATTCCTCTACTAACATAGTTTTCTAGAAAAAGCATTGACAAAATAGAACTTGGATTGTTTTTCATAAAATCCTTAGATTTAGTATCCATCTTTGCTGAAATAGACTGAGCAAGTTTGCCATATTCTTGATTTAGTTGCTGTTGCACAGCTACATCATTAGTTTCCATGGCTTTTTTCATTGCCTCATTGTTATTTTTCTGAAAATCAACAATTGGTTTGTTAATAATTACAGATTCATCAGTATATTTTTGAAATAAATCATTATCAGTTGTTCCTGAAATTCTAGATTTCTGAATGTCTTTTGTGTCAAAGTCAATAGTTATTGTCCCACTTTGAATAATTAAAGGAAGTGCTTTTTTAGATTGATATTGAGGATCAATAACACCTTCAATACTTACAATTCCAATTTCTGGAAGTTCGTTTTTGCCTTCAAATAAAAACTTTCCTGCTTTTACTTCTACAGTATCCATTGCAACTGGACCCGTTTCGTTAGCACCTTCTAAAAATACTTTTGTGCCATCTTTAATTCCTTTTGCTGTTCCTTCAATTTTAAATTTGTTGCAAGAAACCAATGTTAATGCAGCAAATAATAGTACTAATTGTTTCATTGTTTTTTTTCTAAATTGTGATGTTGAAAATTCGTTTTTTTTTAATTTATTGATGCAAATGTAATATTTTTTTTAGTATTAATATAATCGTTTTGAAAAAATACTATACAGATAATGCTATCTTTACAAAATGAATAATTACAACAAATTCAATTTTCACAAATATACGTTTTGCTTGTTTCAACAAGTGGAAAAGGATGCTGTTTTAGATTTAAAATTGGGTTTCAAAAGCGCTTCTGGGAGTGAATATTTTTTTTCAGATATAGGTGTTTTCAGAAAATCCAATCATTGGGGAAGAGCCTCAAATTGCAGGTGGCGTTTGGTTACGAATTCCGATTATAAAAATCAAACAGAAATTGTAGGCTTTGCGCATTGGACTGATTTTTATTCAAATAACGAAGCTGAAAAATTGTTTTTTATTGAGATAGATGAAGCCAAAAGCGAAGTTTATTTTAATCATAAAAACCATCCAAATTATACCAATCAATTGCTAAGAAATGCCTCCGACACTTCAAAAAGAATTAAAGAAATAAAAAACGTTTTGCAATCAAATTCATGGGCAAAACACTTAGTTTTTGGTGATTTTGAAGAAATTAGAAGGAAAATGCTTGTAGAATTAAGTAATACCAATGAAAGTTTCGTAAATTTGAAGAAAATTTTGCAACATGGGAAGAAATAATGCCATAAATAAAGACAAACATAAAAAGCAGTTGGACAATCATATGAAGAAAATTCAAAAAACAAAGCAAACTTCAGCAGCTAAAAAAGCCTCGATATTAGAACAATACAAGCAATCGCTTAAAAATAACTAATGCATTCTCAACAAGTAGTTAATTTAAAACCAAAAGTTCAAACAATTATTGATTTAATAGCCAAAAAAGAGTGGGGAACCGCACAAGTTTTGCTGTTTAAAGTTAGTGAGGAAGTGGATAATTTAATTGATGAAGTGGTTTCAGACAACCATTTAATTGAATTAAGTAAATACCAGGTTTTGCTAAAACATTTAGCACCTAAAATTCAAAATGGAAAACACTAAACTTTGCCCCTGCGGCTCCCTTATTAGCCTTCAAGAATGTTGTTTGCCATATATTCAAGGCGATATAATTGTGTCTACTGCCGAAAAACTTATGCGTGCCAGATTTACAGCATTTTATTTAAACGATTCGGAATATTTGTACAAAACCACACACGTGTCTCAAAAAAAATATACCAACAAATCAGATATTTTAGCATGGGCACAACTAAATACGTGGCAAAAATTAGAAATCATAAACCATACTGAAAACACAGTGGAATTCAAAGCCTACTATTTAGACCAGAATAAAATCCCACAAATACATCACGAAAAATCAACGTTTATCTTATTTCAAAACAATTGGTATTATGTGGATGGGAAGTTTTATTAGATTTAACTAAAAATTAGCATTCGTTTTCTTGTCATTTAAAACTAACCTTGTAACTTTATTTCATGAAAAAAGGGTTTTATTTTAAAACGTATGAAAAGCCATTTAAGTCACCGTTTGAAGTGCTTTTTGGTGTTTTTAAAGAATTAATTGTCCACACTTCGGGTGATTTTGACGAGGCCATATCTTGGTTACGCGAGCTTGATGCCGAATACAAATTAACCACTCCAGAATATACAATAGAGGATTTTATCGAAGATTTAAAGAAAAAAGGATTCATTCGCGAAGAAATTACGGGAGATGGACCCGGCGAGGTTACTATTACTTCAAAAACGGAACGACTTATTCGTCAAGCCGCTTTAGATCAAATATTTGGTAATTTAAACAAATCGGGTAGTGGCAATCACAAAACGAAACAAATTGGCGGCGGCGATGAACTTACAGGTGAACTTAGAAGCTATAATTTTGGAGATGCCTTAGATAGAATTTCGCTAACTGAAAGTTTGAAAAATGCGCAAATTAATAATGGAATAGGCGAGTTCCAACTTACTGAAAATGATTTGGTAATTGAAGACACGCACTACAAATCGCAAATGAGTACTGTTTTAATGATAGACATTTCTCATAGTATGATTTTGTATGGTGAAGACCGAATTACGCCTGCCAAAAAAGTTGCCATGGCTTTAGCGGAACTCATCACAACTCGTTATCCTAAAGATACTATTGATATTTTAGTTTTTGGAAACGATGCTTGGCCTATTTCTATAAAAGAATTGCCTTTCCTGAAAGTTGGACCTTATCATACCAATACTGTTGCAGGTTTGCAATTGGCAATGGACATGCTGCGCAGAAAACGAAATACCAACAAACAAATTTTCATGATTACCGATGGAAAACCAAGCTGTGTTCGTGAAAAAGATGGCTCGTATTACATGAATAGCAACGGATTAGACGAATACATTGTTGAAAAATGTTATACACAAGCTGCCCAAGCTAGAAAGTTACACATTCCGATTACCACTTTTATGATTGCTAACGATCCGTATTTGCAAAAATTTGTAGATAAATTTACAGAAGCCAATCAAGGAAAAGCATTTTATACAGGTTTAAGTGGATTAGGAGAAATGATTTTCCAAGATTATGAAGCCAATAGAAAAAAGAAATTGAAATAAGTAGTATCAAATCAAAGAAATTAAATAAATAGCAGTAGCTAAATAGCGTTTAAAAAAATAGTATGACACATATAAAAACATTAGGAGAATTGATACAATCAGGTTATCAATCAAAGAATATCAAAGATGAATTACGAACTAATTTAAGAAACAAACTAATAGCCAAACAACCAACTTTTACAGGCGTTCATGGTTTTGAAAATTCTGTAATTCCCGAGTTGGAACGCGCTATTTTATCACGCCACAATATTAATTTATTAGGATTGCGCGGACAAGCAAAAACACGTTTGGCTCGAAAAATGGTCGAACTTTTAGACGAATACATTCCGTTTGTTACCGGTTCTGAAATTAATGACGATCCTCTAAATCCAATTTCGCGTTTTGCTATAGATTTGATTGCTGAAAAAGGAAACGACACGCCTATTTCTTGGTTACATAGAAGCGAACGTTTTTTCGAAAAATTAGCCACACCTGATGTTACAGTTGCCGATTTAATTGGTGATGTAGATCCAATAAAAGCAGCCAATTTAAAATTATCTTATGCAGACGAACGCGTGATTCATTTCGGAATGATTCCACGTGCCAACAGATGTATTTTTGTAATTAATGAATTACCCGATTTACAAGCGCGTATTCAAGTAGCCTTATTCAATATTTTACAAGAAGGCGATATTCAAATCCGTGGATTTAAATTAAGAATGCCTTTAGATTTGCAATTTATTTTTACCGCAAATCCAGAAGATTATACCAATCGAGGTAGTATTGTAACACCTTTAAAAGACAGAATTGGTTCGCAAATTTTAACGCATTATCCAGAAACTATTGAAATTGCTAAAATTATTACTACCCAAGAAGCTAAGTTAGACTTAGACCAATCGTCTTTAGTCCATGTGCCTAATTTAGCAAAAGATTTGTTGGAACAAGTAGGTTTTGAAGCCAGAGAATCCGAATATATTGATGCTAAAAGTGGCGTTTCAGCTCGTATGAGTATTACTGCATTTGAGAATTTAATTAGTACTGCCGAACGCAGAGCCTTGCAAAACGGAGAAGCAACAACAACGGTTCGTTTGTCTGACTTTTTAGGAATTATTCCAGCCATAACTGGAAAAGTAGAATTGGTTTATGAAGGCGAACAAGAAGGCGCTGGCGTAGTGGCACAATATTTAATTGCCAATGCGATTCATACTTTTTTACCCGCTTATTTTCCTAAAATCGAGAAGCTAGAAAAACAAGATGTAACCACGCCATACAGCGAAATTACAGAATGGTTTTTCAACGAATCAGGTTTTGAATTAACGGATGATTGCTCCGATGAAGTTTACAGAAATACCCTAGATGAAGTGCAACCATTGGAAAATTTAATTCAAAAATACCAACCAGAAATTCCCATTTCAGATAAATATTTTCTTAAAGAATTTATCCTTTGGGCTTTGGTAGAATACAACAAATTATCAAAGGAAAGAACCGAAGATGGTTTTCAATTTAAAGATCCGTATTCGAAGTTTATTAGTAAATTGTCTTAAACGTCATAATATAAATACAAAATCCGTCCTGATTTAATCTGGACGGATTTATTTGTTTTTAGCGGGATTTTGTCTTGTGTCAAAAATTCTGTTAATGTAAATTTTTTCTTTTCCTTCTCTATAAGTTATTTTGCAATGATGATGTATTAACTTTCGGTATTCAAATTTTAGGTGTGTAAAATCTTCATCTATTGAACCAATTTTATTAAATTCATGAAATGCTAGGATTTCAGTTGCTTCTTGAATTTCAGTTGCAATTTCAATCGACTTATTAAAACCAAACAATTTAATATTAAATCGTGTTACTTTTTCTAAATCGTTTACCGCTCTGTCAGTCCAATAAATAGGTTTATTTATTCTTTCCAATTAGCAATCATTTTTTTGACTTCTTCTTGTGCATAAATGTTTCCAGATTCAATATCTTTTTCAGATTCATCTATCATTTTATCTTTTTTAGTTTGAACGAAATAAGATGTTGCCATGTCGTGAAATAATTGTACAAACTTATCATCACCGTTGTTAATGATGTCATGAAGTTCTTGTTTAAGTTTAATTGTACTCATATTAGAAAATTTATATAACAAAATTACAAAAAAAATCCGTCCCGAAATAATCGGAACGGATTTTAAATTATAAATAATTCTTTTAAAGAATATGTAATTCTTTCATACAAGCATGCATACTTTGATAGGTTCTTTCAATATCGTTATCTAATCCAATTGAAAAACGGATTAATCCATCAGTTAAACCCATTGCTGCTTGTTCATCTAAAGGAATTTCAGAAGAAGTGGATGTCCCAGGTGCGCTAAATAGCGTTTTGTAAAATCCTAAACTTACCGCTAAATAACCTAAATTTCTTTCTTGCATTAATTCCATTAAGGCATTGGCCTTTTCTAAACTTCCTACGTCAATAGTCATCATACCGCCAAAACCATATTCTGGGTTAATCATATTTTTGTATATAGTATGACTTGGATGACTTGCCAATCCTGGATAAACGGTTTTGATGCCGTCTGCTTCAAATTTATTAGCTAAGTACATCGCATTATGACTATGTTGTTTCATTCGGATATGAAGTGTTCTTAAGTTTTTCATTACCGATGCCGAACGCAAACTGTCCATAGTAGGACCTAACAACATACTCGCTCCAGAATTTACGTTTTTTAAATCGTTTATGAATTCTTGACTCGCACACGTTACGCCGCCTACTGTATCTGAACTTCCGTTGATGTATTTTGTTAAGGAGTGTATCACAATATCGGCACCTAACTTTGCTGGCGATACAGATAAAGGCGAAAACGTATTGTCAACCACTAATTTAAGGTTGTGCTTTTTTGCAATCTTAGCCAAAGCAGCAATATCGGCTACTTCCAATAAGGGATTACTGACTGTTTCGCAATACAAAACTTTGGTTGTTGGTTTTATGGCAGCTGCTACAAGGTCTAATTTAGTAATGTCTACAAAAGTAGTTTTTATACCAAATCTTGGTGTGAAATTTTTCAAAAAGGCATAGGTTCCGCCATAAATGGTTCTACTTGAAACCACGTGGTCACCTTGTCCGCAAAGTTGTAAAATTGTTGGCGTAATGGCGCCCATACCAGAAGCAGAAACATTGGCAGTTTCAGTGCCTTCCATTGCTGCTAATGCTTTGTCTAAATATAAATTACTTGGCGAAGAATGTCGGGAATACAAATAACACCCTTCAGCGTTACCTTCAAAGGTATCAAACATGGTTTTTGCAGAAAGAAACGTATAAGTAGAGGAATCGGATATAGAAGGATTTACACCTCCAAATTCGCCAAAATACTGTAAATCTTGTATGTTATCGGCTGGATTAAATTGTTTCATGATTATTTAGTTTTATCTATCAAAATTGAATATAATAAATCAATATTTCAACAATACCTTAAATATTTAGTTTATTTATCTATTAATTTATTAAATAATGGTTTATTTATCTATATTTTTTCTTTTTTTCGTACATTAGCCAAATAAATTACTATTCACATGGATGCAATTGATAAAAAATTATTGGAATTGATGCAAATTGATGCTAAAAAAACAACTAAAGAATTGTCTAGTAAATTAAACTTATCTGTAACTGCAGTGTATGAACGGATAAAAAAATTGGAACGTGAAGGCATTATTAGTAAATACGCTACCATTTTAGATAAAACTAAGATAAACAAAGGATTTGTAGTGTTTTGTCACGTTAAATTAATTAAACATTCAAGAGACTTAATTTCCGAATTTGAAAAGGAAGTAGTTACGCTAACCGAGGTTTTAGAATGTTTTCACGTAAGTGGCGACTACGATTATATTCTGAAAATTTGCGTTAAAGATATGGAAGAATATAGAGAATTTATGGTTACTAAGTTAACCACTTTGCAACATATTGGTAGTACGCATAGTACTTTTATGATTGGTGAAGTAAAAAATTCTACTTCATTTGTGTTGAATTAAAATTATTAAAGTTTTTTCGAAAAATAGCAACACATATTTATTTAAAAAACTTTACTTTTGCACTTTAAAAACATACTATAACATTTTATAAAATATATTTATGAGTCAATTTGATGTAACCATTATTGGTTCTGGACCTGGAGGATATGTAGCAGCAATTCGTTGCGCCCAATTAGGATTTAAAACAGCAATTATTGAAAAATACGCCACACTTGGCGGAACTTGCCTAAATGTAGGTTGTATTCCATCAAAAGCATTATTGGCTTCCTCACATCATTACGAAGAATTGCAACACTTTGCAGACCACGGCATTGAAGTTTCGGGTGAAGTAAAAGTCAATTTAGAAAAAATGATTGCCAGAAAACAAGCAGTTGTAGACCAAACTTCTGGTGGTGTAAAATATTTAATGGACAAAAATAAAGTTACAGTTTTTGAAGGATTAGGTGCTTTTGAAAGTGCGACTTCCGTTAAAGTAACAAAAGCAGATGGTTCTTCTGAAATCATTGAATCAAAAAATATCATTATTGCTACAGGTTCTAAACCTTCAAACTTGCCTTTTATCAAATTAGATAAAGACAGAATTATTACTTCAACGGAAGCTTTAAAATTAAAAGAAGTGCCAAAACACTTAGTAATTATTGGTGGTGGAGTAATTGGAATTGAATTAGGACAAGTATACCTTCGTTTAGGCGCTCAAGTTTCTGTAGTAGAATATATGGATAGAATTATTCCAGGAATGGATGCTTCTTTATCTAAAGAATTAACAAAAGTCTTTAAAAAACAAGGCATGAAGTTTTACACGTCGCATAAAGTGCAATCTGTAGATAGAGCAGGAGATGTGGTAACCGTAAAAGCGGAAAACGCAAAAGGAGAAATCATTTCTTTAGAAGGAGATTATGCATTAGTTTCTGTAGGTCGTCGTCCTTTTACAGATGGTTTACAAGCAGAAAAAGCAGGTGTAAAAATCTCAGATAGAGGTCAAATTGAAGTAAACGATCATTTGCAAACTTCAGTTTCTAATATTTATGCAATTGGCGATGTAGTTCGTGGTGCAATGTTGGCACACAAAGCAGAAGAAGAAGGCGTAATGGTTGCAGAAATTTTAGCTGGACAAAAACCACATATCAATTATAATTTAATTCCTGGTGTAGTATATACTTGGCCAGAAGTTGCGGCTGTTGGAAAAACAGAAGAACAATTAAAAGCAGAAGGCATTGATTTTAAAGCGGGAAGTTTCCCATTCAAAGCATTAGGAAGAGCAAGAGCAGGAGGCGACACAGACGGATTTGTGAAAATCTTAGCCGATGCCAAAACAGATGAGGTTTTAGGGGTTCATATGATTGGTGCGCGTTGTGCGGATTTAATTGCTGAAGCTGTAACCGCAATGGAATTTAGAGCCAGCGCAGAAGATATTTCAAGAATGTCACATGCCCATCCTACTTTTGCAGAAGCCATTAAAGAAGCTGCTTTGGCAGCAACTGGTAATAGAGCTTTGCACGTATAAATTTAAATTCCAAAAATCAAATTCCAAATTCCAAATACAAAAAATCCCAAATTCTTAGAATTTGGGATTTTTTAGTTTATGACTTAGCTAATTCTTTTTCTTTTTCGTAGCCAAATAAATGATCTTTTTTAATGATTTCTGCAGTGCCGTCTGGAAGCATTTCTTCCCAACCTGATTCGCCTTTAGACAACATTTTTAATATTTTTCTGGAGAAAATATCTAATGTTTTTGCATCGTAAGTTTCAATGTCGGTAACTTTACCATTGTATTTAAAGAACTTATACAATTCTTTCATTCTCGGATGTACTTTTAAGTTTTCAGAAGTAATAATTTCACCCGTTTCAGGGTCTTTCATCGGATATAAATATACTTTTAAATCTCTGTAAAATAATTTTCCAAATGCTTCTAAAATTCCACCAGACATATGACGGTAGTATTTTTCATCAAAAATTTCTACCAAATTACTCACACCCATTGCTAATGCAGTTCGTGATTTTGTAAAAGATGAAAAGTATTCTAAAACTTTATAATATTCTTGAAAATTAGAAATCATTACGGTTTGACCTAAAGCACATAAAAGTTCTGCTCTATCTAAGAAATCTCTTTCATCAATTTCACCTTCTGCTTTTAAGTTAGAAAGCGTGATTTCAAAAACCACAAAAGTATTTTCTTTACTTACTTTATTTTCTTGTATAAACATCTCGTAAGATTGCTTATACATGTCCATATTTACTTTAGTTACAGGTCGGAAACTACCACGTAACGCTAAGATGTTTTTTTTGTATAAAACTGCTGCAGGCAAAATGTTTTTTCCTTCAGGATTGAACATTACCGCATCTGTAAAACCGTATTTTACCAATTGCAAACTCATCAATCTGTTATCTACATCTGCAAAACTTGGACCTGAGAAATTAATAGTATCAATTTCAATTTGGTCTTTTTCTAAATGGTCGTATAAATAACGCAATAATTTTTTGGCATCATTGTGTTTGTAAAAGGCACCATAAATTAAGTTTACGCCCAAAATACCTAAGGTTTCTTGTTGCAAACGCGCATCATTTTCTTTAAAACGAATGTGAATTAAGATTTCATTATACGCTTGGTCTGGTTCTACTTGAAATTTGATTCCTACCCAGCCGTGTCCTTTAAATTGTTTTGCAAAATCAATAGTGGCTACTGTATTGGCATAACTAAAAAACATTTTATTTGGATGTTTTTCACGACCTAATCTATCTTCAATAAGTTGTGTTTCATGGGTAAGCATTTTTCTTAATCTGCTTTCTGTAACATATCTACCGTCTTCTTCAATTCCGTAAATGGCATCACTAAAATCTTTATCGTAGGCAGACATCGCTTTCGCAATAGTTCCAGATGATGCTCCAGCTCTGAAAAAATGCCTCACCGTTTCTTGTCCTGCGCCAATTTCAGCAAAGGTTCCGTAAATGTTATCGTTTAAATTAATACGGAGTGCTTTGTCCTTAGTAGAAGGAATTTGTTCAATTACTTTATCTCCTCTTAATGTGATTTCAGTTGTCATTTATTCAAATGTGTTTTAGGCAAATTAAATTACTATGCAAAGTTAATAAATTATAGGTTTTAACAAGAGTATTTTGTTATTTTTGTAAAAAAGAAATTGCTCTTACAAACAACTTGGCTATATTAATTCATACCAAAAAAGCAATATTACAAGCTTACTTAAAGTTATATATAATTATAGATGAAAATTCATTTCTTAGGTACAGGCACTTCGCAAGGCATTCCAGTAATTGGAAGTACCCATTTTGTGTGTTTAAGTGATGATGTAAAAGACAAACGATTGCGCGTTGCTGTTTGGATTCACGATGAAGATTTTTCAATAGTTATTGATTGTGGCCCTGATTTTCGCCAACAAATGCTTACCAGCGGCTGTTCGCACATTGATGCGTTGCTTTTTACTCATGAACACGCCGATCATACAGCGGGTTTAGATGATATTCGTCCGTTTTATTTTAAACAAGGCGATATTCCGGTTTATGGACATTCGCGCGTGTTGCAAAATTTAGCCAGACGATTTGATTATATCTTTGAAAAAGCAAATAAATATCCAGGTGCGCCCTCTGTTTTGCCAATTGAAGTGGTAAATAATGAAAATATAATTATTAAAAATCAGACAGTAATTCCAATAAATGCCATGCATGGAAATTTACAAGTTTTTGGGTACAGAATAAAAGATTTTGTATATTTAACAGATGTAAAAACCATTGAGGATGCAGAATTAGAAAAACTTAAAGATGTTGAGGTTTTGGTTATCAATGCGTTACGTTTTGAACCACATAATACCCATTTTAACGTTGAAGAAGCTTTAAATTTTATAAATTTGGTGCAACCTAAAAAAGCGTATTTGACGCATATTAGTCATATTTTAGGTTTGCATGAAGACGTACAAAAACAATTGCCAAACAACGTTTTTTTGGCTTACGATAATTTAGAAATAGAATTAAAATAAATATAAAAAATGAAAAAAAGTTTATTGCTTTACGGATTAGTATTTTCAATATTAATTAATATTTTTCAAATAGTTAATGCTTCTAATATTTTGAAAAGAAGTGAAGAGGTGTCTACCATTAGTAAGAAAGAATTAAAAAAAGCCAAAGATTCTATAGCAACATTATTGGATAATGATAACTTTTCTTTAGCAAATAATGAAAACGCACAAGAGTATTATTTTGAATACGATATAAAAGCATTACAAACTAAAGTTAAAGAAGATTTGACCGCTTTTAATGCAGATAAAAAAGGAAATAAATATGTTTCTTACGATCAAATTGGAGACAATCCTTTTTTGATAAATAACATTAAAATTTTAAATCATAGATGGATTATTGCTAATTTTTCTGATGGTAAAGTTTGGGGTGAAGTATTGATAAAATATTTTCATAATGTGGATAAACCTACCGAATTTGAAACCGTAGAAACATTAATTTATCAAGAAACGCTAAAATAAACATGAAGAAATTTTTATATATTTTATTGTTGACGTCGTTATTTTCATGCGATTATATTTTAAAAAATCCACCAAAAGATAAGATGGAAATGGATTCTATTGTGAAAAACCAAGTCAACGACGATAAAAACGAAAATGGGTGCGATTTAAAAGCAGGGTACAAATGGTCGAATATGACTAAAAAATGTGTGCGTGTTTTTGAAGAAGGCTATCGTTTAACTTCAATAGAAAGAGATTCGCTTGCCAGAAGAAAAAACGCCTTCTTTTTTGTGGATGAAGACAGCTTAATTGCGGAAGTTTTCTTGCCAGATTCTAAAGAATCCATTGTTTTTAAAAGAGAAAGTGACGACCAAAACTTCAAATTTCAAAACTTCGAATTCCGAACCAATAAAGGTTTTTATTTGTACTATAAACAAACACTTATGTTTCAACCTGCCATTCCTGTAGACACCAAAGTTTTAGGAAAAGACGAGGAGCATTAGGTTTGCTGGGTTTAGGGTATAGGGTTTTGGGTGAAGGGTGACTTCTACAGAACAATTATTTTATTCGTTTTGTCATGCTGAACTTGTTTCAGTATCTCGTTTAATCAAAGTATGAGAATTTTGCGAAGTCTCAGTATTTCCCTTCTTGTAATTCTAAATTCTTTGGAATTAAAAAAACATTATCTTCAATTTTTCTTTTATTTATTTTAATAGCGGTACTTTCTAATATCAACCCTTGAACTTCAAAAATAAAAATTGTCTTCAGTGGAATAGATTTTGTAATTGAAGTAATGCTATTGAGATTCCCATTTTTATGATTTTTATAAAATTTAGGATTTATTGATAATTTTGAACTAAAATAATATTTTTGAATACTACCACCAATCGATTCAATAATTAATTCATCACAATCATAATCTAGGACTTTTAGAGCTTTTTTATTTAAGGTAATTTTAGTAATACTGTCATTGTTAGAATTTGCATCACTCCAAAATATTTTACCTTTTTTAGTCTTTCTATAAACTTTATTTTCATCTTTTTTAAAGATTGTCCAAGTTTGATTATTTGGAACACTGTATTTATAATTCCCATTTTTGTATTGAAAATTCTCGATTGAGTCAGTTATCATTTGGCAATACTCGATCTTCCATTCTTCGTTATTGCTTTTGCAAATATTTCTATAAATTATTTCTCCTTCAAAGTTTTGTGAAAAGGATAATATAGAATATAATAGAGTAATAAAAGAAAGTTTTATATTCATAATTTATAAGGTTTAAAACTTGGTTTTAACGTTCCGGCGCTTAGCTAGTTTGCGAACTTCAGTACTGATTATTTTTTGTTAAAGTTAAAACTTCTTCTCATCCACATCCTTTAAAAACTGAATTACACCTGTAAAATACGTTTCTTGGTCGTCGTATTGTGATAAATGGCTGCCGTTTTTACAAAATAAAAAGCGTCCGTTTTGCACTTGTTTCGCCATCCATTTCATATGTTCAGGATCCATAGTGTCGTATTTTGCACCTATGGTTAAGGTAGGAACGGTCAACTCTTTTAATCGTTTGGAAATATCCCAGTTTTTAATATAGGCGTCACCGGTTATGCCAAATTCGCTATATCCTTGCATGGAAATATAAACCTCAGAATTAATGTGTTTGAAACATCTGGTAATGGATTCAGGCCATTCATTTTGAGGTTTTCTTAAAATGTGTTGGGTGTAATAATGTTCAAAAAGCAATTCGGTATATCTTGGATTGGCAAAATCATTATTTTTTTCTAATTGCATAATTTCTTGGTACACTTCTTTTTTCATCTGCGGACCTAATACTTCCTGTGCATATTTATTATATGACGGAATACTAGAAACCATATTAGAAATAATCAATCCTTTTAAATTTTTCTGATATTTCAAGGCATAATCCATCGCTAAAATTCCACCCCAAGATTGCCCTAAAACGTAAAAATTATCTTTGTTTAAACCAAGTGCTATGCGTACTTGTTCCACTTCTTCTACAAAGCGTTCATTTGTCCATAGCGATTTGTCTTTTGGCTGGTTTGAGTAATACGAACCCAATTGGTCGTAATAAATAAATTCTATGCCTTCTTTTGGAAAATAACCTTCAAAAGATTCGTATAATTCGTGCGTTAAGCCAGGTCCGCCGTGTAAAAGCAATACTTTTATTTTCGGGTTGTTCCCAAATCGTTTTGTCCAAACTTTAAAAGTGCCTTTTGGTGTTTTTATAGGAATCATTTTAATGCCACCTGTGTATTGGTCTGCTTTTGAGTCAAAAGAATGGTAGCGCTGTAACGAAAAATCTTCGCTCTTTTTACAAGAAAAAAAAGCGAAGATTAACGTAATGAAAATATATTTTTTCATATTAAGAGTTGTAAATTTTATCGTAAAGCGTTTGGTATTTCTCTTTGATAATTTTACGTTTCAATTTCATAGTTGGCGTTAAATGTCCTGCGTCAATTGACCATAAATCGGGTGTTAATTCAAAACGTTTTACTTGTTCCCAATTACCAAATTTTTTGTTGGCTTCATCAATATCTTCTTGAATACGTGCAATGACTTTTGGATTGTTACAAAGGTCTTCATTTGAATTTCCTAAATCAATACTATGTCTGATTGCCCATTCTTTTACAAAATCAAATGCCGGTTGGATAAAAGCAGCAGGCATTTTTTCGCCATCGCCTATAACCATAATTTGCTCAATAAAACGAGATTGTTTGAATGAATTTTCTAATACTTGTGGCGCAACATATTTTCCACCAGACGTTTTAAACATTTCTTTTTTACGATCTGTAATTTTCAAAAAGCCATCAGCATCAATTTCACCAATATCGCCCGTGTGGAAATAACCATTTTTAATTACTTCTGCGGTTTGTGCTTCATCTTTATAATAACCCATCATTACGTTTGGACCTTTACAAAGAATTTCGCCATCTTCTGCAATTTTAACTTCTACGTTTTCAATTACTCTACCAACAGTTCCAACTCGGAATCCGCCATTTCGCATATCGTTTACAGAAATTACTGGAGACGTTTCAGTTAATCCGTATCCTTCCATAACCGGAATTCCGGCTGCTGTAAATACTTTGGTTAAACGTGTTTGTAATGCCGCACTTCCAGAAACTAACATTTCCAGTTCGCCACCCAAACCTTCTTGCCATTTAGAGAAAATTAATTTTCGGGCAATGCCTAGTTGGAAATTATAAAAAGCACCATTTGCGTTGTAAGGTTTGTAATTCATACCCAAATCTAATGCCCAAAAGAATAATCTTTTTTTAATTCCTGTTAAATCAGCACCTTTTGCGTAAATTTTATCGTACACTTTTTCTAAAAGTCGTGGTACAACTGACATGACGTGCGGATGTACTTCTTTTAAATTGTCAGATATTTTTTCAATACTTTCCGCAAAATAAATGGATATTCCACCATATTGATACAGATAAGTTAACATTCTTTCGAAAATATGGCAAATCGGTAAGAAGCTCAAAGCACGCGTACTTCCTTTTCTTAGCGGCATTCTTTTGTCAGAATTTAAAACATCAGAAACGATATTGTCATGAGAAAGCATAACGCCTTTTGGTCTGCCTGTAGTTCCAGAAGTATAAATTATAGTTGCCAAATCAGAAGGTAAAACTTCACTTTTACGAACTTCTACTTCATTTTGAGTTGAAGAATCGGAACCCATTTCTAAAAGTTCGCTCCATTTTTTACAACCAGAAATTTCGTTAAACGAATAAATATCTTTCAATAAAGGAATATTGGCCTGAACTGCTTTTAATTTATCATATACTTCTTGGTCTGAAACAAAACAATATTTTGCTTCAGAATGATTTAAAATATATTCATAATCTTCAGCTGAGATAGTTGGATACATTGGAACGTTTTGTGCTCCAGTTTGCAGGATCCCAATATCTGAAATATGCCATTCCGTTCTGTTATTTGAAGAAATGATAGCTATTTTATCGTTTTTTTCTACTCCAATGTTTAATAAAGCTCTCGATAAAGCATTGGCTTTATTTAAATATTCTTGAGTAGAAGTTTTAATCCAGTCATTACCGTATTTGGTTACCAAAGCATCTGGTAAGTTGTAATTTTCTAACTGATAGTAAGGAAAATCAAAAAGTCGTGTTACATTTTGCATAAGAAATAGTTTTTAAACTGCAATTTATAAAAAAATTGTAACTTTATAAAAAAATTAACCGAAAAACTTCGAATAGTATTAATTTTGCAACAATCACACATTAATTAAATTATTTATAAAAAGGGCTCTTTAGGTAAAAAGTGATTTAAGTTTAGTAAAATGAAAAAGAAAATATTAGTTTCAGTTTTAGTAATTGCTGCCATTTTTTGGGCAAAGAGTTATTTTTACGATTATAAAATAAATCATAATTTCAAAGTAATTTCCGTAGGAAAAGTTTTTAAAAGTGGCGTGATTCCACCAGAAGATATTGCCGATTTTGTGAAAGAGCACAAAATTAAAAGCATCATCGATTTGCGTTTTCCAGGAACCGGTGACGATGTGAATAATCCAGAAATTCCAGTAGAACTTATTGCAGAAAAAGAGGCTGCTGCTAAAATTAAAGGATTGAATTATTTCAATATAGGATCCGATCAAGTGCCAAAGCCAGAAAATTTAGAAGCTTTTTTTAAAGTGATGGACAATAAAGCCAATTATCCAGTACTAATTCATTGTTTTCATGGTGTAGGTCGTGCCGAAATGTATTCTGCCATTTATCGTATAGAATATGAAAATTGGGACAGAGATGATGCTAGAAAAGAAACCCGTTTTCTAACTAAATTTAGTTCTTTCGATTTAGGAAAACCTAAAGGCGATTTTTTGAATGGTTATGTGAAAAGGGAGAATAGAGAATAGAATATAGAGAATAGAATATAGAGAATAGAATATAGATTTTAGAAAATAGACAGCAGACACTGAAACAAGTTCAGAGTGACAACTGAAATAAAAAATCTTTGTTAATCTGTTTTATCCGTTAAATCTGCGTACCTATTATTAAACAAATCAAAAACCAGAAATAATTCCGAAAAAATCGTTGGCGTTTAATGCAGCGCCGCCAATTAATCCGCCATCAACATCTGGTTTAGAAAAAATTTCTTTGGCGTTGTCTGGTTTTACACTTCCACCGTAAAGGATGGAAACATTTTTTGCAATTACACTTCCAAATACTTTATCTACTAAATTTCTAACAAATAAATGCATTTCTTGTGCTTGTTCTGGAGAGGCGGTTTCGCCAGTTCCAATTGCCCAAACAGGTTCGTAAGCTAAAACAATATTTTTCCAATTTTCTTTTGAAATATGAAACAAACCATCACGTAGTTGGTATTCTACAATATTAAAATGATTGTCGTTTTGTCTGTCTTTTAATTCTTCGCCAAAGCAAAAAATCACAGTCATTTCATGTTTCAAAGCAGTATCTACTTTGTTGGCTAATAAGGAATCATTTTCATGAAAATAAGCCCTTCTTTCACTGTGACCTAAAATGACAGTGTAAATTCTAATACTGGTTAACATTGATGCGGAAACTTCACCTGTAAAAGCGCCACCTTCTGCTTGATGCATATTTTGCGCCGCGATTTTAATGTTAGAACCGGCAACTAATTCAACGGCTTTTGCTAAATACGGGAAAGGAGTTGCTAAAATAACTTCTGCTGTATTATTTGGTTTGTTGTTTTTAATTTCATTGATTAATTCAATGGCTTGCGGTAAGGTTTTGTTCATTTTCCAGTTACCGGCTACGATGTTTTTTCTCATAATTTAAGTACAAATTGCCATTTCAATAATTAAAATTGAAAATTGTTATTGTTATTTTTATTGCTATTGAAATTGTTATTTAATAGTTTCTATACTTTCAATGATTTTATTAAAATCTTTTTCGATGGCGCGGAATAAAACAATTTTTCCTTCTTTGTTGATTACTATAAAACGAGGTATCCAATCTAGTTTTATTGAAGTTCCAAATTCGCCTTTCATTCCGTCTTTAATAAGATAATTTTCGCCAGTTACCTCGTGTTTTTCAATGCCGCTTTTCCAAGCTTCAAAAGTTTTGTCGCAAGATAAATTTACAAAAGTAACTTCTGGAAATTTTTCTTTTAAATCCTTCACTTGAGGCATGCTTTTTATGCAATCTGAACACCAAGATGCCCAAACTTCGATAACCACGGTTTTGCCTTTGTTTTGCTTTAAAATTTCTTCAAAAGAAATCGCTTGATTTTCCGTGTCGATTAATATTGCGTTTAAACTTTCTGTTGAAAATTCAGTTTGCGCTTGGCAAGATGTTAATCCAAGTCCTAATGCTAATGTTGCAATGATTTTTTTCATGATATTTTGTTTAGTTGTTTCACAAAGATTCGCAAAGTTAAGCAAAGATTCGCAAAAATATTTTGTGTTTCTCTGTTAAAATTTCGTGTTTCTCAGTGTAATTATTTTTTGTAAATTACTTTTTCTATTGCTTTACTGTTAAATGCTTTTTCGGCAATTCCGTCATAAAATTTAATTACGTTTCCGTTGTGAATGTAAATTACTCCAGGCGTGTCTTTTCCGGTGCCTAGTTTTGTCCAAAAAGGAATAATGTCTATCACTTTATATGGAAATTGTTTTCCTGCATATTTAAAGAAATCTGGAATTTTTTCCGGTTCTTCATCCATAAATACAATTTTTACTTCTGGAAAATCTTTGTATTTTTTTTGTAAAGCGTTTAAATCTTTTGCAGCATCTTTACAATGATCGCAACCTGGAACAAAAAAGCACAATATTTTTTGACCTTTGTCGATATCTGCATACAAATCGGAATAACCAGAAACCGCTTGTTTTGGACCTACTTCTTTTTTAATTGCTTCAACCACTTTCTCTGTTTTTATTTTGGATGAATCGGTGGTTTTTATTTCCTCTGTTTTTACTGAATCATTCAATTTGATAATAGTATCAGTTGAAATATTGTTATTGGTATTGTTATTGCTATTTGAAATTGATGTAGAACTAGCTTTCATTGGAGCCAACATAAATAAGCCTAATATGCAACTTAAAGTGATACTGGTTAACATCCAAATATTCGATTTTTTATCGTTTTCTGAAATTTTCCAAAGCCAAATTAATAATCCAACTGCGATGATATTTTTAATAATGGCTTCAATTGGTGTCATCGGAATTAATTCGCCAAAGCAACCACAATTTCCTGAATTACCGCCACTTAAAAAAGTAACATAACTCAAATGAATGATAAAAACACTCAACAAACCAATTGTTGCAGGAATAGTAATGCGTTTTAAGAAATGATTATTAAGTAATAAAAAGCCAAGCGCAAATTCGATTCCAATTAAAATTCTTGAAAAATAAGGGGCAAGAGTTTCTGAGAATCCTAAGGTATACAATTGTTTGACTTCAAAAGTAGAAATTGCAAAATAAGGTGACGGATATAATTTCGCTATTGCTGAAACTAAAAATAGTAATGCAACTACTATTCTAATACTCCAAGAAATATTTTTTTTGTTCATTTCAATGTGTTTTAACAAATGTAAAAAGGCTTTTTGATAGATTGTGTTAATGAGATGTTATTAAAATTTCCCCATTAAAATTAAAGCAAAAACCGAATAATTAATCATGTCTTGATAATTGGCATCAATGCCCTCAGAAACCAAAGTTTTTCCTTCATTGTCTTCAATTTGTTTCACGCGTAATAATTTTTGAATAATTAAATCCGTTAGTGAACTCACACGCATATCACGCCAAGCTTCTCCATAATCATGATTTTTATCTTCCATTAATTCCTTCGTGATTTCAATTTTATGATTGAATAATTTTATCGCTTCATCGGCTGATAAATCCGGTTGAGAAGCAATTCCTTTATCCATTTGAATTAAAGCCATCACGCAATAATTGATAATACCAATAAATTCTGACGTTTCATCTTCATCTACTTTTCTTACGTCGTTTTCTTGTAAACTTCTTATCCGTTGGGCTTTAATAAATATTTGATCGGTTAATGAAGGCAAACGCAAAACACGCCATGCTGTACCATAATCATGCGCTTTTTTTGTAAATAATTCTCTGCAAACTGCTATAACTTTGTCGTATTGTTGTGAGGTATTGCTCATTATTATTTTATATTTGTATCAAACTTCAAATATAAGTAAAAAATACGATGTCAACAATAAACTGTAAAGGAACACTCGTCAATTTATCAACACCCAAAGTAATGGGGATTGTAAACGTGACGCCAGATTCTTTTTTTGATGGTGGAAAACTTACAAATTCAAATGAAATTGTACTTCAAGTAGATAGAATGTTGCGTGATGGTGCTACTTTTATTGATTTAGGAGGTTATTCTAGTAAACCTGGTGCTGAATTTGTTTCCGAAACTGAAGAGTTAAATAGAGTAGTACCAATTGTAAAATTATTAGTGGAGAAATTCCCAGATATTTTACTTTCTATTGATACTTTTAGAAGTGAAGTTGCCAAACAAGCTATTGAACATGGTGCGGCTTTAATTAATGATATTTCTGCTGGTTTGTTAGATGAAAAAATGTTAGAAACGGTGGCGAAATTGCAAGTTCCGTATATTATGATGCATATGAAAGGCACGCCCAAAACCATGCAAAGTTTAGCTAACTATGACGATTTACTTAAAGAAATGAATTTTTATTTTTCTGAACGAGTTGCGAAAGCGAGGAGTTTTGGATTAAATGACATCATTATCGATCCTGGCTTCGGATTTGCTAAAACTCTGGAACAGAATTACGAATTACTTCAAAATTTAGAACTACTTCAATTTCACGATTTACCAATTTTAGCTGGCATTTCAAGAAAATCAATGATTTATAAAACATTAGAAACTTCGCCAGAACATGCCTTAAACGGAACAACTTTTTTACATGCATTTTGTTTACAAAAAGGTGCCAATATTTTAAGAGTTCACGATGTAAAAGAAGCGGTGGAATGTGTTTCTTTATTCAGATTATTAGATAGTTAGATTATTAGATAATTAGACAATTAGACAATTAGATAATTGATTGTATTATAAAAAAGTATATATATTTTATAAAAACTAACACATTGTAACTATTTTCTTTGTGTTTAAAAATCTCAAAATGAACATAAAACTTATCGTCATAGGGAAAACAGATAATATAAATCTAAACGCTTTAATTGAAGAATATACCAAGCGATTGAGATTTTACATTAAGTTCGATTTGGAAGTGATTCCTGATATCAAAAACGTAAAAAATTTATCGGAATCGGAACAAAAAACAAAAGAAGGGCAACTCATTTTAGAAAAATTGATACCAACCGATCAATTAATTTTATTGGACGAAAACGGAAAGGAATTTAATAGTTTTGGATTTTCTGATTTTTTACAAAAGAAAATGAACTCCGGAATTAAAACGTTAGTATTTGTAATTGGTGGACCTTACGGATTTTCGGATGAAGTCTATCAAAAAGCACAAGGAAAAGTCGCTTTATCTCAAATGACTTTTTCGCATCAAATGGTGCGTTTATTTGTAATTGAACAAATTTATAGAGGTTTTACCATTTTGAACAACGAACCGTATCATCATAAATAGTTAATGTGCCAATTATCTAACTATCTAACTATCTAACTATCTAATAATCTAATTGTCTAATTCTCCAACATAGTATGAAACACGTTCATTACGTCGTCGTCTTCTTCAATTTTTTCTAATAATTTTTCTACATCAGCTATTTGCTCTGGTGCTAATTCTTTGGTTACTTGCGGAATTCTATCAAATCCTGAGGATAAAATTTCTAAACCTCTTGATTCTAATTCTTTCTGAATGGCTCCGAAACTTTCAAAAGGGGCGTACATTAAAATTCCGTCTTCATCATCTGCGAAAATTTCTTCTACACCAAAATCAATCATTTCTAATTCTAATTCATCAATGTCTTGTCCGGCAGCTGGAATTCTGAAATTACAAGTATGGTCAAACATAAATTCCACCGATCCTTGCGTGCCCATTGTCCCGTTGCATTTATTGAAATAACTTCTAATATTTGCAACCGTTCTGTTATTATTATCAGAAGCCGTTTCTATTAAAATGGCAATGCCGTGTGGCGCATATCCTTCAAATAATATTTCTTTATAGTTTGCTGTGTCTTTATCTGTTGCTTTTTTAATAGCGCGCTCTACGTTTTCTTTAGGCATATTTACGGCCTTAGAGTTTTGTATAACAGCTCTTAAACGCGAGTTAGCTTCCGGATTTGGCCCTCCTTCTTTAACCGCCATTACAATATCTTTACCAATTCTGGTAAATGCTTTAGCCATTGCAGACCAACGCTTCATTTTTCTTCCTTTTCTGAATTCAAACGCTCTTCCCATTTCTCGTTTTGGTTTTTTATATATCGCAAAAATAAAATAAGCAAGTAGTAAAAAAAAATGTTTGAAGGTTTTTTTTATGTTTTAAGATTTTAAATAAATTTCCTGCATGTTTTTGAAATTTGATCTTGCATTTTTGGAATTTTTAAAATGTTATCTTTGCCGAATGCAAAACCAATTTTTCCAACCTTTTCTAACCGACATTTCAGGAATTTCGTTACCTGAAAAATTTACGTTTCCGTTTTATTATCAACCAAATAAATTGAGTGAAATGGCAGCGTTAGAATTGCAAAATTACTTAGCAACGCAAACTAATTTTGATCATAATTTTGGGCTAAATACCGCTCAAAAAGGTTTGGTTATTAGTAAAATGTTTGGTGTATTGGTTTGCCAAAATAAAAAGGGCGAATTAGGCTATTTATGGGCATTTTCTGGGAAATTGGCTAATGAAAATCACCATGAGTATTTTGTGCCAACTGTTTTTGATATGTTAACCGAAAATAGCTTTTTTCGTAAAGAAGAAGCATTGCTAAATGCCTACAATCGAAAAATTGAAATTTTAGAAAATTCTGATAATTATTTAAAGGAATTAGAAAATTTCAAGAACACCAATATTCAAGCTGCAACCGAATTACAAAATCAGAAAGTCAGAATTAAATCACAAAAAATAATTCGTGATGAAAGAAGAATTCAAATAGAAACCACTTTAACACAAGAAGAATTATTTGAATTTAATATACAACTAGCCGAAGAAAGTAAGCAAGAAAGTATTTTGTTGAAAAAAATGACAAAATATTGGAAATTGACTTTACAAGCTTTAGAAGAAAAAGTAGCCGTGTTTACTAATGAAATCAATCAATTAAAAGAAGAAAGAAAAGTAAAATCGGCAGAATTACAACAAAAATTATTTTCAAATTATTCCTTTTTCAATCAATACCAAGAAAAGAAAAGTTTAGCCGAAATTTTTAACAACAATCCGCCTGCTGGAGCCGGTGAATGTGCCGCGCCAAAGTTATTGCATTATGCTTTTCAACATCATTTAAAACCTATTTGTATGGCTGAATTTTGGTGGGGACAATCGCCAAATTCTGAAGTGCGCCAACACAAGCAATTTTATCCGTCATGCAAAAGTAAATGCGAACCCATTTTGATGGGACACATGCTAAAAGATTTAGAAATGGAAGAAAATCCGTTTATTATGAATCATGCGGAAGGAAAAGATATTGAAATTGTGTACGAAGATGAAGTAATGTTAGTAATCAATAAGCCTACCGAGTTTTTATCGGTTCCAGGAAAAACCATTTCAGATTCGGTTTATGAACGAATTAAAGAAAAATATCCGGATGCCACAGGTCCGCTAATTGTACATCGATTAGACATGTCAACTTCTGGAATTATGCTTATCGCCAAAAATGAAATTACTGCTGTACAATTGCAAAGTCAGTTTATAAATAGAACTATTAAGAAACGTTATGTGGCACTTTTAGATGGTTTGTTGGAAAAATCTCACGGTTATATTGATTTGCCTTTGCGAGTTGATTTAGCCGACAGACCAAGACAATTGGTATGTTACGAACACGGCAAACCCGCACAAACTAAGTGGAAAACCATCGAAGTTAAAAACGGAAAAACGAAAGTGCATTTTCATCCCATTACTGGAAGAACTCACCAATTACGCGTTCATGCATCTCATATTTTAGGATTACATACGCCTATTGTTGGCGATGACTTATATGGAACTAAAGCAAATAGGCTGCATCTTCATGCCGAATATATTCAGTTTGAGCATCCAGTTACTAAAGAAATTATGGAAATTTTAGTGGAAGCTGAGTTTTAGATTTTACCGCAAAGACGCAAGGTTCTCCGCAAGGCTCGCAAAGTTTTTGCTTAGTTTCCATCTGTTAAATCCTTTAAATCTGCGTACCTATTAATTAAATATTTCTCCATCCAACCAAACACTATCAATCAAATTCGTAGCAAAACAATACGGAATTTCATAAAAACTATGTAAAGGTTTTGTTATAATCAAATTGGCTTTTTTACCTTTTGTAATACTTCCGTGCGACTCGCTTAAATCCATAGCATACGCGCCGTTTATTGTTGCTGCATTTATGGCTTCTTCTGGAGTCATTTTCATTTTGATACAAGCCGTAGCAACTACAAAATGCATATTTCCTGAAGGTGAAGTGCCTGGGTTAAAATCGGAAGCTAATGCTAAAGGTAAACCTGCTTTCAACATTTGTCGTGCTGGTGTGTAAGGAATCGAAATGAAATACGAACAACTTGGTAAAGCCACTGGCATACAATCAGTATTTTTTAAAACTTCAATGTCTTCATCCGTAACAATTTCTAAATGGTCAACACTTAAAGCACCGTTTTCTACACAAGCTTTTATTCCGTTTATGGCTGTAAACTGATTTACGTGAATTTTTGGTTTTAAACCATATTTTTTACCTGCTTCTATAATTTGGATGGTTTCAGAAACACTAAAATAACCCGTTTCTAAAAAGGCATCTATGTAATCGGCTAAATTTTCTTGGGCGATTTTTGGCAACATTTCATTAATTATCAAATCAATATAACCTGTATGATTTTCTTTGTATTCCGATGGAAAAGCATGTGCACCAAGGAAAGTTGCTTTTATAGCTATTGGGTAAGACTCTTTTAATTTTTTTATAACGCGAAGCATTTTTAATTCGCCTTCTAAGGTTAATCCGTAACCAGATTTAATTTCAACAGCTCCTGTGCCTTGCGAAATGACTTCTTCCAAACGCTTTTTCGATTGGTTGTAAATCTCTTCTTCTGAAGTTTCATTTAATGTTTTAGCCGAATTTAATATTCCACCACCACGATTGGCAATTTCTTCGTAGGACAAGCCATTTATTCTATCTACAAATTCGCTACTTCTGTTTCCGGCATACACTATGTGCGTGTGACTATCGCAAAAACTTGGCATCACAATCTTTCCAGTTGCATCAATTATTGTTGCATTTTTTATTTCTGGACAATTTTCCATCAAACCAAAATCTGAGATAAAATCATTTTCCAAAAGTAAATAGGCGTTTTCTAAAATGGGTAAATGCGCCATTTCAGATCCTGAAACTTTTTTAATTGAAGTTGGTCTAACTTGTAGCAATTGTTTTATATTTATAATTATGGTTTGCATAAGAAATAGTTATATTTGTAAAAGGTAAAAATACTTATTTAATACAAAGTGCGAAAACTATTATACAAAAAAGGTCGAAAAGTTATACCTACTCTAATAGAGTATACAGGTAAACATGAAAAAGCAACACCTGAAATGCAACTATTTGTGTACAATTCTGAGGAATTATCAGAATTTGAGGATATAAAATTATCTCAATTAAATAAACATTTAGATTACACAAAAAACAATTGGATCAATTTACACGGATTGTCTGATGTTGCTTTGATAAAAGAAATTGGCATAAAATTTAAAATAGATGATTTTATTTTAGGTGACATTTTAAACATTCTCAAACGTTCAAAAGTTGAGGAGCACAACCATACCTTGTTTTTTAATATAAAATCGTTATTACCTGAATCTAATGGTATTGATGTTGAGCAGATTAGTTTTATTTTACGAGACGGATTGTTATTTTCCTTTCAAGAGAAAAAGAGCGATTTCTTCCTTCATATACGAGAAAGAATGCGTCAACATGCAGGAATTGTTAGAGATAGAAAAGTAGATTATTTACTCTATTTGCTTTTAGACGCCGTTATGGAAAACTTTTATATAACCATAGAAAGCGAAGAGCAAAAAATTGACGCCGTTATTGATTTAATCAAAACCAAACCCAATCCAAAAATACTAGAAGAAATTGAACGCCATAGAGATAATTTAAACTTTTTACGTCGTTCTATAGTGCCACTTCGAGATTCTTTATACTCGATAAAAAGCATGAAAGAGGATGATGTTTTTAATGTGATTACAGTTGAAAACTACACCTTTTTCTCTCGTTTGCATCAAAAATGTTTAGAATTATTAGATCAAGTGGATGCCGATTTGAGTTCGTTGGAAAGTGCTTCTTCGTTTTATTTTTCGTTGCAAAGTCATAAAATGAATGAAGTCATGAAAACCTTAACTGTGGTTTCTGTGTTTTTCATGCCGTTAACTTTTATTGTAGGGGTTTACGGAATGAACTTTGATAACATGCCAGAGTTACATTGGAAATACGGCTATTTTTATGTTGTAGCCGGTATGTTTCTTTTGTTCGTTTCCATGATTGTTTATTTCAAAAGAAAAAATTGGTTTTAAATAAATTCACCTAAAATGTTTCTGTTTTATTACGAAACATTTTTTTATTTACTTATATATCGTAATATTGCAATCTATAAATATGATACAATGGGAATTACCAAATCTGAATCTTTTACAACAGAACAAAACGATATGGCCAACTTGTTTAAAGCCATGGCAAATCCGGCACGAGTAGCCATAATTCAATATTTATTAAAGGTCGATTCTTGTATTTGTGGCGATATTGTAAACGAATTACCATTGGCACAACCTACCATTTCTCAACATTTAAAAGAATTAAAAAACGCCAACATCATTCAAGGTACTATTGAAGGAAAATCTATTTGTTATTGTTTGAACAAAGACGTATTTGAATCCATTGGGCGTTATTTTATGGGCATGTACATTAAATTAGATGCCAAATGTTGTTAATTTTAAATTGCTGAAAACATGTTCAATAATTTATCAAAAACCATTGCAATTGTCAAAGAAATTCCAGTTTCAATTGAAAGACAAGCAGTATTACAACCACTAATTGATTACATTCAAAACAAAGTCAATCACCAAGAAGAAATTCGTTTGAATTTTATTTGTACGCACAATTCCAGAAGAAGTCATTTGTCGCAAATTTGGGCACAAACGATGGCTTTTCATTTCCAAATTCATAATGTATTTTGCTATTCAGGTGGAACGGAAGCTACAGCTATGTTTCCAAAAGTGGGTGAAACTTTAACGAATCAAGGATTTGACATTCAAAAAATTTCAGATACAGAAAACCCAATTTATGAAGTAAAATTCGATGACAATCAACCTGCAATAGTATGTTTTTCAAAAACGTATTTCGATGATTTTAATCCTAAAAACAATTTTGGAGCCATAATGACTTGCAATAATGCAGACGAAGGTTGCCCAATGGTTTTTGGTGCCGAAGCGCGATTTCCAATCAAATATAACGACCCAAAAGCTTTTGACGGAACACCAGAAATGAACGAAAAATATACCGAAAGAAGTTTACAAATTGCAAGCGAAATGTATTATGTTTTCAATCAAATAAAATAAATGATTATGAAAAAAAGATTAGGATTTTTAGACCGATTTTTAACACTTTGGATATTTTTAGCGATGCTAATTGGTGTTTCCATTGGTTATTTTATTCCAAATGCTGCTAGTTTTATCAATTCGTTTTCTTCTGGAACAACTAATATTCCTTTGGCAATTGGTCTGATTTTGATGATGTATCCGCCTTTAACTAAAATCGATTTTTCGCAAGTGCCTAAAATGTTTGATAAACCAAAATTGCTAACCGCTTCGTTTTTTATTACTTGGATAGTTGGACCCTTTTTAATGTTTTTATTGGCTACTTTTTTCCTACAAGATTATCCAGAATACATGACAGGTTTGATTATTATTGGTTTAGCACCTTGCATTGCCATGGTAATCGTTTGGAACGAATTGGCAGAAGGCAATCGCGAATTAACTGCTGGTTTAATTGGCATTAATAGTTTGTTGCAAGTTTTCTTTTTTAGTTTGTATGCTTATTTTTATCTTGAGATTATGTTGCCGTTGTTTGGCATTAAAGGTTTGCAATTAAATATAACCATTGTAGAAATTGCAAAAACTGTTGGTATTTATCTGGGGATTCCTTTTGCTTTGGCAATGGTTAGTCGGTTTGCTATAAAAAAATATATTGGTGAGACTTTCTTCAATCAAAAGTTTATTCCTTTTGTATCGCCCATAACTTTAATTGCTTTGCTTTTTACTATCGTAATTATGTTCAGCTTAAAAGGGGAAATGATTGTAGATTTACCTTTAGACGTTTTAAGAATAGCCCTTCCATTAGTGATATTCTTCGCAATTATGTTTTTCTTGATGTTTTTTGTGTCTAAAAAAATTGGTGCCAATTACCGTGATGCGGTGGCGTTGTCGTTTACGGCTTCGGGTAATAATTTTGAGTTGGCCATTGCGGTTTCTATTGGAGTTTTTGGTATCAATAGCGGCCAAGCTTTTGCAGGTGTGATAGGACCGTTAGTGGAAGTGCCCGCCTTGATTATTTTGGTACAAGTGGCTTTTTGGTTGCGAAAAAAGTATTTTAAATAGTATGATTTTACTTTTTGTTTAACGCTTTATGGGTTGAATAGTAGCAGTGAAACCCAATTTTTTAATAGGTTTGAATTAAAACATCAGTTGGAATATTTAATCCAACATGTATTTGTCTAATCATTTCTAACGATAATTTTCTTTTTCGACTCAAAATTTCACTTGCACGGCTTTTAAATCCTAGTATTTTAGCCAAATCATTTTGATTATATCCCATTTGTTCCATTCTGAATTTTATGGCTTCAATTGGATCTGGTAATTCAATTGGAAAATGTTCGTTTTCATATTGGTCAATTAACATGCCTAATATTTCCAATTCATCTCCATCTTCTGTTCCTCTTTTTGCATCAAAGATTATTTCAAGTCTTTTCAATGCTTGATTGTAATCGGTTGCTGTTTTTATAAGTTGTATGTTCATAATCTAAATTGTATTTGAGTAGGTCTTTGCGAGGCACGAAGCAATCTCACGTCATGATATTTTTAATGTCCTCGTACAAATCTTCCCAATTGGGATTAAGTGTCGTAATCAATTCTATTTTTTTTGCTCTTGAGCCTGCTTTTAGTTGTTTTTCTCTTCCTATGGCATCACCAATCATTTGAAATTGTTCGTAATAAACTAATTTATTCAAATTGTACCGTGCTGAAAAAGAATTTTTATAGGTCTTTTCTTTGTGTTGCACTATCCGTTGTGGCAAATTTGATGTGACACCAACGTATAATGTGGTATTGTTCTTGTTTGTAATGATGTATATGAATCCTGGTTTCATGTTTTATCGTGTTAGGGATTGCTTCGTGCCTCGCAAAGACAGTTTGCCTCGCAAAGACCACGCTTCATTCCTCCTCCCGTTCAAATGAAAATAGGGAAGTGCTCAATGCGCTCAAAATGATAGCCGAGACGCCCAATGTGGCAGCTGCTATACTTACTTTTAATAGGAACCCAAATTTAATACTATTCATAATAAAACTTGAAATAAAAGTTGAAATCCCAACAACTAAACCGCCAATAATTCTGTCTTTGAATATGAAACTGTATTTTGCACCGCAATTCGTACAAGCAAAGTTGATATATCCTTTCCAGAAAGCTATAAAAACAATCTTGAATGATAAAGGGGTATGGCATTTTTCGCACTTTTTCATGTGTAGTATTTTAGGGGATTTTGATTAATTTTTTACGCGACTTCTTTTCATTTTCTTCATTGTTTACAGCTTTTTTTATTCTAAAGGATTGATTTAATAAATAATCACCTAAGACCAAACATGCAAATCCAAAAGCGATGTTGATAAAAAAAATGGTGTTACTATATTTTGGGTCAGAACAACTGGCAACACTCAAAATTATGCTAAATTTTCCAATAACTAAGGCGATGATTCCTGCTACTTTCATAATTATGTGTTTTTAATGGTTAATTAATTTTTTAAATGTCATTGCGAGGTACTTAGCGAACTCCCATTACCACGCGAAAGGATTCGCGCGGGAGCGGGGGCTTCTAAATATTCTACCTTATTTTTTGCTTTATTAGCTCTGTAAATACTACGCACCAAGTTTATACCATCACGCTTTATATCGTGCCCAAGAGTGTATTTGTACTCTTTTGGGAAGTCTTTTGTAACCTCAAACAAAATAAGTATTAACTTATACACCTCTTTAAAAACTGGTAAATCGTAATACAAAGCCATAATTCTCAAAAAATAAAATATACCGCGAAGCGGTATATCTTAAATGGTTAAATAGATAAATTGTTAAAAAGCCCGTACTCCACGCACGGTGCAGGTACTTGCCTTAACATTGTCGTAGGCGTAACCACTGTAGAAGAAGAAATTGTACGCAACCGATGCGTTATACTCGGTACTGCTCCAATACTGAGCTGTATTTGAAAGTAGAGTGTGGCTACCAGCTCTTAAGCCTTTTTGAGCACTGTAACGGTTGTAATACAATAAGCCTAACTCATCAATACTAGGTAGATACCAACCTGCACCTAATGATGTGATATATGTTGCAGCTGGGCTTCCCGTCATTAAAGTAGTATTGTACGCGCCATCTTCGGTACGGTTTGCGTTTACTAATGTAGGTGATGTTTGCCAAGCAGCTGTGCTTTCGGTAAGGGCTACTATAAGCCCGTGTTCTAAACCATCGCTGCCTTTATATAGGTAAAAAATTATTCCCCCAAGATAAGGTTCGCCTAGGTAGTGAGTAAAGCCACCAACACCTGCGTTTGCACTAAACAAGGCATAAGGCACACTCATTAATTCGTTTGTACCTGCTATGGTGTATGCGGTTCCGCCTGTTGGGTCGGTTTCTGTTTTAATAAAATAAGGTCCTGCCGCCCAGTTAATAGCAGCAAATGTTCCAGTGACAGCAGTGCCTGTTCCAATTTCTAAACTTGCCAAACCATTGGCGTTGGTGCTTGTTGTTTGCGTTTCTACATATACAGCCGTACCGGTTGATGAACCTTGCAATATGCTAATTTTCATTCCAACAGGCGCAGAGGTTATTAATGCATTACTACTGTTACGAATTACGGCTTGGTAACTCATTTTTTGTGGGGCTTGGGCAAATACGCTTACCGTTAATAATAGCCCTGCTAAAATTGAATAAATATTTTTCATATTTTTTAGTTTTTAATGATTTTAAATGTTTTTACTTCTTTGTTATTGTTGGTTACTTTTAAAAAATAGGTGGCAGTAGGTAAGTTTTCCATTGCAATGGTTTCGCTAATGCTTATTATTTTTCGCCTTTCAATTAATTTTCCGCTTATGTCATAGAGTTGAAAGTTCAAAGTTGAAAGTTCAAAGTTGCCCACATTTAGCGTTAAATAATTGGTAGTTGGGTTGGGGTAAGCTGATAATCCTAAATTAATGGAATGATTGTCTATACCCAGCACAATAGAAATTTCGTAGGGTTGTTGCACGCCTTGTGCTACCGAACCTGTGGTTCCTGTGTTGGTTGTATAAACAATTTGCCCTACCGAGTAAGCAACGGTTCCTCCGCTACCCGAAGCATTACCGCCTGTGGCGGTAGTTGCTTGTTGTGACTGCGCTGCTAGTCCGAGGCCTAACAACAAAGCACTGAGATTTACTTTTTTGTGTTTCATTTTTTTTATTTTAATTGTTATTATTTTCGTTTTGCAATATAAATTCCTTTTTTTTCTGTCTGTCGGTTTATGTTTACGCTGTCGTCTTTACAATGAGGCATAACAAGGCGATAATTCCTACTACTTTCATAATTTGGTTAATTAATTTTTTAAACTTCATTGCGAGGTACTTAGCGACCTCCCATTACCACTCGAAAGGATTCGCGCGGGAGCGGGGATTTAGTTTCTGTGCTGCATCTTCTCCATAAAATAATTTTTTTTAGTCTTCTTCCATGATATTAATTGTTTAGTTAAGAATTTATGGTGTCCCATGCTACAGCATACAAAACCCCCCGCTGCCGCGCGAATCCCTTCGCGTGGTTTGATTATCCAGCCTACTCTCTCCAGTTTTCGGCTGCCCTGTTGTATTATCCCATTACCACGCGAAAGTATTGACTTCGTCGATTTGCATTTCGCGAGGGATCGGGGGATAATAGGCTTTGCAAATAATCTTAATTAGGTATAAAAGTGTCAATATAAGCTGCAGTTCCCGTAACATATTTTAGTTGTAATTTAGTAGCATCAAGAAAAACTATTTCATCAGTATAGGAACCACCTGCAAGTGTTATTTTAAGTCCTTTATTGTCATTTACCAATTCCCAGTTTCCTATTTGTGTAACTTCAGTTGCGCTACATTTATTTACGCCTGGATAGAGATAAAATTGCCGTGAGGGATTATATTCCCACAAATTATCTAACCTACAATTGGGAATGGATTGGTTGATATTTCCATTAGTAGTAATCATAACTGTTGAGGATATTTTCCATGATTTTGCTAGCAACAAAGCCACATTATCAACACTTGGTTCTGGAGTATTTTCTTCTTTAGAGCAGTTAACAAAAGTTGATGTCAATAAAAGAAGTAAAAAGTATGTAATTGTTTTTTGTAGTAATTTCATTTTTATAATTTTTTAAAATTTTGCTTACTCTTTATCAGTTTTCAGCTGCCCTGTTTTTTGTTTAAAAAAAATCTAATGAACGTACAAATCCAATTTCGAACATACTTGCTGGTATACTAAGTGACGAACCAATTGCAGTTGTTCTGCTAGTTTCGCCTATGTAGTTATACTCTTCATAATAACGGATATAAAAAGAGAATGTGTGGTCTTTTTTCCATTCAAAACTGTATCCTTTTATCAAAAGGTTCTCATTATTTTGTGCAGAATTTGTATCTGGATTATAGTAATATTGAAGTCCGCTTCCATCAAATGAAAACGATTTATTAATCAAACCAAGGGAAATATGCGATCGTCTATAATTGTCTTCCGCCTTACCTCCAAATGTAAATTTTAAGCCATAGTTAAACTCGTTCGACGATATGTCATAGTTAGCTTCTCCATACTCTTCTACATCAGATGAAGTTAAACCTTTAGTGTCAGAAAAATTATTTTTATATTGGCCAAACAACTTCACATTTTTTATTCCAGCGTCTATACCTCCACCACCGAAAATGCTAAATTGCGTACCATTAAAAGTAGGAACTAGACCAAATTTAGCTCCAATAATTCCATAAAAATTATAAAAATTATTTCCTGCGCCAATTCTAGATTCTGCATTAATATTTAAATAATAGGCAGTTTCACCAGTTAATTCTTTTTCTGAAATCGGTTTTCCACCAACCAAAGTCGTTCTATCACTTTTAAACAAAACGGGATCGCCAGAGAACGAAAACCCAAAATTGTTACAAATAAACATTTTAGGGGTAAATTTGTTTACGGGCTCTTTGTAAACAAAATCAGGGTTAACATTTCCCATGCCTTCATAAATAAAGCCACCAACAAGCGTAAAAAGACCTAGAGAAGTTGCCATAGCAGCGGCATCAACCTTGTTTCTTTCTTCTTGCGCAGCTGTTTTCCAAGCATCATATTCTTTTTGTCTTTTCTGATTTGCAGCTTGCTCTTCTATACGTTTTCTTTCGGCTTCAGCTATTCTCTCCTTTTCAGCTTGGCGTTTTGCCGCTTTAGCATCCTCAATTTCTTGTTCTTTTATTCTTTTGCTTTCTTCCTGTGTTGATGTTTTGTTGTTATCATTAGATTGCTGAGTATTGTCAACAACCTTTTCCGAACCTTTTTGGATGTCTTTTGCAGCGGTTGATGCCTTTAACTTATTTTCATCATCTAGCTTCTTTTTATCAGCAACTTCTTTTGCTTTTTTTTCAGCCGCTGCTTCTTTTAACTTATTTTCATCATCAATTTTTTTTTGATTGGCTAAAGCTTCTTTCTGCAATTTTTCCTTGGCTTCATTAGCTTTTTTTAAAGTTAAATTTTCGATACTTAATATTTGCCATGTGTGCGATTTATATAAAGTTGATGTGTTTCCTTCTTTTATTAAACAATTTTTCTGTTTTTCTCTGTCAGAAGTAATCATGTAAATATGTACATAATCGTCTTTGGGAGTAAACTCTCCATTAGGTTTCAAATAAACGGCTTTATTATAACCTAATTTATAGGGAGTGACATCATAACAATTTAGGGTTAAATCAACTTCGATTACAAGTTTGTACTCATCAGCTGTATTATTCTTTACATAAAAGAAATACTCTTCTGCGTCTGAAATATCAGACCAGCGTTTTTCTATTGAAAAATTAAATCTTGAATCTAATTGCTGTACACCCACCAAATTATTATTCGGATTTCTTTGGGAAAAACCATTAATTAATAGGGCAAAAACCAGTATTAATGTTAATTTTAATTTTAATTTCATAATTTTTGTTTGTATTTATTCTGCCTACTCTCTCCAGTTTTCGGCTGCCCTGTTTTTTGTAATGGGGTTTATTCCGCTACAACTGAATCGATATATATTTTTTTATAAACGTTTAACTTTTTGTTGCTTTTTCTCTTTTCTTTTTCTTGTAGCTCCTTTTCATGTCTGGTATTCCAAATTTTATAAAGGTATAAGGTGTTGTTAAAGTGCCTTCCGTCTGATAGTGTTGCCAAAAGTGGCGCGTATTTACCAACAGCATTGCAATAGGTAGTACCGATAGTTAAATACCCTATTTTTTCGGCGGCTACACCAGAGGCGAAATACATCGAAAAGCTTTCAAGAGCATTAAATAATTCTAAATTTGGCAAGCTGAACACTTTGTTTTTTTCCTCATTGTCTTTATAAAAGGGTTTCACTTTTATAATATTTGAAACAAAATGAACTTCTGATTTTTCAAAATAGGAAATACCGTTGGCTTTAACCGCTTTGTCTAGGTTGTCAATAAGCGGTACTATTGTTGTGGTAAAATACGCGCATTGTACCGCCGCCATTTTGTATGATTCTCTTTTCGAACTTATTATTTGGCTTAGTTTTGTTCCTTTTTCTTGTTTTTTCGATTCATTAATTTGACCCAATACTTTGAAGGCAAAATAGGCAACTATGGGTCCGCTAATGAAGAAAATGACTTGTAATATGTCTTTAATTGTTTCCATTGTTTTTGGTTTTAATTTGGGGTTAATAATTATTTATGTTTTTTAAAATCTATTGGTTTTGCAACCCTAGTCATTGCGAGGTACTATGTAATCTACACCGTTTGGTTATTAAAATAATCTAAAAATATACCTTGCGCGATGCTTGTAAAAAAGGTCAGTTCTTTTACGTTTCTTGCGGGCGGCAATACCATACCACTTCCACATCTGTATTCCATGTAAATGGGAGATTTTTGAATTTTTTGTAGCTTTTTATTTTCCCATTCAATTTTAAAATAGCCAGATGAATAGGACTCTACAAGTACCACTTCTATTTGGTACTCTTTGTCTTCGTGTGTAATAGGTATCTTTTTCATTTTTACATTAATTTAGGTTTCCAAACTTCTGTTTCGGCTTACGGTTGTTTATTTTGCTATTTCAAAGTGCATCCAGTCGTAATTTTTTTCTTTGCCCAGTGATACAAAACCGTGTCGATAAAAAATGGCTATCATGGTTCTGTATTCTTGTCGGGTAAAACGTGCTGTGGCTTTGGTTTCGTGTATTAGGTTACGTTCTGGATCTAAATCTATGGCTACGCCCCAGGCGTGTCGGCTCCAGTCGTTGCCGCCTCGCATTTTGCGGTAGCTAAAACAACCGCCATAAATGTCTATGCCCAATTGTTCTATTTTTAGTAGGCCGTATTGTTCCAAAATGGCGTTAAATACTTTTTTTAAATCCTCGGCAATAAGTTTGTGGCACTTAATGGTGTTTATTTTTACGCTCCTGTCCCAAGCTAGTGTCATGGGATAAGGCAATAATTGTGGTTAGGTAGGGCGAACCATTCTCAGTTGGTACGCCGTATTTTCTAAATAGTTCAGATGTTGCTATCATAGTTTAGGTTTTTTTTGGTTATTGTTTTTTAGTCTTCATCAATTGCCCAGGTGTACACAACAGTTGAAAAAGCGCCTGTTTTTTGTCTATCAATGTTTCCATCGTCTTCAAACTCATTACCAAATCTTTCAAACATTGAAATAAAGCCCATGTCACGGTCTGGTACTTTGGTTAAAATTTTACCTATTAATGGCAATGCAGCTTTGGCAATTATGAGCCAAGGATTTGTTGTACCAAGAATATCCGAAATGGTTCCCATGGCGTCGTTACCAATTTCTGTTTGAATGTCTTTCAAAACTTCGCCAACAGTTCTGACACTTGATCTAGAATGTCGTACGTAGAAGTGAACATTTAACTCTTTAGATGCTGGCATTGCTCTTCTTAACAATAACAGACCTTCACTGTTAGGTGTTCCATCATCAAAATTAACTTCGTTGTTTTGACTAGGTACCATCTTGACTGGATCAACAGGAACAGTCGCTAAAACCATTTTTTCTGGGTCGGTTGGGTGCTCTGCCACAACAACAAAATAGATATCCCATCTTTTTTTCGGACGATCAATATTCAATTGATTTAATTCTAAACGTACTCTCATAATTTCTAAATTTTTACGCCAATTTTAATTTCCCTTTTCGGCTTACGGGTTAATTATTTGTTTTTATAATTTTTCTATTTTTTAATAAAATGATTGCCAAATAAAAACTCATTATTGTAATTAATTTTTTTTTTTGGACTGATTTATGAGTAAAGTAATTCTCAAAATAAAAATGTAATGAGAAGAAATTTTTCACAAGGATTCATTTTAATGAGGTTAAATTAGGATATAAAAATGTTGTTGAAAAAATCGTTTTTGTCGTTTTACAATTTTTGATAACTATTTCAAGTTTTTGAAAAAACATTTTTTGGTATTTTTTACTTTCTGGTTTAATTTTTAATAATTTCACTACTAAAAATTATTATTTATAATCAAAACTTGCCTATTTAGGATAGACATCAAATTTTGATTTTAGCGTAATATTTTCAATTTTATAAAAAAATGGCGTTTAATTTTTTTTATAATGATTGTGTTTTTTTTGGAAAGTATAAAGCAAAAAAAAAGCGACTAAATAGTCGCTTTTTTTTGTATGTTGTGGAAAATTACTTTCCTAAGTTTTTCATTTCTTTTTCTAACATGTCGTAAAACTGGTCAATTTTTGGCATAATAATAATGCGAGTTCTGCGGTTTTTCGCTTTGTTTGCTGGTGTGTTGTTGTCCACTAATGGCACATAAGAACTTCTACCTGCTGGTATTAATTGTTTTGGATTTACACCCAAGTCTTTATGTAACACACGTACAATAGCTGTAGATCGTTTTACAGATAAATCCCAATTGTCAAGTAAAACGTCGCTTTTAAACGGTACATTATCGGTGTGTCCTTCTACCATACATTCAAAATCAGGTTTACTATTGATTACTTTAGCTACTTTAGCCAATACGTTTTTGGCTTTAGCGTTTACTTCATAACTTCCAGATTTAAACAATAAATTGTCGGCTATAGAAATCATTACCACACCTTTTTCTACATTAATATTAATGTCTGGATCGTCCATACCTACTTCACGTTTTAAACTAGTTACTAACGCTAACGTTACACTGTCTTTCTTGGTTAAAGCATCTTGTAAACGGGTAATTTTTAAATCTTTTTCTTTTAAACTTTCTAAAGATTTTTCTAAATTTTCAGCACCTTTTGCAGATAAAACACTCATTTCTTTTGAAAACGATAGTAAATCAGAATTGGTTTTCTTTAAATACTCTAGCTGAGAAGCTAAATTGCCATAGTCTGCATTTAATTTTTCTTTTTCAGACAAACACATATTTAATTTTACAGTTGTAGAATTTAGTAAATCTTGCGTAGCTTTTTCTTTAGCTTCAAGCATAGCAAATTTCTTTTTAGATACACATGACGAAAGCGCAAAAGGAAGAATTGCAGCTAAAATTAAAATTTTTTTCATTGAAATATATTTTTTACAAAGTTATATAGAAAAAATCATACCAAAGTAGGTTGCATGATAAAATTTATGTTTTTTTTAAGTAAAAAGTAAAAAGTAAAAAGTAAAAAGTAAAAAGGGAAAAGTCTATATTCTATTTTCTATTTTCAATATTCTATTAAAAGATCTCTTTCTCTGAACAAAGTAACTCCAAACTATAGATTTTGTATAATAATAATCTGTTCTTTGAGTTTGGTTTCTTTTTTTAAGATTTCTTCCTAATAGATGATAAAAATGGAAATGGGCTTTTAATATGGCAAAAACATGTGAAATTTTTCCTTGAAAAAAGAACTGAATACCTGCAATTCCGTCTAAAATTAGTCGAATAAAAAGAATTGGCATTACTTTATCTTTAGGAAGATTTTTGGTCAACATCAACAACGAATTTCTAAAATTCAAAAAAGTTTTCTTGGGATTGGCTTCATTCAAAGTAGCACCACCCACATGAAATACGACTGAATTGGGGCAGTATTTTACTATATACCCTAAGTTGTTTGCTCGCCAACACAAATCAAGTTCTTCTTGGTGTGCAAAAAAATCACCATCAAATCCATTTAGCAATTTAAAAACTTCTTTTCTAATAAAAAAACAGGCGCCTGTTGCCCAAAAAATTTCTGTTTCGGTGTCGTATTGTCCTAAATCTTCTTCAAGAGTATTAAAAATTCGACCTTTACAAAAAGGAAAACCAAATTTATCTATAAATCCACCAGCGGCTCCCGCATATTCAAAATGTGTTTTCTTTTTAAAATCTAATATTTTAGGTTGTATGATGGCTGTTTTTGGTTGCTTGTCAAAAATAGCCTCGATGGGTTGCAACCAATTTTCAGTTACTTCAATATCTGAATTTACAAGAGCGTAATAAGGTTCTTCCACCTCTTTTAGGGCTTCATTATATCCAGTTGCAAAGCCATAATTACCTGTATTTTTGATGATTTTTATAGATGGGAATTCGGTTTTCAATACATCAATTGAAGTATCTGTAGACGCATTATCCGCTACATAAATTGTAGCATTATCCGAAAACTGAATTACGGAAGGCAAAAATTGCTGCAATAATTTGGCACCATTCCAATTTAAGATAACTACGGCTGTTTTCATTCAGACTACT
Source organism: Chryseobacterium gleum (assembly GCA_945881885.1). Taxonomy (GTDB): domain Bacteria; phylum Bacteroidota; class Bacteroidia; order Flavobacteriales; family Flavobacteriaceae; genus Flavobacterium. Next base: position 143,540 of record CAMCVI010000003.1, on the reverse strand, counting down.
TAGATTATTGGATTTTTAGATTTTCTTTATTATTTATATTTAGGCAATTCCTTTAAAAAGGTATATTTTTCATTTTCAAAATCCATTTGACAAAAATAATGATTTATTCCGTTAGTAACCATTAAATATGTGGCTTTCAGTGTAAAATTATAGCGTGCAATTTGATCAAAGGTGTTTTGTGAAATGGCTACATCAGGTTGTTTGCATTCTACAATCAAAAATATACTACCATCTGAATTGAAAATTACAATATCATATCGCTTGTTCATACCGTTAATTTTTACTTGTTTTTCAACGTTTATAAGCGATTTTGGATAACGGCATTCTTGTATTAAATACTGAATGGTATGTTGCCTAACCCATTCTTCTGGTGTTAGCAACACAAATTTTTTTCTAATTTCATCAAAAATAGCAACTTTATTTTCACTATTTTTGAACCGAAAGGAATACGATGGAAAATGTAACTTTTGCATGTTGCGAATGTATAATCAAATCAACGAATAAACAAATTATCAAATCAACATATTTTGACAGAAATAATTAAAATAGTTAACGATATTAAATCTAAAAATTACAAACCTATTTATTTTTTATGTGGGGAAGAAACCTATTATATAGATAGAATTTCAGATTTAATAGAAAAATCGGTCCTTACTGAAGACGAAAAATCCTTTAATCAAGTAGTGTTATATGGTAGAGATACTACTGTAGAAGAAATTGTGTCAACAGCAAAACGTTTCCCAATGATGTCAGATTATCAGGTGGTTATAGTCAAAGAAGCACAAAACTTATCTAAGACATTTGAACAGTTTGAGGCGTATGCCTTGCATCCACAACCGACTACTATTTTGGTTTTTGCTTACAGAGACAAGCCAGACGGTAGAAAAAAAATATTTAAAACTATAAAAGACAAAGGTGTTTGGTTTGAAAGTAAAAAATTATACGACAACCAAGTTCCAGATTGGATTGTAAATGTGTTAAAAGGCCAGCAATATGGCATAGAGCCAAAAGCAGCCGCCATGTTATCCGAATTTTTAGGAACAGATTTGTCTAAAATTAACAACGAACTCGAAAAACTTAAAATTGTTTTTCCTGTTGGTCATATTTTTACGCCAAAAAACATTGAAGAAAACATTGGTTTTAGTAAAGATTATAATGTGTTTGAACTTAAATCGGCATTAGCAACAAGAAATCAGCAAAAAGCTTATGCCATTATTCATAATTTTGCTGCCAATCCGAAAGATAATCCAATAGTTTTAATAAGCGGGCAGATGTTTACATTTTTTTCCCAATTATTACAATACCACGGATTGAAAGACAAATCGAAGTTTAATGCAGCAAAAGCACTTGGCGTTAACCCTTTTTTTATGGACGAATACGCCACAGCAAGTAAATATTATCCGATGCGAAAAGTGAGTCAAATTATTGAAATTATTCGTGATATGGATGTAAAAAGTAAAGGCGTAGGTTCCGGTTCGATGAAGGAAGCGGATATTTTGAAAGAGTTGGTTTATAAAATTTTCAACTAAATAAATAGGAGCAATCCTTGCCGAAAAAAATATAAAAAATCACGATATTTGCATTCCAAAAAAGTTTAAAAAAATTAGAAAATGAATAAAAATACAGTTTTAGCTTGGGCTACCGGAATTATGATTATTATGGGTTTATTAATAATGGGTTTAGCCATATACAAATATGATGATGTTGCAGGTTGGGGATTTGCCGCCGTTGGGGTAGGATTTTTCGCTAACGCATGGGTATTCAATGCTTTAAAAGGAAGAATGTAATTCTAAATTACGAAGTTTGATTTAAGATTTACGACGATTATAAAAATAAAACTGCTAAAATTACGATACGATTAGAGTACGAATTAGATTGAAAATCATTCTCCTTTATAGTCTTCCATTAAATAAACCAACATGTTTCGTGTTGGTTTATTATTTCTATATTGTTTGATAATTGTAGGGGTGTTTACTTTCTTAAATTTTTTTGTATAAATTTCATTAGGATTGCTAAAATTGTTAGAAACAGTGATGAAGTAAGCGTTGTCTCCTTTTTTTAGTGACGGTCTATATTTATTTAGCCAATCATAAGTGTGAATATCGCCTAGTGTTCCCAGAGCTACAAAATTTAGCCCCAGAGGTTGTGCAATATAATTGTCAATATGGGAGCCAGGAAACCATTTATTGTTAATGATAAAGTTGGTTGAAATTCTTTTCTCGACAATATTTTTCTCATGAATTTTATTAAATTCTGTTTTAAAAAAATCCCAATCATACATATCCAAGGTCACATCTCCTTGACCTAAAGTATCTTCGTTTTTTGATCCAATAGTGCCGGGATAAAAATTAATAGCCAAAATCCCTATGAAACTAACGGCAACTATTAAATAAATGGCATAAAAAACAACTTTACTTAATTTTGTTTTAATGTCAGACAAGTAACAAGCTGTAAGAATTATTAAAGCTATAAATCCAGGTCCAGACCAATGTGGAAGAGTGTCTCTAAAAAGCGAAACGGATAGTAATACTAGTATTAGTGGTAAACTTTGTAAAAGTAATAATCTTGTATAAATGACTTTTAGATAGATTTTGTTTTTCCAAACAGCAACTAAAGCTGTTCCTATTAAAAAATAATTTATAGGATTGTTATACATTGCTTCACCGAGAAATTCTCTCAGAAAACTATCAATGTTAATACCATGATTTATAGTAACCCGATTGCTATGAAAAGAGTAGGTAATAAAATCATTATCAATATTCCAGAATAATATGGGAGATACTATCAAAATACTCAGTAAAACAGCAAGATATAAGTATGGATTCAAGAGTTTTTTTTGATCGTAAAATAAAATATATAGTCCAAATCCAAACCAAAGGAAAACACCGTGAACCTTACTCATAATGCACAAACCAGTACAAATCCCAAAAAACAGTAAATTTTGGTTTACTTTTTTTGAATCTTCACTTGAAGTGATAATATTTATTTGAAAATAGATACAGCATATCCAAAAAAAGAGCTGAGGTGCATCGGGCATTATAAAAATTCCTGCAATAATACTCGAATAAATAGAAGATGTAAATAGTAATGCAGCAATAAAACCGCTTTTTTCATTCTTAATTTTTTTGGTAATCGAATAAATTAAATAGGTGTTAACAGCCGCCAAAATTATGGAACCTAATCGGATAAAAAAATCACTTGTGATTCCTAAATTAAGTGTTGTGAGTTTTATTAACAGGGAAACCATTGGCGGATGGTCAAAATAATTCCACTGTAAATGATGCGCATAATTTATATAATACACTTCATCGTTACCTAAATCGATTGTGAGTGCAATAATACAGCGAATGATGGTTGCAACTAAAATTAGACTTGCAATTTTATTTTTTAAAAACATAGTTAGACTTTGAAAGTGTAAAAACTATTAGCCCCAAAATTCCAGAAAAACACAATTAAGGTAACAAGGAATTTGCAAATATAAAAATTTATTCTAGTCTTTTTTTGAAGTAAATATAGAAATCCAGTATTTATAGCAAAACCAATAATGGCAATTACAAGAAAACTAATAAATTGATTACCAATATTTGGATTATGATTTTGAAAAGTAAAATACCGATTTAGAAAGTAATTATTGGTTACCCCAAATAAAAAACCAATACTGTTTGCAAGATATTTGTTGATTTTTAATTTTTCTTTGAAAATCCAAGTGATGCCAAAATCAATAACTAGCCCAGAAAAACCAACAAATCCAAACTTTACAAAGCGAATAAAATCCATCCCTTAGTTGTTAAAAGAAGGATTTGGAAAAAAGGTTGTTCGTCGTTTCCATTTTTTTTATTTTTTTTCTTAAAAAAGAATTCTTTGTAATTTTTTTTGCCCAAACTGCCGAAAAAGAACCAAACAAAACGCCTATAATGGCTCCAAAGATAACATCTATCAAGAAATGATGCCCTAAATAAATTCTGGAATATCCTACTGCGATACTCAAAATAATCATTGAAAAGCAGATATGTTTTTGTCTAAAATAGTTTGCAATCACGGTTGCTAAAGCAAAAAAGGAAGCGGTGTGTCCAGATGGAAAGCTATTGTAGCCAATCCTACTTTTAGCAAAAGTCTCTAAATAATACTTGTAATGATGAATTTCAAAATAAGTTGATGGTCTTGGAGATGAAATACAATTTTTGAGTAATTGTGAAAAAATTCCAGAACTAATATAGGATAACAAAATTATAAAGGCTAATTTATTGTGTTTTTTAGAAAATAATAACAAATAGATAGAAAGTAAGATTATGAACCAACCATCGCCTAAAAAAGTAATTCCTTCAAATAAATAAGTAAGTACTTTTGTGTGAGTTTGATTGAGCCATATAAAACCTTGGCTATGAGAAAAAACGCAAGATAATATAATAAGAGCTATTAATAAAAGACCATTTATGGTATAAAAAAACAGATTTTGATGTATGATTTTAAAAGCAGAATTCATGAATTTCATAAAATAATAATTTTTTTAAATTTAGGTTGTATGTGTTTTTTTAATGTAAATTAAATTTTATAAAAACAAAGTTAAATTGTTAAATAACCGTTATGAGGCGCTTTTCTATGTTAATTTTTTATGTTTTTTAACCACAAAAAACCGCCTTTCGTAAGATTAGCGGTTTTTGATTTATGAAATATTGAATAAACGACAATCTATTTTTTAATAACAATATTTTCAACTTTACCAAGTTCCATATCGTTTGGCATTTTTTGGATTAAAAAGATTAAAATCAGAATTAAAAAGATCTTTAAAATCATCTTTAAGATCATCAATTGTTACTCTTATACCTATACTCTTTTTATTTTTTTACATTATCAAAAGATTGAAAACTAAGAATTCCAAAATCATCATTTGCATTCTTTTTATTTAAAACTATCTTTGTACAAGTTTTTAAAGTTTTATAAATAATGAATACTAAAATATATATATAAATTATTATTAAAAGTGGGAACGATAAGTTGCAACATTTTATGTAAAAATAGCATGTTTATTAAATTCATAATTTTAAAATAATTTAAAATCAATTACTTAATAATAAATAAAAATTATAATGTCAGACGATAAGAAAGTAATTTTCTCAATGCAAAAATTGAGTAAAAGTTATCCAGGAGCAGATAAACAAGTATTAAAAAACATTTATTTAAGCTTCTTTTACGGAGCTAAAATTGGTATTTTGGGACTAAATGGTTCAGGAAAATCCTCTTTGTTAAAAATTATTGCTGGAATTGATAAAAATTATCAAGGCGATGTGGTTTTTCAACCAGGTTACACGGTAGGATATTTGGAGCAAGAGCCACAATTAGACGAAACAAAAACGGTGATTGACATTGTTCGTGAAGGCGCTGCTGAAACGTTTGAATTATTAGCAGAATTTAATAAAATTAATGACGATTTTGGTCTGCCTGAAGTCTATGAGAATCCAGAAAAAATGGAAAAACTTATGGATCGACAAGCAGAATTACAAGATAGAATTGACGCTTGTGGTGCTTGGGAAATAGATACCAAATTAGAAATTGCTATGGACGCACTTCGTACTCCAGATCCTGAAACACCAATAAATATATTGTCTGGTGGAGAAAAACGTCGTGTGGCTTTGTGTCGTTTATTATTACAACAACCTGATGTTTTATTACTTGATGAGCCAACCAACCACTTGGATGCCGAATCTGTACTTTGGTTAGAACAACATTTAGCACAATATTCAGGAACGGTTATTGCCGTTACGCACGATAGGTATTTCTTAGATAATGTTGCCGGTTGGATTTTAGAATTGGATAGAGGAGAAGGTATTCCGTGGAAAGGAAATTACTCTTCTTGGTTAGAACAAAAATCTAACAGAATGGCACTTGAAGAAAAAGTAGTCTCTAAAAGAAGAAAAAATTTAGAACGCGAATTAGATTGGGTACGTCAAGGTGCAAAAGGTCGTCAAACCAAGCAGAAAGCACGTTTACAGAATTACGATAAATTATTAAACGAAGATCAAAAAGCATTAGATGAAAAATTAGAAATCTACATTCCTAATGGACCTCGTTTAGGAACCAATGTAATTGAAGCCAAAAATGTGGCTAAAGCATTTGGTGATAAGTTATTATATGACGATTTAAATTTCGTATTGCCACAAGCTGGAATTGTAGGAATTATCGGTCCTAATGGAGCAGGTAAATCTACCATTTTCAAGATGATTATGGGCGAACAAAAAGCAGATGCCGGAACTTTTGATATCGGTGAAACGGTTAAAATCGCTTATGTAGATCAATCGCACTCGAATATTGATGTCAACAAAACCCTTTGGGAAAACTTTTGTGACGGACAAGAATTAATTATGATGGGTGGCCGTCAAGTAAATTCTCGTGCTTATTTATCTCGTTTTAATTTTGGCGGAAGTGATCAAAACAAAAAAGTTTCCACTTTATCCGGAGGAGAAAGAAACCGTCTGCATTTAGCTATGACGTTAAAAGAAGAAGGAAACGTACTTTTATTAGATGAGCCAACAAATGATTTAGATGTAAACACGCTTCGTGCCTTAGAAGAAGGTTTAGAAAACTTTGCAGGTTGTGCGGTAATTATATCGCACGACAGGTGGTTTTTAGACCGAGTTTGTACGCATATTTTAGCTTTTGAAGGCGAGTCACAAGTATATAGTTTTGAAGGAAGTTTTACAGAATACGAAGAAAACAAACGCAAACGATTAGGCAAAGATGTGACGCCAACCCGAATTAAATACAAGAAATTAATTAGATAATTTTGATATAAAGTAAAAGGGCTGTTTAATTGAAACAGCCCTTTTTTTATTGATAATAAACGAATTTCTTTAAATCTATATTCTTTTATCTATAATCTATTATCTATATTCTATTTTCTCTCATCTATCCATTTTCTAGCATTCACAAACGCTTCTAACCAAGGCGAAACGGCATCTTTTTGATTTCTGTCTGGGTAATTTGCCCAATTCCACGGGAACGTAGAACGCTCAATATGTGGCATCATAACCAAATGTCTTCCAGTAGCGTCGCACATCATTGCAGTATTGTAATCCGATCCGTTTGGATTGGCTGGATAGCCTTCGTAACCGTATTTTGCAACAATATTATATTGATTTTCAGGCATTGGTAAATTGAATTTTCCTTCACCGTGTGAAATCCAAACGCCTAAAGTAGCACCTTCTAAAGTAGAAAGCATCACCGAGTTGTTTTTTTGAATTTTCACAGAAGTAAAGCCACTTTCATGTTTGTTAGAATCGTTGTGTTTCATTTTTCCGTGCACCTCGTGGTCAGGATTAATTAGTTCTAATTCCATCATTAATTGGCACCCGTTACAAATTCCAACAGAAAGCGTATCTTTTCTTTTAAAGAAGTTTTTTAAAGCAGAGTTTGCTTTTTCATTGTATAAAAAGGCACCAGCCCAACCTTTTGCCGAACCTAATACATCTGAATTAGAGAAACCACCTACAGCACCAATAAATTGTATGTCTTCTAAGTTTTCACGTCCCGAAATTAAATCGGTCATGTGCACGTCTTTTACATCAAATCCTGCTAAGAACATTGCATTTGCCATTTCTCGTTCAGAATTACTTCCTTTTTCACGAATAATAGCTGCTTTTGGTCTTGTACCAGCAGGAATTACAGGTAATTTACCATCAAATTGCGATGGAAATGTAAATTGTAATGCTTGTTTATCGAAATTCTCAAAGCGTTCTTTGGCTTTACCGTTTTTGGTTTGTTTTTGATCTAATAAATAAGACGTTTCAAACCAAGTTTTTCTGGTTTCAGTTATCGAGAAGTTAAATGAATCATTAAAATTAGTAATAGAAACTACATCACCTTCAGTTACAGTTCCAATTTTATGTATCGTTATACCGTTAGCTATAAATGTAGCTTCAACTTCAGCATCAGCTTGAAAAACCACTCCAATATTTTCATTAAATAATGTTTTAACGGCATCGTTTTCACCTAATACGGTTAAATCATACGTTGCACCTAAACCTACTTCTGCAAATGACATTTCTAATAAAGTGGTAATCAAACCACCACTTCCAATATCGTGTCCAGCATTAATTTTTCTGTCTTTTATTAACTCTTGTAGGGTATTGAATGCTTTCTTGAAGAATGCAGCGTCTTTAATAGTTGACGTTTCAGTACCAATTTTATTTTGCGTTTGATAAAATGAAGAACCGCCTAATTTAAAATTATCTTGCGATAAATTGATGTAATAAATATTTCCGCCATTTCGTTGTAAAACAGGCTCCACTACATTTGAAATATTCGAACAATTTCCAGCTGCCGAAATAATAACCGTTCCTGGTGCAATTACTTCGTCATTTGGGTATTTTTGTTTCATTGATAAGGAATCTTTTCCTGTAGGAATGTTGATTCCCAATTCAATAGCAAAATCAGAACATCCTTTTACAGCTTCATATAAACGGGCATCTTCACCTTCGTTTTTACAAGCCCACATCCAGTTTGCCGATAAAGAAATCGATGCTAAACCGTCTTTTAAAGGTGCCCAAACTAAATTTGAAAGCGATTCTGCAATAGCATTTCTGCTTCCTGCCACAGGATCAATTAAAGCCGAAATAGGAGCGTGCCCAATAGAAGTGGCAATTCCTTCTTTTCCTTTATAATCTAAAGCCATTACACCTACATTATTTAAAGGCAATTGTAACGGACCTGCACATTGTTGTTTGGCTACTTTTCCACCTACACAACGGTCTACTTTGTTGGTTAACCAATCTTTACAAGCCACGGCTTCTAATCGTAAAACGTGATTTAAATAGGTTGGAATTTCACTGGCATTATATTCCGAATTACTATACTTTCTAGTAATTGTTTTGTCGTTCATGATGGTTTTTGGCGAACTTCCAAAGAAATCTTCTAACGCATAATCCATTGGTTTTAAACCTGTCGATTTTGATTCAAAAGTAAATCGATGGTCGTTGGTTACATCACCCACTTCATACATTGGCGAACGTTCTCTATCTGCGATGCGTTGTAAGGTTGCGATATCTTTTTGACCAATAACTAAGCCCATTCTTTCTTGCGATTCGTTTCCGATGATTTCTTTTGCAGAAAGTGTAGGGTCGCCAATTGGTAATTTGTCTAAATCAATTAAGCCACCTGTTTCTTCAACCAATTCCGATAAACAATTTAAATGTCCACCGGCACCGTGGTCATGAATAGAAACAATTGGATTGTTGTCGCTTTCTACCATACCACGAATGGCATTGGCGGCACGTTTTTGCATTTCTGGATTGGAACGTTGGATGGCATTTAATTCAATTCCTGAACCAAAAGCACCTGTATCTGCTGAAGATACTGCAGCACCACCCATTCCAATTCTATAATTTTCACCACCCAGAATAACTATTTTGTCACCTGCAGTTGGTTTCTTTTTAATGGCTTGGTCTAATTTTCCATAGCCAATGCCACCCGCTTGCATGATTACTTTATCGTAACCTAATTTGCGCGCTGCTTCCTCGTGTTCAAATGTTAAAATAGAACCCGTGATTAACGGTTGTCCAAATTTATTTCCAAAATCAGATGCTCCGTTTGATGCTTTAATTAAAATATTCATTGGCGTTTGGTACAACCAATCTCTTTCTTTCATCTCGTTTTCCCAAGGGCGTTCTTCATTTAATCGAGAATAGGATGTCATGTAAACGGCTGTTCCCGCTAAAGGCAACGAACCTTGTCCGCCTGCTAAACGGTCACGAATTTCGCCTCCCGAACCCGTTGCTGCACCATTAAATGGTTCAACAGTAGTAGGAAAATTATGAGTTTCTGCTTTTAATGAAAGTACCGAAACAAATTCCTTTTCTTCGTAAAAATCAGGTTTATCTGCGCTTTTGGGTGCAAACTGAGTTACTTTTGGCCCTTTAACAAAAGCCACATTATCTTTATATGCTGAAACGATTTCATTTGGATTGGTTTCAGATGTTTTTCTAATTAATTTGAATAACGATGTTGGTTTTTCTTCACCATCTACAATAAAAGTGCCGTTGAAAATTTTATGACGACAATGCTCTGAATTGGCTTGTGAAAAGGCAAATATTTCAGAATCGGTTAGTTTTCTACCTAATTTTTTTGCTAGATTATTTAAATAGTCAACTTCTTCAGGGTTCAACGCTAAACCTTCTGATTTGTTATAAGCAGCGATATCGTCAATTTCTAAAATAGGTTCGGGTGCAATATTTATAGTAAAAATATCTTGTTGTAATGCTGTATATTTTTGAAACAACATCGGATCAAAATCTTGAAAATCAGCCGCTATTTTCTGGAATTCTTCAATTCTGATAATTCCTGAAATATCCATATTTTGAGTAATTTCAACTGCATTGGTACTCCAAGGCGTAATCATTGCGGCACGTGGTCCTACAAAATTTTCAGAAATTGTTTTGTTGTTTATTTGTTGGGTTTCACCAAATAACCAGTTTAGTTTTTGGATGTTTTCGGTAGAAATTTCAGATTGAGACTGAACTGCAAAAACGGTATTGCTTTGGTTTCCAAAGAAAAAAATCATAAAGTTGAGTTGCTTGAACTGAATTAATTTCAGTTGTGTTAGTTGTTTCTAATTGCAAAGTTAAACTTTCTTACTAAAGTAAAAAAAAAAGAGCAGTAAAAACCGCTCTAAATTTTAAATTTATGGTAAATATTCATAGGCACCAATATCGGACGGATTTGTTCTAATAGTTCCTAAGATATCTAATGGAAATGAATAGCCAAAATTGGCATTGTTTCTGCAAATGGAATTTTCATTAATGCGGAAATCATTTATGCTTGTATTTTTAAATTCAGGTTTGTTTGTTGTTGAATTGGTTGCGAAAATACACCCTACATATTTCGACGTATTAGTAGAAAATTGGTATAACGGATTCGCACTAATTTGGTTGTTATAATCAACAAATTTAATCAAGCAATTATCAAATTTGTAATTAAAAACGGCTCCTGTTTTTTCTAAGGCAATGCCGTAATTACTGGAACCATAAAAAATACAGTTTTTAAAATTCGCTTGTGTTAATGAAGTTTGAACCGTGCTGCTTATATTTTCATTAGTTAACACCAAACTTGTTTGACTTGGCGAACTCCAATAATTAGCAAATGTACAATGTGTAAAATCGTAACTTCCGCCGTACGTACAAGCTAAACTGGTTTGTCCGCAATTATTAATTACAACGTTTTTACCTGTAATATTTCCTGTTCGGGCTAAAATTCCCACATTGGCACAATTGTAAATTTGTACATTCATCATATCAATAGTTGGAGTTGTTGTTCCGTCATTATTTGAAACTAACATACCTACAGTTGCATTTTTAATGGTTAAATTTTTTATAATATTTTGATTGCTGCCTCCCATAAATAATACCGCTAGCCATTGTCCAGGTACATCACTATAATTAGGTTCTAAACGATCGCCTTCAAAAATCACTTCGTTTTCTAAATCGTCGGTTGTAGATAAATTTCCATTCACTTGTAAATGGGCGTTTTTAGCTACAATTAATCCAGAATCTGCATGAAAATGCACTCTTGTTCCAGGGTCAATAATAAGTGTTTTAGTTTCAGGAATTTTTGCAAAACCGTAAATTACATAGGGTTTTGAATTGGTCCAATGTAGCTCATTTCCATTTATGGCATCTGTTTCGCTTAAATTGGTACCGGTAATGTTTGCAGGTTCATTGTTCGTACCTAAATTAATTTGTTCGTAGGTATAATTATTTGGACTACCGGTTCTTTCTGGGTAAATAAAAACAGCATCTTGAATTAACGTAACCAATTTTACTTTTTGATAATTATTCGTTTCGCCAAACTCAATTCTATCGGTATATAAAAAATCGGTTGGATTGGCATTAGCAATATTTGAGGTGATTTCAATAAAAACAAACAAACTGTCTTTGGCCAAAAGTTCTACATTTTCAAACTCTTTTCCAGGTATTCCATCTACCATTAATCTGTAATTGGAACTTTGCCCTTTTCCCAATCTAACTTTTGGAATAGAGATGTTTTTGTTGCTATTGTTATACACTTTTAAAGCATAAGTACTTGAACCAATATTCGTAAAAACGGTATCTAAATAAACGGTTTCTTTGGAAAAAGACAAGTTGCCGATACTCGATTCAAAATCAAGCTCGTTTCTGCAAGATGTGAAACAAAAAGCAGCAATTATTCCAATAAAAAATAGTAACTGACGCATATATTTAATTATTTTTATGAAATGAATTAGCTACAAATTTTAAAAATTAATTCGAGGTAATTCGTCACAACAATTTTTAAAACGAAAAAATCTTCGTTTTGGTATATTTTTATAGAAATATAAATTTGTAACTTTGTAAAAATAACTATTTATGTTTAATAAAGAAAAATTTTTAGCACTTTGTAAAGAATGGTCTAAAAACACATTAATGGAAACGCTTGAAATAGAATATATTGATGCGGGTGAAGATTTCTTAACAGCTAAAATGCCTGTTAATTCAAGAGTGCACCAACCAATGGGTTTGTTGCACGGCGGTGCTACAGTGGCTTTAGCAGAAAGCGTGGGAAGTGCCGCTTCATTAATGTTTATAAATCCACAAAAACAGGAAGTCCGTGGTATTGAAATAAGTGCCAATCATGTACGTAGCAAACGAGAAGGCACTGTTTTTTGTACGGCAAAAATTATACATAAAGGAGCCAGTATTCATTTGTGGGAAATTAGAATTGTGGACGAAAACGACAAATTAATTTCAATTTGTAAATTGACAAACATGATTTTATCAAGAAGAGACAGATAATGAACTTGTTAGATAAAGCCGATTTCTATTTTCAAAATCAATTGCCTTTTGTTTTGTATGCGAAGCCAAATGATGTTGTTTTACAAGGTGTTTTTCAAAAAAATGACGCTTTACACGTGTTTGAAAACCAAAATGGATTTGTTTTTGCTGGTTTTTACAAGGAAACAAATGTTGTTTTTCCATTAACAGATTCCGAGGTTTTTCAACAAGAAATGAGTTTTCGAATCGAGGAACAAACCTTTAAAACAGAAAATAAATTTGATGAAAACGCTCAAAAATCATTTGAAAATTTAGTTCAAAAAGCGGTTTCGGAAATTGAAAATGGAACGTTTCAAAAAGTGGTAATGTCTCGTAAAATTGAAATTTCGCAATCGGTAGATGTTATAAAATCATATCAAAAACTTTTAAAAACCTATCCAACTGCTTTTCGATATTTGTGGTTTCATCCTCAAGTGGGATTATGGATGGGCGCCACACCAGAACAATTTACGAAAATTAATAACCATACTTTTGAAACCGTTTCTTTAGCAGGAACGCAAGTTGTTTCAGAAAACGTAATTTGGCAAGAAAAAGAAGTTGAAGAGCATCAATTGGTTACCGATTATATAAAAAAAAGCACAGAAAATTTAGTTGAAAACATACAAATTTCGAAAGCATACACGCAGAAAGCAGGAAATGTAGTACATTTAAAATCAGATATTTCAGGGAAATTAAAATCAGCTATTTCTGAAAACGATTTAATTAATGCTTTGCATCCAACATCCGCAGTTTGTGGAATGCCATTGGAAGTCACCAGAAATTTTATTTTAGAAAACGAAAAGTACAATAGAAAATATTATTCCGGATTTTTAGGCGAATTTCAAATGCAAGAACAAACAAATTTATTTGTAAATTTACGCTGTTTAGAAGTTTTAAATAATGCTGTAAATGTATATGTAGGTTGCGGCATTACAAAAGATAGTAATCCTGAAATGGAGTTTCTTGAAACAGAAAATAAATCCATGACAATGCGGGATGTTTTAGTAAAAAGTAAAAAGTAAAAAGTTGTGAAATTAGACATATTAGCATTCGGTGCGCATCCAGATGATGTAGAATTAGGTTGTTCGGGTACACTTGCCAAAGAAATTTCTTTAGGAAAAAAAGTTGGAATTATCGATTTAACTCGTGGTGAATTAGGCACTCGTGGCACTGCGCAAACCCGAGAGGAAGAAGCTACAGAAGCGGCTAAAATTTTAGGTGTTTCAGTTAGAGAAAACTTGAATTTTAGAGATGGTTTTTTTGTGAATGATGAAACACATCAATTGGAAATCATTAAAATGATTCGTAAATACCAACCAGAAATTGTGTTGTGTAACGCTATTGCAGATAGACATATCGACCACGAAAAAGGAAGTAAATTGGTTAGTGACGCTTGTTTTTTATCCGGTTTAACTAAAATTGAAACCGAGCTTAATGGCGAAAAACAAACGCATTACCGACCAAAATTAGTCTATCATTACATACAATGGCAAACTATTGAACCTGATTTTGTAGTTGATGTTTCCGATTTTATGTATGTTAAAATGAAAGCGGTAAAAGCATATAAATCACAGTTTTATAATCCAAATTCCAACGAACCGAATACACCAATTACCTCAAAAAACTTTTTAGATAGTATTGAATACCGCGCTATGGATTTAGGACGTTTAGTGGGTGTAGCATTCGCCGAAGGATTCACCGTAGAAAGATATTTGACCGTCAATAGTTTAACGGATTTGAAGTAAAATAATTATTTTTTTTCTTTGCAAGTAGAAAGTTTAGTCTTATATTTGCACCCGTATTTATACATGGTGGTTGTAGCTCAGTTGGTTAGAGCATCGGTTTGTGGTACCGAGGGTCGCCGGTTCGAGCCCGGTCTTCCACCCAAAGCCTTACAGAAATGTAAGGCTTTTTTATGCCTTAATTTTAAATATGTATTGCAACAGAAAATGGAAAGCTATATCTTAGCCTAAATTCAAACTGGAATGCCAAATTGGAATACCTACATAAAAGAATATCAAAATTTTTTGCGTTTGGAACGTGGATTGTCTCTTAATACGATTCAGAATTATAGTTTTGATATTGAAAAATTGGTTGGTTTTCTGACAGAAAACAACATAGAAGTTTCTCCAATAAAAATTACTGACGAACAGGTACAACAATTTATTTATACCATTTCTACCCAAGTTAATGCGCGAAGTCAATCTAGGATAATATCAGGATTAAAGAGTTTTTTTAATTATTTAATTTTTGAAGATTATCGAAAAGATACCCCACTTGAATTAATTGAAGTCCCAAAAACAGGTAGAAAATTACCCGATACACTTTCTACAGCAGAAATAGATTTATTAATTCAAGCCATAAACTTAACTTCTACCGAAGGAGAACGCAACAAAGTAATGTTAGAAACCTTATATAGTTGTGGCTTAAGGGTTTCGGAATTAATTACGTTAAAAATATCGGACTTGTTTTTTGAAGAAGGTTTTCTGAAAATTACAGGAAAAGGAAACAAACAACGTTTTGTTCCTATAGGTTTGCCCACGCAAAAACTAATTTTAAATTATAAAAACTTCATTCGTACCCATTTGTCTATTCAAAAAGGACACGAAGATACGTTGTTTCTCAACCGAAGAGGAAAACAACTTACGCGCGCGATGGTTTTTACAATTATTAAGGATTTAGCCGTAAAAATTGATTTAAAAAAGACCATTTCGCCCCATACTTTCCGACATTCTTTTGCGACACATTTATTAGAAAATGGTGCCGATTTACGTTCCATTCAGTTGATGTTGGGTCATGAATCGATTACGACTACAGAAGTGTACATGCATTTAGACAGAAAATTTTTGGCAGATGTAATGCACACCTTTCATCCAAGAGGGAAATAATTTTTTGTCGTTTTAAATTCGAAATTATGCTACACAAATCTTCTATAAAATTTATAAAATTTTCATATTAATAAGTTTTGGTGTAAATTGGTACAAAATATTTATGATTAAATAATTAACTATTAGATTAGATGAAAACATATACTATTCAAGAAATAAATCAGGTATTAAAAGGAGAAATTGTTGGTAATACAAACAACCTAATTACAGCTCCAGAACAATTAGAAGAAGCAAAGAACACTGAAATTTCATTTATAGGAAATAAAAAATATGAAAAATTTTGGGCTACATCAACTGCTTGTGTAGCAGTTGTAAATCAAGATATTTCTATAGAACCAGGAGAAAATCGTGCATTTATTAAAGTGTCAAACGCTGATTTGGCGATGTCGCAAGTATTGGAACTATTCGCTCCACCAGCCCCTGTTTTTGCTGTAAATATTCATCCTACAGCGGTTGTTGATGTTTCTGCAACTATCGGAAATTATACAAAAATAGGAGCAGGCGTATACATAGGACCCAATGTAAAAATAGGAGAAAACGTACTTATTTATCCCAACGTAACCATTTTAGATGAAAGCACGATTGGAAATCAAACCACCATTTGGTCTGGAACGGTTATTCGTGAGCGTTGCCATATTGGAAGTCAATGTATTATTCATCCAAATGCGACTATTGGTGCTGATGGATTTGGTTTTCGTCCAGATCCAGAAAGAGGATTGGTTAAAATTCCACAAATTGGAAATGTCATTATTGGAAATGGTGTAGAAATTGGTGCGAATTCTTGCGTAGATAGAGGTAAGTTTAGTTCTACAATTGTTGGAGATGGTTGTAAAATTGATAATTTAGTACAAATAGGTCACAATAGTAAATTGGGTAAATTTTGTATTATGGCTGGAAATTCTGGATTGGCAGGTTCTGTTACTTTAGGAAATGGTGTAATTATTGGTGGAAGCGCTTCTATAAAAGATCATACTGTAATAGGTGATGGTGCTATAGTTGGCGCAGGTTCTGGAGTAACGGGCGATATTCCTGCAGGAAAAACAATGTTAGGTTATCCAGCAGTAGAAGCCAGAGATGCGCTTAAACAATGGGCAATTTTGAAAAGATTGGTACGAGATGCTAATAAATAGAAATAAAAGCAGTTTTTCTAAAAGTCTTATTCCTGTCAAACTGAACTTGTTTCAGTTTCTTTAAATTGTTAATTTACTTGTACTTATAGATTCCGAAATAAATTCGGAATGACAAAATTAGTTTTTTTATTCTTCCAATAAAACTTCTAAAATACTAATTGCGGCTTCACTAATTTTGGTTCCAGGACCAAAAACAGCAACAGCTCCAGCATCGAATAAAAATTGATAATCTTGTGCTGGAATTACACCTCCAACAATTACCATAATGTCTTCACGACCATATTTTTTTAGTTCTTCAATTACTTGTGGCACTAAAGTTTTATGCCCTGCAGCTAAAGATGAAACACCTAAAATATGTACATCATTTTCCACAGCTTGTTTCGCAGCTTCTGCTGGCGTTTGAAACAACGGACCAATATCTACATCGAAACCTACATCGGCATATCCTGTTGCTACTACTTTTGCGCCACGGTCATGGCCGTCTTGACCCATTTTGGCAATCATAATTCTTGGTCTACGCCCTTCTTTTTTAGCGAATTTGTTGGCTAATTGTTTTGCTTTTTCAAAACTAGCATCATTTTTTATTGCTTTACTATACACTCCACTTATCGATTTAATTTGCGCTTTATGTCGTCCAAAAACAACTTCTAAAGCATCACTAATTTCTCCTAAAGTTACTCTATTTCTTGCTGCCTCAACCGCAATGGCTAATAAATTGCCATTTCCTGTTTTAGCACATTCTGTTAAATCTTGTATGCTTTTTGCTGCTTTAGCGTTATCTCTTTTTGCTTTTATTTCTGCTAATTGAGCTACTTGTTGCTTGCGCACCATATCGTTATCAACATCTAAAATATGTAACGGATCTTCTTTTTCTAAACGGTATTTATTTACGCCTACAATAATATCTTGTGTGCTATCAATTCGGGCTTGTTTACGAGCAGCAGCTTCTTCAATTCGCAATTTCGGAATTCCAGCTTCAATGGCTTTTGTCATTCCGCCTAAAGCTTCTACTTCTTCAATTAAAGCCCACGCTTTTTCTGTAATTTCTGCCGTTAAACTTTCCACATAATAACTTCCAGCCCAAGGGTCTACTGTTTTACAAATTTTAGTTTCTTCTTGTAAGAAAATTTGCGTGTTTCGAGCAATTCTTGCTGAAAAATCTGTAGGTAAAGCAATAGCTTCGTCTAAGGCATTGGTATGCAATGATTGTGTGCCACCAAAAGCAGCCGCTGCAGCTTCAATTGTAGTTCGAGCTACGTTATTAAATGGGTCTTGTTCGGTTAAACTCCAACCCGATGTTTGACAATGGGTACGTAATGCTAATGACTTTTCATCCTTAGGGTTAAATTGTTTTAGTAATTTTGCCCAAAGCATTCTTCCCGCACGCATTTTAGCGATTTCCATAAAATGATTCATTCCAATTGCCCAAAAGAAAGATAGGCGAGGAGCGAATTCATCAATTTTCATACCTGTTGATAATCCGGTACGAATATATTCTAAGCCATCTGCAAGTGTATACGCCAATTCAATATCGGCCGTTGCACCTGCTTCTTGCATATGATAACCAGAAATGGAAATGGAGTTAAATTTCGGCATATTATTGCTGGTATATTCAAAAATATCAGCAATAATTTTCATTGAAGGCGTTGGTGGATATATGTAAGTATTTCGCACCATAAATTCCTTTAAAATATCGTTTTGGATGGTTCCTGCTAATTGGTTAGGTGTAACTCCTTGTTCTTCTGCAGCAACAATATAGAAAGCCATTATTGGTAAAACTGCACCATTCATAGTCATAGAAACTGACATTTCGTCTAACGGAATTTGGTCGAAAAGAATTTTCATATCTTCCACCGAATCAATAGCTACACCAGCTTTTCCTACATCGCCTTGCACTCTGAAATGATCCGAATCGTATCCGCGATGTGTAGCCAAATCAAAAGCAACAGATAATCCTTTTTGTCCCGCGGCTAAATTTCGACGGTAAAATGCATTGCTTTCTTCAGCTGTTGAAAATCCAGCATATTGACGAATAGTCCATGGTCTGCGAACGTACATTGTGCCGTAAGGACCTCGTAAATTTGGTGCAAAACCCGCTCCAAATCCAATATGTTCTAAATCTGAAATATCTTCTTTGGAGTAGATTTTTTTTAAATCAATGTCTTCAGCTGTGTGAAAGTTAGTTTGATTACTTTCAACTTTCGACTTTTGACTTTTGACTAATTGTATATGTTGTATGTTTTTTCTCATCGTTTATTCTTCTAAAGCCAAACGTTCTTGTTCTACTTTTTCGGCTAATCGCTTTTCGATAATAGGTATAATTAGCGTTTTTCTATCTTTTGTTTTTACGAAAGGAAACAATTCTAAATCGTGTTTCATTTTGTCGTTTGGATTAGGATATTTGTTTGTTCCTAGTAATATTTCTTTACCGGAATTAAATAATTCTTGTTCTTTTAGTGTGCTTTCTGAAATTTTTCTTTGGATGGTTCCTTCAAATAATTGGGTGATAAAACCACCATTGGCTTCAATTTCTTTGAATAATTCTAATGCTTTTTCTGCTAATTGTTCCGTTAAAGATTCAATATAATACGCGCCATCTGACGGATTATTAACTTTATCGAAATAACTTTCTTCTTTTAATATCAATAACTGATTTCGTGAAATTCTGTCGCCAAACTCGTTGTCTTTATGGTAAATGGCATCATAGGCTAAATTTGAAATTGCATTGGCACCACCTAAAATAGCCGACATACATTCGGTTGTAGTACGCAGCATATTTACATTATAATCGTAAATTGTTTTGTTACGTTTTGTAGGTGTGGCTATGATATGGCAATCAAAATTATAATTGTACTCGTCAGCTAATGTATTGAAAAGCAAACGTAAAGCTCGAAGTTTTGCAATTTCAAAAAAGTAATTGGTTCCAATAGCTGCTTCAATAGTAATGGGTTGATTAATTGTTGAAATTCTGTTAAAATATTCATTAACGTGAGCCAATGTATAAGCCAATTGTTGCACCATATTTGCACCAGAATTTTGATATATTCCTGATTGAATCTTTAAAAATGGAAGACTCGAGTTTTTGGAAATTTCATTAAGTTTTTGAAAGTCTGAATTCAAATTTTCGAACCAATTTCCATCTTTGCAAAGTTGACCAACAGGATCTAATTGAATAATGAAATTATAAGAATTAGTTGTAGCAAAATTATTTAGTGATTTTACATATTCTGTTGAAAGAAAAGGTAAGTTGAAGTAATAAACTACATTTTCTAATGGCAAATTACTCATTAGTTTTGCGATGTCAATTTTATCGGATTCTATTGTAAAATGAATACTTTCTGCACCACGTTGCAAGCTTTCTTTTGCCTTTTTGTTTGACATTTGAATGTCGTGTACAAAAATTTGTTGCAAAATACTAAATGCTGTTGTATTGGAATTTGAAGTTAAGGTTGAAATAGTATCGTCTGAATGGTAAAAAGGTTTTACTTTTATTCCTTCTAAACTTTCCCAAATTAGCGTTTCATTATAATCGGCTCCTTTTAATTCAAATTGGATTTGTTGTTTCCATTGTTTAGATGAAATAGGGTCAAAATCTTGAAATAATTTTGTTTTCATTGATTGTTTTTTGATTCGAAAACTTATTTTTAAAGGTTACTTTTTGGCTTCAAGTAAACTATCTTTTATTTTATCTTCTTCAAATTCTATGATGTAAATATCTTCGCTATCTTTTTTCATAAAGTATTTTTCGCGAGCATATTTTTCAGTCATATTATCGTTTTTCAGATTTTTTATTTTAACACTATCTTTTGCAATTTCAGATTTATAATATTTTTTATTATCGTTTAATTCATCAATTTGCTCGTTTAAAAAGCGATGTTCAAAATAGGAATAATTATCAAAAAAAAGCATCCAAATAATGAAAGCAACAAGCGTCAAATAATATTTGTTTCCTAAAAAGCTTAGAAAAGGAAATTTTTGAAGAAGGTTTTGAAATTTCTTAATCATTATTTTTCAATTCGTTGATTAATAACTGCTCTCACCACATCAATGGCTACCGTATTGTATTTGTCGTTTGGGATAATAATATCTGCAAAGGCTTTTGTAGGCTCAATAAATTGGTCGTGCATAGGTTTTAGCGTGGTTTGATATCTATTTAAAACCTCGTCCATATCTCTTCCTCTTTCTGCAATATCTCGTTTGAGTCTACGAATTAATCGCTCATCAGAATCCGCATGAACAAATATTTTAATATCAAATAAATCACGAATTTCCGGATTGGTAAATATCAAAATTCCTTCTACAATCATAACTTTTCTTGGGTGCGTGCTAATGGTATCATCCGTTCTGTTATGCGTTACAAAAGAATAAATAGGTTGGTCTATTACATTACCGGCTTTTAACTCTTTTAAATGCGAAATCAACAATTCGAAATCTATAGCACGTGGATGATCAAAATTAATTTTAGTGCGTTCTTCGTATGATAAGTTGCTGGTTTCCTTGTAATAGGAATCCTGAGAAATCACGCCAACTTCAGTAGAAGGCAATTCGTTCATAATTTGATGTACAACCGTAGTTTTTCCGCTACCAGTTCCTCCAGCAATACCAATGATAAGCATAAATAGTATCTTAAATTTACACAAAGATAGAAATATATACTATAAAAAAAATTCTATCTTTAGAGAAAAGATAGAATTTAATTAAATGTCTTTGAAATAAATTAATTATGAATTAACTGAAGTAATTCATTTATTTTTTGAGGTGTATTGAATGCCCCATTAAAAGAAGTAGTTACTGTTGCAGAACTCTCGTCTTTTACACCTCTTGACGACACACAAAGATGTTTGGCATCGATAATTACCGCAACATCCTCTGTTTCTAATGCGATTTTTAAATCTTCTGCAATTTGCATGGTTAAACGTTCTTGAACTTGTGGTCGTTTTGCATAATACTGTACAATTCTATTTAGTTTAGATAAGCCAATAACTTTACCAGAAGAAATATAGGCTACGTGCGCTTTCCCAAAAATTGGTACAAAGTGATGTTCGCAATTAGAATAAAAAGTAATATTTTTTTCTACCAACATTTGATTGTATTGGTATTTGTTTTCAAAAAGTGCCATTTTAGGCTTATTTTTTGGATTTAATCCTGAAAAAATTTCTTCAATATACATTTTTGCCACCCTTTCTGGTGTCCCTTTTAAAGAATCATCAGCTAAATCTAAATCCAACGCCTTCATTATTTCTGTAAAGTGAAAGGCAATAATTTCTTTTTTTTCGGCATCTGATTTTGTAAATGCATTGGCTACCATTGGTGTTTCTAGCGAAGTAAATAAATGGTCATTTCCAATATCTTCTATTGATGTATTTGTTAACGTATTATTTTCAGATTTCATCTTTTATTTTTTTTGTTTAACAAAAGTAGCTAATTATTAAACAAAAATTTAATTTAATGGTAACTAATTTTCATATAACGTTATAAATAATAAATATTGTAAAATAAATCTTTGTTTTACAAGCAAATATAATTTTGAATTCCTAGAGTGTTATTATTAAAAAAAAACGACTTCAATTTAGATTGAAGTCGTTTGTCGGGGTGGCAGGATTCGAACCTGCGGCCTCCTGCTCCCAAAGCAGGCGCGATAACCGGGCTACGCTACACCCCGTGAATGCGAGTGCAAATATACTCATTATTTTTAAACCTCAATATGATTTTCATTTTTTTATTGGATAAAATAATTTGTACATTTACATCTCTAAATGCTTCCACTCATGAAAAATTATTTTTATTTGTTATTACTTCTAATTACTTTGATTTCTTGTAACTCAAAACCTTCTAAAGAATCAATTATAAAAATCAATGGTTATTGGGAAATTGAAAAAGTTGTTTTTCCTGATGGAAATAAAAAAGAATACCAAGTAAATGAATTTATTGATTATTTTAATTTAAAAAACACAGTTGGAACGCGCCAAAAAGTTGCACCTCAACTTGATGGTTCTTATTTAAAAGGTGCTTTACAAGATAAAATTAGAATAGTTGATAGTGCCAATTGTTATTTTTTGAAAACAAAATCTAAATTTACCAAATGGGAAGAAAAAGTAATTTCAGTTTCTGATGATGCGTTAGTTTTGGAAAATGAAACTAAAATTAAATATTACTACAAAAAATTTGTACCATACGATAAAAGAAAATAAAATAAATATGAAACGATTTAACGACGATTTTTCTATTGGTGATGTAATGAAAGAGTTTATGAAATCAACGAAGCTTGAAGCAGGTTTGGATGTTATAAATGTAAAAGAAACTTGGTATAAAATGATGGGACCAGCAATTAAAAATTACACCCAGCAAATTGAATTAAAAAGACAAACTTTATATGTGCAATTAAATTCTTCTGTTGTAAAACAAGAATTGGAATACGGAAAATCTAAAATTTTAAAAATGCTTAACGAAGAACTAGGCAAGGATTTAATTAAAGAAATTGTTTTTAGGTGAAAAGGTAAAGGGTATAAGGTCTTAGGTTAAAGGTTTTTAAAAAAAAGGTGATTTGAAATTTCAAATCACCTTTTTTTAACTAATCACTAATTACTAGTCACTAATTACTATTTCTAGAACTGCTCTCTACCAGCAAAGTGAAAAGCACTCTCGATAGCTGCATTTTCATCTGAATCTGAACCGTGTACTGCATTTTCTCCAATTGAAGTTGCGTATTTCTTACGGATAGTTCCTTCAACTGCATCTGCAGGATTTGTAGCGCCAATTAATACTCTAAAATCTTCGACTGCGTTGTTTTTTTCTAAAATTGCTGCAACAATTGGTCCACGAGTCATAAATTCAACTAATTCACCAAAGAAAGGTCTTTCTGAGTGAACCGCATAAAATTTCTGTGCATCAGCCAAAGTTAATTGCGTTAATTTCATAGAAACGATTCTGAAACCGCCTTCTGTTATCATGTTTAAAATTCCACCTATGTGACCGTTTTCAACGCCATCAGGTTTAATCATTGTAAATGTTCTATTTGTAGCCATTTTTCTTAATTTTTTTTGCAAAGGTACTATTTAATTCTAAACCGCAAAAGGGTTTTTTGTAAATCAAAAGTGTTTTATACAGTAATTAACTCGAATTGTGTTTTTAAAGGATTAGATTGAGAAATAATTTCATTGACAAATTCCTTTGAATAAAAAGTACTAAAATTCGATATACGTTCTTGTAAACTTCCATTTGGAAATAATTGATTTTGTATTTCGGTTATGCGTTTTAATTTTTCAGAATGTACTCTTTTTTCAGCTTTCAACAGGCGTTTTTCTAGGTTTTCTAATCCTTTTATTTGTTTTGATTCTTGTGCTTTTACAGCACCTATAAAAGATTTGTCAGTTTGTTCGGCAATTTTTAATAATTCAGAAAATTGTTTTTTTAATGTTTCTTTTTGTTCAGAAAAATCTATTTTTAAATTCGAAAATTCTATGGTTTTTTGGTTAATTAATTCGTGTTCAGAAAGAAATAATTCTTCAAATGAAAGACCTAATTTGGCTAACTTAGATATTTGCTTTTCTGTCGCAATTAAAAACGAATTTCGCAACATTAATATTGGAAATGTAACTTTTTGAGTCTCAAAATTATTTTTCAATTCCAACCAATACGCTATTTCACCGCCGCCTCCAATGTAAGCTAAATTTGGTAAAATAACTTCTTGATAAACCGGTCTTAAAATAACATTTGGACTAAATTTTTCCGGTGAATTTTCAATCAATTTACTAATTTCTGATTCAGAAAATTCAATATCGGTATTATTTACTTTATATGTGTTGTTTTCAAAAATTATTCGTTCCCGTAAGGTATCTTCAATATAAAACAAGTTGATTTCTCTTGGATTTACTTGAACTTCATAATCTTTTAATTGTGTAATTGTTTTAGAAACTGCTGCAAATGAATTTTGATTTATCAATTCGTCTTTTACGTAAGGTGCAAAAAGCGATTTTAAGTTTTTATCATCGCCATCAATAATCACTAAACCTTCAGTTTTAAATAACTCATTTGCTAAATAACGTGTTGCATCTGCTAAATTTGTGTGTGCTAAATAGGTATTTTTAAATAATTCTTTTAAATAATCGGCTGTTTCACTAATACCTAATAAGTCAGAAAATTCTTCAAAAACAGTTTCTAGTCCTTCAGTAGATAATCTTCCAACAGGTCCGAAACTTTCTTTTTCCCATTTGATTTTTTGGTTTTTCAAATGAAAATGATTTATTTCTTCAAAATCGTGGTCTTCTGTCGCCATCCAATATATAGGCACAAAATTATAACCTGAATATTTTTGTTTTAATTGCTTACATAAATTAATTGTGCAAGCAATTTTATAAATAAAATAAGCGGGACCCAAAAATAAATTTAATTGATGACCAGTCGTTATAGTGAACGTTTTATCGGATTTTAGTAATTCAATATTAGTTTGAGTTACTTGTGAAATCGGGTAGTTTTTATTTTGATTATTTAACGCTTCTGCTAAAATTAATCGATTTTCTATGTTATAATTTTTAGTTTTTTCATCTATTTGACCACCAAAATTCTCTATTCTTGGAAAACGATTATACAGCGATTGTATTTCTGGTTTTTCATCTAAATAATCTACAATTAGTTCAGAAAAATAACCCGATTTTTGATATGAAATACAATCTTTTGGCATAATTTTTTTTACAAAAATAATCATTTTTCGTCATCTACAATTAATTATTATCTTTGGAAAAATATTTCACCTTGTCAGACATTCTTTTAATTACACCACCTTTTACTCAACTGAATACGCCTTATCCCGCAACGGCTTATATCAAGGGGTTTCTAAACACGAAAAGTATTTCCGCTTTTCAAATGGACTTAGGTATAGAAGTGATATTAGAATTGTTTTCAAAAAACGGGTTAAGTTCATTAATTCCAAGAGATGAAATAGCTCAATTTTCAGAAAATTCGCAAAGAATTAGTTCGCTTTGGGACGATTACATCAATACTATTGATGCTGTAATTGCTTTTCTTCAAGGAAAAAATCCAACAATAGCAAGACAAATTTGTAGTGGTAATTTTTTACCAGAAGCTTCTCGTTTCAATCAGTTAGACGATATGGAATGGGCTTTTGGAAACATGGGCATGCAAGACAAAGCGAAACATTTAGCCACATTGTATTTAGAAGATATTTCTGATTTTATTGTGGAATGTGTAGATGAAAATTTCGGATTTAGCCGCTATGCAGAAAGATTGGGTAGAAGCGCCAATTCATTCGATGAATTATATGCTGAATTGTTGAAAGAAACCACGCATATTGATAAAATTACGCTTAAAATTTTAGAAGATAGAGTAAGCGAAATCCAACCGAATTTAGTTTTAATTTCAGTGCCTTTTCCAGGGAATTTATATAGTGCTTTTAGATGTGCGCAATATATAAAAGCACATTATCCATTAGTAAAAATAGCTATGGGTGGTGGTTTTCCAAATACAGAATTAAGAAGTATTAAAGATAAAAGAGTGTTTGAATTTTTTGATTTCATCACACTCGATGATGGCGAATTACCCGTAGAACTTTTATACAATTTTTGTCATTCTGAACTTGTTTCAGAACCTGAATTTAAGCGCACTTTTTTATTAGAAAATAAGGAAGTTGTCTATAAAAATAACACTACAAAACCAGACTATAAGCAATCAGATGTTGGCACACCAGATTATTCAGATTTATTTTTAGATAAATACATTTCTGTAATTGAAATTGCCAATCCTATGCATAGTTTATGGAGTGACGGTCGTTGGAATAAACTAACTATGGCACATGGTTGCTATTGGGGAAAATGTACGTTTTGTGATGTTTCTTTAGATTATATAAAAATTTATGAACCTATTGCAGCCAAAATTTTAGTCGATAGAATAGAAGAAATGATTGCCCAAACTGGCGAAACTGGTTTTCATTTTGTAGACGAAGCCGCACCGCCAGCATTAATGCGTGAAGTAGCTTTGGAAATTCTTAAACGAAAATTAGTAGTTTCGTGGTGGACAAATATTCGATTTGAGAAAAGTTTTACAAAAGATTTGTGTGTTTTGTTAAAAGCTTCGGGTTGTATTGCAGTTTCTGGCGGTTTAGAAGTAGCTTCAGATAGATTGCTGGAATTAATAAAAAAAGGAGTAACGGTTGAACAAGTAGCGAAAGTTACAAATTATTTTACAGAAGCTGGAATTATGGTTCACGCATACTTAATGTACGGTTATCCAACTCAAACTATTCAAGAAACAGTGGATAGTTTAGAAATGGTGCGACAATTATTTCAAGTTGGTACCATTCAATCTGGATTTTGGCATCAATTTGCCATGACGGCACATTCGCCTGTAGGATTAGATCCTGAGGAATTTGGTGTAATTCCGCAACAAAATGAAATTACTTTTGCAAATAACGACATTCAGTTTATTGACAAAACAGGTATCAATCATGATAAGTTTAGTTTTGGATTAAAAAAATCGCTATTTAATTATATGCACGGCATGTGTTTCGAATATGATTTGCAAGATTGGTTTGAATTTAAAATTCCAAAAACTAAAATTGCTCCAGATTTTATAGCAACTGCCGTTTTTGAAACTGCCGATTTTTCGTTAAAACCAAATGCTAAAATCATTTGGATAGGTAATTTACCTATTGTAGATTATTTTACCAAATCCAAAAAAGGTACTTCTTGGGAAATGGCTAAACTTACGTTTCATTTTAAGACTGATATGATTGAGATTTCTTTAGAAAAAGACCAAGCAAATTGGCTACTAAAAACCATAAAATCAGTTTCACATCAACCACTTTTATTAAAAGATATTAAATTAGACTTCGAATCTCAGTTTGAAGATTTTGAACTATTTTGGTTTTCAAAACCGATAAGTTTATTACGAAATTCTGGTTTGTTAGTAATTTAAACTGGAACATTTACAAATTCCAATCTTACCAAACCGTCATCGTCAATTTTTGTAAGTGTAATTTCGTGTAACGTGTTTGCTAATTCTGGGTTCCAAGGCGTTTTTACTTTGACGTAGTTTTCAGTAAAACCTGAAATGTAACCTTCTTTGTTTTCGTTTTCAAATAAAACCGTACGTGTTGTTCCAATTTGACTTTCGTAAAAAGCCCTACGTTTTTTTACGGAAAGACCTCTTAGCATTTTACTTCGTTTGCTTCTCACATTGGCTGGCACAACGCCTGGCATATCTGCGGCTTCCGTATTGTCGCGCTCACTGTATGAAAACACATGCAAATACGAAATGTTCATTTCATTCAAATAATTGTACGTTTCTAAAAAGTGCTCGTCAGTTTCACCAGGGAATCCTACAATTACATCCACGCCAATACACGCGTGTGGCATCACTTCTTTAATTTTATTTACGCGTTCTGTGTAAATTTCTCGTTGGTAACGACGCTTCATTTTTCCTAAAATTTCATTACTACCACTTTGTAATGGAATATGAAAATGGGGGACAAACGTTCGGCTTTTACTTACAAATTCTATGGTTTCGTTTTTTAGTAAATTAGGTTCAATACTTGAAATTCTTAGTCTTTCAATGCCTTCCACTTTGTCTAATTCTTGCACTAATTCTAAAAACGTATGTTCGTGTTTTTTATTGCCAAATTCACCCTTACCATAATCGCCAATATTTACTCCTGTTAATACAATTTCTTTAATGTTTTGCTCCGAAATTTCTTTGGCGTTTTTCAATACATTTTCCAACGCATCACTTCTCGAAATGCCTCGTGCTAAAGGAATCGTACAATAAGTACATTTATAATCGCAACCATCTTGCACTTTAAGGAAAGCACGCGTTCTGTCACCAATTGAATAACTGCCTACATAAAAATCTGCTTCTTCAATTTCGCAACTGTGTACTTCGCCCATATCGTTTTTCGATAGGTCGTTTATATAATCTGTAATTTTAAATTTTTCTGTTGCACCCAAAACCAAATCTACACCATCAACTGCGGCTAATTCTTCTGGTTTTAGTTGGGCATAACAACCCACGGCGGCAACAAAAGCTTTGTCGTTTAGTTTCATCGCTTTTTTTACCACTTGTTTAAACTGTTTATCTGCATTTTCAGTTACAGAACATGTGTTAATCACGTAAATATCTGCTACTTCTTCAAAATCAACTCTATCAAAACCTTCATCATTGAAGTTTCTGGCAATAGTAGAAGTTTCCGAAAAATTCAGTTTACAACCTAGTGTATAAAAAGCTACTTTTTTTCTATTAGACATATTTTTTTTCTTTGGGCGTGCCCAGTTTGCTTCGTGACCTTGCAATGACTGGTCGTGCTATCCGTTACAATCTTTTTTTATGTCTTGAAAAAAGCCACAAAAAAAGGATTTTCACTCCTATCACTCACGCAAATCGGTAGCAAAATTACGTAGATTTTTCTTAAGTTATAAATCTTTTAGTATCAGATTTTAAGATATAGCCTTTTCAAAGAAAAAAATAATGGCATTTTATTTGTAGTATTGGGTAATAGTATTATATTTGCACCCTGAAATAAAAACATAATTAACAAAAGGTTATAAGGCGTTTACACCTTTTTATAGTAAAAAGCCGCGAAACAAATTATAAACATACATTTAAAGATTTACAAAATGAGAAAAGGAATTCACCCAGAAAACTACAGATTAGTCGCTTTCAAAGACATGTCTAACGATGATGTATTCATCACAAAATCAACTGTTGAAACTAAAGAAACAATTACACACGAAGGTGTGGAGTATCCAGTTTTCAAAATGGAGATTTCTAGAACGTCTCACCCTTTTTACACAGGTAAATCTAAACTTATTGATACTGCAGGTCGTATCGATAAATTCAAAACTAAATATGCTAAATTCTCAAAAGAATAGTAAAATTTATATAAACAAAATTAACCTCGAATTATTCGGGGTTTTTTTATTTTTATAAGTCAATTTTCTTTGTAAATTTGAATCGTTAAGTTTTCATTAAACCTTTTAAACTTTTTCAATGAACTATATTCTTTTTGATGGACCACATCGTAATGCATTGTTACCATTTACTTTCACCAGACCTGTTGCAGATATACGTGTGGGAATACTAACCATTCGAGAAAAATGGGAAAAAATGTTGGGTTCTACCACGACTTCTATTACGGAAGACTATTTGTCTGAAAAATGGCCGATGGTGGAAATGGAAAGCAATGTGATGATAAACGCCTCTTTTTTACCAAATGATATTTTGGTAGCAATGATTAAGAATTTGGAAGTCAACCAAGCTATTTTTCAAGAAGAAGAAGTAGTGGCTTTTTATGCTAAAGAAGGAGAAGAAGTCGATTTTGATTCTTTCGAAGTACTTGAATTTTCAAACGACTGCATTAAAATTGAAAACACTTGGGATATTTTTCAAAAAAATGATGTTGCATTACGCGAAGATTTCGAGTTGTTAACAGAAGACAGATATTCACAACCGATTCCTAAATCGGTAAACGTAATTGCTCCAGAAAATATTTTCATTGAAGAAGGCGCTAAATTAGAATTTGTAACCTTAAACGCATCAACAGGTCCTATTTATATTGGTAAAAATGCTGAAATAATGGAAGGTTCTGTTATTCGAGGTCCTTTTGCTTTGTGCGAATCGGGTAGAGTGAAATTAGCTACGAAAGTATATGGCGCTACTACTGTTGGACCGCATTCTGTAATTGGTGGTGAAGTGAATAATTCAGTTTTGTTTGGGTATTCTAATAAAGGACACGATGGATTTTTGGGAAATGCTGTTTTAGGCGAATGGTGTAATATGGGAGCAGATAGTAACAACAGTAACCTGAAAAACAATTACGAGGAAGTAAAATTATGGAGCTATGAAACAGAAAATTTTGCTAAAACTGGTTTGCAATTCTGCGGATTAATGATGGGCGACCACAGTAAATGCGGAATTAATACTATGTTTAATACAGGAACAGTTGTTGGAGTAAGTACCAATATTTTTGGAGCAGGATTTCCAAGAAATTTTGTGCCAAGTTTCAGTTGGGGCGGAGCAAGTGGTTTTACAACTTATCTGACCAAAAAAGCGTTTGAAACCGCTAAAATAGTCATGGCAAGAAGAAATGTTGAATTTTCTGAAGAAGATGCTGAAATTTTAGAGCACGTTTTTGAAATTACTAAAAAATATAGAAAAGAGTAAAAAAAAAGCAGTTTCATTATTTTGAAACTGCTTTTTTTATATAATTGTTTTTTATAAATCAAATCCCATATTTACGCCTAATTTGTCGGCTATAATTCGAGCAATTTTATTTCTAAGCTCTGGTATTTTTACACTATTTGTAACCTCACTTGTAAACGCGTACATCAATAATGCTTTGGCTTCTTTTTTTCCAATTCCACGTTGTTGCATATAAAACATGGCACTTTCATCTAACTGTCCAATAGTGCATCCATGTGAGCATTTTACATCATCTGCAAAAATTTCCAATTGTGGTTTCGCATTAATAGTTGCTTTATCACTTAATAAAATATTATTATTTTGCTGAAAAGCATCTGTTTTTTGTGCTTCTTTTTCTACGAAAATTTTACCATTAAAAACACCTGTAGCGCTTCCGTCCAAAATAGTTTTATAATTTTGATGACTTTCACAATTTGGAGTAGCGTGTTGCACCAACGTATAATGGTCAACATGTTGTTTGTCGCCAATAATAGTAATTCCTTTTAAAGTAGAATCTATATGTTCACCTTGGTGAAAGAAATTTAAATTATTTCTAGTAATGTTTCCTCCAAAAGAGAATGTATGAACTGAAACATGACTGTCTTGTTTTTGAGCAATGTACGAATTGTCAATTAAATTCGCAGTTTGTATATCATTTTGAACTTTATAATAATCTACTATAGCGCGTTTTTGAGCAAATATTTCTGTTACCGAATTTGTTAAAACTGGGTTGCTATTCAAACTCTGATGGCGTTCTACAATTTGAACATGTGCATTTTCGCCTACAATTATTAAATTTCGAGGTTGTGTCATTAACGCTGCTTCTGAGCCAGTTGAAAAATATAAAATTTCAATTGGTTTGTCAACCACTTTGCTTTTAGGGATATTTACATACGCTCCTTCTTGAGAAAAAGCAGTGTTTAATGATGTTAAACTATCTTCTAAGTTCGCAATTTTGTTGAAATATTGGTCAATATACATTTTATATTTTGGTTTGGTTAACGCCGAAGACATTAAACAAACATCTAAACCATCATGTGTAGTTGATGATAAGTAAGAACTAAATTTCCCGTCAATAAATACAACTTTATAAGTATCCACTTCATTTAAGAAGTATTTTTTTACATCAGCAAATTCTACTGCGTTTTCTTTTTTTGCAAATACACTGAAATCATTTTTTAAAATGGCATTTAACGAGGTATATTTCCATGCTTCCTCTTTTTTAGTAGGAAAACCTTTATTTTCAAAGTGTTTTATAGCTGAAGTTCTAATGTCGTGTAAATCATTGTTTACATCAACAATTTTTTCTTCAAACGCCATAAAAGACGATAGTATTTTTTCTTTTAATTCCATTTTTCTTGACTTTACGACTTTTGACTTTCGACTACTTCGTTTTTAATCCAATCGTATCCTTTTTCTTCTAATTCTAGCGCTAAAGATGCGTCTCCTGATTTGACAATTTTCCCATCCATTAAAACATGAACAAAATCAGGAATAATGTAATCTAATAAACGTTGGTAATGCGTGATTACTAAAACAGCATTGTTTTTGTTTTTTAGTTTGTTTACACCGTTGGCAACAATTCGTAAGGCATCGATATCTAAACCAGAATCTGCTTCATCAAGAATAGCTAATTTAGGTTCCAACATCGCCATCTGAAAAATTTCATTTCGTTTTTTTTCTCCACCAGAAAAACCTTCATTTAATGATCGAGATAAAAATTTTCTATCAATTTCTAATAATTCTGATTTTTCACGGATTAATTTCAGCATTTCATTGGCAGGCATATCTTCTTGTCCACGTGCTTTGCGCGATTCGTTAATAGCTGTTTTCATGAAATTAGTCACTGAAACACCAGGTATTTCTACCGGATACTGAAAAGATAAGAAAACGCCTTTGTGTGCGCGTTCTTCGGGAGCTAATTCGGAGATATTTTCACCTTCTAATAAAATTTCACCAGCAGTTACATTATAGTTTTCGTTTCCAGCAATTATGGAGGAAAGTGTACTTTTTCCTGCACCATTTGGACCCATAATTGCATGAACTTCTCCGGCTTTTACTTCTAAATTAATTCCTTTTAATATTTCTTTGTCTTCTACTGAAGCGTGTAAGTTTTTAATTTGTAACATTGTATAAATGTGTTTTTATTCTGATTTATATTTGATTATCCTACTGAACCTTCTAAACTTATTTCCAATAATTTTTGAGCTTCAACAGCGAATTCCATTGGTAATTTATTCAAGACTTCTTTACTGAAACCATTTACAATTAAAGCAATTGCTTTTTCAGTTGGAATACCTCTTTGGTTGCAATAAAAGACTTGATCTTCTCCAATTTTAGATGTGGTGGCTTCGTGTTCTATTTTTGCACTTGTATTTTTACTTTCTATATAAGGAAATGTATGTGCACCGCAATTATTACCCATAAGTAAACTATCACATTGCGAGAAGTTTCGTGCATTGTCTGCGTTTTTACTTATTTGAACCAATCCACGGTAACTATTTTGTGATTTTCCAGCCGAAATACCTTTTGAAATTATTGTTGACTTTGTATTTTTACCTAAATGAATCATTTTTGTTCCTGTATCTGCTTGCTGAAAATTATTTGTAACAGCTATAGAGTAGAATTCACCAATAGAATTATCACCTTTTAAAATGCAAGATGGGTATTTCCAAGTTACGGCAGAACCTGTTTCAACTTGTGTCCAAGATATTTTTGCGTTTTTTTCGCACAAACCTCTTTTGGTTACAAAATTAAAAACACCACCTTTTCCCTCTTTATTCCCCGGATACCAGTTTTGAACAGTAGAATATTTTATTTCGGCATCATCTAAAGCAATTAATTCTACAACAGCCGCGTGAAGTTGGTTTTCGTCTCGACTTGGAGCTGTGCAACCTTCTAGGTAAGACACATAACTACCTTCATCAGCAATTAATAAGGTTCTTTCAAACTGTCCTGTTCCACCTTGATTGATTCTAAAATAAGTTGACAATTCCATCGGACATTTCACGCCTTTTGGAATATAACAAAAACTTCCATCAGAGAAAACAGCTGAATTTAAAGCGGCATAAAAATTATCTTTTTGCGGCACAATAGTTCCTAAATATTTTTTTACTAATTCTGGATGTTCCTGAATAGCATCGGAAATAGGGCAAAAAATAATCCCTTTTTCGCCTAATGTTTTTTTGAATGTAGTGGCTACTGAAACAGAATCTACTACAATATCCATTGCCACATTATTCATTTTTTTCTGCTCGTCAATAGAAATACCTAACTTTTTATACATTTCTAATAATTCCGCATCTACATCGTCTAATGTTTTATTTGGATCCGATTTTTTTGGTGCCGAATAATAAGCTATGGCTTGAAAATCGGGTTTTGTATACTTAACATTTGCCCATTCAGGTTCTTCCATTTCTTTCCAAGCGGCGAATGCTTCCAAACGCCAATCGGTCATCCATTGTGGTTCGTTTTTCTTTTTAGAAATCGCACGCACAATGTCTTCATTTAAACCAACAGGAAATGTTTCGGATTCTAATTCAGTGTAAAATCCGTATTCGTATTCTTTATTTTCTAATTCGACTTTTAAATCGTCTTCTGTGTATTTACTCATTTTAATGATTTAAAGATTTAATAATTTAAAGATTGAAAAATTCTCTAAACGCACAAATCATTTATTTTGTGTTTAATTTTGTGTTCAAGTATTTGGTGAAATTTGAAATATTCTGAGAAATTTCAATTGTCAGTTCTAAACTTTTCTGTATTTCATCTACAGAACAAAATTCTAATTCTTTTGCTAAAATTAGCATATTTCTTACTTCAGCACAACTTCCTTTTGCAATTTTTAAATATCTTACAAATTGCTTATTATTGTTATATTCTGATCCCTCTGCGATATTATTCGTAATTGAAACTACTGCTCTTTTTATTTGATCTTTAAAACCATATTCCTTATCTAAAGACGGTTTTTTTAATAAGATGAAAATACATTTAGTTAATAGAACTCCTTTCTTATGAACTTCAAATTCTTCAAATGATTTTGTCATAATCTTTCAATTATTAAATCTTTAAATTCTTCAATTTATAAAGAAAATGATTCCCCGCAACCACATGTCCTTTGTGCATTCGGATTGTTAAAAACAAACCCTTTTCCGTTTAAACCTCCTGAGAATTCTAAAATAGTACCTGCTAAATATAAAAACGATTTTTTTTCAATTGCAATTTTTACGTTGCTATCTTCAAAAACTTTATCGTTTTCGCCTAATTCCTTATCAAATTTTAACTCATAAGAAAGCCCAGAACAACCACCGCTTTTTACGCCCACACGAACATAATCAGTAGCAGCATCAAAACCTTCTTCTTCCATCATATTGATTATTTTTTTACTCGCAGATTCAGAAACCTTTATCATAATTTAGTTGTTAATTATATTTGTTGTGTATTCCTTATTTTGATTTTGTCTAAATTAACACTGCAAAGATAAACCATAAAAAACTTTTTACAAGGTTTGATAACATTTTTATAACTTATATTTTCATAGTTTTCCTTTATTGAAAATTTTGTAATTTGGCAAAAAAATAATATTTATGAAATTATACCCAATTGAAGCAGGGAATTTTAAGTTAGACGGCGGCGCTATGTTTGGCGTAGTTCCTAAGACTATTTGGAACAAAACCAATCCTGCAGATGCCAATAATTTGATTGATATTACTGCCAGATGTTTGCTAATTGAAGATGGAAATAGGCTTACTTTAATTGATACCGGAATGGGAAACAAACAATCCGATAAGTTTTTTGGTTATTATTCCCTTTGGGGTAAGGAAAGTTTGGATAATTCTTTATCGAAACTCGGATTTCATAAAGATGATATTACTGATGTTTTTATGACGCACTTACATTTTGATCATTGTGGTGGTTCTGTAAATTGGAATGCAGCCAAAACGGGTTATGAAGTGGCTTTTAAAAATGCTAATTTTTGGACCAATAAAAATCATTGGGAATGGGCAACCCAACCTAATTCTCGTGAAAAAGCTTCTTTTTTGCATGAAAATATTTTTCCAATGCAAGAAAGTGGTCAGTTGAAATTTATAAATCGCACAGAAAGTGATTTTTTAGCAACTTCAGAATTAGATTTTGGCATCTTTTTTGCAGATGGGCATACCGAAAAGCAAATGCTTCCACATATTAATTACAAAGGAAAAACAATTGTTTTTTGTGCCGATTTATTAGCAACAGCCGGACATATTCCTGTTCCGTATGTTATGGGATATGATACAAGACCGCTTTTAACTTTGGATGAAAAAGCAAAATTTATGAATGCAGCTGCAGAAAATAATTATTATTTATTTTTAGAACACGATGCTAATAATCAAATTATTACCGTAGAAAAAACAGAAAAAGGAGTAAGATTAAAAGATGTATTCAATTGTGAAGATATATTTTAGTAAATTATATATGTAACAAACCTTTTGAAAAAAAATACAATAACAATAATAAATTTATACTCATATGAAAAATATATTTAACACATTTTTTATCTTATTTACTGTGCTTTCTTTCTCACAAAACAATCCAAATTCAGGATATTGGCAACAACATGTTGATTATAAAATGAATGTCAATATGGATGTAAAGAATTACCAATATAAAGGAAGACAGGAATTGGTTTATACCAATAATTCGCCAGATACTTTAAAGAAAGTCTTTTTCCATTTGTATCCCAACGCTTTTCAGCCAGGCAGTGCAATGGACATGCGTTTACAAACTATTTCAGATCCAGACAAACGCATGGTTCGAAAATTCACAAAGGATAATAAAGAAATTAAAGAAAGTAAAATTAGCA
Source organism: Chryseobacterium gleum (assembly GCA_945881885.1). Classification (GTDB taxonomy): domain Bacteria; phylum Bacteroidota; class Bacteroidia; order Flavobacteriales; family Flavobacteriaceae; genus Flavobacterium. Next base: position 106,678 of record CAMCVI010000003.1, on the reverse strand, counting down.
CATTAAAACCAAACGAAATTGGCTATTTAGTGGTGTCAAATTGCAAGCAAAATGGTATTGAAACACAAACTAGAGTAGTAGGAACTGTTTTGGAAGTTACTTTACCTCAAGCTATTTTACCTAAATCAAGTTCAACTTTCACTTTAGATTTTGATGGGCAAGTACCTTTACAAATTCGTCGATCGGGAAGAAATTCAGAAGAAAATGTAGCGCTTTCCATGACGCAATGGTATCCCAAAATGGCAGAATATGATTTTGAAGGATGGCACGCAGACACCTATATCGCTAGAGAATTTCATGGTGTTTGGGGGAATTTCGACGTTAAAATTACCATTGATAAAGACTATACAATCGGAAGCACGGGTTATCTTCAAAATAAAAATGAAATTGGAAAAGGTTACGAAGACGCGGGTGTTGTTGTTGCTTATCCAAAGAAAACTAAAATGTTAACTTGGCATTTCATTGCACCAAATGTGCATGATTTTGCTTGGGGAGCAGACTCAGAATACATTCACGATAAAATTATGGGTGAAAACGAAACAGAATTACACTTTTTCTATAAAAACAAGAAGGAAAATATAGAGAATTGGAAAAAATTACAACCTAAAGCGGCTGAATTATTAACTTATTTCAATAAAAACGTTGGAAAATATCCATACAAGCAATATTCTATTATTCAAGGTGGAGATGGCGGTATGGAATATGCGATGTGTACCTTAATTACTGGAAATAGAAGTTACGCAAGTTTAGTTGGTGTAACGGCTCATGAATTTGCACATAGTTGGTTCCAACATATTTTAGCCACAAATGAATCCAAACATTGTTGGATGGATGAAGGCTTTACTTCTTACATATCTGATTTAGCTATGAATGAAATATTGCCTCCAAAAGAACCAGAAAGTCCGTTTGCGGATTCGTATAAAAACTATGTTTTTTTAGCCAATTCAGCTAAAGAACAACCTTTAACTACTCACGCGGATAGATACGATTTTAATCAATCATACGGAATTGGAGCTTATAGTAAAGGCGAAGTATTTTTGGCTCAATTGGGTTATATTATTGGAAAAGAAAATTTGGATAAAACCATCAAAAAATATTATTCGGATTATAAATTTACACATCCAACGCCAAATGATATCAAGCGAACTGCTGAAAAAATTTCGGGAGCTAATTTAGATTGGTATTTAAACGAATGGACAGAAACTATTAATACGATTGATTACGCTATTAAATCGGTAGATAAAAATACCATTGTTTTAGAAAGAAAAGGAAGAATGCCTATGCCAATTGATGTAATTGTAGAATTTGAAAACGGAACTAAAGAATATTTTTATATTCCAAATACTTTAATGCGCTGGGAAAAGCCAAATCCATTTAATTTGAAAAGATACGTTTTATCAGGATGGGATTGGGCGATACCAAGATATACTTTTGATACTAATGCTGAAAATGGCGCAGTAAAATCAGTAATTATTGATCCCAGTGATTTGATGGCAGATATAAAAAAAGATGATAATATATTTCCCAAAAAATAACTATAATATTTCGTTTAAAATTAAAAATTAATAGTACTTTCGATTTTTAAATTACACACAAATGCAAGATAAAACATTAATTGGTAGTGAAGAATGGTGCTCGTTTCCTCAATTAGGAATTCCAGCAATAAAAGCCCGTGTTGATTCAGGAGCTAAAACTTCCGCATTACATGCAATAAATATCAAAACTTTTGACAAAAACGGAGAAGAATGGTTGAAATTTGATATCAATCCTATCCAAAATAATTCAAAATCTATCATTCATTGTGAAGCACAATTAATTGACCAAAGAATTGTAAAAAGTTCTAATGGAACTCGAGAAAAAAGATATGTAATTCGAACAGAAGTAGGATTAGCTAGTCATAATTGGCAAGTTGAGGTTACGCTGACCAATCGAGATTCTATGGGTTTCAGGATGCTGCTTGGAAGAGAAGCCATGGTAGGAAGATTGATTGTAGATCCAGAAAAAAAGTTTGAATTAGGACAACCAACAACAGAAAATTTAAAAGAATATTATTACAATGAACCTGAGAAAAAAGGTTTGAAAATAGGCTTATTAGCCAGTAATCCAGACTTATATAGCAACCGACGAATTATTGAAGCAGGTGAAATGCGTGGACACGAAATGCATTTTTTAAACATCAAGTATTGTTATATGAAATTGAGTGCATCAAATCCTGAAATTCATTATCGTGGTGGCTTGGTTTTAAAAGATTTTGATGCCATAATCCCGCGTATTCGGCCAAGTATGACCTATTACGGTTGTGCACTCACCAGACAATTTGAAGCCCTAAAAGTATATGCTTTAAACAATGCCGCTGCTATTACACAATCTAGGGATAAATTGTTTTCACTTCAATTGTTATTAAACAACGAAGTAGATATTCCAACTACTGGATTTGCCAATTCGCCTTTAGATACAGACGATTTAATAAAAATGGTTGGTGGTTCGCCACTAATTGTGAAATTACTTGAAGGAACGCAAGGAAAAGGAGTAGTCTTAGCCGAAACAAAAAAAGCAGCGGAATCTGTTATTAATGCCTTTAAAAGTTTGAATGCTAATATTTTAGTTCAAGAATTCATTAAAGAAGCCAACGGAAAAGATTTACGTTTATTTGTAGTAGACGGAAAAGTAGTTGCTGCCATGCAACGAGAAGCGGCACCTGGTGAATTTCGGGCCAACATACATTTAGGTGGAACTGCATCTATAGTAAAGGTAACAATGGATGAAAAAAGAATTGCGATAAAAGCTGCCAAAGCGATGAATTTAAAAGTGGCTGGAGTTGATATTATTCGTTCGTCAAAAGGACCTTTGTTGCTAGAAGTGAATTCTTCTCCAGGATTAGAAGGAATTGAAGGCGCCACTCAAAAAGACATAGCCGGAGAAATGATAAAAGCCATTGAAAAAAACTTTAAGTAAAATGCAAATCAATTTTAAAAAATTACTACTTATAATTATTGGCTGCAGTTTCGTGGTAGCCATTGGTGCCTTATTTAAAATTATGCATTGGCCAGGCGCCACTTTAATTATAAGTTTTGGATTGGTTTTAGAAGTTATTTTTGGTGCTATGATATTAATTTATTTGCTTAAAAATAAATAATGGCGTTGGAATACAAATCCTCTTGCGAGAAATGCACTATTTCTTTAAATTTGCAATCAGAAGCTTGTATTTGCAGTTATGAATGTACATTTTGTGAAACATGCGCTACAGAAATGGCAAATGTTTGTCCAAATTGTCAAGGAGAATTAGTAAAAAGACCGAAACGAAATAAGGATTAATTTATTTCCACTTGAAAACTTTTCAAAAACTGAATTGACTTTTCAATATCATAATGTAAAATTCTGTCTTCTGTAACCAAAGGCACATCTTCTCTGAACGTTTTTACAAACATTTCAATAAAATCACTTGATTTTAATGGTCTTCTAAATTCTATAGCTTGCGAAGCGTTGAATAATTCGATAGCTAAAATACGCTCTAAATTCTCAACAATTTTTAAGGTTTTTGTAGCCGCATTTGCGCCCATACTTACATGGTCTTCTTGTCCGTTGCTTGATACAATACTATCAATACTTGCAGGAGTTGCTAATTGTTTGTTCTGACTAACAATACTAGCCGCTGTATATTGTGGAATCATAAATCCTGAATTTAATCCCGGATTGCTGACTAAAAACGCTGGTAATTCTCTTAAACCAGAAATTAATTGATAAGTTCTTCTTTCTGAAATGCTTCCTAATTCTGCCAAAGCAATTCCTAAATAATCTAATGCCATCGCTAAAGGTTGCCCGTGAAAATTGCCGCCAGAAATAATTTCATCTTCACCGACAAAAATATTCGGATTGTCTGTAACTGAATTAATTTCGGTAGTAAATATTTTTTTCACATGGTCAATTACATCTTTAGAAGCACCATGAACTTGCGGAATACATCTAAATGAATACGGGTCTTGCACGTGCTTTTTTGGTTGTGCGATAATTTCGCTATTATCTAATAATTCTAACATATGCGCCGCGGTTGCTAGTTGCCCGTTATGTGGTCGCACCAAATGAATTAATTCGTTAAAAGGTTCTATTCTTCCATCAAATCCTTCTAAAGAAACGGCTGATACAATGTTTGCTAAATGGGCTAATTTATCGGCTTGAATTATATTGTACACACCATAGGCACTCATAAATTGCGTTCCGTTTAATAAAGCCAAACCTTCTTTTGATTTTAATGTAATTGGGGATAAGTTTAATTTTTCTAATACTTTATGCGCTGGTTGACGGAATCCATCATAATATACTTCACCTTCATTTATTAAAGGCAAACACAAATGTGCTAAAGGCGATAAATCTCCGCTTGCACCTAATGAGCCTTGTGTGTAAACAACTGGTAAAATATCATGATTATAAAAATCAATTAATCTAGTAACGGTTACTAATTGCACACCTGAATGTCCGTAACTCAAAGATTGAATTTTTAATAACAACATTATTTTTACAATCTCGTGTGGTACTTCGTCACCAGTTCCACAAGCGTGAGATTTCATTAAGTTTTCTTGAAGTTTGGTTAAGTTTTCTGTCGAAATTTTAATATTATATAACGAACCAAAACCAGTGTTAATTCCGTAAATAGCTGTATCGTTAGCAGCCATTTTTTCATCTAAATACGTTCTGCATCTTTCAATTTTTGAGATAGCTTCTACTGAAAGGGCTAATTTTTTTCCTTCAAAAATAATTTCTCTAACTTTTTCTATAGTAAGTACGGATGAATCGATGTAATGCATTTGATTTTGTTTTAGCTGTCAAAATTCTACAAACAAATTCTAAAATGCAACTATTTTCAGTATTAAAACAATATTTTGTGAATTTCTTACTATTTATGGGTTTTTGGCTTTATTTTTTTAAGAATTTTCAATACATTAGCAACTTTAAATTTTATAAAATCGTACAATGAAAAATACAGCATTAACGGCTATTCACGAAAGTTTAGGAGCAAAAATGGTTCCGTTTGCAGGTTATAATATGCCTGTTCAATATGAAGGAGTAAACGCAGAACATGAAATAGTAAGAACTGGAGTTGGCGTTTTTGATGTTTCACATATGGGAGAATTTTTCTTAAAAGGTGAAAATGCATTGGCTTTAATTCAGAAAGTAACTTCTAATGATGCTTCTAAGTTAGTGGATGGAAAAGCGCAATATTCTTGTTTACCAAATAACGAAGGTGGAATTGTTGATGATTTAATTGTATACAAAATTGCAGACAATCATTATATGTTAGTTGTAAATGCTTCTAATATTGAGAAAGATTGGAATTGGATTTCATCACATAATAATTTAGGTGTTGACATGCAAAACCTTTCGGATGGGTATTCTTTATTAGCCATTCAAGGACCAAAAGCTGCTGAAGCGATGCAAAGTTTAACTTCGATAGATTTGCCAAATATGGGATATTATACGTTCCAAATTGGAGAATTTGCTGGAAAACAAGATGTAATTATTTCTGCAACAGGTTATACAGGTTCAGGTGGATTTGAAATTTATTTTAAAAACGAAGATGCCACTACTATTTGGGCAAAAGTTTTTGAAGCGGGTGCTCCTTTCGGAATTAAACCAATTGGTTTAGCAGCTCGTGATACGTTACGATTAGAAATGGGATTCTGTTTATACGGTAATGATATTAATGATACCACTTCTCCATTAGAAGCAGGTTTGGGTTGGATTACTAAATTCGAAAAAGAGTTTACAAATTCAGAAAACATGAAAAAACAAAAAGAAGCCGGTGTTACCAAGAAATTAGTTGGTTTTGAAATGATAGACAGAGGTATTCCGCGTCATGATTACGAAATTGCAGATGCTAATGGAAATGTAGTAGGAATTGTAACTTCTGGAACGCAATCGCCATCATTAGGAATTGCCATAGGAATGGGATACGTTCCAACAGCATTAGCAACTCCAGATGCTGAAATTTATATTAGAATTAGAAATAAAGATATTAAAGCAAAAGTGGTGAAGATGCCATTTTTGAAGAAATAATTTTTTTTACATAATTTTTTATATATTTGAAAAAAAATTAACTAAAAAAAAACAATTATGAAAAAAGTATTATTAGCTGTTTTTGCAAGCATGTTTGTAGGAACAGTTTTCTCTCAAAATTTTAAAGGTCATGCATCTGGAACGTATGGTATTCTTAATTCAAAAATAAGAATACAGTATGAATTGCCACTTGGCAGTAGATTTACTGCAGGAGCTAATTTAAATTATTATTTAATAAATTGGAAAGGTGCATTAATTGAGCCTTTTGTAAGAATTTATGCAAGTGATGGAAATGATGCTGGTGGGTTTTTTCAAGTTAAAGCTGGTTACGGTAATTTAACAAATCTACCTGAACTTACTTTGGAATCTAAAAGATGGTCGACATATGGTGGAGGGGTTGCTTGGGGATATAAATACGTAAGGCCAAGCGGATTTACAATTGAGCCAATTGTTGGTTTGAGAATTTATTCCGCACCTAAAGAATTTGATTCCTTAGATACTTATCAAGACGCAGTAGATTTAGGTGAAAATATTGGATGGGCAGTTACAACAGGCTTGCCATTAGATTTTCAACTTAAATTCGGATATCAATTCTAATAATTTACAGAAATTATAACTTACTTAGTTATATTATTATAAAACCTGCTAATTAGCAGGTTTTTTTGTTTTCTCTACAGTTACAATTAGTTCTTGTGAAGCTTCAACTAAATCCATATAAATTTCATCGCCTTCATGTATTTTTGAAGTTATTATTTCTTCGGCAAGAGCATCTTCAACATGTTTCTGGATGGCTCTTTTTAAAGGGCGAGCTCCAAATTGTTTGTCAAATCCTTTTTCGGCTATGAAATCTTTTGCTTTTTCAGAAATGGTAAACGTATATCCTAAATCTTTAATCCGTAAAATTAGTTTTTCCATTTCAATATCGATAATTTTATCAATATCGTGTTTTTCTAAACTATTGAATACAATTACATCATCAATACGATTTAAAAATTCTGGTGCAAATGATTTTTTCAAGGCATTTTCAATTACCGATTTGTTGTAATCATCTGCTTGAGCTGTTTTTGCAGCTGTTCCAAAGCCAACACCTTGTCCAAAATCTTTCAATTGACGGGCTCCAATATTGGAAGTCATGATAATTATGGTATTTCTAAAATCGATTTTTCTACCCAAACTATCCGTTAAAAAACCATCGTCTAAAACTTGTAACATCATGTTAAAAACATCTGGATGTGCTTTTTCTATTTCGTCTAATAAAACAACTGCGTATGGTTTTCTTCTAATTTTTTCGGTTAATTGACCACCTTCTTCGTAGCCAACATAGCCTGGAGGTGCACCAACTAAGCGTGAAATTGCGAATTTTTCCATATATTCACTCATGTCGATACGAATTAGCGCGTCTTCTGAGTCAAATAATTCTTTGGCTAACACTTTTGCCAATTGCGTTTTTCCCACGCCTGTTGAACCTAAAAAGATAAATGAACCAATTGGCTTATTCGGATCTTTTAATCCAGCTCTGTTCCTTTGAATAGATTTTGCAATTTTTTGAACTGCTTCATCTTGTCCAATTACTTTTCCTTTTATTAATTCGGGTAATTTTGCTAATTTGTTACTTTCTGTTTGTGCAATTCTGTTTACAGGTATGCCTGTCATCATCGAAACCACGTCTGCTACATTGTCTTCCGTAACTTCTACGCGATTCAATTTCGAATCTTCTTCCCATTTTTCTTGTGCAATGGCTAAATCTTTTTCAATTTTCTTTTCATCATCGCGTAATTTTGCCGCTTCTTCAAATTTTTGCTTTTTAACCACTGTGTTTTTCAATTCTCGTACTTCTTCTAATTGTTTTTCCAGGACTAAAATTTGTTTTGGCACTTCAATATTGGTGATGTGTACGCGAGAACCCGCCTCATCTAAAGCATCGATAGCTTTGTCTGGTAAAAAACGTTCGGTCATGTAACGACTAGTCAGTTTTACACACGCTTCAATTGCTTCAGGGGTGTAGCTAACATTATGGTGGTCTTCGTATTTTCCTTTAATATTATTTAAAATCAGGATGGTTTCATCAACTGTTGTAGGCTCTATAATTACTTTTTGAAAACGTCTTTCTAGTGCGCCGTCTTTTTCAATATATTGTCGGTATTCGTCTAAAGTTGTGGCACCAACACACTGAATTTCGCCTCTAGCTAAAGCTGGTTTAAACATGTTGCTAGCATCAAGTGAACCTGTAGCGCCTCCAGCTCCAACGATGGTATGAATTTCATCTATAAATAAAATAATATCATCGTTTTTCTCTAATTCATTCATTACCGCTTTCATGCGTTCTTCAAACTGTCCACGGTATTTTGTGCCTGCAACCAAAGAAGCCAAATCTAAAGTTACGACTCTTTTGTTAAATAAAATCCGCGATACTTTTTTCTTAACAATCATTATTGCTAAACCTTCGGCGATGGCAGATTTTCCAACGCCAGGTTCTCCAATTAAAAGTGGGTTGTTTTTCTTTCTTCTACTTAAAATTTGTGAAACTCTTTCAATTTCTTTTTCTCGTCCTACAACGGGGTCTAATTTTCCTTCTTCAGCCATCTCAGTTAAGTCTCTACCGAAATTATCTAAAACAGGTGTTTTCGATTTTTTTGTAGTTTTATTTCCAGTATTACTTATTGGATTTGGCATATCTTCTTTATAATTGTCTTCTCCAGAATCAAAATTTTCAGCTGTAGGTGTATTTTTAAAAATATCATCATTTTCGTTTGAATTCAGGCTCATATATATATCTTTTACATTGTCATAATTTATTTTCAACTTGTTTAATAACTTAGTTGTTGGGTCGTTTTCATTTTTTAACATACAAAGTAGCAATAAAGCGGTACTAATTGAAGTAGTATTGAAAACTTTTGCTTCTAAAAACGTATATTTTAATGCTCTTTCTGCTTGACGCGTTAGGTGCAAGTTTTTCTTATCGTTATTAGAAAGCCCATTTGGGTTCGCTGGACTTAAAATTTCTACTTTTTTTCTAAGTAAGTCAAAGTTAATATTTAAAAAATTTAAAATATCAATTGCACTACCATTACCATCTCTTAACATGCCCAAAATTAGGTGCTCAGTACCAATAAAATCGTGACCTAAACGCAAAGCTTCTTCTTTACTGAACTGAATTACATCTTTAACTCTTGGTGAAAAATTATCTTCCATAAAATTGTAAACTATTTAAAAATATGTGCACAATACCACTCATTTTTCTTGGTATTATACATAATGCTAATTGACAAAAAAAAAACGAGAAACAAAAGTAAATTAACTTTTTATTTATTAAAATTTTCTTCATTTATTGTTGATAAGTATTTTGATTTTGTTATAAATTTTAATTATTAAAAATCTAAAAAATCGTATATTGTCGCTTTAAAAAAAATCAGTAAAAATTAAATAAAAACCTATGACTGACGGAGAAAAGTTAATACCTATTAATATTGAAGATGAAATGAAGTCAGCCTACATCGATTATTCGATGTCGGTTATTGTATCAAGAGCATTACCAGATGTAAGAGACGGCCTAAAACCAGTTCACAGAAGAGTATTATTTGGTATGTATGAATTAGGAGTTTTTTCTAATAGAGCCCATAAAAAATCTGCAAGAATTGTTGGAGAAGTTTTGGGTAAATACCACCCACACGGCGATACTTCTGTATATGACGCTATGGTAAGAATGGCACAAGAATGGAGTTTACGTTATTTGATGGTTGATGGTCAAGGAAACTTTGGTTCGGTAGATGGTGATAGTCCTGCAGCAATGCGATACACCGAAGCCAGAATGAAAAAAATATCTGAAGAAATGTTAGCAGATATTGACAAAGAAACCGTTGATTTTCAATTGAATTTTGATGATACTTTAGAAGAACCTAAAGTATTACCTACAAAAGTACCCACTTTGTTAATTAATGGTGCTTCAGGAATTGCAGTAGGAATGGCTACGAATATGGCACCACACAATTTATCAGAAGTAATTGATGGAACTTTAGCTTACATCGATAATAACGAAATTGAAATAGACGAATTAATCAAATATATAAAAGCACCTGATTTTCCTACCGGAGGTACAATTTATGGTTACGAAGGAGTAAAAGAAGCGTTTAAAACCGGTAGAGGTCGTATTGTTATGCGAGCTAAAACTATGTTTGAAGAAGTAAATGGTAAGGAATCGATAATTGTAACTGAAATACCATACCAAGTTAACAAAGCCGATATGATTAAGAAAACGGCTGATTTGGTTAACGATAAAAAAATTGAAGGTATTTCTACTATTCGTGATGAATCAGATAGAACAGGAATGCGAATTGTTTACGAATTAAGAAGAGATGCTGTTCCAAACGTAGTTTTAAATACGCTTTATAAATTTACTCAATTGCAATCTTCTTTCAGTGTAAATAATATTGCATTGGTTAAAGGAAGACCACAAATGTTAAATCTAAAAGATTTGATTCATTATTTCGTGGAACATCGTCATGAAGTTGTTGTAAGACGTGCGCAATATGATTTAAGAAAAGCAGAAGAAAGAGCACATATTTTAGAAGGTTTAATTATTGCATCAGATAATATTGATGAGGTAATTAAAATTATTAGAGGTTCAAAAGACGGAGAAGAAGCAAGAGCAAGATTAATTGAACGATTTAATTTATCGGAATTACAATCTCGAGCAATTGTTGAAATGAGGCTACGTCAACTTACTGGTTTAGAGCAAGATAAGTTAAGAGCAGAATTCGACGAAATCATGAAATTAATTACTAGCTTGAAAGAATTATTAGCTAGTAAAGAATTAAGAATGCAAGTTATTAAAGATGAGTTAGCTGAAATCAAAGAAAAATACGGAGATGCGCGTCGCTCATTAATTGAGTATTCTGGTGGAGATGTTAGTATTGAAGATTTAATTGCTGATGAAAATGTGGTTGTAACCATTTCACATGCAGGTTATATCAAACGTACTTCATTATCAGAATATAAAACTCAAAATAGAGGTGGAGTAGGTCAAAAATCTGCAGGAACAAGAGATCAAGATTTCTTAGAGCATTTATTTGTAGCCACAAATCACCAATATTTATTATTCTTTACACAAAAAGGAAAATGTTTCTGGATGCGTGTATACGAAATTCCTGAAGGAACAAAAGCAAGTAAAGGAAGAGCCATTCAGAATATCATAAATATAGAACCAGACGATAAAGTTGCTGCATACATTTGTACTCAAGACCTAAAAGATCAAGACTATATTAAGAGCCATAATTTAATTATGGTTACCAAACAAGGTCAGGTGAAGAAAACGTCTTTAGAGAAGTACTCAAAACCTCGTGTAAACGGTGTAGCTGCAATTACTATTAAAGAAGGCGATGCACTATTAGGTGCAAAATTAACAAATGGTGAAAGTCAAGTGCTAATTGCTGGAAAATCTGGTAAAATGGTTCGTTTTGAAGAAGCTAAAACTCGTCCAATGGGTAGAACGGCATCTGGAGTTAGAGGAATCACTTTAAAAGATGAAGCTGACGAAGTAATTGGAATTGTAACCGTAAACAAAGACGATATCAATGACACTCAAATTTTAGTTGTTACTGAAAATGGATACGGAAAACGAACTAAATTAGTTGACGACGATGGTGAAGATGTGTACAGAATTACAAATCGTGGTGGTAAAGGTGTAAAAACTTTAAATATTACCGAAAAAACGGGTTCTTTAATTGCAATTAATAACGTTACCGATGATGATGATTTAATGATTATCAACAAATCAGGTTTAACTATTCGTATGATGGTTTCTGACCTACGCGTAATGGGTAGAGCTACTCAAGGTGTACGATTAATTAACATCAAAGGAACCGACTCTATCGCAGCAGTAACAAAAGTGTTACGTGAAGATGAAGAAGTAGTTGAATTAGATGAAGATGGCAATCCGATAGAGGTATTGGAAGCTGAAACTTCTGACGAGGAAACACCAGAAAATAATGATTCAGAGGTTGAACCAGATAACAACGAAGAATTGGAATAATTTTTAAGCCCAATTCGTTGGGCTTTTTTTTAAACTTAAAAACTAACGAAATGAAAAAAATTGTATTAGGCGTTTTATTAGTAGTGACTTCAACTACATACGCACAAAAAGACGAATTAAAAACACTAAAAAAACTGTATGATAAAGAGCAATTGTCAGCTGATGATTTTTCTAAATACAAAGAAACCGTTTTAAAATTAGAATCCGTTGCAACTACAGAAAATGATAAAATAGCAGCAGGTTTTTATAAAGCCATGCAACCCTTAGCAGAACTTTCAACTATGGGCGGAAAGCCTAATCCAATGATGATTCAGAAACTATTTACACCAGAAATATTTACAATTATGGTAGAAGGGATGCGTAAAACCCTTGATTTTGAATCAAAACAAGAGAAAAAGGTATTTACAGATGATATTAAAAACACAATTGATATTTTTAAACCAATTTTTAAACAAATGGCATTTGCTTTTAACGGTTCAAAAAAGTACAAAGAGGCATCAAGAGTGTTTTATAATACATTCCAACTTGATCCTACTGATGTAGCTAATATAGAAAATGCTGCCATTACAGCTATGCAAGGTGAAGATTACATATCTGCTGAAAAATATTACAGAGAAATTAAATCTATTGGTTTCAATGGTGTTGGTTTGCAAAAATTTGCTACAAAGCCTGAAAATGTTGCTAAAAATATTTTTGCTCTGTCTTTTTTTAATAAAAATGATGAACAAGCTAAAATTGATTTTATAGAAGCAATAAAATTAAATCCTGAAGATCTTCAGATTCAAATGGATCATGCCGCAATTTATTATAGAAATAATGATATTGTAACTTATCAAAAAATAATTGAAGGTATTTTAGAAAAAGACCCTAATAATGCGCAATTACAATATAATGTTGGATTTTTATTATTAAATGATGATACTAAAATTGTAGAAGAAATTAATGCTAACTTGAAAAATACAAAAAAATATGATGAATTAACAGCTAAAAGAAAAGCCATGTTTTTAAAAGCTTTGCCCTATTTTGAGCGTGCCCATCAATTAGATGTAACAAATGAAGATACAAAAACAACTTTAAGACTTTGTTATGAAACTTTAAAAATGAAAGACAAAGCTGCTGCAGTTAAATAAAAAAAAATGCCCTGATGAAAATTAGGGCATTTTTTTATTCTTTAAAAACCATATCAATGCACATAACGGCTGCAATTAGCAAAGGGCGAATTGCATTATCTTCCGCTACATTTGTAATATTTATTACATAGTTATCGGCACTTGTAAAAAATTCTTTTCCCAAACCTGCCCATTTTTTGGACACATTTGCCAGTTCTTTATTGTCTTTTTTAAATTTAAAATCCCAACCTGTCCATTTGCCTTGCAAAGTACACAAATGCTTATCTTGTTGATCATGAACTTCAAATCGGCCACCAAATGAAAAGAACTTTTGTTTAAAAACACCTATTTTTCTACCACCACCATCAAAAACATCAATATCTGATCGGAAAATTGTAACACCTCTTTTAATTTGAATGGTTAATTCGCCAGTTGCAGTTCTGATTTCTATATCAAACGGCGTCATTTTTTTGTAATCTGTAAAACGAAATAGTTTTGCGAAAAACCCCAAATTAGGTTCTCTACAAGTCAATACTAATTCATTGTTTTCAGGATTAAAAATATCAAAGTTATTTGATGCTTTAAACATGCCAATTTGTTCTTTTACAAGAAAAATATTTTGATTAAAAATTGGATTCATAATTATTTTTTTAGTGATAATTTATAAATTTTTGATTCTAAAATTTCAGTATCATTGTCTTCGCAAAGTAAAAAATGAATTTCTGTATCGTTGTTTTCGTATAATGTAATGCCTTCAAATTTTTGTGTATATGTTATAATTTCCGTTTCTATAATTTCAAATGTATCACTTTTCATTTTACCAATAAGCGAACCTAATACTTCTCCGTCTTCATAAGTAGAAATAGTATCTTCTGCAGTTGCTAAAAAATAAATGAAATTATCTACTAAAATTGCATCTGTAAATGAGACTTCAACGTTTTTAATTTTTGGTAATTTTATTGCCACATAATGTTTTGAAAGTTTGGCATTATCATGAATAATGAAAACGCCATTTTTGTTATTTTTTCCATTTCCTCTTTGAAAAAGTAACATGGTTTTATTTGCACAAATTGCACCTTCTATGTTAAGTTCATCTTCGTTTAATGAAGCTAATTTTTTCAAAAACTCATACAATACAGACAAATCATTTTTTTGTAAAGCATCATTTTCTAAATTTAAAGAAAACATTGTATTTCGTTGTGCCGTTGAACCAGAACCAAAAATAAAAATTTGATTTCCAAAATGAGTCAAAGCTTCTAAATCTAATTTATTTTTTTTGGGAATATTTTCTTGTGGATTATCAACTAAAGGAAATTTAAGAACTAATTTTTTGTCTATTATATATTGATATAAAAAAGTACTGTTGTCTGAAATAATAAAAAGTACATTTTGATAATATATTAATCCAGAAGCAGAACCAATTCCTTTGATATGCAAAAACTCGTTTAAGTGAAATTCTTTCATATTACTCAAAACTTTCAATTAACAATAAGTTGCCTTTTTCGTGAGTGATTGTAATTATTCCATCTTCGGTTACATGATTGCTGCTACCTGTTCTAAATCCTAATTCTAAATCTTCATTTTGTAATTTGTAAAATAGATTTTCGGTACAAATATTTTCTACTTTACCCAAAGGAATCAATGAAATTATAGTATTTTTTGGATACCATTTTTTGAATGAATTTGGCAAAAGAAAAACCTTTGAATAGTCATCAAATAAAACAATTTTTAATTTATTTCGATAGGATGCTAAAGTAGAAAAATTGTTCAAAGTGTGATCAGCACGTCTGCCGGTTGCCCAGATTACATTTGCCGCTTTATGTCCTTTTTGTATTAAAAAATCGAAAGCTTTTTCTAAATCAGTTTTGTTTTGATCTGGTGCGTGAATAATTTCAATTGGATAATGATTTTCTTTATAAAATTGCGCATCAAAATTTCTATCAAAATCACCTAATAAAACATCTACTTTTATGCCTAATTCCAAGACACGTACTATAGCTGCATCTAAAACAATTACTAATGGTGACCATTCTAAAAGTTGTCCTAAAAGTTCATTGTTACAGGCTAAACCATTTGCAATAATTAAAGCGGGTTCTTGGTCGTCGCGAACAATATGGTGTGAAGACATATTTTTAGTTTAATAGTTCTGAATTTAAAAGTTTAAATGTAAACATTTCGAATTAAAAACTAAAATTAATTATTGCACTACATAATTTTTTACGTCTACTTCTGATAATCTAAAATAACCTAACGGATAATTAGTGCTATTGGTTTGATTGATAATATTACCTTTTACAGTTGCTGGTGGTGTGCTAAAAGGACCATTACTTAATCCGCCAGAAATACTTATCAGAATATTCATAAAATTGAAGTATCGTTCAGAAATGCCATGCAATGTAAATTTGATATTTTGAGCAGGAGCTAAATTTTCGTCAATTAATAATGAGAACATTTGGTTTCCATTTTCAAATTCGTCATTAAAAGCGCCTAAAAGCGGAAAAGGTCTAAAGGGAACTTTGTATTCTTCCAAATAGAAATTAGATTCTGCTCCGTTATCTTGAAAATTAAATTTTAATTCAATGTCATTTCCTGTAATTCCGTTTAAATCTTGTTCTATTGAAGTGATTGCGGGAACTGGATATAATTTGTCTGTTGCACGATACGTTTGCCCGTTATATGTTACTGTTAGTGTATAAATTCCATTTAATACGGGATTAAAATTTGTACATTTATAAATTCCAGTTGTACCATCTTCTATGAAATTAAAAACGGTGCTATTTGAATCTGTTATTTTTACAATTGCGCCATTTGCTACTGGTACGGTATTGTTAAAATAATCTGCAGTTGTTGTTATTTTTATGGATTGTTCGTTACCAGGCGTTCCTTTTTCCCATTTAATAGAAGCATCAATAACCAATTTTGGTTGGCTATTATTTAAATCTACATCTACAACTTCTTCGCAACCATATAGAGACAAACCAATTGCTAAAATGAAATATTTTATACTGTTTTTCATGGTTTTAAAATTTAAAATTATAAGTAACACTTGGGACTATTCCAAAAATAGAAAGCTTTACAGCTTCATTCAATCCGCTATCTTGATTTTGTCTAAAATTAATAGAGGCGGCATTTTTTCTGCCATATAAATTATATATTGAAAAAACCCATTCGCCTTTCCAATTTCGATCTCTGTTTTTAGTAGGATTTAAAGTAGCTGAAATATCTATACGATGATAAGCAGGTAAATTATCTTGATTTCTATTTCCATATACGGGAACATTGATGCCTTGGTATTGGTATTGAGCCGTTGGAAAAGTAACTGGTTGCCCCGTTTGATAAGTGAAAATACTACCAAAACTCCATTTTTCATTTAATTTATACATTGAAGTAACATAAATATTATGCGTTTTATCCCAACCTGTTTTGTACCAATTTCCATTATTTATTCCTGATTCTGTAGGAGTTCTTCCAGCAGTTTGTTGCTCAGATCGAGAAAGCGTGTAAGAAATCCAACTTGAAAGTTTTCCCACGTTTTTCTTTGCCATAATTTCTAATCCGTAGGCGCGTGTTTTTCCTGCTAATACTACCTGTTCAATTGCTTCGTTAGCAATTAAATCGGCGCCATCTATATAATCTAATCTGTTTTTCACTGTTTTATAAAACGATTCTACTTCAAATGTATAGTCACCATTTTTTATATTTTTAAAATATCCAACAGCAAACTGATCTAAAATTTGAGGTTTTAAGAAATTATCACTTGGTGTCCAAATATCTAAAGGTGTTGGCGATTGCGTATTTGAAATTAAATGTAAATACTGACTCATCCTGTTGTAACTCGCTTTTACAGACTGCTTATCGTTAATCGTGTATGCTAAAGCAATTCGAGGTTCTAAATTATCAAAACTGGCAATAGTTTCGTTTTTGCCATAATATTTTGTGTCAATCGGTGTAGCTTTTTCATAAATATCCAGATCTGCATCGTAAGTTACCGGTTGATTGTTTGCATAAATATTTATATTTTGTTCGCCTAATCGATAAAACATGCTATATCTTAGTCCGTAATTTACAGAAAATTTATCTGTTAATTTTTGTTCTGCATCTATATAAAAAGCGGGTTCAAAGGCATGTTTTTTAGCCAGCTGTTTTTCATTTATACTTGAATTGGCATCTATTGGTTCAATTCTTCCGGGATTAAAATCGTAATAAATGGCATTTGCACCATAAAATAATTTAAAACTATCCGAAATATAATGTTTGAAATCGTATTTTAAATTATAATTTTTAATACCACTTTCCCAATTGAAACCAATGAAATCAAGCGTTAAGCCATAGTAATAATCACTATAAATAAAAGAAGCATTTGAGAATAATTTATCGTTAAATAGATGATTCCAACGAACATTTAAAACTGAATTTCCATAGGTGTTTATAAATTGTTCGTTTATGCTAAATAAATCTCTTCCAAAATAACCTGATAAAAACAAGTTGTTATTTTCGTTCAGTTTATAGTTTATTTTGGTGTTTAAATCATAAAAATAAGCTGAATTATTGTTGTCAGCTAATTTTAAAAACAAATGGGCATAACTACTTCTTCCCGCTACTAAGAATGATCCTTTGTCTTTAACAATTGGTCCTTCAGCTAATATTCTACTTGAAATTAAGCCAATTCCACCTGTCATTCCGAATTTTTTACTATTCCCTTCTTTCTGATAAATATCTAAAACAGACGCGACTCTTCCTCCAAATCGAGCTGGAATACCACCTTTGTATAATTTTAAATCTTTAATAGCATCAGCATTAAAAACTGAGAAAAATCCAAATAAATGTGAAGAATTATAAATTGTAGCTTCATCTAATAATATCAAGTTTTGGTCAGATGCACCACCGCGAACGTTAAATCCGGATTGTCCTTCCCCAGCATTTGTAACGCCTGGTAAAGTTAAAATCGATTTTATTACATCTACTTCTCCTAAAATTGCTGGCATTGATTTAATTTGAGATATACTTAACTTATTGACACTCATTTCGGGTTTGTCAATTTGTAGTTTTTTTGAATTTCCAGTAACTACAACTTGTTCAATCTCATTTGATTTTTCGGTTAAAAATAGATCTTTTTTGGTGTTTGAATCCAATTTAATTGTTTCTGAAAATTCAGAAAAACTTAAAGAATTAATTACGATTTTGTATTCGCCTTTAGGCAATGAAATGGAATAAAATCCGTATTCATTGGTTAAAGAAGTTTTTGTTGTTGTGTTATTTTGAAAAGATATTGTAACACCAATTAAAGTCTCATTGGATTTTTGATCTTTAACCGCGCCACTTATAGTTACTTTTTCTTGTGAAAAGGCAGATGCAAAGAGTAAAAAAAACAGGATTGTTAAAAAGTTATTTATTGTCATTTTAATTATTTTGAGGTTTGACGCAAATTTCGCAAAAATATTACAAAACAACTGTTAAGTAGACGTTAATAAAAAAGGCGATATAAAGAAATTACATCGCCTTTAATTACTTTAAAAACAAAATTTACATTTTATTTATTATGGCATTTAATGTGTCACTTGGTCGCATAGCTTTGTTTAACAAATCTTCATTTGGTTGGTAATAGCCACCAATTTCTTGTTTTTTACCTTGTGCTTCAATTAATTCTTTATCAATTTTTGCTTCGTTAGCTGTTAATTCTGTTGCAATAGGATTGAAGTACGCTTTCAATTCGCCGTTTTTATCTTGTGCAGCTAAAGCTTGTGCCCAATATAAAGCGATGTAAAAGTGAGAACCTCTATTGTCTAATTGTCCAATTTTACGAGCTGGAGATTTATCATTAGCTAAGAATTTTTCTGTAGCTTGATCTAAAGTCTCAGATAAAACTAATGCTTTTTCATTTTGTAAAGTTTGACCTAAATGTTCTAAAGAAACGCCTAAAGCTAAAATTTCTCCTAGTGAATCCCAACGTAAATATCCTTCTTCAATAAATTGCTCAACGTGTTTTGGTGCGGAACCACCTGCACCGGTTTCAAACAAACCGCCGCCATTCATTAATGGAACTATAGAAAGCATTTTGGCGGAAGTTCCTAATTCTAAAATAGGAAATAAATCTGTTAAATAATCACGTAATACATTTCCAGAAACTGAAATGGTATCTTTTCCTTCTCTTATCCTTTTTAATGTTTCCGACATGGCGTCTTTAACATCTAAAATTCTAATGTCTAAGCCAGTTGTATCGTAATTTTTTAAATATTTTTCTACTTTTTTGATAATTTCTCTATCATGAGCTCTGTCTTTATCTAACCAAAAAAGTGCTGGAGTATCTGACAAGCGGGCTCTATTTACTGCCAGTTTCACCCAATCTTGAATTGGTGCATCTTTAGTTTGACACATTCTGAAAATATCGCCATGTGCTACTTTTTGAGATAGTAAAGTCGCTCCGTTTTCATTCTCAACTTTTACAATTCCATCTGCTGATAATTGGAATGTTTTGTCGTGCGAACCATATTCTTCTGCTTTTTGAGCCATTAATCCAACATTTGGGACTGAACCCATAGTTTTTGGATCTAAAGCACCATTCTTTTTCATATCGTCAATAACTGCAGTATAAAAACCAGCATACGAACGATCTGGAATCATAGTAATTGTGTCTTCTTCTTTCCCTTCTTTATTCCACATTTTTCCACCACTTCTTGCTAAGGCTGCCATAGAAGCATCTACAATAATATCGGAAGAAACATGAAAATTAGTAATTCCCTTTTCAGAATTTACCATGGCTACTTTTGTTCCGTTGGCTAAAGAAGTGGCAAGGTCTTGTTTAATGGCTTCTTCTTCAGAAATTCCAACAATTTTATTGTACAAATCTTGCAAACCATTATTCGGATCAATGTCTAAAGATTTAAATAGTTCTGAATATTTGGTATAAACGGCTTCAAAATAGGTCTCAACAATAGCGCCAAAAATAATTGGATCCGAAATTTTCATCATTGTAGCTTTCAAATGAGCAGAAAGCATTACGTTGTTTTCTTTAGCGTAAGCAATTGTTTTCTTTGTATATTCTTTTAAAGCTTTTAATTGCATTATTGAACTATCTATAACTTCACCAGCTTTTAAATTTGAAAAATCTTTTAATACAGATGTAGTGCCGTCATTTCCTTCAAATACAATTCTGAATTTCGAATCGTTTTCTATTGTAGTTGACGTTTCCGTTCCATAAAAATCGCCTTCATTCATGTGTGCTACTTCTGTCTTAGAATCAGCATGCCAAATACCCATTGAATGTGGATTTTGTTTGGCATAATTTTTAACGGCTTTTGGTGCGCGTCTGTCCGAATTTCCTTCTCGTAAAATAGGATTTACTGCTGAACCAAGTACTTTTGAATATTTTGCTTTTATTTCTTTTTCAGTATCATTTTGTGGATCTTCCGGGAAATTTGGAACAGCAAAACCATGCGCTTGTAATTCTGAAATGGCTTCTTTTAATTGAGGAATAGAAGCAGACACGTTTGGTAATTTTATGATGTTTGCTTCTGGTGTTGTAGCTAATTGTCCTAATTCGGCTAAATTGTCGGCAACTTTTTGATTGTCTTTTAGATATTCCGGGAAATTGGATAAAATTCTTCCTGCTAGGGAGATGTCTCTGGTTTCAACTTCAATGTTTGCAGTTTTTGTAAACGCTTTAATTATTGGTAAAAACGAGTGCGTGGCCAACATGGGCGCTTCATCCGTAATGGTATAAAAAATTTTTGACATGTTTTTATGTAGTTTACTTTTATCTAATTTTAGGTTAGCAAATATAAGGAATTTAGAGGAATTTTTATTTTTATAAAACAAAAAATAGCACAATTTCGAATTTGATAATTTATATCCAAAAAATTACAGATTTAGTAATTTTTTCTGCAAAAAATAAGGATAAAAAAAATCCCGATGCAATCGGGATTTTTTTATGAGTACAAAAAAGAAGATTATCCTCTTCTTTCTTTGATTTTTGCTTTTTTACCAGTAAGCTCTCTAAAGTAGTAAATTCTAGCTCTACGAACTTTACCTTTTTGGTTCATTTCAATTTTCTGTAAGGCTGGCATGTTAACTGGGAAGATACGCTCCACACCAATTGCTCCAGACATTTTACGGATTGTAAAAGTTTCAGTAGAAGAAGACCCTCTTTTTTGAATTACAACGCCTTTGAAAAACTGAGTTCTTGTTTTTTCACCCTCTTTAATTTCGTAGTACACAGTAATTGTGTCTCCCGCGCTAAAGTTAGGAAAGTCTTTTTTCGATACCAATTCGTTTTGAACGAAATCAAGTAAATTTGACATAATAGTTAATTATAAATCATTAAATCCAAGCAACATTCACGTCTTTCGCCAGAGGTTGATTAAAGTGGATGCAAAAGTAATACTATTTTTCAATTAAGCAAAATATTTGTTTCAATAATTATATTAAAGCGTTAATTTTATTGTAAAGTTGCAAAAACTTCCAACAGCTAACTTCTTACTTCTAATCTTTTAAATTATATTTGCCCTTTAAAATAGTATAATGATATTTGATTTATTAAAAACAGATGCTCAAAGCCAAGCAAGAGCTGGACTTATAACTACTGATCACGGTGTTATTGAAACACCAATTTTTATGCCTGTGGGAACGGTAGCTTCTGTAAAAGGAGTGCACCAACGTGAATTGAAAAACGATATTAATCCAGATATTATTTTAGGAAATACGTATCATTTGTATTTAAGACCTAAATTAGACGTGTTAGAAAAAGCAGGTGGTTTACATAAATTTATGAATTGGGATAGAAATATTTTAACCGATTCTGGAGGGTACCAGGTGTATTCTTTGTCAGGAAGAAGAAAAATTAAAGAAGAAGGTGTCAAGTTTAAATCGCATTTAGATGGTTCTTACCACTTTTTCTCTCCAGAAAATGTAATGGAAACGCAGCGTGCTATTGGTGCCGATATTATAATGGCTTTTGATGAATGTACACCGTATCCTTGTGATTACAAATATGCCCAACGTTCTATGCACATGACGCATCGTTGGTTAGACAGATGTATCAATCATTTAGATACATTGCCTTTTAAATACGATTATTCACAAGCTTTTTTTCCAATAGTTCAAGGAAGTACTTATAAAGATTTACGTCAGCAATCGGCAGAATTTATTGCAAGTAGAAACCAAGTTGGAAATGCGATTGGAGGACTTTCAGTAGGGGAACCAGCGGAAGAAATGTATGCGATGACTGAAGTGGTAACCGCCATTTTACCAAAAGATAAACCACGTTATTTAATGGGCGTAGGAACACCAGCCAATATTTTAGAGAATATTGCGTTAGGTATTGATATGTTTGATTGTGTAATGCCAACACGAAATGCAAGAAATGGAATGTTGTTTACCTCTGAAGGATTTATCAATATCAAAAACAAAAAATGGGAAGAAGATTTTTCTTCAATTGATGCAATGGCACATACTTATGTAGATACAGATTATTCCAAAGCGTATTTGCGACATTTGTTTATTGCAAATGAATTTTTAGGAAAACAAATTGCCACCATCCATAATTTAGGATTTTATATGTGGTTGGTTCGTGAAGCTAGAAGACAAATTTTGGCCGGAACTTTTAGAGAATGGAAGGAAAGTATGGTTAAAAAAGTAACTACCAGATTGTAATTAAAATTGAATATTAGAATTCTAATTGTCTATAATGTATAAAATAGAATGAAAAAAATAGATTGGTACATATTTAAAAGATACTTAATTACATTTACGGCTATGTTGTTTATGTTTATTCCTATTGGAATCATTATCGACGTATCTGAAAAAGTCAATCGGATGATTGAAAATAAAGTAGCTTTTAAAGAAATTTTAATTTATTACTATGGATTTACAATTTATTTTGCCAATTTATTATTTCCAATTTTTCTGTTTTTATCTATTATTTGGTTTACCTCAAAACTAGCCAATAATAGCGAAATTATTGCAATTTTAAGTTCTGGAATTTCATTTACACGTTTTTTAAGACCATACATAGTTGGTGCTACTCTAGTTTCATTAGTAACTTTATTAATGGGTTTCTTTGTATTGCCAGATGCCAGTGAAAAATTCTGGAGTTTTAAGTATGAATATCTTAAAAAAAATGGGGAAGAAAGAAAAACTTCAGACATTTTCCGTCAGGTTAAACCAAATGAATACATGTATGTTAGTACTTATAACGGTTCATCTAAAACTGGGTTCGATTTTATTTACGAAAAATTTAATGGTAATAAATTAGAATACAAATTATACGCGAGCAGGGTTAAATATAATGAAAAAACCAAAGATTATACCTTGTTTGATTACGTAAAAAGAACTATCGGAAAAGAAAATGACAGCATTGATAAACAAGAAAAATTTATTAGAAAATTTGATTTTGAACCGGATGATTTAACACCTGAAATATACGTAGCTGAAACTATGAATATTTTTAATTTGATTGAATTTATTGATAGAGAAAGGTCTAAAGGAAGTTCAAATTTAGATGTATATTTAGTAGTTTTATATAGAAAATTTAGCATACCTGTTTCAGCATTTATATTGACAATAATTGCTGTTTCTGTTTCCGCTATGAAAAGAAGAGGTGGAATGGGAATAAATTTAGCTATTGGTATTTTGGTAGCCTTTTCTTTCGTTTTTTTCGATAAAATTTTTGGAACTTTAGCCGAAAGTTCAAGTATTCCTCCCTTTTTAGCGGTATGGTTCCCTAACTTTATTTTCGGAATTTTAGCGGTTTATTTATTAAGAAATGCCAGACGTTAAATTCAAACATAATTTACACCTTCATTTAATAGTTTTTATTTGGGGTTTTACTGCCATTTTAGGAAAACTAATCTCTTTAGACGCTTTGCCTTTAGTTTGGTGGCGCATGTCTTTAGCGGTTGTTTTAATTTTTGGATACATTTACTACCGAAAAACAAGTTTTCAATTAGCTAGAAAAGACATTATATTATTACTTGTATCAGGATTAATAATTGCCTTACATTGGATTACATTTTTTAAAGCAATAAAAGTTTCTAATATATCTATTACGCTAGCTTGCTTGTCTACAGGTGCTTTTTTTACCTCTATTTTAGAACCTATTTTTTACAAGCGAAAAATGATTTGGTATGAAATCGTATTTGGACTAATAGTTTTAATAGGTTTGTATTTTGTAATTGAATCTACAGAACCAAATTTTATTCAAAAAAGCATGAATAGCAATGTGTCAGGGACCATGCAGGGCGTATTATTAGCCTTAACTTCCGCCTTTTTATCCGCAAGTTTTTCTATAATAAATGGTAAATTTGCGCAACGAATTGATGCCACAATTGTTTCTTTTTACGAATTATTAGGTGGTGTACTGTTTTTAAGCGTGTTCTTATTGTTTACAAAACAATTTTCAACAGCATTTTTCAATATTACACTTTCCGATTTTATGTGGTTAGGTATTTTAGCATCTGTTTGCACGGCGTATGCGTTTATTGCATCTGTAAATGTTATGAAGTATATCTCACCTTACACTGTAATGCTTACTATAAATTTAGAACCCGTTTACGGTATTGCTTTAGCCGTTTTAATTTTTGAAAAAAACGAACAAATGAGTTTTTCATTTTATATTGGTGCAACAATCATACTAATTACAGTGATTTTGAATGGATTAATCAGAAATAGAAAAAAAAGTAGTTAGATATCGCTTCAAAAATTATTCAAATAATTTTTAAATAGTATCTTTGTATTAACAAACAATTTAATAAAAATTAACTTTTATGGAATATTTAGATTTTGAATTGCCAATAAAAGAGCTTGAAGATCAATTGGAAAAATGCGTTGTTTTAGGTCAAGAATCTGATGTTGACGTTTCATCAACCTGCAAACAATTGGAAGATAAATTAGAAAAAACAAAAAAAGATATATACAAAAATCTTACGGCTTGGCAACGTGTTCAAATGTCGCGTCATCCTAACAGACCTTATACTTTAGAATACATTACTCACTTAACTGATGGTACTTTTTTAGAATTATTTGGTGACAGAAATTTTAAAGATGACAAAGCCATGGTGGGCGGTTTAGGAAGAATAAACGGTCAATCCTACATGATTATCGGTCAACAGAAAGGTATCAATACTAAAATGCGTCAATTACGAAATTTTGGTATGGCTAACCCTGAAGGTTATCGAAAAGCTTTACGATTAATGAAAATGGCAGAAAAATTTAATATTCCTGTATTGACATTAATAGACACCCCTGGTGCTTATCCTGGTTTAGAAGCTGAAGAGCGTGGCCAAGGCGAAGCAATTGCACGTAATATTTTTGAAATGGCTCGATTAAAAACCCCAATTATTTCAATTATTATTGGAGAAGGTGCTTCTGGAGGCGCTTTAGGAATTGGAGTTGGCGATAGAGTGTTTATGTTAGAAAACACTTGGTATTCTGTAATTTCACCCGAATCTTGTTCGTCTATTTTATGGAGAAGTTGGGAATTTAAAGAACAAGCAGCTGAAGCCTTGAAACTTACAGCTATTGACATGAAAAAGCAAAAATTAATTGACGATATCATACCAGAACCTCTTGGTGGCGTGCATCGTGACAAAGAAATGATGTTTAAAACTGTTGAAAAGTACATTACTAAATCGTATAAAGAATTAAAAGACTTATCAACAAAAGATTTAGTAGCACAAAGAATGGATAAATACAGTAAAATGGGAGAATTTTCAGAAAAATAAGAAAATATTCATAATTTATCCGTCTTATCTTTTTTTATTGATAAGGCGGATTTTTTTTGACATATTAACAATATAAAATAGTTATTAACAGTTTTTGTTTAACAAGTTAAATTCGATATTACTTCATTTTTTTTTACTTTCGCTATATGGAAAAAGCTTTTACAATCAACCCCCTTAAAGTAGACAAATCTGCTACCATTACTTTAGAAAAAGGTAAACTTCCACCGCAAGCTGTAGATATTGAAGAAGCAGTTTTAGGTGCTATGTTAATTGACGTAAAAGCGCCAGGTGAAGTTATAGATATTTTAAATCCAGATGTATTTTATAAAGAATCACACAAATATATTTTTGAAGCTATTAATCAATTGTTTCATAGTACACCACCCCAGCCAATTGATTTATTAACGGTCTCAGCACAATTAAAAAGAAACGGAAATTTAGAATTAGCAGGAAGTGATTTTTATTTAATTCAACTTACTCAAAAAATTGCCTCTTCGGCACATATTGTTTTTCATGCGCGAATTATTCTTCAGAAATTTATTCAAAGAAGTTTAATTTCAATCTCAAGTAAATTAATTGAAGATTGTTACGATGAAGGAATGGACGTGTTTGATTTATTAGACACTGCCGAAACCAATTTATACGAAATCACACAAGGTAATCTTAAAAAAGGATATGAAACCGCACAAAGTCTTGTAAATCAAGCCAAACAACGTATTGAAGAAATTTCAAATAAAGAAGGTTTGTCAGGAATTCCATCCGGATTTAGAAAATTAGACGATTTAACGTCAGGTTGGCAACCTTCAGATTTAATTATTATTGCTGCAAGGCCAGGTATGGGAAAAACAGCATTTGTTTTATCAATGGCGAGAAATATTGCGGTTTCAGGAAACGAACCGGTTGCACTTTTTTCTTTGGAAATGTCTTCTGTACAATTAATAACACGTTTAATTTCAAGTGAAACGGGATTAACTTCAGAAAAACTTCGAAAAGGAGATTTAGAACCTCACGAATGGGAACAATTAAACGTTAAAGTTAAAGATTTAGAAAAAGCACCTTTATATATTGATGACACGCCTTCGTTATCTATTTTTGATTTACGTGCAAAAGCGCGTAGATTGGTATCTCAACACGGTATTAAATTAATTGTTGTCGACTATTTACAATTAATGTCTGCTGGAAATACTGGAAAAGGTGGCGGTAATAGAGAACAAGAAATATCTATGATTTCAAGAAGTTTAAAAGCTTTGGCAAAAGAATTAAGCGTTCCTGTAATTGCACTTTCTCAATTATCTCGTGCCGTAGAAACCCGTGGTTCAAGTAAAAGACCTTTACTTTCCGATCTACGTGAATCGGGTGCGATTGAGCAAGATGCTGATATTGTATCGTTTATTTATCGTCCAGAATATTATAAAATTGATAATTGGGATGATGATGAAGCAGCTCCAACCACTAATCAGGCAGAATTTATTGTTGCAAAACACAGAAATGGTAGTTTGGATAATATCAGATTAAAATTCTTAGGGCAATTTGGTAAATTTGATAATCTGGATGAATTTGGAATGACTTATAACGATTCATTACCTTCAAAAATGAATTTAGATGCACAAAATCCGTTTGCAACACCAAATTTACCTTCTCCAAATGAAGCATTTGGAAGTAGTATGAATAATGATTTTAATGAGGAAAGTGACATTTTGTTTTAATCATTATTTCACACTCAAATCTGTCTAATTACTATTCAAAAAGTTTATATTTACATAAATATCTTTAGATGAACTATTTAAAACAACTTGTTTTTTTCTTGTTTGTAATTTGCAATACAAATTTAAATGCTTCTTCAATATTGTTACCTATGGATAACGATGGGCAACAAAATCATTTAAAAGCATACGGAATTACCTATTGGGCTTTGGCAAAAAATTATAAGGTAAATTGGTTGTTAAATTATCGTGGTGGTTCTTTTTTATTGCCAGATGGCGATGATATCAGAAAAGAATGTCAAATTAGAGGTGTATCTTTTGAAGTATTATCAGATGGTGCAACGACTACTATTTTAGAAGAAATAAGTAGTCCTTCTCAAAATATGGAAACGGTAGTTTTAGAAAAAGCACCAAAAATTGCGGTCTATACTCCAAAAGGAAAACAACCTTGGGATGATGCCGTTACTATGGTTTTAACTTATGCCGAAATTCCTTATACAGAAATTTACGACACAGAAGTATTGTCAGATCAACTCGTTTTGTATGAATGGTTGCACTTACACCATGAAGATTTTACTGGTCAATATGGTAAATTTTTCAGTAATTATAGAAATGCGCCTTGGTATATTCAACAGAAAACAGAAGCAGAAGCTTTGGCTAAAAAATTAGGTTACAGTAAAGTGTCCGAGGAAAAATTAGCTGTCGCTACCAAAATTAGAGATTATGTAATTGGTGGTGGATTTATGTTTGCGATGTGTTCTGCAACTGACAGTTTTGATATTGCTTTGGCAGCACAAAATACCGATATTTGTGAGCCCATGTTTGATGGAGATGAAAGCGAACCAAATTACCAATCTAAATTAGAATACTCCAACACATTTGCTTTCAAAGATTTTATTTTGGAAAAGCAACCTATGAAATACGAATTTTCTGATATTGATACTACCGAGGAACATGGAAAAGGAAGTTTTTCAATGGAAGTTGATTATTTTACATTAATGGATTTTTCTGCTAAATGGGACCCAATTCCTTCGATGTTATGTCAAAATCATACTCAAATAGTAAAAGGTTTTATGGGACAAACTACTGCTTTTTTGACAGATAAAATTAAGTCGAATGTCTTATTAATGGGCGAATGTAAAATTAATGGTGAAGCGAGATACATACATGGAACAAAAGGCAAAGGAATGTTCACCTATTACGGCGGCCACGATCCGGAAGATTATCAGCACAGAGTAGGTGATGCGCCAACCGTTTTGGATTTGCACCCAAATTCGCCTGGGTATCGATTAATTTTAAATAATGTGCTTTTTCCAGCCGCTCGAAAAAAGAAGTTAAAAACATAAAAAATACCCCAAATTCAATTTGAATTTGGGGTATTTTTATTAAAAGATAAAAGGTAAATTACATTCCTCCTAATTCTTGTTGTAATTCTTCTTGCGTTACTTTTTTGTAACCTTCTGGTATAATAAAGCATGATTCAGTTGGAGCTTTATCTACTGCAGTAGCTACTAATAAAACCTTTCCATTTGGACTATTTACCTCAATTTCTAGAGGGAAACCAGTTAATTTTAATTTATCTGTTGGCGAAGATTGTCCGGCAATTGCTTCTGTAATATAAAAAGTATTTACTGTTCCATCATTCATTTTTACTAATGCTTTGTAACACTTGAATCCTAAAATTTCTTTGGTTGCATTTTTGTCATAAGAAACAGATTCTGCATCTTTTAAGGACGCTACATCAGAATTTCCTATTCCATTAGACTCTCCAGTTAATTCATATTTTTTACCCATCATATCCATTAATATTCTGGTGTCTTTAGGGTTACTTTTGTCAACAGAAATTGATTTAACTGACATCATTCCGCCCATCATATCCATTTGAGTAGCAGTAGATTTTTCATTAAATGAAATTTTAATAATATTTGTTCCCATTGCTGCCATTTCTTCATTGTCTGGCATGGACATTTCGTAAGTTACAGAACCAGTTTTTGTTTGTGCATAAAATTGTGTGGAAACAATTGCTAAAGCTACGAATGCTAATTTTTTTAAGTTTTTCATGTTTTTAGGGTTTAAATTTAAAGATTAGTATGTTATTTTAGTAAGAAGTTACAATTTAAGGTCACTTTTTTAGCAACTTTTTTGGAAACAACACTTGGTATTTCAATATCAAAGTCGGCTACGTTAACGTCAAAATCTGTTTTTATTTCTATATCTGAACCTGTTTTTTTAATTTTTGCAATTGAATTGATGTCTTTACTTTTTCCATGAACTTCTAATTTACCCTTAATAGTAAAATCTTTAAAAGTTGAAGTTAGTTTAGAAACATCAAAATTCTCAATTTTCCCTTTAAAAGTTGCTTTAGGAAACTTAGAACTTTCTATATAACTTTCATTAAAATGTTCTTCCATTAAAGCAATTTTAAATCTAAAACCTTTCATTAAAGCTAAAACTGCAATTTCACCATTATTAGTATTCATAATACAAGTAACAGCGTTATTTTTTGCTTTAATTTCTTCAAATGCAGGCATGGAAGCTTCTAAACTTATACTTCCTGTTTTTGTGATTTTTTTTTCTTGAATAGGTGTTAAACTCACTAAAAACAACCATCCTAAAAGGGCAATTTTTTTCATAATACAATATTTAAGATGGAAACTATTTCTTTAAACTTATTCTAAAAGGCCATCACTATTCCAATCATTAATTAAATCAATAGTGGTTTGTGGCATTCGGGTGCCTTGATATGGCATCATTCCTGAAGCACCTTGAACTCTTGAAATACGATCTAAAAGTCCATTATTTTGAACTGATAATTTTACTTGATTATAAGTAGCCAAAGGCATTTGTGTAGTAGAACCATGACAAGCTACACAATTGTTATCTATAATTGGTTTGATGTCTTGAGCGTATTTTGTAATATTTGAAGTTAATGGAATTGTTAAATCGTCTTCCGAATTATTGCTACAACTTAAAATAAAAAAAATTGCGGTTAAGATTAAATAATTTGTTTTTTTCATGTTAAAATTACTTTATACTCACAATATTACAAAATATTTAATAAGTTTGTCTATGCAAAATAAAAAATATATAAAAAAAATAGCAACTGGTTTATTAATCTTTCTAGTTATTCTATTTTTATCATATAAATATTTATATCACGGACACAGAGATATTTCTAATGAGAAAGCTATTTTTTCTGTAACTGCATCTGAAATTTTGCAAGATTTTTTACTTGATGAGTCGAAAGCAAATTTAAAATATTTAGATAAATCAATAGCTATTACAGGAAAAATAACTAATATTGATACGAAAAAAAATACTATTGTAATTGATGAAAAAGTATTTGTTTTGCTTAAAAAAATACCAGTTGTAAAGCAAAGTGAAGTAATTATTGTTCAAGGAAGAGTTATAGGTTATGATTCTTTATTAGAAGAAATTAAATTAGATCAAGCCGAAATTAAATAAATATGATTAAGAAAATTACTTTTTTATTTTGTGTATTTCCATTTTTAATGGTAGCTCAAGACGATTTACTAAAGGAAATCGATACTTTATCTGATGCAAATGAATCAGTAGTAGCAGCATTTAAATCTTTAAAAATCGTGAATTTAGAATCTACAAAATTAGCAGCAAAAGGCGATTTGTATCTTGTAATTGCTCACCGATTTGGCTATATTGACAATGGATTTGATGATTTTTTTGGTTTAGATGTCGCCAATACACGCATACAATTTGTGTACGGATTAACCAATGGAATTACTATACATGCCTCGCGCTCCGGATTTCAAAAAACCTATGAAGTTGCAACAAAATACAGATTAGCTGGTCAGAAAAAACAAGGATTTCCGTTTGAAATCGTCGGGTTTAATAGCTTGTCGATTAACACAGAATTAGAGAAAACAACATTACCAAAATTAGAATTTACAGACCGATTGGCTTATGTAAATCAAATTCTAATTTCAAGGAAATTTAATGATAATTTATCTTTAGAAATCGCCCCAACTCATTTTCATCAAAACTATGTGTCCAATAATTCTCAGGATAATAGTCAATTTGCTTTGGGTTTAGGTGGACGTTATAAGTTTTCTAAACGCTGGTCTTTTAACATGGATTATGCGGCACATTTAAATCGTGCGTCTAATTCAGGTTTTAAAAACCCACTTTCTATTGGCTTCGATTTAGAAACAGGTGGTCATGTATTTCAAATGCATTTTACAAATTCACAAGCCATGCATGAATCAGGATATTTAGGAAACACAACCGGAAGTTGGAATGAAGGACAAATTGCTTTTGGATTTAATTTAATTCGAGTTTTTTAAATTATGAAAACAGTATTTTTCTTATTATTAGCTTTTTCATTTTCTTTTGCACAAAAAGATGTTTTTGCTTTGGCAAGAAATGGAAATGTTTTGGAATTAAAAGAATTACTAAAATCTGAACCGGAATGCATCAATAAAATTAATGAAAATGGATATTCAACATTAATTTTAGCCATTTATAATAATAATGTTGATGTAGCTAAATATTTATTGCAAAATGTAAAAAATATTAATTATCTTTCTAAAAGTGGGACAGCTTTGATGGCGGCTGTAATCAAAGAAAATTATGAATTTACAAAACTGTTAATAGAAAAAAAAGTCAATCTTGATTTTCAAGATGCTAACGGTCAAACAGCTCTAATTATGGCTATAAATACAAACAATTTACCAATTATTGAACTTTTAATTTTGGCGAAGCCAAACGTAAAAATTAGAGATAATTACAATAAAGAAGCCCTTGATTATGCTTTAAAAACAAATAATCAAAAAATTATTAATCTACTAAATTTCTAACTATTAAATTTTAAATCATGAAAAAAATTTTACTTTTTACACTATTTCTTTCAAGCATTAGTGTATTCGCACAGAATTACAGTACTGGAACGATAACTTTAACTTCCGGCTACACGGTTAAGTTTGACACCAATTCAACAACAGTAACAATGACTTTAGTTGGTCCATCTGATAAATGGTTAGGACTTGGATTTGGAATGACTACAATGTCACAAACTGGTGATGGTGTGATAGTATCTGGTACAACACCAACTTTAACTGACAGAAATTTTACTGGTTCAACAAGTACTCCAAATTCAGATGCCACTCAAAACTGGATAACCGTATCTAATGTTGTAGTGGGTTCTGTTAGAACTGTCTTAGCCACTAGACCTTTGTCAACTAGTGATATTGCAGGTTTAGATCATGTTTTTACCAACGCGCCTACTCCAATTAATTTAATATGGGCTTTAGGTTCTAATCTAACTTTAGCATACCACGGTGGAACAAGAGGAAATGGTATTACAGGGAATTTTACCTTGAGTACAGATTCGTTTAGTATGGCAGGATTTGTTCTTTATCCCAACCCAGCAGATGAAATTTTTGCTATTGAATTACCTAATAATGTAGAAAACATTACTGTAAAAATATTTGATGTATTAGGTAAAGAAGTGATGCAAAAAGATATTTCTAAACTAGAAAATAAAATCAACACTAGTGATTTAAGTCCTGGTAATTACTTAGTTAAAGTAATGTTTGACGATAAATCATATGCAACCACTTTAATTATACAATAAAACAGTTTTTATTTAAAAAAAACACCCCTATTTGCTTCTTGCTTTTAGGGGTTTTTTTTATTGATGAAAATGGAATTATTTCTATTAGCTTTATTAATTTATTTTTTGATGAAATTCTCGGCAAATTTCTTTCCTTCTTTGGTTTCTATACTTAAAATATATATTCCATTGCTTAAATTTGATACGTCTATAGAATTAAAATTAGATGTAATTCTAACAATCGTTTTTCCATTTGTATCAATTATTTGTATTGCATTAATGTTTAAATGTTCAATGTTTGAAATTGTCAAATAATCAGATGTAGGATTTGGGTAAATTACAACTTCTTTACCATTGAATGAAGACGCACTTAAAGGAAAGTTGCCTTCAATAACATTTAGAGTTTGATTGATGTTCGGATTTGTAATAATATCTACAGCACCTGAAGGCCAAATTACTTTTATTTGAGAAATTGCTGTAGCTATGCCTATTCCAAAATGAACATTTAAGGTACTCATAAATTCAAAACCTTCACCGCTTCTTACTTCTCTAATTTGTTTACCCCAAACACCATGAATTTCTACACGTGCTCCAATTCCATTTCTATTACTTTGAATACCTTGAAACGTTAATTTTATCCAGTTATTTCCGTTTGGAACTGCAGTACGAATAGTATTTCCGTTTAAAATGTCAAGAAAACCATCGTTGTTTAAATCACCAACAGCACCTAATGAAACGTTAGGATAGTTTGCAGGTAAAAATGTATTATTACCTTGGTTAAACATAATTTTATTTCCACCACCCATTACATCGATAAAACCATTATTATCAAAATCATATGCAATATAATCTCTATTAATGTTATTGTCCAAGTCCCATCCAGAACCGATTGTAATATTTGTAAATGCTTCTTCTGTAGTATTATTTGTATTTAAATTGTTTTTAAAAAACATATGACCTGTATTTCCATTGGAACCAACTAAAATATCCATATCACCATCATTATCAAAATCAGCAATTGCAGACGACCATGATTGTACAGGTGTTGTGTTGATTTGAGCAATAGCTGAAATATCAGTAAAAACACCATTCCCATCATTTCTATGAAGCTCACAAGGAGGTCCAGAACATTTAGAAATAAACATATCCGCATCGCCATCATTATCATAATCTGTCCATAAAGAAGCATAGTTTCCTCCGCTTGAAAGTACTCCTAATGAATAGGATCCAGCAGTTACACCTGACTGATAATGTGTAAATGATGCACCATTATTATTGTTCATATAATAAACATTTGGTGCCACATCATGACAAGAAAAGGCATCCAAATGGCCATCATTATTAATGTCAATAAAATTAGTTCTTTGGCAGAAAATATATTCTGATGGATTAATATTTGAATAAGCTGTTCCTGTAATGTTTGATTTCCAAAATGTTAATCCATTTCCGCCTCCTAAAACCAAATCATTAAATCCGTCTCTGTTGTAATCCCCAGCTGCAATACTCCACGAAGGCATATCACTAGTTCCTGCAATTGGAAAATTAGTCATGTTAAAAGTACTTCCTGTACCTTGGTAATGAATTTTTAAATTATTTGCGCTTACACCTACAATGTCGTCTTTGTTATCACCATTCATATCCACAACACAAATATTATACGTACTATTTATTGTTGAAATGGTTTGAGAAGTATAATTAACAGGAGTAGGAATTGGAGCAATGTAAGGTCCTTCTGTTAGTTGAAAAGTAAATCCCACAGATGACCATCTATTATCCCATGCAATATAATAAGTAGTTCCAGCAATAGCCGTAAAACTTCCTACTGATGAATAACTTGCCCCTGAATCATCATCACCTCCTATACAAGTTAATGTACTACATGGTCCACTATAAACATGAAAGCGAGTATCAATTTTTGGAGTATTTGCTACAATATTTGAGCTGATTGTTGTGGTGTAGTTTTGTGTAGGAATATATTTATACCATTCACCAGCCGTAGCTCCAGATCCATTTAATGCACAAATAGGGGTAGGAATTTGTGTTCCGTTAACCGCAGTTACTACATGCATTCCAGAGCTTATTATTGGCGCACTGGCACATGTGTCTTGAGCCCAGTTAGAGTAATTAATAAAAATCACAAAAAATAATGTAAAATATTTTTTCATTTTTAATATATTAAAATGTTATTACTGACAAGGTTGTAATGAATTTATCCATTGTCCTATTAAACTTATTGCTTCTTCATGAACAACTGTTCTTCCGTGAAGAGGCATTCTGTATGCTTCATTTGTTGTATTTAAACGATAGTATAACATGGATCTATTTATGTTTCCGGGTGTTATAATTTTCCCTAAAGCAGGAGCGAAGTTTTGCATATCTTGTGTATCCACACAAACTCCTAAGTTTGTTAATCCGTTTACAGCTCCTGTTTCGTTAAAAGCAAATCGCATTGGTCTGTAATCGCAATGTTTTCCATTTTGATGACAATGGGCACAATTAATATCAAAATAAGAGCGTACTCTTTTTTCTAAAGATTTTGATGTGTCATTATAATCTACAACGGTATTGTTTTCTGTGGGTAAAGTAAAATTATTATCTAAATAACCTTGCTCTATCCATTTTGTTAGTTGATTTTGAGTAGAGGATCCGTAATT
This sequence comes from Chryseobacterium gleum, assembly GCA_945881885.1. GTDB lineage: Bacteria > Bacteroidota > Bacteroidia > Flavobacteriales > Flavobacteriaceae > Flavobacterium. Next base: position 70,830 of record CAMCVI010000003.1, on the reverse strand, counting down.
ATAGTTATGATTTAGATTTTGAGGTTTAATTCCAATTGGGATATGAATGGTTTGTAAATTTCCATTAACATTCTCTGTGTTTTTATGACAAGTGATACATTGAACTTCAGATGGAATTCTGTAATCTGTAGTTTTTATTACATTATTATCATCTTTCCATGATATGTTTACAAAACTTCCATTTAAATCTAAATACGCTTCTGTTTGTGCATCATTCCAAACATAATTAGCAAAAATCCAACCCGTTTGTTTTCGAATCATTACTCTTGTTTCAATATTACGAGTTGTATTGTTTGGTTGTATTTTATCATAATAAAAGGTTTTTATCAAAGCGGATCCTACTGGTAATTCTAATACTTTCGAGTCACCATTAAAAGTTGCTTTTACGCCAATTGGCATCCAAACAAATCTTTTTTTATGAGCATAATCTGAAAATAAAGCACTTGCTGGTGCATAAGGAAGTACATTTAATGAAGGAATTTGATTTTTCATTTCACCCTCAAAAAAATGATAATCAGAAAGTTTTGGATAGGGTACTTGTGTTAAATCTACTTTAACTGGTGAAGAAGGTAAGGTATTATATTCTTCTTCAGTTTCATCATTACAAGATATTATTAATAATGTGATACATAAAAGTAAAATAGATAGTATTTTTTTATTCATTCGTTAAATTTTTTACTAAAATAGTGAAAAAAATGTTATGGTTTGAAAATATAATATAAGTTAGTTTGCCTTTTCATTTTCAAATAGTTAATTTCTTATTTTAATTTAAGCAGAATATTATAATTTTCTAAATTATTTAGTGCTTCTTTCGAAGAATAATCTAATGAAATCTCCTCTTTTAAATATTCTTTTTTCGAGGAAATTCTATTAATACTTTCGTAAAAACGACGCACTTCTTCCAAATTTGATAATACCAATTTAGGAACTTGAACATTTTCGCTATTTTGATTTTTGGCAACCATAGTAAAATAACTTGAGTTCGTATGTTTTACTTTTCCTGTTTGGATATTTTGAGAAGTTACACGAATACCAACCACCATAGAGCTTTTTCCTACATAATTCACACATGCTTTTAAGGTGACTAATTCGCCTATTTCAACGGGATTCAAAAAGTTTACTGTATCAACAGATGCGGTTACACAATAGCTTCCACAATATTTTGAAGCAGATGCAAAAGCAATTTGATCCATTAAACGCAGCAAATATCCACCATGAATTTTTCCGCTAAAATTGCTATGTGAAGGCAACATTAATTCCGATAATGTAATTTTAGAGGCAGCTACTGTATTAGAAGTATTCATTATTTAGTATTAAAATAAGGTGATTTTTCTGGAGTTACTTTTGTTATATAATAATTAGAATCGCCCCACCAATAAAAGGTTCCGTAACGTTCTATGTAATCAATTCTTACAAATTTCCCTTGGTTATTTTTCAATTGTTCAATTACTTCTGGTTGGTTATCCAATACAGAAAATGCGAATTTTTGCGAGCCAGAAAGCCCTTGACTCAATTCGCCTTCCCAAGTTTTAAATACGTAACCTTTGTGGCTAAACTTAATTAGTTCTCCAGTGCGTATTCCGTCACTAAAATAGGCGTAATATAAAAAAGTAATATAGCATGTTGTTGATAATGCTATAGCTAATAAGCTATATATTAAAACTTTACGAGTCTTTGTCATACAAATTTATTTATATTAATTTTCAATTTCGGTTAGTAAATCATCATCGTTTTCTGCGCGTTTCAAAATGGCTTCTGGTAATGCTTTTTTGGCTTTAGCACCCATTTTTTTTAATTTTTCTGCACTTGTTACTAAATTTCCTTTGCCTTCAGTAAGTTTATTCATTGCTGATGAATATTCTACTTTGGCTTCGTCCATTTTCTTTCCAATTTTAATTAAATCTAAAACAAAGCCTTCAAATTTATCATACAAAGCACCAGCTTGACGCGCAATTTCTATGGCATTTTCTTGCTGCTTTTGATTGGTCCACATGCTATCAATAGTTCGTAAAGTGGCCAATAAAGTCGAGGGTGTTACAATCACAATATTTTTTTCAAACGCTTTGTTATATAAATTTAAATCTTCTTGTAAAGCTAAAGCAAATGCGGGTTCAATTGGAATAAATAACAACACAAAATCAGGACTTTCCATTTGATAAATGTCTTGATAGCGTTTGTCGCTTAATTGCTCTACATGACGTTTAACAGAGTTTACATGCTCTTTTAAATAAATATTTTGTTGTACATCGTCTTCTTCATTCACATACCTTTCATAAGCGGTTAATGAAACTTTACTATCCACCACCATTTTTTTACCATCAGGTAAATTGATGATTACATCCGGTAAAATTCTGCTACCTTCTTCAGAAGCAAATGCTTGTTGCACTTCATATTCGCGGCCTTTTTCTAATCCAGATTTTTCTAATACGCGCTCTAAAACCAATTCGCCCCAATTTCCTTGCATTTTACTATCGCCTTTCAAAGCTTTTGTTAAATTGATGGTTTCTTTGCTCATTTGGGCATTCATTTCGCTTAAGCTAACAATTTGCTGACGCAAAGCGGCATGATAATCAATACTTTCTTTATGTGTGTCTTCTACTTTTTTCTCAAAATGTTGTATTTTATCTTGTAATGGCGATAAAATATTTTTTAAGTTTTCTTTATTTTGTTCGGTAAATTTCTGTGTTTTTTCTTCTAAAATTTTATTGGCCAAGTTTTCAAATTCTTTGGTGAATTTTTCTTGAAGTTCGTTTACTTCTTGTTTTTGTTCTTTATTTCTTTCCAATAAATTATCAAAATCATTTTCTTTTTTCGCTAATAAAATGGCGAATTCTTCTTTTTCAGTTTGTACTTTTTGTTTTTCAATTTGTAAATCCTGAAATGATATTTTTAATTCTGAAAGCTGATTGGTTTGAGACGTTAATTGTCCGTCTAAATTGCTTTTTTCAGCATTAGATTGTGTTTTTGAAAGCAATTTGCCAATATAAAAACCAATAGTTAAAGCAATTAAAATGGCGAATATTAAGATTATAGATGTGTTCATTTTTGGTATGTAATTAGTTAGATAGTAAAATTACTATTTTTTTTAAATTTTACCTCAATTAAAAAAATAAAACATACAAGTTCATAATTTTTTTATTATTTCTAAGTGTATATGTATTTAAAATTAAAACTATTTTTGCAAAATGAAGTTACACCAACATTTTATTTTACACAAGCCGCACGGATTTATCAGTCAGTTTATTTACGAATTGAAACGCAATAAGAGAAAATTGGGTGAATTATATAATTTTCCAGAAGGCACAATGGCAATTGGAAGATTAGATGAAGATTCTGAAGGTTTATTATTACTAACAACCGACGGAATGATGAGTGAATTAGTCCGAAGTAAAAAAGTGGAAAAAGAATATTATGCTCAAGTAGACGGAATTATTTCATTAGATGCCGTTGAACAACTAAAAAACGGAGTAGAAATTGGTTTTCACGGTAAAAAATACATCACTAAAAAATGCGAAGCGAATTTAATTCCATCTCCAACACAAATTGGTGAAGGTAGAAGAATTAGAGATGCACGTCACGGTCCTACAAGTTGGGTTTCTATAACGTTAACAGAAGGAAAATTTCGACAAGTAAGAAAAATGACATCAGCAGTTGGTTTTCCAACCTTACGATTGGTTAGAGTTCGAGTTGGAAATATTGAATTAGGTGATTTAAAAGCTGGTGAAGTAAAAGAAATTTTTGCAGCAGATTTTGATAGAATTTTGGAGTAGTTTTAAACAAATAAATTTACTTCACAATAAATTTACCGCGTGTTTTGTCAAAAACAATATGTTCATCTTTAAATAACGTATCAAAAACTCCTTTTTCAATTAAATTACAAGGTTGATCTTGAATACAATAACCTTTTGTCATTACAATCATTTCATCACTTAATTGAATGGCCAAATCGATATCATGAGTTGAAAATAAAATGCATTTTTCCGTTTCGTGTGCCAGTTTTTGTAATAATTTAAACACTGAAACTTTATGAAATAAATCTAAATGTGTAGTCGGTTCATCTAAAATAATTAAATCAGTATCTTGTGCTAAAGCTCTTGCAATTAATACTTTTTGTAATTGTCCGTCGGAAATTTCGAAGTGTTTTTTTTCTGATAAATGTTCAATATTGGTAAGTTGAATGGCTGTTTTAATTTTCGAATAATCTTCATCCGATAAAGTTCCAATCCAATTGGTGTAAGGTTGTCTTCCAAGAGCAATTAATTCCCAAACGGTTAAATTACTACTGGGTAATTTATCTGTCAAAACTAAACTTTGTTGTTGTGCTAATACCAAGTTTTCAATAGAAAAAATATCTTTGTTGTTTAATATAACCTCACCAAATATAGGTGTTTGTATAGCTGTAATTGTTTTTAATAAAGTCGATTTTCCTATGCCATTTCCACCAATTAATGTGATTAACTTACCTTTTAATAATGAAATATTGATATCACTCGCAATGGTTAATACTTCTTTTTTGGAAGTATAACCAATGGAAAGATTTTTGGTTTGTAGTATTATATTATTCATTGTTTTAATAGCTACGCCGATTTTTATGATTGAACTGATTTTATTTGATTTTTAAAAATATTTTGTGAATCTCTGTGTTTCTCTGTGAAACTTTGTGTAATTGTTTTAATTAATTCCTCTTTTTCTTACCAACAACCAAATTACAATTGGTGCCCCTAAAATTGATGTAATTGCATTAATTGGTAAAGTAAAATCTAAACCAGGTAATTGTGAAATCGTATCACAAAGCAACATAATTACGGCTCCTAATAAAATGGTCGATAAAAATAAAATTTTATGATTACTTGTTTGAAATACTAATTTTGAAATATGTGGAACGGCTAAACCAACAAAAGCAATCGGTCCTACAAATGCAGTAATGCTTCCTGCTAAAATTCCTGTTGCAATAAAAATTAAATTGCGTTGTTTTTTAATGTTGATCCCTAAACTTTTTGCATAGTTTTCGCCAAGAAGAAAAGCGTCTAAACTTTTAATTGAAAACAAACTTAAAATCAAACCAATTGTTACTGAAATACTCAAAATAGAAATTTGTATCCAACTTAAATTTCCTAAATTTCCCATCGACCAAAATGTGAATTTTTGTAATTGTTCTGCTGTACTAAAATAAGTTAAAACGCTAACAATTGCTCCAGTAAAGCTACTAAACATTAAGCCAACAATTAATATGGATAGGGTATCTTTTAATTTTTTGGAGACTAAAAAAACTAAAGATAAAACAAATAAACTACCTATAATGGAGGCGAATAAAATACCTAAACTTGAAACGAAAATTTCTCCTAAAAAAGCAGGCAAAATGGACGCACCCATTATTACAAAAGCTACACCCAGACTAGACCCAGAACTTAAACCCAAAACATAAGGTCCAGCTAATGGATTTCTGAATAAAGTTTGCATCAATAAGCCAGATATAGATAAGCCAATTCCAACTATAGTCGCAGTTATTGCTTTTGGTAACCGGAAATTAATAATGATGTATTCCCATGTGTCTTTTACTTCTCCAAAGCCAAATATTGATTTTGCCACCTCTTTTATTGGAATAGCTACTTGACCAAAACTAATATTTAGCAAAAAAGCAACTACTAAACAGACAAGTAAAGTAGTAAATAGGATTTTATGTTGTGCGTTCTTTTTCAATTTTATTGTAGTTTTTCAAAGAAAAAAAGTTGGTAATTAGGTAATAACTCTGGATGAAATATTTTTACTAAATCTTTCAACACTAAATCTGGTCGATTAGGCGCTAATTCGTAATAAATTACACCACCAGTTTTGCCTTTCTTTTTACTAAAAGAATATATATTTTTTGTTTTAAAAGCTTTAAATTTTGAATAATGTGGGTTGGCATTTTTAATTTCTTCCAAAGAAGTATACTGATCCATAAACCAAATATCTGCATTTTTGGCCATACTGTATACTTTTTCAAATGATAAAGATAAGCTTCCAGTGCCCTTGGTTTTTGCCCACAAATAGTTTCCTTTAGCGTTGCTAATAAATTTTGCACCCCAGCTTTGTCCTTGCGGCAAGTACCATTTATCTTCATATAATGACCCACTAAAAACAGTTGGTTTTATTTTAGTTTTTTCTACCAATTTTAATGTCTCATTATATGTTTTTTCAATCGAATTGAAAATTTCACTGGCTTGTTTTTCTTTTCCAAAAAGCACCCCGAAAAGTTTAATCCATTCCACTTTTCCTAATGGTGATTGTTCGTTCCAATCGCCATTTAGGATTACTTTTAAGCCATTTTTTTCTAAGTTATCTAAAGTGGGATTGCTATTGTCTAAGCCATAACCCATTATAATATCTGGTTGTAAATCAATTAAAACCTCGGTGTTTAATGATTGATTGCTTCCTAATTCTTTAATTTTTCCAGCATCGATTAAATCTCTAACTTTTTCTGAAGAAATGTAATTTAAATTCGGAAAACCAATTAACTTTTTCTCTTCTCCAAGCATTTCTATTGAAGGAATGTGCGTAGTAGAAGTTAAAACAATATTTTTAATTGGCACTTGAATTTGCGTAAGATTTTTGTATTCAGATGGAATTACAGCATTTTTTTTCTTTAAAATATACGAATATTTCTTTTTTGAATTAGGCCAGGGTGAAGTAACTTCTACAATTGAATAATTTTCTTTTGTAATGATAGTCAAGCCTTTTGCGTGTTTTATTTCGTTATTTATTGTGTTTTCTAAAGTATTACTTTCATTGTTTTTACAACACATAAAAGTAAATAAAAGCAAAAGAAAACTTATTTTTTTAGCAAGATACATTGGTGGAATTTTTTTACAAAAGTAAAAGATATTTACATAGTTTGATTTTAATTTTTAATAAATTACATTTACACTCGAATTTTGGTTGATGTTCTATAACATAGAATAATCATTAAAAGGGAATCAGGTGTAAAACCTGAGCTGTTCCCGCAACTGTATGCTATTAAACGTTAGTGTTATCTGCAAATCCACTGTTCTAGTAAAATAGGATGGGAAGGAAGACACTAATAGGCAAGCCAGGAGACCTGCCATATTCATTGAGTATCAAACTTTCGGGAAAAAAGGTTTGGGTATGGGTAATTCTGTGCTTTTCTCCCATTTTGGAAAAAATTTAAATTAAAAAAATGAAACTAAATTTCATTAAATTATCAGCGTATTTTACGTTGGTAACCTCTTTTGCTATGGCTCAAGATCAAAACCTGTCAAAAACAATTGAAGAAGTTGTTATTTCTGATACCAAATTTGCACAAAGCAAAGAAAAATCAGGTAAAATTATTGAAAAAATTACTGCGAAAGATTTAGAAAACAAAAAAGGGCAATCTTTAGCCGCTGTTTTAAGTCAAGTTGCTGGAGTTGAAGTTGCTGGAAGTCAATCTGGGACTGGAAAAAACTTAGAATATTACATTCGTGGAGGAAGAAGTCGGCAAGTATTAATTGTAATTGATGGTGTTCCAGTAACCGATGCATCAGGAATTGGTTTTCAATATGACCTGCGTTTGTTGCCAGTTGAACAGATTGAAAGTATTGAAATTATGAAAGGAGCGGCTAGTACTTTATATGGTTCGGGTGCCGCAACTGGTTTAATAAATATCACTTTGAAAAAAGCTTCAAAAAAAGAAATTGAAGGCACAGCTTATATGAATTTAGGCACACAAAATGTTCCCAACCAGAGGAAAACAAGTGCTCAAGATTTTAATCAAGGTTTTTCTGTTAATGGCACAAAAGGGTCAGTTTCTTATTTTACTTCTTTAAATAGTACTGAAAATAAAGGAATTAGCGAAGCTTCCGGCACCGATTTCGAAACGGATTATTTTTCTAGAGTGAATGCCCTTCAAAAAATTGGAATTCAATTAAATTCTAAATTTAGTCTGCAAGCTTTTACTAATTATGACAGATTGAAATCTTCTTTTGACGGTGGAAATTTTTCAGATGAAGAGGCAAACATTTCACTTTCGGAACAGTTTAGAGTTGGGTTTACACCAAAATACAAATATGCAAAAGGTGAGTTAAATTTTGTAACGGGTTATACCAATTTAGAGAGACATTATGACACTTATAGTTCATGGACTTCTAGTGTAAATCATTCATATTACAAATCGAGAAGTCTAAATCTTGATGTATTTAACAAGTATAATTTTTCAAAAACATTTTTCTTAATTTTAGGTATGCAATTTCAATTTATGGATATGCAAGAAACATCAGTTTATGAAAATATTTCAAATTCTGAAGCCAATTTTAATGTTATCGATCCTTATGCTACAGCCGTTTACTATTCTAATTTTGGTTTGAATATAAATGCTGGCGCCAGATTAAACAAACATAATGTATATGGAAATCATACTACATTTAATTTTAATCCGTCTTATGGTTTCAACAAAATACCTTTACGATTAATTTCATCTTACAGCACGGCCTACATCACGCCATCGTTGTACCAACTGTTTTCACCTTACGGGAATTTAAAATTAAAACCAGAAGAAAATACTACAATTGAAGTTGGTTTTGAAACCGTTCTTCTAAACAAAAAAATCACGCTAAATACCGTTGGTTTTTATAGAGAAGAAGAAAATAGTTATGATTTTTTTACAGATTTATCTACTTATGAATCTCAATACATCAATAATTCAAATATAGTTATTGCAAAAGGAATGGAAACAACTTTAGTTATAAAACCAAATTCTTACTTATCGATTAACGGAAATTATACGTTTACGCAAGTCGCTGAAGCACAAAGCAAATTAATTCCGAAGCATAAAGTAAATTTTTCATTTAATGTTGATTTTACAAAAAAAATCCATTGGAATGCACAATATCAATATGTAGCATCCAGAAATGATGCGTTTTTTGATAACAATACTTTTGAAACCATAAAAACAACTTTAGGATCATATCAATTATTTAATACAAATTTTTTAATTGATGTATTGCCAAATAGATTTTCAATTTTTGCAGCTGTTACAAATATTCTAGATAAAGATTTTTATGAAAATATTGGCTATTCGGTAAGGGGAAGAAATTTTAAATTAGGATTAAACTTTAAGTTTTAAAATTTATTAAAACGTAATACTTAGTAAGCTTTAGATTTTTGTAACAATTATGGTACAATGTTGTCTTATCTTTGGAATAGATTTTGATAATTAGATAATTAAAATAGTATGTTATGAAAAAAATTATTGTTTATGTTGCTTTGATGATTTCATCTTTGGTGTTTTCACAAAACGCTTTTGATAAATTAGAAGATAAAGAAGGTTTAGAAAGCATTGTGGTTTCTAAAAAAATGTTCGAATTAATGAGCAAAGTTAAAGTTGATGCAAAAGATAAAGAAATGCAACAATATATGAATTTGCTTAAAAAATTAGACAATTTGCAAGCGGTTTATACTTCACAATCAAAATGGAGCGGTGATTTAAATGCAGCAGCAGCGGCTTATTTAAAATCGAATCCTTTAGATGCTATTTCGTCTACTACGCAAGACGGAAATATGATTAAAGTTTACGGAAAAACAGATGCTAATGAAACCAATGTAAAAGAAGTTTTAGTAGTGGTAAACGGTAATTTCAATGGTGTAAAAACATCAATTGTCTCCATAAAAGGTGATTTTCCTTTGAATGAAATTGCCTTAATTGTAAAAAAGTTAAATCTTCCAGGTGCCGATATTTTAAGTAAAATTGATAAAAAATAATCGGATGAAAAAGTTATTTTTACTTGCTATTTTAGCCTTAACATTTAGTTGTAAACAAGAAGCTTCTTTACAGAAATACTTTGTGGAAAGCGGTGAGAAAAAGGAATTTATGGCGTTAGATGTTTCGTCTTCTATTTTAAATATCAATGAAACAAAATTATCTGCTTCCGAAAAAAAAGCATTGGCATCTTTTGATAAAGTAAACATTTTAGCTTTCAAAAAAGATGGTAAAAATAATGACCAATATTCAAAAGAAATAAAAGAAGTTAAAGAAATTTTGAAAGATACGGTGTACCAACCTTTAATAAAATTAAATGGAGTAGGGCAAAACGCTTCTATAATGTTAGTTGGCGATAATAAACAAATTGACGAATTAATATTGTTTGGCAATAAAAAAGAATTAGGTTTTACGGTAATTCGAGTTTTAGGAAACGATATGAAACCTGAAAACGCTATGGAATTTTTAAGTATTCTTCAAAAATCTAATATTGATATGGAGCAATTGAAACCTATTTTAAATTTCGTGAATAAGAAATAACTTTTTTATTTAACGATTATCTCATCCACAAAAATAAACGCATCGCCACCAAAACCTTGATGCCATTCAGGTAATTTCCCAAAGTTTTTAGCGATTACTTTTACATAACGAGCTTTTTTACTTTTGGTTTCGATAGAACTAAAATTTAGAATGGTATTTTCTTCTATTTTTGGGTCTAATGTATTGTTTACCGAACCGAAATAAGTAAAATTTACATTATCTTCTGAAATATAATACTCCACTTTGGTTGGCATTACAATCCACGAACGTTGGTCTTGTAAGAAACGGGCTGAAATTTCAGTAATATTTTTTACTTCTTGTAAATCGACTACCGCATCAAAATCCTGACTTTGGTAGCCTTGCCAATCGCCTTTTCGCCAATTTTCAGTTCCTAAAATACCATCTAACAAACCTTCTGGTCCACCAGCGTGATATTGCGGATTGTATTTAGATTTTATATTGATGCTATAATTTTTAGGTTTTTTGAAGAATGTGGCGGAAATGGTATCGCTTATTGTCATTCTCATTCCCATATCATATTTATATGCGTATATTTTTGTAGTTTTATCAATTTCAAAAGGAGTTAGATATAGAATAAACTCTTTTTGACCTTCAATTTTATAAAAAATTAAATATTTAAAATATTTTTCATTTTCATATTTATCTGAAATTGATATTAATAACTTATCTTTAAAAGCTTTACTTTCTGCTTGAATAACTGGTACAGGAGAGATTGATTTAAATGGTGGATTATCAATTTTTTCCATTCCAAATTGTGGTAAAATTCCTCTAGCATTTGGTAAATGAAGATAATTAGGTTTGTTGCCATCAATACTAACTTTTGCGTCTAAAAAAGGTTCGTTTATATCCCATATGGGTTGCCCCGGCGTCACCGCATAAATCCCCATAGCACTCAAAACATACCAAGCACTCATTTGCCCGCAATCTTCGTTGCCTATTAAACCATCGGGCGTGTTTTTATAAAATTCGTTTAAAATATAATGAACTTTCTCCTTCGTTTTTTCAGGTTTGCCAACATAGTTATACAAATAGGCCATGTGATGACTCGGTTCGTTGCCGTGTGCATATTGTCCGATTAATCCGGTAACATCGACTTGCTCTCTACCTGTGGTTTTACTTTCTGCATTGAACATTTCGTCTAACTTGGCTTCAAATTTTTCAGTTCCGCCATACGTTTCAATCATTCCAGAAATATCTTGTGGTACGAAAAACGAGTATTGCCACGAATTGCCTTCCGTAAAATTATTATTCACTTCTCTTGGATCAAATGGTTTGTCCCAACCACCGTTTTTCTTTGGACGCATGAAACCCGTTTCCCAATCAAAAATATTCTTCCAATTTTGAGAACGCATCATATAATACTGATAGTCTTCTTGCTTTTTTAAAAGCTTAGCCATTTGGGCAATACACCAATCGTCATAAGCATATTCTAAAGTTTTAGAAACGCTTTCGTGTTCGTCATCCATCGAAATAAAGCCGTTTTTTTTGTAGGCTTCTAATCCTAAAACATCGCGCATCGCGGAAGCTTTACTGGCTTCAAAGGCTTTTTCGTAATCAAAACCGGTAATGCCTTTTGCCATTGCATCTGCAATTACAGAAACCGAATGATAGCCAATCATGCAATCCGTTTCATTTGACGCCAATTCCCAAACGGGTAATCTACCGCCTTGTTCGTATTGTTTGATGAAGGTATTGATGTAATCGGAAGTTCGTTTTTTATCGATTAAAGTGTACAACGGATGCGCCGCTCGAAACGTGTCCCACAATGAAAAAACCGTGTAATAATCAAAACCTTCGGCTACATGAATTTGGTTATCTCTTCCACGATATTTTCCGTCCAAATCTTGAGCAATATTGGGTTGCATCATCGTGTGATACAATGCCGTGTAGAAAATCGCTAACTTGTCTTTATCATCAGAAATTACTTCAATTTTTGACAATTCTTTGTTCCAAAGAGCTTCTGCCTCTTTTTTAACTTTATCAAAATCCCAATGGTTGATTTCGGAACTGTTTAGTTTGGCACCTTCATAACTCGTGGGCGAAAGCGCTACTCTTACAAGAATTTTTTCTCCTTTTTTGACTTGTTTGGAGAAACTTAAAGCCAATTCAGTTCCTTTGTATATTGCGTCTAATTTAGTGTTTTCTTTGTTTTCTTCTTTAACCAAATTCACTTTCAAAGGTACATTAAACTCCATTCGAGCATAAACATATTGATCTCTTGCCCAAGCTTCGCTTCTTCTCAGGATTTCAATGGTTGTTGGATTTATAATTCGTACTTCACCATATAATAATTTATCACGATGATTCAAATCTAAGATAATATTTGCATTTCCTGCGCTATTAAAAGTATATTCGTGAAAACCAACACGCGTTGAAGTGGTTAATCGCACATCGATATTATGTTTGTCTAATTTCACGGCATAAAAACCAGCGGAAGCTTTTTCATTGGCATGCGAAAAAGTAGAAGCATATACTTTATTATCAAACGAAGGTTCGCCCATGGTTGGCATCAACATAATATCACCATAATCTGAAACTCCGGTTCCATTCAAATGTGTATGCGAAAATCCGTAAATTGTACTATCATCATAATGATAACCACTACAACCATCCCAACTACCATCAATACGCGTATCTGGAGAAAGTTGTACCATTCCGAAAGGTACTGTTGCGCCAGGAAATGTGTGGCCATGTCCGCCGGTTCCAATAAATGGATTAACGTGTTTGGCAAAATCTTGTGCGAATAGTAAAGTGGGTAGTAGTATAAATAAAATTGCTTTCTTCATGATGATAGTATATTGTTGATGTAAATTTCAACAAACTATTTGAAAAAAGCAATTTTATAATAAATTAAATTGTACGAATAAGTTTATTTGCCTAACACACCAAAACGATTTATTTTATGTAATTCGGTAATATTTTCCTCTTTTATGGAATTTGCTTCAAAGGTGAAATTTTTATCGTATAATTTTTCGTTTAGAAAATAAGTAAGCATAAAATGATTGTTCAATTGCAAAACATTATTTTCTAATAATTCAATTTTTATTGCTGATTCAGGCAATACTTCATTAAAAGCATGATGAAAATTTCCTGTTTTTCTTTCTTCACCATTAATTATTCCAAAGGCACTAGAAACAACCATAGCCATTTCTAATTTTTCTGAAGTATTGTTTAATAAGTAGGCATACCAAGTATCTTCACCAAAATCTTCATTCCATTCTTTTATGGCAACTACGAATACATTTGCTACTTCTGGAATAATTATGTCTTTTTTCATTTGAAGCTACTGCTTTATTTTACTTTTTTAGATATAGTAGCAGTGTTTGTGAAAATCTTTAAATCTACTTTTGGTTCACCTAATAAGTCAATTTGCGTGTTTCCTGAAGCAGAAATTTCAATGGTTTTTTGGGCATTAACCGAACATGATGTGTAGCCTTCAGCGATTAATTCCATATCAATAACAGTAAATTTTTTAGCCACTAAACTCGAATTATTGTCCAATCTTATTTTGGCAATTTGCGCATCACCTTCAATAGTTGCTTGCGATTTTTGATATAAATCTACTTTTGATTCTGGTGAGGCAATTAATGCTTTTAAATTGGCGTCTTTACTTAATTCTACAACAGATTTTTCTGCTTGTACATTGATTTCAGCTTTGGATTTATCTGTCATAATTAAAGTAAAATTTGTAGATTTTACATTTAAAAAAGATTGGGATTTGTCAAAGTTTTTAACGGTAATATTTGCCAAAATGATATCTGCAATGGCATTAATTTTACTGTCATGACGTGCTATAATTGTTTTTAAGCTATCGTTATAATTTACTCTGATAGCCATTTTTTTCTCGCCAACTGGTTGTTTCAATGCAGTTAATTTAAGGGTTTTTCCAACCACTTTATAGCTAATAATATCGTGTAAGTTATCATCAGCCTCAATTTCAATTGATGTTTTTGCACCTTTTACAAAATAGACATCTAAAAATTCTTCAATTTCTACCTGCTCAAATTCTTCCACTTCTTTTAATGAAATGGTTACAATTTTAGACCCTTTTATTTTTTCTAACTTAACTTGTGCTGTGGCAACTGAAAAGCTAAACAATGTAATAACGAAAAGTGCAATTGATTTTATCATTTTATTTTTTTTAAAATTTCAAGGACAAATATATTAAAAAAAATCCCGAAAAAATCGGGATTTTTGTGATATGATATTAGATTTTTTGTATGGAAACAAGAAATTAAAAAATGTTTTCTATAAAATGTATTACTATCTGCACAGCAATATCTATTATTTTAATTATAAATTGTATCATGATTTATAGGTTTATAGATTAAAAACTTAAGCAAAATTAAGTATTAATAGAGAAATGAATGTTAAAAATTAATTAAATTTTCTGGTTTTTGTTTCAGTTTTTATTATTTCATTTCCGTTCACGTTTACTTTTACTGAAACCTTTTCAATACTATCATTTTCAGTAGTAGTAGTTTCTACACTGTTATTTCCAAAAACTCCACTTGAGACGTTTATAACATTGGTTTCTTCATCCTCTTCATCAAGCGGGCAATTGGTACATAATACTTTGTTTTCTGCAACTATGTAAATATAAGTATCTGAACTATGATGTAAGTTGAAATAATCATTTTCAGATCTGTCAAATTGTTTGAAGTTCTTGTCCATTTTAAAGATTGTGCCTTTTGGTAAATATAAATACAATTCTACTTCTTGGTCATGTTTTTTATTTGTTAATTCTGTAATCCAATAATTATCTAAAATTAAGTTGTTGTTTTCAATTTTTACGTTATATTTTATTTTTTCAGCAGTTTGTTTGGCTTTTTTAATACTTTTTCCTTCTGCCGATTTTTCTATTTGAAGATATGCAATTGGTTCAGTGGTTTCTACTATTTTTATAGACACATTATTTGAAAAAATAATTGCTTTATCAGTATCATCATGAATAACTTCAAAATTTTCATAATCGTAATTGTCTTTGCCGTATAAATTATTTGAAATAAATTTAACAGTTAAGGTATCAGTTGGTTTTAAATTGATAGCTACTTTTTCGATAGCTTTTCCAGTATATGCATTTTGACTAATTTCTTTTATAGTTAAAAACAACACGGACGCCAAACCGATAATCCAAATGGCTAATAACGAATAATTTATAGTATTTCCAATTGATTTCATTCTTGTTGTTAGTATTTTTAACCCTAAGATTAATAAGAAAAACAAAGGAATTCCTAATACTATAATTAATAACAAACCTTGAATCCAAATAGGTGTTTCGAAACTAAAAGGAGTGTGAATGTGATTGTATAGGAAATTATCTGGCATAGATGAGAAAAATATCATAGCAATTCCTCCAATAATCACACTAATTAATGTCATAGAGGTAAAAAGCACAATAAAACCACCAATTATCTTAGAAATTACATTAAATATTGACGTTACAATTTCACTTATTGTTTTTCCAATTCTTTCTGCTCCTGATTTAGCATTTGAAGTAATTTTGTCGCGATCTAAGTTAGAAAACTTATCCGAGATTTCATTAAAACCTTCTTTTACTTTTTTCTCAATGTTTGAAATATTGATGGGTTCTCCTTTCATCTCAAGTTTTTGAGTAGTAGTTATAGCTTCTGGAATTAAAACCCATAATATTATGTATAATACTAATCCTGTACCAAAGCCGAAGAATAAAATAACCATTATAATTCTTAGCCATAATGGGTCAACATTTAAATAATGACCTAAACCGGACATTACACCTCCTAATAAAGAGTTTTCTTTATCGCGATATAATTTTTTTGATATGCTTGTAGATGCAAAATTTGTGTGAAAATCATTTTTTGGCGTTTCATCTTCAATTTTGTAATCTTCAGGTTGCCCCATAATCGTTATAATATCATCTACTTCTTTCAAGCCAATAACTTGTTTAGTAGTTCCTAATTTTTCTGTAAAAAGTTCTGATACCCTACTTTCTATATCATTAATAATTTCATCTCTACCATCTGGAGACAATGATTTTTTAATAGCATCAAAGTAGTTGCTTAGTTTTCTATAGGCGTCTTCATCTATATGAAAGAAAAAACCTCCTAAATTTATACTTGTTGTTTTGTTCATGTCTTGTTAGTTTTGATTGGTTATTGTATTCACAGCATCAGATAGTTCGCTCCAAGTGTTGTTCAATTCTTTTAAAAATTCTTTGCCTTCTTCTGTTAAACCATAATATTTTCTTGGTGGTCCAGAGGTTGATTCTTCCCAGCGGTAAATTAATAAATTGTCATTTTTTAATCTTGTTAATAAAGGATAAACGGTTCCTTCAACAACAAGTAATTTTGCGGTTTTTAAAGTGTGTAAAATTTCGGAAGTATAAGCATCTTTTTCTTTTAATACAGATAAGATACAAAACTCTAAAACACCTTTTCGCATTTGTGCTTTTGTATTTTCAACATTCATTTGAGCTTGTTTTTTTAATCATGTTAAAACGATATAAAATGAAGTACCTAAATAAGTACATTATTTTCTTATGCAAATATATATAAAAGCAGATACCTTGTATTGCATAGTACTATTAATTAACATTTTTTTAACATTTAAGCTTTTTTTGATTACAATTATTTTTTTACTATTTTTACATATAATATAGCCAAACATGGAGTTTACACCCGTTAAATTGAATACTTATACTTTTTTTAAATTACCTGCTGCATTTTGGAGTGGGGTTAGGGTTAAATCTATATCGGATGAAACCTGTATGGTAAAAGTCAAACTAGGTTGGTTCAATCAGAATCCGTTTAAATCTATGTATTTTGCTGTGCAAGCTATGGCTGCCGAATTTACTACGGGTGCTTTAGTTATGTTTCATATCAAAGCGAGTGAGCAAAATATTTCCATGCTGGTTGCTCAGAATAAAGCTGTTTTCACAAAAAAAGCAACTGGGAAAATTAGTTTTACCTGTAATCAAGGAAAAGAAATTGCAGATTGTATTGAAAAAGCCATACAAACAAATGAAGGACAAACGATTTGGTTAACGTCAGTAGGCATTAATGAAAATGGCGAACAAGTTTCAGAAATGCAATTTCAATGGACAATAAAAACAAGAATATAATTTTTATACATTTGTTAATCTTAGTTAATGTTTAAACCTAAAGCATAACTAGTTGTAAATTTGGAAGATAAAACAATATAAATGACGATTTTAATAACAGGAGCTACGGGTTTAATTGGAAAAAAAATGGTGTCTTTATTTAAAAATGACAACCACCTAATCCATTATTTAACAACTTCAAAATCAAAAATTAACCAATCTTCTAATGAAAAAGGTTTTTTTTGGAATCCGAGTACAAGTGAAATTGACCTAGCTGCATTTGAAGATGTCTCAGTTATCATTCATTTAGCGGGTGCATCGGTATCAAAAAAATGGACAAGTTCTTATAAAAAAGAAATTATACAAAGTAGGATTCAAAGTGCCAATTTGCTTTTCAAAACACTACAATCACATCCAAATACAGTGAAACAGATTGTCTCTGCTTCGGCTATTGGAATTTACCCAGACGATCTGACTGCCATTTATCATGAAGATGATTCAAAAATTGATGATTCTTTTTTAGGCGAAGTAACGCAACTTTGGGAAGAAAGTACCAATTTATTTAAATCTTTACCACTTTTGGTAACCACAATAAGAATTGGTGTTGTTTTAGCAAAAGAATCTGGTGCATTGGTTGAAATGACCAAACCAATAAAATATGGATTTGGAGCTGTTTTGGCATCTGGAAAGCAATATGTTTCTTGGATTCATATTGACGATTTAGTAGCTATTTTCAAATATGTTATAGATCATAATTTGGAAGGTGTTTACAATGCGGTTTCACCTTATCCAACTACAAACGAAGAACTTACCAAAGCAATAGCTAAAACATTAAACAAACCTTTGTTTTTACCAAAAGTTCCAAAATTTATTTTGAGTTTGCTTTTGGGTGAAATGCATGAAATTGTAACCAGCAGTCAGCACGTTAGTTCCAGAAAAATCTTAGATGCAGGGTTTCAGTTTCAAAATGCTTCACTTGTTAAATCGTTACAAAATTTACTTAAATAACACTTTAATTTTTTTCTTTTTGTAGTTATTTCCAAAATTTTTTTCTTTTTGGGTTAGATTATTTTTGCTTTTCTTTACTGACAATGTGTCATAAAATTAAGTATGGCAACACTTTTGCAATCTCATTTTCAAAATAAAAATACTATCATGAGTCAAGAAAATACTGAAAACATCGAAAAAGAGATCCTTCAGGATGAAAATACTACAGAAAATCAAGATGTTCAAGAAAATAATGAACTAGAAGTGTCAGTTGAAGATCAATTGCAAGAACAAAAAGATAAATTCATAAGACTATATGCCGAATTTGAAAATTATAAAAAAAGAACTTCAAAAGAACGTATAGATTTATTTAAAACTGCTGGACAAGAAATTTTACAAGCAATGTTACCAGTTTTAGATGATTTCGATAGAGCTTGGGCACAAGTTTCTCAATCTGATGATGAAGCTTTAGTTAAAGGTGTGGAATTAATTCATGAAAAGCTAAAATCAACTTTAATGTCTAAAGGTTTGGAAGTGGTTGAAATTAAAGCAGGTGATCCTTTTGATGCAGACTTCGCTGAAGCTATTACTCAAATTCCAGCTCCAACTCCTAAATTAAAAGGAAAAATTGTAGATGTAATCGAAAAAGGATACAAATTAGGTGACAAAATCATCCGTTTTCCAAAAGTAATTTTAGGTAACTAATATTACCATAATTATTCTTTTAGAATGCATTAATAAAATAAAATGAAAAAAGATTTTTACGAAATTTTAGGTATTAGCAAAAATGCTTCTCCTGAAGAAATAAAAAAAGCATACCGAAAAAAAGCAATTCAATACCATCCTGATAAAAATCCAGGTGATGCTGCTGCCGAAGAAAATTTTAAAACCTGTGCAGAAGCATATGAGGTTTTAAGTGACGCAAACAAAAAAGCAAAGTACGACCAATATGGGCACCAAGCCTTTGATGGAAATGGCGGCTTTGGTGGCGGTCAAGGCGGCATGAATATGGATGACATCTTTAGTCAATTTGGAGATATTTTTGGTGGTGGTTTTGGTGGTTTTGGTGGCGGCGGTGGCGGCGGTCAACGTAGAATGAAAGGAAGTAATTTGCGTATTAAAGTCAAATTGACTTTAGAAGAAATTGCTAATGGTGTTGAGAAGAAAGTAAAAGTAAAACGTAAAGTTCAAGCTGCTGGGGTTACATACAAAACGTGTTCAACTTGTAATGGGCAAGGCCAAGTAATGCGAGTAACAAATACTATTTTAGGTCGTATGCAAACTGCTGCAACCTGTCCTAATTGTGGTGGAGCAGGGCAAATGATTGATGGAAAACCTGCCAATGCAGATAGTCAAGGTTTTGTTACTGATGACGATACTGTTTCAATTAAAATTCCTGCTGGAGTTGTAGACGGCATGCAATTAAAAGTAGCTGGAAAAGGAAATGATGCACCAGGCAGAAATAGCGTTCCTGGCGACTTAATTGTTGCTATAGAAGAAATTGAACATGAATTTTTAAAACGTGAAGGCGAAAATTTACATTACGATTTATACATCAGTTTTCCAGAAGCAGCTTTAGGAATTTCAAAAGAAATTGAAACGGTTTCAGGAAAAGTTAGAATTAAGTTAGAAGAAGGTATTCAATCCGGGAAAATACTTCGTTTGAAAGGAAAAGGAATTCCGAGTTTAAATAGTTATGGAAATGGCGACTTACTTGTTCATGTAAATGTATGGACACCAAAAACGTTAGATAAAGACCAAAAACAATTTTTTGAAAGTATGATTGCGAGTGAAAATTTCATTCCAAATCCTGAGAAATCAGATAAATCGTTTTTTGAAAAAGTAAAAGACATGTTTTCGTAATCGCAAATAATAACAAATACTAAAAATCTCAATCTAATCAGATTGGGATTTTTTTATGCTAAATTTTAAAGTGTACATTTATTAAAAATTCAAATTATTTTTTTCAGAATGATGTAACAAAATCCTTATATTAGACACTAATTCAGAAAAGAAATACTACATATGAATAATATTTTAGAAGTTAAAAATGTAGTGAAACAATATGGCAATTATACCGCTCTAAATGCCGTTTCATTAACTGTTCCTGAAGGAAGTATTTATGGATTATTAGGTCCAAATGGCGCTGGAAAAACCTCATTAATCCGAATCATTAACCAAATTACTTTGCCAGATGCTGGTGAAATAATTTTAAATGGTGAAAAACTAAATCCTAATCATATTTCTATGATTGGTTATATGCCAGAAGAACGTGGTTTATACAAATCTATGAAAGTAGGCGAACAATGTTTGTACTTGGCTCAATTAAAAGGAATGAGCAAACAAGAAGCCAAAAAACAACTAAAATATTGGTTTGAAAAGTTTGAAATAGAAACGTGGTGGGACAAAAAACTGCAAGAACTTTCTAAAGGAATGGCTCAAAAAGTGCAATTTATTGTAACCGTACTTCACAATCCAAAATTATTAATTTTAGACGAACCATTTTCAGGATTTGATCCTGTAAATGCCAATTTAATTAAAGATGAAATTATCGAATTAAATAAAAAAGGAACATCCATTATTTTTTCTACACATCGAATGGAAAGTGTAGAAGAAATGTGCGATTATATTGCCTTAATACATAAATCGAACAAATTAATAGAAGGCAAACTAGAAGATGTAAAACGAAAATTTAGAACCAATACATTTCAAATTGGCGTGATGACACAAAATGTGGAAGCGTTGATGTACCAATTAACTCAGAAGTTTACAATTGCACAAACCGATTTCAAATCGTTAAATGACGATTTAAAACTGGAAGTTCAATTGGGCAATTACACATCTAATGAGTTGATTTCAATTTTATCTCAAAACGGACAAGTAACCCATTTTGCAGAGAAAATTCCAAGTGTAAATGATATTTTTATTCAAACAGTAACGGAATAGACTTTAAGACTATTTGAATTTTAGAAGGTTAGATTTTCTGAAATTTTAATAAACAAAAAGTCAAATAAATCTAAGAATCTAAGGAGTCTAATCTTCTAATAATCTAAAACAATATGAACAAATTATTATTAATCGTACAAAGAGAATTTATTGCCAAAGTGCGCAACAAATCTTTTATAGTGATGACTTTTTTAAGTCCACTAATTTTTTTGGGAATGACTTTTTTAATTGGCTATTTATCTAGTTTAAACAAAGATGAAGCTACTAAAATTGCCATTTACGATGAAGGAAATATATTAAAAAGTAGCTTAAAATCCGATAAAGAAACTGCTTTTACAGATTTGTCTTTCATGCCTTTCAAAGTCGCAAAAGACACAGCGAGCAAAAGTTATGAAGGATTGTTATTTATTCCAAAAACGGCAACTATTCAAGATTTAAAGTCTAAAGTTCAATATATTTCAGATGAAAGTGCCAGTGCAGAGTTTATCTCAAATATAGAGTTTGTAGTGGATTCTATCTTAACTCAAGATAATTTTAAAGCTAATAATTTAGATATTTCTAAAATCGAAAAGGCGAAAGTGGAATCGACTTTGCAATTAAGTAAATATTCTGGTGATGCTAGTTTAAAAGGAATTAATGAAATTAAAATTGGATTAGGTTTTGTTTTTGGCTATTTGATCATGATGTTTATTATCATTTACGGAAACTTTGTCATGCGCAGTGTGATTGAAGAAAAAACCAATCGTATTATTGAAATTGTCATTTCATCTGTAAAACCATTTCAGTTAATGATGGGAAAAATCATTGGAAATTCTTTAGCAGGAATTTTGCAATTTACCATTTGGGCTATTGTTGGAACGTCTATTTTCTTCATAGTTTCTACCTTTTTTGGTGCAGAAACAGCTGCAAGTGCCAATCCAGAAGCGGTGAAATTAGCCACTGAAAACAGCGGATTAATGGCGAAATTGCCATTATATTTAGATGAATTAGGAAACTTACCCATTGCTACAATTATCATTTCGTTTATATTTTATTTCATTGGTGGTTATTTCTTATATAGTTCACTATACGCTGCCATTGGTGCTGCTGTTGATAACGAAACTGATTCTCAACAATTTTTATTGCCTATTATTATGCCTTTAATGTTAGGCGTATATATCGGATTTTTTACCGTTGCCAACGATCCTCACGGAAATATTGCTACTATTTTTTCTATGATTCCATTTACATCGCCAATTGTTATGCTAATGCGTATTCCGTTTGGTGTGCCCACTTGGCAAATAATTGTTTCATTAGTCTTATTATTTGCTACATTTGTTGGAGTAGTTTGGTTTGCGAGCAAAATTTACCGTGTAGGAATTTTAATGTACGGCAAAAAACCAACTTGGAAAGAATTATATAAATGGTTGAAATATTAAGAAAAGTGTTTAGAAGGTTTTAGTTTAAATGTTTAGTAGAGATATGGATTTTTTAGTTTATGGGTTACCAATAATTTTAGCTTTTAGTTTTATTTATTCAAATTATATAATTAAAAAAGCTGAAAAAAAGTTAGATATTGAATTTGTAAATAAATTACAAGTAATTAAAGAAAAAGAAAGAAAAAAAATATTTTTGGTTTTGTTTTTTCCTATTTTTTTGTCTTTAAAAACAATTTTAAATAAATATGAAATAGAGTTTTACTTAATTATTGCTTTTGTTTTACTAATTATTTTTATAATTCTATTTTCGTTTTACAAAAAATATAATAACTTTAAAAATCAAAACTTTCCAAATGATTTTTTAAATGAAATTATAAAATCTGAAACAATTAAATTAATTGGAATCGTTTAAGTTTTTGTCTTTATTTTTACATCATTTTAGTTTAAAAGTTTAAAAGATATTTCGCAAACTCTTTAACCTTTAGCCTTTTACCTTTAACCCATTACCTATAAAAATGAGCAAAATCCTAATCATTGAAGACGAAGCGCCAATTAGACGCGTTTTAAATAAAATTTTATCGGAAGAAAATGATACGTATTCGGTACAAGAAGCTGAAGACGGTTTGCAAGGAATTGAATTGGTAAAAAACGAAGATTTCGATTTGATTTTATGTGATATCAAAATGCCAAAAATGGATGGCGTTGAGGTGTTAGAAGCTATAAAAAAAATAAAACCTGAAATTCCAATGGTCATGATTTCTGGTCATGGTGATTTAGAAACTGCAATTCAAACGATGCGTTTAGGCGCTTTTGATTATATTTCCAAACCACCAGATTTGAATCGTTTATTAAACACAGTTAGAAATGCTTTAGATAAAAAGCAATTGGTTGTAGAAAACAAAATCTTAAAAAAGAAAGTGTCTAAAAACTACGAAATGATTGGTGAAAGTGAAGCCATTTCACATATTAAAACCATGATTGAAAAAGTTGCACAAACCGACGCAAGAGTTTTAATTACAGGTCCAAACGGAACAGGTAAAGAATTAGTTGCACACCAATTACACGAAAAAAGCAATCGTGCACAACAAGCCATTATTGAAGTAAATTGTGCTGCTATTCCCTCAGAGTTAATTGAAAGTGAGTTATTCGGACACGTAAAAGGCGCATTTACTTCGGCAGTTAAAGATAGAGCTGGAAAATTTGAAGCCGCAAACGGCGGAACAATTTTCTTAGATGAAATTGGCGATATGAGTTTGTCGGCGCAAGCCAAAGTATTAAGAGCTTTACAAGAAAATTTAATTCAAAGAGTTGGCGCAGATAAAGATATAAAAGTAGATGTTCGTGTGATTGCTGCAACCAATAAAGATCTAAAAAAAGAAATTGCAGAAGGACGTTTCAGAGAAGATTTATACCACAGATTAGCAGTAATTTTAATTAATGTTCCTGCTTTAAATTATAGACGAGATGATATTCCAATGCTGATAGAACATTTTGCTTCCAAAATTTCTGAAGAACAAGGAACTGCAAAAAAAATGTTTTCAAAACAAGCCATTCAATTATTGCAAGAATATGATTGGACAGGAAATATTCGAGAATTAAGAAATGTTGTAGAGCGTTTAATTATCCTTGGAGGTAACGAAATCTCTGAAAATGATGTAACTTTGTTTGCTTCTAAATAAAATCAGCCAAAGCTAAAAGCTAATGGCAAAATGCTAAATTAAATGCAATTAAAAAAAATAAATCCACTTTTACAGGAAGCATTACTTGAAAACGGCTTAACAGATGCCAATGAAATGCAACAAGAAACTTTTTCAACTATAAAAAGTGGTGCGGATGCTGTAATTCAATCCGATAAAAAATCTGGAAAATCAACTACAATTGTAATCAATGTAATACAACGATTGGAGAAAACTTTAATGGAATCGCCAAGAGCTTTAATTGTTGTGGAAACAAAAGAGAAGGTTTTGGAAATGGTTGAAATGTTTAAAAAATATAATCGATACACACAATTACGAGTTTATGGTGCGCACGATAAAGGCGATATTGATTGGGATAAAAACCAAATTTCATTAGGAATAGATGTTTTAATTGGAACACCAAATCGCTTAGATTTAATGTTTGCTACTGCAGGTTTTGATGTCAACAGATTACTTATGTTTGTAGTTGATGATGCCGATATTTTATTTAAACTTCGTTTAGATGGTAAAACAAATCGTATGTCAGAAAGTATTTCTAAATCGCAACGGTTGATTTTTTGTAATAAAATTTCAGATCGGGTAGAAGCGGTTGCAGATAGGACTATGATAGAACCTTTGTTTTTTGAAATGTAAAAAAAATCCTCAATTAAAACTAATTGAGGATTTTTTTTATTTTAATTATGATTTACTTTCTTTGTTAAAATAAACCAAGTAGTAATACATTTGTTTTTCTTCATCCCAACCTTTTTCAACAAATTTTTCAGCACTTTCTGGGTTGATGAAGTCTAACTTTATTTGAATATGGGTGTCTAATTCAATTACATTTTTTAATTTTCTGCGAACATCAGTAACAGCGGCATTGGCTATTGGAAAATTAGAAACATCTTCAATGCTGTATTTTGCACCTTTATCTACTTTATAATTTCTAAATTCAGGTATCAAATCGGGGTTGTTAATTACATCATTTAAGAATGCAGTTTCTTCAAATTCATCATTTTTTGCAAAATGATTTACAGCACGATTCATAAATAAAACTTCTTCTCTTTTATCTTCTGCTGGTAACACTACTTCTTTAGCAAAATCTTTGCAAAATTGAAGGTATTTCTTAGTCATAAACGTTTCATCTTGAAAAACGTCTACGCTTAAAAAATGTTCTAACCAATATCTGGCATCGTATCTGTTGCTATCTACAGTTAATATTTTGTAACCTTCTTCCTTTTTGTAGTTAAAAATCAGGCACCCCTTATCTAATTTATTTAAGTTGATTCCGTCCTGTAAAATCATCTCTAAATTGCTTCCACTTTCTTTAAATTGTAAAAAATTGGTATTAATTTCACTTTTAAAAACACCAATGGCATCAACCACATTGTTATCAATGGAAACATTTGTTAAATAAGCCACATAAACTTCGCCACTTTTAATATGAGGATGATTAGATTGTTCAAATAAATGTTGTGTGATTTTTTTTGAAATGTTATGAATTTCACTTGGATTATTAAATACTTCGGTGGCTAAATTGAACATTTCATTGTATTCCATATCTACATCATGTGCAAATTGATAGTAATTTTCTTCTTTTTCGCGAAAAGCTTTAAAAAAATACTCTTTCAAAATGGGCATAATTTCATCATTTAGCGAGTACGGATTTTCAGACAGAAAAATCTCTTCCGCTTTATTTTTATTACCAACTTTATGAATAGAAAGGTTTTCTACGTGTGTATTAAATAGGTTTATCATTTTTTATAAGTTGCTAAGTAGCTGAGATGCTAAGTTTCTTAGTTGTTTTTAATTTTGTTTGTAAATGAGACTATCATTCTTTCTAACTCTCTGGTATCTTCATACAAGTTGTTAAAAGTTTCTTCGTCTAAATAAATTATGTTTTTTGCTATTTCTAATTGTGTTTGTAATTCAAATAATGAACCAATTGATATTTTTAGAAAACGCAAAAACTCTTTGCTACTTTCTCTTCCTAATCCTTCAGCAATATTACTTGGAATTGAAATTGCACTTCTTTTTATTTGAGATGTTAATCCAAAAACTTCTTCTTTTGGAAAGTTATTTGTTACTGTGTATATTTTAGTAACCAAAACCATTGATTTTTGCCAAATAAGAAGATTCCTAAAGTTGCTCATTTTGTTTTAAATTTTATAAGGCGTATATTTTTATAGGATTAAATGTTTTTTCAAGTGTTTTTCTTAGTTACTAAGAAACTTAGCTTCTTAGCAACTTAAAAAAAAACTAATTCCAGTTTTCTTCAAATCCCATGTCTTCGAAACTATCATCGCCATCAAACATATCTAAATCATCTTGATCTAAGTCGTCTTCAAATTCATTAAACAAATCTTCATTTTCCAAATCGCCGCCTCTAAATCCACTAGTTGTTGCTTCTTCAGGTAAGACGCCGTGAGAAAATAATAATGCAGGATAAATTGTTTCTTCTTTGTTTTTTTCGATAGAAGCTAATTCTACAAAAAAGGTCCACATCGAGAATAAATCATAAACATACACTAATTTAGTGTTTTGCTCATGGACTAAATCATCCAATTTATACTCTGCCATTGTTTTTATTTCTCCAGGAATATCTCCAGTATCAAACATTGGGATACCGTCTTCTTCGTGCCAAGCCCAGTCTTCTCCACAAGTATAAAACGCAGCTACTTCTGATCCATCAAAACCAAATGCATTTACTAAAGCATTGTGAAAATCTTCTAAGTTATCTTTTGAATCAATAGCAATATCTCTAAAAATATCTTCTTCATTGTCTAAAATGGCTCTAAACTTATAAATCATAATATGTGTTTTTAAAAAACAAAAGTAATCAATATTTAAAACTTTTATTATTGAAAATCACATTTGTTTATAAATAGTTTTTTGAGTTTAGAGTGAAAAGCATTAAATGGTTATTGAAGTTAAATTTAATTGATTTTAAATTTTGAATTCACTAATTTTGCATAAAAATTAATTCAACTGTCCATGTCAAACGAAATAGAAAAAGTAAAATGCCTAATAATAGGTTCTGGTCCTGCGGGATATACTGCTGCAATTTATGCTGCTAGAGCGAATATGCATCCGGTTTTATACCAAGGCACTCAGCCTGGTGGACAGTTAACAACGACGAATGAAGTAGAAAACTGGCCAGGAAATCCTGAAGGAATTACAGGTCCTGAAATGATGGTTGGTTTGCAAAAACAAGCACAACGTTTTGGAACAGATGTTCGAGATGGTTGGGTAACAAAAGTAGATTTTAGCTCAGAACCACATAAAATTTGGATAAACGATTCTAAAGAAATTCATGCCGACACCATAATTATTTCTACAGGTGCCACAGCTAAATATTTAGGTTTACCTTCAGAACAACATTATTTAAAAACTGGTGGTGGCGTTTCTGCTTGCGCAATTTGTGATGGTTTTTTCTATAGAAACCAAGAAGTAGTGATTGTTGGCGCTGGCGACAGTGCTTGTGAAGAAGCACATTATTTATCTAAATTATGTAAAAAAGTTACCATGTTGGTTAGAAGTGAAAAATTTAGAGCTTCTAAAATTATGGAACAACGCGTAAAGAATACCGAAAATATTACTATTTTAATGAATCATGATACAGTGGAAGTTTTAGGTGACGGACAAGTAGTTACGGGTGTTAAAGCTAAAAACAAAACTACAAATGAAGATTTTGATATTCCTGCAACTGGATTTTTTGTAGCCATTGGTCATAAACCAAATACCGATATTTTTGCAGATTATTTAACACTAGATGAAACAGGTTATATTGTTAATGTTCCAGGCTCATCTAAAACAAATATCTCAGGGGTTTTTGTAGGTGGAGATGCTGCAGACCATGTATACAGACAAGCAATTACAGCCGCAGGAACGGGTTGTATGGCTGCTTTAGATGCTGAAAGATATCTGGCTAGTAAAGAGTAATTTTTTAATAACATATTCATAAAAAATCGGATTTTATATCCGATTTTTTTATTTTAAATTACAAAGCGAAACTTATCAACAAAAATAACTTTCTTACCTTTGAGCTTTATTTATTATTCTAAGAACAATTCAATTCCTATGCGAAAAATATATTACCTCGCTTCTTGCGATACTTGTAGAAAAATAATTAAGTCATTGCCTTCTAATTCAAATTTAGAGTTTCATGATATTCGTCAGAACCCTATAACCCTTGCAGAACTTGAATTTATGCACCAACTTTCAGGTAGTTACGAAGCCCTTTTTAGTAAAAAAGCACAATTATATAAAGAAAAAGGATTGAAAAATATAGCGTTAACAGAAACCGATTATAAAAAATTTATTCTGGAACATTATACTTTTTTGAGTCGTCCTGTGGTAATTTTAGAAAATGAAATTTTTATTGGAAACAGTCAGCCAAATATATTAAAATTGCAAAAGGCTTTGCATAATGAGTAGTCGTTCTTGGGCATTAGTTTGCGCTTGGATTGTAGCCATTATTTATGGAGTAACTTTCACTGTTGCAAAAGATGTAATGCCAAAGTATGTTGATGCATACGGATTTATTGTCTTGCGAGTTGCAGGAGCTACAATTTTATTTTGGATAGTTTCTTTTTTTGGACCAAAGGAAAAAATTGCAACAAATGATTTTTTTCGCATTGCCGCTTGTGCCTTTTTCGGAGTTGCGCTTAATATGCTAACGTTTTTTAAAGGTTTAAGTTACACATCACCGATTATGGGTGCCGTTTTAATGGTTACCACACCAATGATTGTTTTAATTCTTTCCTCTATAATTATGAAAGAAAAAATGCAGTCTAAAAAAATTATTGGTATTCTTTTAGGGCTTGCTGGAACCATTACTTTAATTCTTTACGGAAAAGCATTAAATAATGCACCAAATGCCACTTTAGGAAATATTTTAGTCTTTGTAAATGCCGTTTCTTATGCTTTTTATTTAATTTTTGTAAAGAAGTTAATGGATAAATACAACGCATTTACGTTTGTGAAATACATTTATTTGTTCGGTTTTTTTATGGTTTTACCTTTTGGATATCATGAATTGCAAGTGGTAAACTGGAACGAAATTCCTTTTGACATTGGTATGAAAATTGGATTTGTAGTAGTGTTTTCTACATTTTTTACCTATTTACTAAACTTAATTTCTATGCGAAATTTAAAACCAACAACTGTAGCTGTTTTTATTTATTTACAGCCTTTTTTCGCTACAATTTTTGCCATTGGTTTAGGAAAAGACAATTTAAACATAGTCAAAATAGTTTCTGCAATATTAATTTTTGTTGGGGTTTATTTGGTGATTCACAAAAAGAAAGAAACCAGCAACGACTAATTGCTACTGACTTTTTACTAATCACTAAAAAATATTATCTTTACACATTATTAGAAAAAATATATGATATTATCAATGACCGGTTTTGGTAAAGCAAGTTTGCAATTATCAACCAAAAAAATTACAGTTGAAGTTAAATCTTTAAATAGCAAAGGACTCGATTTAAATACTCGTATGCCTTCTGTTTTTAGAGAAAATGAATTGGCTTTAAGAAACCTTCTAGCACTTAAATTGGAAAGAGGAAAAGTAGATTTTTCTTTATTTGTTGAGGTTACCGGTGAAGATACTTCATCTAAAATTAATGTGCCTATTGTTAAAGCGTATATGGCTCAAATGAAAGCTATTTTGCCAAACGCTGATGATACAGAATTAATGAAAATGGCAATTCGTATGCCCGATACGATGAAAACGGAGCGCGAAGAAATTGATGAAAATGAATGGAAGCAAATTCAAATTGTAATTGATGAAGCCATTGAAAATATGTTATCTTTCAGAAAATCCGAAGGTGCCTCTTTAGAGAAAGAATTTACGTTACGTATCGAAAATATTAGAAGTTATATGAATCAGGCGTTAGTTTTAGATCCTGAAAGAGTGACTAACATTAAAGAACGTTTACAAACTGCAATTGACGAGTTAAAAGTGAATGTAGATACGAATCGTTTTGAACAAGAATTAATTTATTATTTAGAAAAATTAGATATTACTGAAGAAAAAGTACGTTTAACTAATCATTTAGATTATTTCTTACAAACTTTAAATGGAAGTGAAGCCAATGGAAGAAAATTAGGATTCATCACTCAAGAAATGGGACGAGAAATCAATACCATGGGCTCCAAATCAAACCACGCCGAAATGCAAAAATTGGTCGTAATGATGAAAGATGAGTTAGAAAAAATTAAAGAGCAAGTTTTAAACGTTTTGTAATTTTTTTGTCATTCTGAACTTGTTTCAGAATCAAAAAAAATGAGACTCTGAAACAAGTTCAGAGTGACAACATACCATATATAAAGCACAATGAATCAAGGAAAATTATTAGTTTTTTCTGCACCATCAGGATCAGGAAAAACAACTATAGTAAGACATTTATTAAATCAAGAAGATTTAAATTTAGAATTTTCTATCTCTTGCACAACTCGTGAGCCACGTGGCGAAGAAGTGCAAGGAAAAGATTATTATTTTATTTCTTTGGACGAATTTAAAAAACATATTAAAGCGGAAGATTTCGTGGAATGGGAAGAGGTTTATAGAGATAATTTCTACGGCACTTTAAAAAATGAAGTCGAACGAATTTGGGCAAAAGGTAAAAACGTAATTTTTGATATTGATGTAGCGGGTGGACTAAGAATAAAATCGAAATTCAAACAAGAAACATTGGCAGTATTTGTAAAACCACCAAGTATTGACGAGTTAAAAATAAGATTGAAAAAACGTTCTACAGAAACTGACGATAAAATTAATATGCGTATTGCAAAAGCATCAGTAGAATTAGCCACAGCACCACAGTTTGATACAATAATAAAAAATTACGATTTAGATGTAGCAAAAGTTGATGCGTATAATTTAGTTAAAGAATTTGTGAATAAATAGGTAATAGGTTTAAGGTAATGGGTTAAGGGTAATAGTAATTAATCCTACAAACCCAACACCCAACACCCAACACCCAACACCCAAAAAATGAAAATAGGTCTTTATTTCGGAACGTTTAATCCCATTCATATTGGGCATTTAATTATTGCCAATCATATGGCGGAGTATTCGGATTTAGATCAAATTTGGCTGGTAGTAACACCACACAATCCACACAAACAAAAAAACACTTTGTTAGACGATTACCATCGTTTACACCTGGTGCATTTGGCAACTGAAGATTTTCCAAAAATTAAACCATCTAATATTGAGTTTAAATTGCCACAACCAAATTATACAATTAACACCTTGGTGCATTTGCAAGAGAAACATCCTAATTACGAATTTTCTTTAATTATGGGTGAAGACAATTTAAATTCACTTCATAAATGGAAAAACTACGAAGCTATTTTACAACACCATCATATTTATGTATATCCAAGGTTACATGCAGGAGAAATAAATGAACAATTTGTTAATCATCCAAAAATTCACCGAATAGCTGCGCCAGTTGTCGAATTATCATCAACATTTATTCGTGAAAACATTAAAAATAATAAAAATGTAATTCCTATGCTACCTCATAAAGTTTGGGAATATGTTGAACATAATTTGTTTTATAAAAAGTGATATAATTAATTTGAAAATATCTCTTAACATTAATTTATCATTTTTTCTTTTCTAATGTAATACCTTTATATTTTAAATAAATATATCATGTTAAACTTCGAGTTATACAATCCTACCAATTATATTTTTGGTAAAAATCAAATAGAAAAATTAACAAATTTAATTCCAGCTAATGCAAAAGTACTTTTAGCCTATGGCGGTGGCAGTATTTTTAAAAATGGCATTCATGCTCAAGTTTGTGAACACTTAAGAGGTTTTGAGATTATTGAATTTGGCGGTATTGAACCCAATCCACGTTTTGAAACACTAATGAAAGCCGTAGAAATCATTCGTGCTGAAAAAATTACTTTTATTTTAGCTGTAGGCGGAGGAAGCGTAATTGATGGCGTAAAATTTATTTCAGGTGCTGTTAATTATGAAGGAAATGCAGTTGATATTTTTAAAAACAGAATTTTATTTAAAGATATTTCAAAAGTAATTCCTTTTGGAACTGTCTTGACATTACCTGCTACAGGTTCTGAAATGAATTCTGGCGCTGTAATTACCATAGAAGCTACACAAGAAAAACTAACTTTAGGCGGAAGTGCTTTGTTTCCTCAATTTTCTATTTGTGATCCAACGGTAATTCAATCGTTACCTAAAAGACAACTTCAAAACGGAGTGGTAGATGCTTTTACACATGTTTTAGAGCAATATTTAACGTATCCACAAGATGCCATGTTGCAAGACCGAATTTCTGAAGGAATTTTACAAACTTTAGTTAAAATTGGACCAAAAGTAGTTGAAAACCCAACCGATTATAAATTAGCGTCTAACTTTATGTGGTGTGCTACTATGGCTTTAAATGGTTTAATTCAAAAAGGCGTAGCATCAGATTGGGCAACACATATGATTGGCCATGAATTAACTGCATTGTACGAAATTGATCACGCTAGAACATTAGCGATTATCGGTCCGAATTTATACCGAGTGATGTTTGATTCTAAAAAAGAAAAATTAGCTCAATTTGGAGAAAGAGTTTTTAATTTAAAAGGAAATTCAACTGAAGAAATTGCTGAAAAAGCTATAGACAAATTAGTATCGTTTTTAGAAGAAATGGGAATGGAAACCAAACTTTCTCAAGCTACTACAAATTATTCTGACACCGCTAATTTCATTGTAAATCGCTTTGAAGAAAGAGGCTGGAAAGCTTTGGGTGAGAAACAAAACATTACTTTAGAAAAAGTAAAAGAAATTGTTGAAATGAGTTATTAATGAAAGTGAAAAGTGAAGAGTAAAAAGTGAAAAGTAAAAAAAAGCGTCCAAGAAATAAATCCTGTGACGCTTTTTACATGCAAAAAAACTACTAACTAACCTAACTTTTATTATTTTTAAACTATATTAAAAGTATTTTCAAAAGCCGTGCCATAAAGTTACTCTTCACAAATAATTAACACTTTTTTCAGGATTATTAGCTCTAAAATTGATATTGAATTTTGATATTGTTTTTTGTTGTTGAAAAGTGTATTTTTGAAGTTAATAATTTTAGAAGATGGAAAGCAATAAAAAATTTGCAGTTATAGGAGGCGGAAGTTGGGCAACAGCTATTGCAAAAATGTTATGTGAAAATCAAGCAAAAATAGCTTGGTACATGCGCAACACTTATGCTTTAGAGCATTTAAAACTTCAAAAACACAATCCTAATTATTTAAGTTCAGTAGCTTTTGATACTAATAAATTACAATTAACAAACGATATTAATGAAGCCATACAATTCGCTGACATTATAATTTTTGCTATCCCATCCGCTTTTTTAAGTGCTGAATTAGAGAAAATGACGGCATCTTTAGAAGGAAAAATAATTTTTTCTGCTATTAAAGGAATTGTACCAGAAACTAGTTTGATTGTAGGGGAACATTTTCATGAAATATTTAATATTCCCTACGATAATATTGGAGTAATTACTGGGCCTTGTCACGCAGAAGAAGTGGCATTAGAGCGTTTGTCTTACTTAACTATTGCGTGTTCTGATAAAACAAAAGCAAGGTATGTAGCCAAAAATTTGGCATCGTATTATATAAAAACTAAAACGTCTGATGATATTGTTGGAACCGAATATGCGGCAGTTTTAAAAAATATTTATTCTATTGCAGCGGGTATTGCTCATGGTTTGGGATACGGAGATAATTTTCAAGCTGTTTTAATTAGTAACGCCATCCGTGAAATGAAAAAATTCATTCGAAAAGTCCATAAAATGAAACGTAACATTAACGATTCTGCCTATTTGGGCGATTTGTTAGTAACTGGATATTCTGTTTTTTCAAGAAATCGAATGTTTGGAAACATGATAGGCAAGGGCTACACCGTAAAATCCGCTCAAATGGAAATGAGTATGGTTGCGGAAGGCTATTATGCTTGTAAAAGTGCTTATAATTTAAATTTAGAATATAAAGCAAAAACACCAATAATTGAAGCCGTATATCAAATTTTATACGAGGGTAAAAATGCCAAAGCGGTGTTTAGTAAATTAACCGAGAAGTTGGATTAGTTAATTGGTTTAAGGTAAAGGACATAAGGCAAAAGTTTTGTTTATTGTCTTTCATCCCAAACCCCAACACTCAAAACCTCATACCCAAAACCCAACACCCAACACCAAAAAAAATGTACTTCATCAACGTCATTCTTCCATTAAATCTTGATAAAACGTTTACGTATGCCGTAAATGTGGAAGAATACAAGTTTTTGCAGCCAGGCATGCGCGTTACGGTTCCGTTTGGGAAAACAAAAGTATATACAGCTTTAGTTGTCGAAAAACATACTATTCCACCAGTTTTGTATGAAGCAAAAGAAATCAGTCAAATTATTGATGAGGTTCCTATTGTAAATGAAATTCAACTAAAACATTGGCATTGGATTGCGTCATATTATATGTGTTCGATTGGCGAAGTTTTTAAATCGGCTTTACCTTCTGGACTAATTTTGGAAAGTGAAACGATGATTTCTTCTTCGCATTCAGAATCGGACAAAACGATTGCCACGGACGAGGAATTTTTAGTTTTGGAAGCTTTAGAAAATAAGTCATCAATTACAATTTCAGAAATTTCTCAGATTTTAAATAAGAAAAATGTAATTCCAATTGTTCAAAGCTTGTTAACGAAAGGATTACTAAACATGCAAGATGAGGTGCAAGATTCTTACAAACCCAAATTAGTAAAATACATTAAACTTCAAGATGAATTTCTTAAACAAGAAAAACTACAAGAATTATTAGAAATATTAGGAAAAGCAAAAAAGCAAAAAGAAATTGTTTTATCGTATTTTCAATTACAAGCAACAGAAAAAAAGCCAATTACTGCAAAATTATTAATTGAAACTTCTGGTGTAAGCGCAGCAGTTATTAAAGCTTTAGTTGACAAAAACATATTTGAAGAATATTACATTACGACTGATCGCGTTTCCTTTGAAAAAGAAGCCGATTACGAAATTGAATTAAGCGAATCTCAAGCTACGGTTTTGGAAAGTATTAAAGAAAAATTCACTCAGTTTGATGTTAATTTATTACATGGTGTTACCGCTTCTGGAAAAACAGAAGTCTATATAAAACTAATCGAAGAATTTTTACAACAAGACAAGCAAGTATTGTTTTTATTACCAGAAATTGCCTTAACTACACAATTAGTTCAACGATTGTCAGCTTATTTTGGAAATCAAATTGCGGTTTTTCATTCGAAATACAATTCTAATGAACGTGTAGAAGTTTACAATCATGTGTTACAAAATTCCGAAAAAGCAAAAGTGGTTTTAGGAGTCCGAAGTGCATTGTTTTTACCATTTTCTAATTTGGGTTTAATTGTAGTTGATGAAGAACATGAAGCAACATACAAACAACAAGACCCAGCACCGCGTTATCATGCCCGAGATGCCGCAATTGTATTAGCAAAATTTCATAATGCAAAAGTTTTATTGGGAAGTGCAACACCAAGTTTAGAATCGTATCAAAATGCTAAAACCAATAAATATGGTTTAATTGAAATGTTTACCCGATTTAATAATGTGGTTTTGCCTGAAATTCATTTAATCGATTTAAAAGATAAATATTTTCGCAAACGTATGGATGGTCATTTTTCCGATGAATTATTGGAAAGAATGAACGAAACATTGGCAAATAATGAACAAATAATGTTGTTTCAAAATCGCAGAGGCTATTCGCCATATATTGAATGTACAACTTGCGGACACGTGCCTCAATGTCCAAGTTGCGATGTAAGTTTGACATATTATAAGTTTAAAAATCATTTAAAATGCCATTATTGTGGACACAGCATGGCGAAACCAACGCATTGTCACGCTTGTAATTCTTTAGATATTTTTGCGAAAGGTTTCGGTACCGAACAAGTGGAATTAGAATTGGTAAAGCTATTTCCAAACAAGCGAATTGCCCGAATGGATCAAGATACCACTCGTGGTAAATTTGCCTTTGAAAAAATGATTGATGCTTTCAAAAACCAAGAAATTGATATTTTAGTTGGCACTCAAATGTTAGCCAAAGGTTTAGATTTTGAAAATGTGACTTTAGTTGGGATTTTAAATGCAGATAATTTATTAAATCAACCTTATTATAAAGCGTATGAACGTGCTTATCAGATGATGGTACAAGTAGCGGGGCGTTCTGGCAGAAAAGCAAAAAAAGGAAGTGTGGTGATACAAACCTATAATCCTATGCACAATACCATTCAGCAAGTGGTAAATAATAATTATACCGCCATGTTTAATGAGCAATTATATGAAAGGCGTAATTTTCAATATCCGCCTTACTTTCGTTTGTTGCAAATAAAATTGAAACATAGTGATTATGAAAAACTTCGTGAAGGGGCTACTTGGTTGTATAATGTATTAAAACAACATGTTGCTGTTCCTATATTAGGACCAGAAGAACCAGCAATTAATAGAATTAGAAACGAATATATTAGAACTATTCTTATCAAAATTCCATATAATGCAAATCTTGTTGAAACAAAAAAAATAATTAAAAAAGCATTAGTAAGTTTTGAAGCCACGTCGCAATATCGGGCAGTAAAAACAACAATTAATGTAGATTATTAATAATTTTCTTACCATTTATTGTTAATATGAACTTATTTCAGATTCTGAAATAAAATCATAATGACAAAATAGCTGTTTAATATTTTTCTAAAATAGCTATAATTTCTTCTTTTTTATTTCTGCTTAACGGAATTTTTTCGCCGCTAATTTCTACTTGTTTGCTATTAAATCTATCGACTTTATCTAAATTTATTATGTACGATTTATGAATTCTAAGAAAGTTTTCTTTGGGTAATTCAATTTCAAAAGATTTCATTGTAGATAAAACCAAATGTGTGTCTTCGTAAGTAACTACTTTAATATAATCTCCAAAAGCTTCTATCCATTTTATATTAGAGGTATATATTTTTATTTTTTTAAGATTACTTTTAATAATTAAATGAGGTCCGTTTTCGTCATGATTTTGGTCATGTATTAAATGGTGCATTTCCAATGCTTTTTTTACAGAAATCAAAAATCTAGTTTTTTTGATGGGTTTTTGTAAAAAATCTAATGCGGAATAATCAAAAGCTTTTACAGCATAATCTGCTTTTGAAGTAATAAATACAATTAATGGCTTAATTTTTAAACCATCAATTAAATCAAAACCAGTAATATGTGGCATTTCTATATCTAAGAAAATTAAATCAACAGGATTATTTCTGATATAATTCTTAGCTTCTAACGCGTTTGAAAAATCACCACCTAATAGTAAGTTAGGATGTTCGGAAATTAACTTAGCAATTGTAATACGTTGAATTGAGCTGTCATCTACAACAATAGTGTTTAATTTCATATATTGGTTTTTATTACATTTAAAGACATGTAATTATTTTAAACTAATTTTTGTAAAACTAAAAATTTATTTGATTCACACCATAAAAATATATAAAAAAACAACAGAAAACTAATATTGTATAAAAAATAAATACTTTTAATGAATTTGTAAATTAAATATTAATGTTTATATTTGCACCTAATTTAAAAATACGTACACATGAAAAATTACGAAACTGTTTTCATTTTGAATCCCGTTTTATCTGATGTTCAGGTAAAGGAAACAGTAAGCAAATTTGAAGATTTTCTTACTTCTAAGGGTGCCAATATGGTATCAAAAGAGGATTGGGGCTTAAAAAAATTAGCCTATGAAATCCAACACAAAAAAAGTGGTTTTTACCATTTATTCGAGTACCAAGCTCCAGCTGAATTAATCATTTCTTTGGAAACTGAATTAAGAAGAGATGAGAGAATCATGAGATTCTTAACTGTTTATTTAGACAAACATGCTATTTCTTGGGCAGAAAGAAGAAGAGAAAAATTAAAAACTAAAGCAAACTAATCATGTCAATAGCTAACAACGGTAAAAAAGAGGGAGATATCAGATATCTTACTCCTTTAAATATTGATACCAACAAACAAAAAAAATATTGTCGTTTCAAAAAATCAGGCATCAAGTATATCGATTATAAAGATGGCGACTTTTTATTAAAGTTTGTAAACGAGCAAGGTAAAATTTTACCAAGACGTTTAACTGGTACTTCATTAAAATTCCAAAGAAAAGTTTCTGTGGCTGTGAAAAGAGCACGTCATTTAGCTTTAATGCCTTACGTGGCCGATTTATTAAAATAATATTAATCATTTGTTGTTCCGATACTATCGGGACTAACTTATAAAAAAAAAGGACAACAAAATGGAACTAATTTTAAAACAAGACGTTCAAAATTTAGGTTTTAAAGATGATGTAGTAACTGTAAAAAATGGTTACGGTCGTAATTTCTTAATTCCTCAAGGAGTGGCTATACTAGCAACTTCTTCGGCTAAAAAAGTTTTAGCTGAAAATTTAAAACAAAAAGCTCACAAAGAAGCTAAAGTTGTTGCAGATGCAAAAGCTACAGCAGAAGCAATTAAAGCTATTGAAATAAAAATTACTGCAAAAGCAGGAGGTGAAAAATTATTCGGTTCAATTACTAATGCAGATATCGCACACGCTTTAGAAGCAAACGGACAAACAATCGATAGAAAATTTATTACTTCTGGTATAATTAAAAGAACAGGTAAATACAATGCTACTATCCGTTTACACAGAGAAGTAATCATTGAATTAGCTTATGAAATTGTTGCTGAAAAAGCATAATTTTATTTAAAATATTTCTTTAAAAAAAGCGTTGCAATTGCAACGCTTTTTTTATTTTTACGAAACATTAAGTAGCATGATAAATTTACGTAAATGAAATATACCCGATTATCAAAAGAACAACTAGAAGAACTTCATCCTGAGTTTATTACTTTTTTAGCAACACAAACTATTGATAAAAAAGAATGGGACGATTTAAAAACGAATACACCAGAAATTGCTTTACAAGAAATTGATGTGTTTTCTGATTTAATTTGGGACAAAGCTATTACTAATGTTAGATTTGTAGATCATTTTTCAAAAAACCATATTTTTCTTTTTAAATGTCACGATACTTTTTTAGAATCAATAATTGTGCATACTTCTGAAGACACAATAGATTTCTTTACAACAGAAGGGTTAGAGTGGCTAGGAAACAATCTTTTTTCTGATGCAGTCTCTATTCAAACAGGAAAAAAAGAAGTTAATGAAAACCGAAATGAAGAAGTTTTTAAAATTATTGAAAACGGAGGAATTATTAGTAAAGGCGACTTGTATATTAAATTAACTACATTAATTAAGGTATCATAAAATGACTGTTTTAGAAACTATTCAATCTTTAAGAGCAGAATTAAATTTACACAATCATAATTATTATGTGTTGGATAATCCTACGATTTCTGATTTTGATTTTGATTTAAAATTAAAACAATTACAAGATTTAGAAGTAGCCAATCCTTCTTTTTTCGATGAAAATTCGCCCACACAACGTGTCGGAGGTACCATTACTAAAAACTTCAATACAATAGCGCACGAATATAGAATGTATTCTTTAGATAATTCTTATTCCAAAGAAGATTTACTCGATTGGCAAACTAGATGTCAGAAAATTTTAGGTGATGTTGATTTAGAGTTTACTTGCGAATTAAAATACGATGGCGCTTCTATAAGTATTACGTATGAAAAAGGAAAATTAGTTCGCGCAGTAACACGTGGCGATGGTTTTAGAGGAGATGAGGTGACTAATAATATTAAAACAATAAAGTCTGTTCCGTTACAATTGAATGCTGGTTTTCCTGCTAAATTTGATATTCGAGGTGAAATTATTTTACCTTTTGCAGGTTTTGAAAAAATGAACCAAGAACTAATTGAAATTGGAGAAATTCCCTATTCAAATCCAAGAAATACTGCTTCTGGAAGTTTAAAACTACAAGATAGCACAGCGGTTGCCAAACGCCCATTGGAATGCTTATTGTACGGAATGATTGGTAATAATTTAGCAATTCAAACGCATTACGAAGGCTTAGAGTTGTCCAGAAAATTAGGTTTTAAAGTGCCAAACCAAAGCAAATTGGCCAAAAATATAAATGAAGTTTTTGAATTTATTGAATTTTGGGACAAAAACAGGCACAATTTACCTTATGAAACAGATGGAGTTGTAGTAAAGATCAATAGCATCCAGTTTCAAGAAGAATTAGGTTATACCGCAAAATCGCCACGTTGGGCTATGGCATACAAGTTTAAAGCTGAGCAGGTGATTACTACTTTGCAATCTATTTCTTATCAAGTTGGGAGAACGGGAGCAATTACTCCTGTGGCAAATTTAGATCCTGTTCAATTAGCTGGAACAATCGTAAAACGTGCTTCTTTGCATAATGCAGATCAAATTGCTAAACTCGATATTCGTGTAAACGATGAAGTTTTTGTTCAAAAAGGTGGTGAAATTATTCCAAAAATTATTGGCGTAGCGAAAAGGGGCAATCAAGAACAGCCAACAGTTTATATTACAAATTGTCCAGAATGTGATACGAAATTAACAAGAAGTGAAGGAGAAGCCAATCATTATTGTCCAAATTTCTATGGCTGTCCTCCTCAAATTATTGGTAGAATTCAGCATTATATTACCAGAAAAGCCATGGATATTGATGGTTTAGGTGGCGAAACGGTGGCTTTATTATATCACGCAGGATTGGTGAAAAATTATGCCGATTTATATGATTTGAAAAAAGAGCAAGTTGTGATTTTAGAAAGAATGGCCGATAAATCTGCAGAAAATTTAATCACAGGTATTGAAAATTCAAAAGCAATTACATTTGATCGAGTTTTATTCGCTTTAGGCATCAGATATGTAGGGGAAACCGTTGCTAAAAAATTAGCAAAACATTATAAAAACATTGACAACTTGGCAAAAGCAGATTTACTAGATTTGGTAACTGTGGATGAAATTGGTGAACGAATTGCGCAAAGTGTGATGGATTTTTTCCAGAATTCAGAGAATATAGACATTATTAATAAACTAAAAGCAGTCGGAATTCAATTTGAACTGAATGAAATTTCTACTTCTGTTTCCAATATTTTAGAAGGTAAAACATTCGTTGTTTCTGGTGTTTTTGAAGTTTTTTCTCGAGACGATTTGAAGAAAACCATCGAAGATTATGGTGGAAAAGTTGGAAGTTCAATTTCAGCAAAAACCAATTATGTTATCGCAGGAGCAAATATGGGACCTGCTAAATTAGAAAAAGCCAACCAGCTAAAAATAGAAATTATAGACGAATACCAATTTCAAAAAATGATAAATGGTTAAAAATTAAATTATCACAATATTTTTTTCTTTACAGATATATTTGCTTTCGTCGCTTAAGTAAAAATCTATTCTACCTAAATTTATACCATACGCACCCACTTGGTTTATGATAACTTGTTTGCCAATTTTATTAGTTTTTATAACGGGTTTGTCTAAAAAAGTGTGTGTGTGTCCACCGATAATTAAATCAATGTCTTGTGTAGCAGCAGCTAATTTAAGATCTGAAACTTTGTCTTTCTCATTTTTATAGTCAAAACCTAAATGAGACAAACAAATTATTAAATCACATTTTTCCTTCTCTTTTAGTGTTTTAGTAATATCTGTAGCGACTTCAATTGGGTTGTTGTATTTGGTTTCTTTATAAAGTTTTTTCTCTACCAAACCTTCTAATTCTATACCTAAACCGAAAACCCCGATTTTTATTTCGTCTTTTATGAATGTTTTGTATGGTTTCACAATGCCATTTAACTCAGTATTTTTAAAATCGTAATTGGCTGAAACAAATTCAAAATTAGCATGTGGTAATTGCGCATAAAAACCATCAATTCCGTTGTCAAAATCATGATTTCCTAATGTTCCTAAATCATACTTCATCATACTCATTAGTTTGAATTCCAATTCGCCTCCATAATAATTGAAATAGGGCGTTCCTTGAAAAACATCTCCAGCATCTAATAGCAATACATTTGCTTCTTCTTTTCTAATTTGTTCTATGATATTGGCACGTTTGGCTACACCTCCCATCGATGGATTTCTTGGATGATTATCTGGGAACGGATCAATATGGCTGTGCACATCATTGGTATGCAATATGGTTATTTTTTTTTCTTTTATAGTAGAAAAACTCGACAAAGAAAGGCCGCTTAGTGAG
Organism: Chryseobacterium gleum; assembly: GCA_945881885.1. GTDB lineage: Bacteria > Bacteroidota > Bacteroidia > Flavobacteriales > Flavobacteriaceae > Flavobacterium. The sequence continues at coordinate 28,217 of CAMCVI010000003.1, read as the reverse complement.
AGTAAAGCTGAAGTTGCAGCTGTATTTTTAATAAAATTTCTTCTTTTCATGGTACTATTCTTTAATAATTCTATCTACGGTTGAAGCTTCAATAGTTTTGTATTTTATAAAATAATCAATCAATACATTTCTTATTTTATAATTTAAATCAAAAGTTCCCTCGTTTTTAAGAAAAAAAGTCATGTTATCTCCTCCATTTGCTAAATAATCATTGGTGGCAACATAGTAAATTTGGTTGCGTTCTATCTCTTTATTTTTAAAAAGTACTTTAATAATGGTGTTTTCTTTATTTAAAAATAATTGAATACCGTTTAATGGATGTGGCTTTTTTTCTTTGATGATATGATTTACCATTGACATAATTTCGTTTCCTTTTAGCGCTATTACAATTAAGCTATTTTCAAAAGGCATCACTTCAAAAGCATTTCTTTTAGTAATATTTCCTTTCGGAATAATCGACCGGATACCACCACTATTTAAAAGAACAATGTCAATTTGCTTGTTTTGCTGTTTAAAAAAAATAGGAGTTGCAAGTTCCATACATGCATCAGCCATAAAATTTCCAATATTGCTTTGCCATTCGCCTTTGCTTTTGTCTAAAGTTACATTGGTAAATGAAATTACACTATCTAAATCTTTGTTAATGTGCGTTCTATAGGGAGAAATATAGGTTTCTATTGACTCGTTAGAAGAATATTTTTTAGATATTTCGATTTTTTTTCCTTCAATTAAATAATTGTTATAAGGTTTCGTTTTGCAAGAGATAACAATAAATAATGTTAAAGTTGTAACAAAAAATGTGTAAAGATGTTTAGTATTTTTACTTTTGAATGTCATAAATTCGAATAGTTTACTTTAATTTTGTAAAAGATGTAAAGTTACAATGATTTATAAAATAGTAAAGGATTTTTTTCTTAAAAGAAACGTAAATAATAAATTGAAAAATTATCAATTGCAATTATCTTCAAATAAGATAGTTAAAGTTGGCGTTTTAATCGATGCAAATTATTTCATGAATCAAGAGGAATTAATTGAGGAAATTGTAAAACACGGAATTTTAAGAGAAAACATTGACATTTTATCATTTGTAAATAAAAACAGAAAAACAATTCTTGAAAAATTTGATTATTTTTTTAGAAAAGATATTTCTGTAGGAGGTTTGTTTAAGAGCGAAAGAGTTACTAATTTTACCGAACATTCTTTTGACCTCTTGATTAGTTATTACGACATTCAAAAACCAACATTACTATTGGTAACAAGAAGTTCGAAAGCAAAATTTAAGGTTGGTTTTCAAACCATCGACAAACGGGTAAATCATTTGGTAATAAATACCGTTGCTGAAAATTATTCGGAATTTATTACTGAATTATTCAAATATTTAAAAATACTTAAAAAAATATAACATGCAATCATTAATAGGAACAGGTGTGGCTTTGGTAACGCCTTTTAAGAAAGATTTTTCTGTAGATACAGTTGCATTATCAAAAATTACAAACTATGTAATTGAAGGTGGCGTAGAGTATTTGGTAATTTTAGGAACTACAGCTGAAAGTGCTACTTTAGATGCAGCCGAAAAAGAAACAGTTATTCAAACAATAATTGCAGCAAATAATGGTAGAGTGCCAATGGTTTTAGGAGTTGGAGGAAACAATACTGCAAAAGTTGTAGAAGAACTAAAAACAAGAGATTTTTCACCTTTTACAGCTGTTTTATCTGTTTCTCCTTATTATAATAAGCCTACGCAAGAAGGAATTTACCAACATTTTAAAGCCATTTCTGAAGCGTCACCAATTGCAATTATTGTTTACAATGTTCCCGGTAGAACTGCAAGTAATATGTTGCCCTCAACTGTGATAAGATTGGCAAACGATTTTAAAAATATTATTGGAATTAAAGAAGCCGCTGGCGATATTGTGCAAGCGATGAAATTAATCCAAACCAAACCAGAAGGATTTTTAGTAATTTCTGGAGACGATATGATTACTTTGCCTATGGTTTTAGCTGGAGGTTCAGGCGTAATTTCTGTAATTGGTGAAGGTTTTCCAAAAGAATTCTCAGAAATGGTTCGATTAGGATTAAACAAAAAAGTAGAGGAAGCTTACAAATTGCATTATAAAATAGCCGATGCTATTGACATGATTTTTGAACAAGGAAATCCAGCGGGTATCAAAGAAGTCTTTAATCACTTAGGGTTGTCAGAAAACACAGTGCGTTTGCCATTAGTAAATGTTGACGAAAACTTGTCTGGAAGATTGTCTAATTTCATTAAAAATTTAGGATAAAAATCTTTTTTGTAAAACTTAAAAATATAGCTACCTTTGCAGTTCGTTTTTAAACTGCGCAGAAGGCGTAATGTAACATCAAATATGAACAAATTTATATACATACTTTTAGTAATTCTTTCTATTTCATCTTGTAGCCCTTATCAAAAAGCTATGAAATCAGATGACATTGAATTAAAAACAAAAGTGTTTACACAACAAATTGAAAAGAAAAAGTATTTAAAAGCAATTAGATTGTTTGAACAATTTGCTAGTGCATTAAGAGCAAAACCTCAGGCAGAAACTGCTTTTTACAACTACGCAAAGGCATTGTATGCTACCAAACAATATATTTCTGCTGCATACGAATTTGAGAAATTTTCAAGTAGTTATCCAAAAAGTGTTTTGGCTGAAGAAGCTGCTTTTTTAGGCGCAGAATGCTACAGTAGGGTATCGCCAATTTATAGTTTAGATCAAGTTGATACGGATAAAGCATTAAGTAAAATTCAAATTTTTGTGAATAAATATCCAAATTCAGCTTTTTTACCACAAGCAAACGAAATTGTGAAAGTATTGTCAGAAAAATTAGAATTAAAAGCTTTTGAAATTGCGAAACAATACAATACAATTGGCGAATTTACAAGAGATTATAATGCAGCTATTGTGGCACTTGATAATTTTGTTTTTAATTTTCCAGGTTCAAAATATAAAGAAGATGCTTTGTTTTATAAATATGATGCTATGTATAAATTAGCTACAAACAGTATTCCTTCTAAAAAACAAGAAAGATTAAATTCTGCTAAAACCTATTATCAAAATTTATTAAAATTTAAAGCAGATACCAAATATTTAGAGCAATCAAACAAAATGTTTGCAACAGTAGAAAAAGAATTGAAACAATATACAAATTAATCATCATTATGGATTTAAAGAAAACAAATGCTCCAGTAAACACAATTACTTACAACAAAAGTGTAATAGAAGAACCAACTGGAAATGTGTATGAAGCAATTACGATAATAGCAAGAAGAGCCAATCAAATAAATTCTGAAATTAAAAAAGAATTATTAGATAAACTAGATGAATTTGCTACTTATAATGACAGTTTAGAAGAAGTTTTCGAGAATAAAGAACAAATAGAAGTTTCTAAATATTACGAAAAATTACCTAAACCACACGCTTTAGCTGTTCAAGAATGGTTAGAAGGTAAAATTTATCATAGAGATACTAAATAATTTAAAATATAATTAATGTCTGTTTTAAAGGGTAAAAATGTTTTGCTAGGTATTTCTGGCGGAATTGCAGCTTATAAAACAGCCTCATTAGTTAGACTTATAATAAAAGCAGGTGCGCATGTACAAGTAGTCATGACGCCTGCTTCTGTTGATTTTGTTACACCCTTAACTTTATCAACGCTATCAAAAAATCCTGTTTTCAGTACTTTTTACGACAAAGAAGATGAAAATGCAACTTGGAACAATCATGTAGAATTAGCACTTTGGGCTGATATTATGCTTATTGCTCCAGCTACAGCCAACACAATTTCTAAAATGGCTTCAGGAACTTGCGACAACCTACTTATGGCTACTTATTTATCAGCAAAATGCCCAGTATATTTTGCTCCAGCAATGGATTTAGATATGTACATTCATCCTACTTCTATAAATAATTTCGAAACATTAAAAGCTTTTGGAAATACAATAATTCCAGCAGAAAGTGGAGAATTAGCAAGTGGTTTAAGTGGAGAAGGAAGAATGGCAGAACCAGAAAATATAGTTCAATTTATTGAAAATGATATTTTGAGTAAATTGCCATTGAAAGGTAAAAGAGTCCTTATTACTGCGGGACCCACATATGAAGCAATAGATCCAGTTCGATTTATCGGAAATCATTCTACAGGAAAAATGGGATATGATATTGCTACTGCTGCAGCTAATTTAGGAGCTGAAGTTGTTTTGATTTCTGGTCCTACTCATTTACAATTGAATCACAGTTTAATTACCATTATTCGTGTTACTTCTGCCGATGAAATGTATGACGCTGCTCATAAATTCTTTTCATCATCAGATATATTTATCGCTGCCGCCGCTGTTGCAGATTATAAACCAAAAAATGTTGCCTTACAGAAAATAAAAAAAGAGGAAACTACGTTTACATTAGAATTAGAAAAAAATAAAGATATTTTATTATCTTTAGGTCAAATTAAAAAAAATCAATTTTTAATAGGTTTTGCTTTAGAAACGGAAAATGAGATTGAAAATGCCAAAAGTAAAATCCAAAAAAAGAATTTAGATGTTATTGTCTTGAATTCTTTAAACGATGAAGGTGCTGGTTTTGGAAAACCAACCAATAAAGTTACGTTTATTGATAAAGATTTTAATATATTTGAAAATACTTTAAAACCTAAGGAGTTAGTTGCTGAAGATATCGTTAACCTAATTGTGAAAAAATATGCGAATTAAATTTTTAATAGTCCTTTTTTTAGTTGCTTTTTGTGCAAATTCACAAGAATTAAAAGCCATTGTATCTATAAATACAGATCAGGTAACGAATGTAAATACTCAAATTTTTAAGAACTTAGAAAAGCAAGTTTTCGATTTTTTAAATAACACTAAATTCTCTGAAAAAGTTGTTAAACAAAATGAAAAAATAAATTGTGCTTTTTTCTTCATTGTCAATAAATTTGAAAGCAATAATTTTGAAGTGACTTTGCAAGTTAATTCCTCTCGTCCTGTTTATAATAGTACATTTACATCGCCAATTTTAAATATTAATGATAAAGATGTAAGTTTTAAATACATTGAATTTGAAAATTTAATATATGATCAAAATGCATTTACTTCAAATTTGGTTTCTGTTTTGTCTTTTTATGCTAATATAATTATCGCTTCTGACGCAGATACTTTTTCAGATAAAGGCGGAACAGATGCTTTAGAAGCCGCATTAAATATTACCAATGTTGCTCAATCAAATGGGTTTTCTGGTTGGGAGCAAACCGGTAAAAAACCTACAAGATTTAATTTGATTTCAGATTTAATGTCTAACACTTTTGATCCTTACAGAGAAACTTTGTATCAATATCACATCAATGGATTGGATAAAATGGCTGATGATTTGAAATTAGGAAAATTAGGTATTGTTAATGCTATAGATACTTTACTTAAAGTACACAAAGTAAGACCAAATTCGCTTTTAGCAAGAACCTTTTTTGATACTAAAACAGACGAAATTGTAGATATTTTTAATGGCGGACCAGGTATTGATACAGTTAAAGTTAGAGAAAATTTAGCTACTATTTCTCCGTTAAATTCTTCCAAATGGAATAAAATAAGGTAATATGCTTTTATCTTTATCTGTACAAAATTACGCTTTAATTGAGCAATTAAATATTGATTTCTCCAATCAGTTTGCCACTATAACTGGTGAAACAGGTGCGGGAAAATCGATATTATTAGGTGCTTTGGGTTTAATTATGGGAAATCGTGCCGATTTATCTTCACTTAAAGATAAAGAAAAAAAATGCGTTGTAGAAGCCAGTTTTGAAATCTCAAAATACAATTTGAAACCTCTTTTTGAAGCGAATGATTTAGATTTCGAAGACACCACAATAATTAGACGTGAAATTTTGCCTTCTGGAAAATCTCGTGCGTTTATAAATGATACGCCAGTTAACTTATCGGAATTACAACTTTTAGCAGAAAATTTAATCGATATTCATTCTCAGCATCAAACGCGTGAATTGGAACAGCAAAATTATCAGATTTCAATTTTAGATGCAATGGGTTCGAATGCCCAAAATCTAAATGAATACACCATTTTATTAGCCGATTTTAAACTAAAATCTAAAGAATTAGAACAGGCAATTTCGGATAAAAATACACTATTTACAGTGCAAGAATACAATTTACACTTGTTAAATGAATTAGAACAAGTGAATTTAAAACCGGAGGAACAATCAGAATTAGAAGGCGAATTACTGAGTTTAAATAATTCTGAATTAATTACAGAAACGTTAAGTAAATTAGTTTCAAGCGCAAATGAAGAGCAATTTGGATTTATTTCTTCGATTAAAGAATGTAAAAATGCATTGCAAAAAATTGCTGGTTTTTCTTCCTCGTATGCAGAAGTATTCGAAAGATTACAATCTGCATTAATTGAATTAGAGGATATTACTGATACCACATTTCATTTAGCTGAAAAAAACACCTATAATCCAGAACGATTAGAATTTATATCTAACAGATTACAAGCTATTTACGATTTACAAAAGAAACATCAAGTCACTTCAATTGAAGACTTGTTAGAAATACAAAATCAACTATCAGAAAAAGTACTTTTAGTAGACAATTTAGATGAAAAAATACTTCAACTAAAGGATTATTTAAGTCAGAAAACAGTTGAATTAACTATTATTTCTAAAACAATATCAAAAAATAGGAGTGAAGCCATTCCTGTTTTTATTTCTAAAATTTCTGCTATTTTGTATGAATTAGGAATGCCCGATTCGCAATTTAAAATGGAATTAAACACTTCAAATTCATTTCTTTCCAACGGAACAGATGAATTAGAACTTTTATTTTCCGCTAATAAAGGAACCAGTTTAGGTTCGTTTAAAAAAGTAGCATCTGGAGGAGAAATGTCCAGAATTATGTTGGCCATCAAAGCTGTTTTAGCAGATTTTTCTAAATTACCTACAATATTATTCGATGAGATTGACACAGGTGTTTCAGGAGAAATTGCTTTAAAAATGGGTGAAATTATGAAAAAAATGAGTGCAAACAGACAAGTTTTTGCCATTACACATTTGCCTCAAATTGCTGCTAAAGGCGATTCTCAGTATAAGGTTTCAAAAGAGACTTTTGCTGACAATACCATTTCAAAAATTGTAAAATTAAATGCTGAAGAACGAATAATAGAAATTGCAGAAATGTTATCGGGGAAACAAATTACTGAATCGGCCATGTTTCATGCTAAAACATTATTAAATTAAAATGTATACTTTTGTACTACACTTAAAATAAATACAACAACATAAAATTATAAAATTATGATTATCGAACCAAGAATGCGGGGATTTATATGTTTAACAGCTCATCCAGTTGGTTGTGCGCAAAATGTAAAAAATCAAATTGACTATGTAAAATCAAAAGGTAAAATTGAAGGAGCCAAAAAAGTTTTAGTAATTGGTGCTTCAACAGGTTTTGGTTTGGCGTCAAGAATTACAAGTGCATTTGGTTGCGATGCAGCAACTATTGGTGTGTTTTTTGAAAAAGAACCAAGCGAAGGAAAAACGGCTACGCCTGGATATTATAATTCTGCAGCATTTGAGATGGAATCAGAAAAAGCAGGATTATATGCAAAAAGTATAAACGGAGATGCCTTTTCAAATGAAGTAAAACAGCAAACTATCGATATCATTAAAAAAGATTTAGGTCAAATAGATTTGGTTATTTACAGTTTGGCTTCTCCAGTTCGTTTGCACCCTACAACAGGTATATTACATCGTTCTACGTTAAAGCCAATTGGAGGAAAATTTTCCAATAAAACAGTTGATTTTCATAATGGAAATGTTTCAGAAGTTTCTATCGAGCCTGCAAATCAAGACGATATTGACAATACCGTTGTGGTTATGGGTGGTGAAGATTGGTCCATGTGGATGAATGCTTTGAATGAGGCGGGAGTTTTAGCAAATGACGCAATGACTTTAGCCTATTCTTATATCGGACCAGAAGTTACAGAAGCGGTTTATAGAAAAGGAACAATTGGTCGTGCAAAAGACCATTTGGAAGCCACTGCATTCGAAATCACAAAACAATTAGAAAGTGTTAATTGTAAAGCGTTTGTGTCTGTAAACAAAGCACTGGTAACACAAGCAAGTTCTGCAATTCCAGTAATTCCTTTGTACATTTCATTGTTATACAAAACTATGAAAGAACAAGGTATTCACGAAGGTTGTATTGAGCAAATGCAACGTTTATATGCAGATAGATTATATAGTGGAAAAGCAATCCCAACAGACGAAAAAGGAAGAATAAGAATTGACGATTGGGAAATGCGTGATGAAGTGCAAGATCAAGTAGCTACATTATGGAAAATGGCCACTACAGAAAATCTTTCAGAAATTGGTGATTTACCAGGATACAAAAAAGATTTTGATAGTTTATTTGGCTTTGGTCTAGAAGGCGTAAATTATAAAGCAGATACATCAGAAATGGTAATGGTACCAAGTATCAAATAACAAAATATTATCTTAATGTTAAAAAATCCCGATCTGTCGGGATTTTTTTGTTTTTCATCGGTTTTTTCAAACTTTTTATCGATTATTTAATAGTTTGTTAATCTACATGTTTTTTTTTTTGTTTATTTACTTTACTAACATAAATTTTATAAATATGAAAAAAATTACTTTCTGGCTTTTGGCACTATTCACATGTTTGCAAATCCAGGCCCAAGTAAGTTTGTACAGCTTTACCCAAAGTAGCCAAACTTACTCGGAAATTACAGGTGGTACCGTTTTAGCTACTGCCACAAATGAACAAACTCCTGTTTCTTTAAAATGGACGCTTCCAGCATCCACTATTCCATTTAATTTTAATTTTAACGGCACAAACTATACTGGTTGTACCATTTATTCGAATGGTTTTTTAACTTTTGGAACTACTGAAGCACTTGAAACTGCTACAAATCCTATTTCAGCAACCACTGCTTATAATGGTGCGATTTCAGCTTGGACTGGGTCTTCTTGTGGGGTCCATATTCCTGGTTTAATTACTAGTCAAGCAAGTTGGAAAGTTGTAGGAACAGCTCCAAATAGAGAATTTGTAATTCAATTTAAAGACTGGAGATCAGTTTTCGCTACTAGTGTAATAGATGTTGCATTCGTTAATTTTCAAATTCGATTGGCAGAAACTACCAATGAAATAAAAATTGTTTATGGTCCTAATGGCTATAAAATAGGTTCTGCAGCATATACTGGTACTAGACAAATTGGTATCAGAGGAGCTACAAACACAGACTACAAAAACAGAACAAATTCAACAACACAAATATTTACTGCTTCTACTGCAGGTACTTTAAATTCTGTAACACAAGCAATAAATACTTCGGTAGCTACTCCGGGTATGCCTACTAATGGCTTAGTGTACACGTATACACCACCAGTAGTTTGTACAGGTGCTCCAGTAGCGGGTACAGTTACACCGGCAGTTCAAAATTTATGTGCAAGTACAACACCTGCCGCATTAACTTTAACTGGAAACAGTGAAGGTGTTTCAGGTCTTACTTTTCAATGGGAAACTTCTTCTGATAATACTACTTGGGCAAATGCTACAGGTGCTTCTGCTACAACACTGGTTTATGCAGCGCCTTCATTTGCCGGAACAGCAACCGTTTACTACAGATGTAAAATTACTTGTACAGGTAGTACTTTGTCTTCTTATTCTAACGTAGTAACAGTTAATCCAGCGGCTGCTCCAGTAGGACAAGCAACAGGGTTAAACTATACAAATATTACTCAATTAGGATTTACTGCTAACTGGACCAATTCGGATGGAAACAGACGTGTGGTGTATGTTAGTACTTCACCAATTGTTGATCCAGTAGGTGGGCCAGGTGCAGCATTTACAGCTGCTACTGCTTATACAGGAACAGGACAGCAAGTAGTTTACGATGGTACTGCTGCAGCTGTAACAGTAACAGGTTTACTACCAAATACGCAATATTACGTAAAAGTAATTCAATACTTAAGATGTGGATCGGCTGCACCTTTTGATTATTACTTTAATACAACTTCAGTTTCAAATGCTAGTACAGTAACAACAATACCTCCTGTAGCTATTCCATGGTCTGAGGGATTTGCTACTACTACTTTGCCAGCTTATTGGGTAAATACAAGTTTTACTATAGGTAATACAACAACAGCAATTAATCCTGCAATAGCAACTAACTATATTTATAGAAATGCTTACTCATTTTCTACAACTGGAAATTTAGTTACGCCTATTTTTGCTCCACTACCAGCTAATCAAAGATTTGTATTTAATTATAAAGCAAATGATTTTTCAGCACCATACGGAGCAACTGCTGCTAGTAGTGGAAATATGGTTATAGCTGTCTCTACTAATAATGGTACTACATATACAGATGTAATTACGGAGCCAAATAACGGTATAGCAGGATGGCAAACTTACGCTTTAAATTTAGCAGCTTATACAGGTCAGTCTATCAGAATAAAAGTTACTTTTAACTGGGTAGTTGGAGATTTTTATATGGCTTTCGATAACTACAAAATCGAGGCAATACCGACTTGTGAAGCACCTTTATGGAGTAGTTTAACAGCTAGTAGTGTAACAGCTACTACTGCTACAATTTCATGGGCAGCTTCAACTTCTACACCAGCTAATGGTTACGATTATTATGTTAGTACTTCAAGTACTGATCCATTAAGTACAGTAACCCCAACAGGTTCGGTTGCAGCTGGTTTAGTTACAGCAAATTTATCATCACTTACAGGAAATACTCCTTACTTTGTGTGGGTACGTTCTAAGTGTACTACTACAGATATAAGCACTTGGTCGGGACCATTATCATTTACTACTTTATGTACAAATGTAACGTCTTTTGTACAAAATTTTGATGGTGTTGGTTCTACAACATTGCCTTCTTGTTGGGAAAAAGTAGGAGCGGCAGGTTCTTGTTATACATCAACTGCTACACCTACGCCTTCTGCGCCAAATGTAATTTATTTCTATGGTTCAACTATAAGTGCACCAACAATGCGTATGCAACCGGTTTCTAATTTAGGAGCGGGAACACATCGTTTGAAATTTAAAATACGTTCTAGTTCAGCTACTATTTTACCAGCTGTAGAAGTTGGTTATTTAACAAATCCATACGATGCAACTACATTTGTAGCATTGACTTCATATACTCCAACATCTGATGTTTTTGCCAATTTTGTATATGCTCCACCAGCTGGAACCTATTCAAATTATCCTGCTATTAGACATACAGGCTCTGTATCTGGTACATTATATTTAGACGATTTTGTTTGGGAACCAATTCCAACATGTCAAGATCCTACTACATTAGTATTTGCTCAAGTAGGAGCAACTACAGCAGTAGTTTCTTGGGATGCACCAGCTACAGCTCCAGCATTAGGATACCAATATTTTGTATCTACAACTAATACGCCTCCTACAACAGCAGGTACAGCAGTAACCACTACTTTTGCATCTTTAACAGGTTTAGCACCTAACACTACATATTTTGTATTTGTTAGAGCTATCTGTTCAACAACAGACGCAAGTCCTTGGACGGATCCAATTACTTTTAGAACTTTATGTGCTAACGTAACGTCATTTACTCAAAATTTTGATGGAGTTACAGCTTCGACATTACCTTCTGGAATGCCAGCATGTTGGATTAAGGTCGGTACTGCGGGTTCTTGTTATACAACAACTACTACGCCTACACCTTCTGCGCCAAATGTAATTTATTTTTATGGTTCATCAACTGGTATGCCAACTATGCGTATGCAACCGGTTTCAAATTTAGGAGCAGGAACACATCGTTTGCAATTTAAAATGCGTTCAAGTTCTACAACTATATTTTCAACTGTAGAATTTGGTTATTTAACAGATCCATATGATGCAGCTACATTTGTATCGTTGACTTCATTTACTCCAGCATCTGCAACTTTTGCTGATTTTACATATGCGCCACCAGCTGGAACCTATTCTGATTTTCCTGCTATGAAACATACAGGAACTGTTGCAGGTACATTATATTTTGATGATTTTGTTTGGGGAGCAATTCCTACTTGTGCTGATCCAACTGCAGTTGTAGTAGCTAATGTTACTTCCTCTTCAGTTGATATTTCTTGGGATGCTCCAGCTACGGCTCCAGCCTCAGGATATCAATATGTAATTGCAACAACTAATACACCTCCTACAGGTGCAGGTACGGCTGTAACTACTACATTTGCTCAGGTTACTACTGGATTACTTCCAAGTACTCAGTATTTTGTATTTGTTAGATCTATATGCTCTACAACAGATTCTAGTCCATGGGCAGGTCCAATTACTTTCACGACTTCTTGTGCGCCAATTACTACATTGCCTCATGTAGAGCCATTTACTACTTTCTTACCATCAATTTGTTGGTTAAAAGGTGATAATGGAACGTTAGCTGCAGGTCCTGCAACTTTTGGAACTAACAGTTGGAAAGATGACGGTTTTTTAAATAATGGAACTACTGGTTCAATTGCTTATAATCATTACACTACTTTGGCAAATGATTGGATCATATCTCCTCAATTTACAATTCCTGCAACTGGTTGGGAATTGAAATTTGATGCAGCCCTAACACAATGGAATGGAACAACAGCTCCTACAACTCCATGGGATGCAGATGATAGAGTAGAAGTACTTGTTGCATCAAACTTAACTAACTGGACTGTTTTGTTTACTTATAATAATGCAAATGTACCTGCAGCTACTGGTACACCAAACATTATTGATTTAGACGCCTACAATGGTCAAACCGTTCGTTTTGCATACAGAGTTGTTTCTGGAGCTACTGATGGTTCTGATGATACAGATTTCTTTGTGGATAACTTCGAAATTCGTTTATCTCCTGCATGTCCTCAACCTACAAATGTTATTGTTTCTGGCGTAACGGCTACTGGCGCATCTTCATCTTGGGATGCAATGTCAGGTGCTGCTTCAGGTTATCAATATGTTGTGTCAACTTCTGCTACACCACCAACAGGTGCTGGTACAGCAGTTACAACTGCTTTTGTAGCTTTAACAGGTTTAACACCTCAAACGCTTTATTATTTATATGTAAGAGCAAATTGTGGTTCAGGTTCATTTAGTGTTTGGTCAGTTCAAACATTCACTACACAATGTGCTCCTATTACTGCTATACCTTGGACGGAAGGATTCGAAGGATTAACTACAGTTGGTACTACAAATTTCCCTCCATGTTGGTCTGAACAAAATGGTGATTGGGAATCTAAAAACACAAATGATACATACAGTTCAGCAAAAACAGGTACTAATTATATTAGAACTGCTTACGGCGCAACTAATGAATTCATGTGGACACCAGGTTTCCAATTAACTGCAGGAACTTCTTATGATTTCTCTTCATGGATTCAAGGTGATAATGGTTCTTCATGGATTGTTGATTATTTTGTAAACTCTAGTCAATCATCTACTGGGGCAACTCAATTAGTTCCAGCTTATGCTGTTCCGGGTACTGGAGCTCCATATACAGCTCAACCTCATACTAAAATAACAAGATCTTTTGTACCAACTACTTCTGGTGTGTATTATTTTGCAGTTCGTGTGAATGAGTCAACTTTTGGTCCTTGGTATGTTTCTTTTGATGATTTTGAATTGAAAGTAACTCCAAACGTTATCCCAGCTTGTGCAACAGGTTTAACTGCAACACCAAATGCAACTTGTGGTAACTTTGCTAATCAATTATCTTGGACAGCAGTTACTGATGCAACTGGTTATTATGTAACTATTGGAACTACTTCAGGTGGAACTAATATTGCAAATGCGGTTTCAGTTAGTGCAACTAATTATTCTTTCTCAGGAAATGTAAATACACAGTATTTCTGGAAAGTGGTTCCATTTAGTGGAGCTGGATCTGCAACAGGTTGTGCTATACAATCATTTACTACAGTTGCTACAGGATGTTATTGTCCTTCAGTTCCAACATCTAATGATGGTTCTGGTATTACTAATGCAACTGTTGGGACAACTCCATTTGTAATTGCAGACGTTATGTATGTTAACAATACAACTACTGCTATAGCAGTTGAGCCAGGTACAAACACCAACGTTCAACTTGTTTTTGCAACAGGTTATACTTATGACATTAATATCTGGATTGATTTTAATAATGATTTCGATTTCAATGATGCTGGTGAATTAGTAAAAACAGGTATTGCTTGTACTAATGTAAATCCAAACACAGTTGATGCTTCATTCTTGATGCCATTAACTGCACCAACAGGGCCTCATAGAATGAGAATTGGTACTGCAGATGACGGTCAGGTTCCACCAGCTCCATGTTACAGCGGTGCTTATGGTGTAACACTTGATTTCACTGTAGATACAACGTTAGGTTCAAATTCATTTGATACTTCAAACTTTGTAGCGTATCCTAATCCAGTAAAAGATGTATTGAATTTATCATACAAATCTGCAATTAGTAATGTAAAAGTAATTAACTTACTAGGTCAAGAAGTTGTAAATGCAAAAGCAAATACAAATGACGTACAAGTTGATATGTCTGCTTTAAATGCAGGTGTTTACATTGTTAATGTAACTGTTGATGATATTGTACACTCAATTAAAGTGATTAAAGAATAATCATTTAAATATAGTTTTTTACTTAAAAGTCCCGATTTATCGGGACTTTTTTGTTTTTATATATATCTTTGTTCTTATAAAACAAGACCATGTTATTTTCTTTAATTATACCAATCTTTAACAGACCTGATGAAATTGATGAACTTCTAGATAGTTTATCAAAACAAACCTATACAGCTAATTACGAAATAGTAATTATTGAAGATGGTTCCACAATCACCTGCGAACATATCATTCAAAAATACGCAAACTTAAATGTTAGCTACTATTTTAAGCCAAATTCAGGCCCTGGAGATTCTAGAAATTTTGGTATGAAACTAGCTAAAGGTGATTATTTTATCATTTTAGATTCTGATTGTATTATTCCGACTAATTACTTGCAAACGGTTGATGAAGAATTGAAAAAAGATTTTGTAGATTGTTTTGGTGGTCCAGATGCAGCTTTGGATTCTTTTTCAAATATTCAGAAAGCTATAAATTTCACTATGACTTCTTTCTTAACGACAGGAGGAATTAGAGGAGGAAGTGAAAAAATAGATAAATTTCAACCCAGAAGTTTCAATATGGGTTTGTCTAAAAAGGCATTTGAGGATTCAAAAGGCTTTGGAAATATTCATCCAGGCGAAGATCCAGATTTGTCTATTCGATTATGGAAATTGGGATATAAAACAAAATTAATTTCTAACGCATTTGTGTATCACAAACGCAGGATTGATTGGAATAAATTTTACATACAAGTAAACAAATTTGGTTTAGCAAGACCAATCTTAAATTCCTGGTATCCAGAATATGCTAAAATTACATTTTGGTTTCCAACATTGTTTTTAATAGGATTTTTGTTTGCTACTTTAATTGCAATTTTCAATTTTCCTTACTTTTTATATGTTTATGGTTTTTATTTTTTAATATTGTTTATTACTTCGTTGAAACAAAATAAATCAATTGAAATAGCTTTCTATAGTTTGGTAGCTACGATAATTCAGTTTTATGGCTATGGAAAAGGTTTTTTACTTTCATTTTTTAAAATTCATATTTTAAAACAAAAACCTGAAATTGCATTTCCAAAACTATTTTTTAAAAGATAATAATGACTAAAATTATAGGACTTACAGGCGGAATTGGAACAGGAAAAACAACTGTGGCAAACTATTTTGCCTCAAAAGGAGTGCCGGTTTATATTGCCGATGAAGCTGCTAAAGAAATAATGAATGTTAAAGATGTTGTGCAAGAAGTTCAAGCTCTTTTTGCTGAAAATGTAATCCTAGAAAATGGTCAATTAAATAGAAATTATATACGTGAGTTGGTATTTACGGATAAAGATAAATTAGTACAACTCAACTCAATTATTCATCCAAAAGTAACACTCGATTTTGAAAATTGGTTGAAACAAAATAAAAATGCGCACTTTGTTATTAAAGAAGTAGCTATTTTATTTGAAACTAATGGTCAAAATTATTGTGACGCTACTATCTTAGTCACAGCACCCTTAGAGACACGAATTCAGCGCGTCATAAAAAGGGATAAAACGCCTAAAGAAATTATTTTGAACATCATAAACAACCAACTTCCTGAAGAAGAGAAAATTAAATTGGCAACATACGTTATTGAAAATAAAAATTTAGAAAAAACGTATGAAATAATTGATAATTTAATAAAAAAATTAAATAATATTTAAATTTTAACATAATTGTTAAATATAGGTTAATTGTTTCGATTGTTGTTAATTACACCCTAACTTTGCTATGATGAATAAAACGAGGTTTAGAATTTTAGTTTTTTTAATGAGTATTTCTTTGATTGGAATTATTTTAGTCCAATTGTATTGGATTAATAGTTCGTTTCAAAAAAATGACGACCAATTTAAACACCACGCGTTAGTGGTTTTAAGTAACGTTTCCGAAAAACTAAACAATAAAGAAATGGTAGATTTCTATACGTCTTATAAAAAATTTAAAGACAGTACAGGAAGAGAGCCGATGCAAGAGCAATTAAAACAACTTTTTTATTATGAAAAAGATTCCAATTCTAAAGAAGTTTTAATTTATTCTAATACAATTATTCCTGAAGATTTTGGTATAAATGGTTCGTTCTTTGATAAAAACGCTAGAGCAGTTAAAATTAGAGAGTATCAGACTAAAAGAGAAACTCAAATTTATAAAGACAACTCTTTAGAAGGTAATGAAACCAATATGGGTACAAAACCTAATGTAACCATTCAAAAAAATGGAAAATTAGGTATTTTAGATCGGGTTCAATTTGAACTTTTATTTAGAGATATCGTTTCGCAAAGACAAATTCACAAAAGAGTTTCATCAAAATTAGTTAACGATGTTTTGAATTTTGAATTATACAAATCAGAGTTGAAAACGCCATATGAGTTTGCGGTGTATAAAAACGGTTTGGCCACAAAAATAAAATCAGAAGAATTTAGATACGACAAATGCACCACGTACAGTGTGCCAATTTTGCTTGATGCTGACGGAAAAACAGAGTACAAATTATTGCTAAGATTTCCTAATAAAACAAATTTCGTATTCTCGTCGATGTTGCCAATGACCATTTTAACATTATTATTTGTTGTCATCATTTTGGTAACATACACCAGCGCTTTAAAGCAATTAATCATGCAAAAACAGATTTCTGAGATAAAAACAGATTTCATAAATAACATGACCCATGAATTTAAAACACCTATTGCTACAATTAATTTGGCTTTAGATGCCATAAAGAATCCGAAAATTATTGATGATAAAGAAAAGGTGCAAAAATACCTTCAAATGATAAAGGATGAAAACAAGCGAATGCATGCGCAGGTAGAAAATGTTCTTAGAATTTCAAAATTAGAAAGAAACGAATTAAATATTGATAAAGAACCACATGAAATTACCGGTTTTATTGAAGATGCGATTGATCATGTGAGTTTATTATTAGAAGACAGAGAAGGAGAATTGCATACGCATTTTAATGCCACCAGAACTACAGTGCTTTTAAATGATACACATTTTACAAATGTTTTGGTTAATATTTTGGATAATGCCATGAAATATTCACCAGAAAAACCAATAATTAACGTATATACAGAAAATATTAAAGACTATGTTCTTGTAAAAATAGAAGATAACGGCGTTGGAATGTCTAAAGCGGTTCAGAAAAAGGTTTTTGAGAAATTTTTTAGAGAGCACACTGGCGATTTGCACAATGTTAAAGGGCATGGATTAGGCTTAGCATACGTAAAACAAATTATCGACGACCATAATGGCGATGTTTTTGTTGAAAGTGAAAAAGGAAAAGGAAGTACATTTATAATTAAATTGCCATTAATAAATTAAAATATGGAAGCAAAAAAGATATTATTAGTAGAAGATGATCCAAATTTTGGTTCGGTCTTAAGAGATTATTTATCATTAAATGATTTCGAAGTTACATTAGCTAAAAACGGAATGGAAGGTTTCGAAAAGTTTAAAAAAGATACATATGATTTATGTATTTTAGACGTGATGATGCCTTATAAAGATGGTTACACATTAGCTAGAGAGATTAGAGAAAGAAATACAGAAGTGCCTATTATCTTTTTAACAGCAAAAACATTAAAAGAAGATGTTTTGAAAGGTTATAAAGTTGGTGCAGATGATTATTTAAATAAACCATTCGATTCGGAAGTTTTATTAATGAAAATCAAAGCAATTATTCAAAGAAAAGCATCTGAAACAAAACCAGATTCTACCATTTTTGAGTTCACTATTGGTAAATTTCATTTAAATTCTAAATTGAGATTTTTAACTTTCGATAATCAGGAGCCAATTAAATTATCACCAAAAGAATCTGAATTATTAAAAATGTTGGCCTTACATGAAAATGATTTAATGCCAAGAGAATTAGCATTAACAAAAATTTGGAGAGACGATAATTACTTCACGTCAAGAAGTATGGATGTATATATCGCTAAATTAAGAAAATATTTAAAATTAGACGACCGTGTTGAAATTTTGAATATACACGGAGAAGGTTTCCGTTTAGTAATAAATTCATAAAAAAAAGCTACCAATTAGTAGCTTTTTTTTTAAAACTGCCAGCAAATAATTTGTGTAGTTTTATTTCCATTTGTTAAATGAAGTGTAGTACTGTTTTTAACTTCTACTTTTTTCATTTGTTTATACAAAGGCTTAAGATTTGTTTTCTTTGAAACTATTGCGCTAAACCATTTACATTGACTTTTAAAGTGTACGCTTTCGTAAATCATGTTGGTTATAAAACCTAATTCGCCGCCTTCGCACCATAATTCATTATTTTGGCCACTAAAGTTTAAATCGGGCTTTTCGGCTATTTTCTGACCTAGATTTTTATTTTTTCGTAAAGAACCTTTTGCAGCTTCTTCCGCAGAGGTATGAAATGGCGGATTGCATATTACAAAATCAAAAACTTCTTCCGATTCTAAAATATATTTTAAAACAGTACGTTTGTTATCGTTATAACGAACCGTAACATTTTCATTTAGTTTAGGATTTTTACTTAATATGGTAGTTGCAGACAATAAAGATTGTTTATCCACTTCTGTTCCTACAAATGTCCAACCATATTCATGATTTCCAATAATCGGGTAAATACAATTTGCACCCACACCAATATCTAAAATTCTAACAGTGTTTCCAGTTGGAACCACTCCGCCATTTGAGGCGGCTAATAAATCTGCAATATGATGAATGTATTCTGCTCTTCCTGGAATTGGAGGACACAGGTTGTTTTTTGGGATATTCCAGTATTCTAAATTGTAAAAATGCATTAACAAGGCTTTGTTTAAGGCTTTTACAGCAATTGGATTAGAAAAATCAATTGATTTTTCTCCAGCTTTATTTAAGAATAAATGTAAGTTTAAATCGGGATGCGTTTTGATTAATTGTGCAAAATCATATCTGCCAATATGTTTGTTTCTTGGGTGTAAACCTTGAAAATAAAGGTTTGTTTCATTATTTTCCATATACTTTTGTAAATCGCAAATTTACAATTAATAAAATAGTATCAGTAATTTTAAAACAAAAAATCCCAACTTTTCAGTTGGGATTTTGTATAAGTAAGATATAAATATGATTAAACGTTGATTATTTCACTTTATTTACGATAGATGCAAACACTTCTGAGTGGTTCATAGCTAAATCGGCAAGAACTTTACGGTTCAATTCGATGTTGTTAGCTTTTACTTTACCCATAAACTGAGAATAGCTCATTCCATATTGTCTTGCACCAGCGTTAATACGCATAATCCACAAAGCACGGAAATTTCTTTTCTTCTGTTTTCTATCACGGTAGGCATAGCACATTGCTTTTTCTACCGCATTTTTAGCGACTGTCCAAACGTTTTTACGTCTTCCGAAGAATCCTTTTGCTTGTTTTAATACTCTTTTTCTTTTAGCTCTTGTAGCTACTGAATTTACTGCTCTTGGCATAATTTTAAATGTTTTTTTGTAGTGAGGCGGTTTTTTATAACACTTTTTACTTATAACTTAAGTAGCCCACTCCAGGGTTATTAAATTGTTTTAACCAAACAAACTTATTAAATAATATTTAATTGTTGTTTAATGCTTTTCTCATCTGTTTTGTGAACCAAACCAGAATGTGTTAAAGCTAATTTACGTTTTTTAGATTTTTTTGTCAAAATATGACTCTTAAAAGCGTGTTTTCTTTTGATCTTTCCAGAACCAGTAACTTTAAATCGTTTCTTAGCACTAGATTTTGTTTTCATTTTAGGCATTTTTTCCTAGGTATTAAATTTATTCTTACTTACTGTCTTTGCGAGATTGCGAGGCAATCTTTTATACTTTATTTTAGAAAACTAGCTACTCATATCTTTTCACTAATTACTAAAAAATTATTTCACTTTTTTCTTAGAAGCAATGTATATAATCATACGTTTTCCTTCTAAAACTGGCATGCTTTCTACTTTTCCGTATTCTTCTAAATCTTGAGCCAAACGCAATAATAAAATTTGCCCTTGTTCTTTATATATAATTGATCGTCCTTTAAAAAATACAAATGCCTTTAATTTTGATCCTTCTTGTAAGAATTTTAAAGCATTTTTTTTCTTAAATTCATAATCATGTTCATCTGTTTGAGGGCCAAAACGAATTTCCTTTATTACAACCTGACTAGATTTTGCTTTTAATTCTTTTTCCCTTTTCTTTTGTTGGTATAAGAATTTTCCATAATCCATCAATTTACAAACAGGTGGTTCTGCATTGGGTGAAATTTCAACTAAGTCTACTTCTTGTTCCTCCGCAAATCGTAATGCATCAGCCATCTTGTAAACACCAGGCTCAATATTTTCACCTACTAATCGTACTTCAGCTACACCTCTTATCAAATTATTAATTCGGTGTGCGGCTACTTTTTCTACTCTAGGAGTGTAACTCCCTCTTCCTCTTCTAATTGCTATGACTCTGTAATTTTAGTTAAACTTTAAAATTCTTTCAATGTTTTGCTTATTTCTTCATTTACAATTTTTGCAAATTCCTCAATTGTAACTGTAATATTTCCTTTTCCTTCTTGTCCGTTTCGACGTACAGAAATGGTGTTATTTTTCTCTTCTTCTTCACCAACGATAAGCATAAATGGCATTTTTTGCATTTCAGCTTCTCTAATTTTCTTGCCTATTGTCTCGTTTCTGTTGTCAATTAGGGCGCGAATTTCGTGAATTTCTAGCAAATCTAAAACTTTTTTCGCATATTTTTCATATTTCTCACTTAAACTTAATATAATTGCCTGTTCCGGCATTAACCAAAGTGGGAAATTTCCAGCCGTATGTTCTAATAAAATAGCTATAAATCGTTCCATCGAACCAAAAGGCGCTCTGTGAATCATTACAGGTCGATGCAATTTATCATCTGCTCCTTTATAAGTCAATTCAAATCGCTCTGGTAAGTTGTAATCTACTTGTATAGTTCCTAATTGCCAGCTTCTGCCTAATGCATCTTTTACCATAAAGTCAAGCTTCGGACCGTAAAATGCAGCTTCACCTGCTTCAATAACGTAATTTAATCCTTTGTCTTTCGCAGCACTAATAATAGCATTTTCAGCTTTTTCCCAGTTTTCAACACTTCCAATATATTTATCAGGATTGTTTAAATCTCTAACAGAAACCTGAGCCGTAAAGTTTTCAAATCCCAAAGATCCAAACACATAAAGTACCAAATCGATAACATTTTTAAATTCGGCATCCAATTGATCTGGCATACAGAAAATATGTGCGTCATCTTGGGTAAATCCTCTTACTCTTGTTAAGCCGTGCAATTCTCCAGATTGTTCATATCTATAAACGGTTCCAAATTCAGCATAACGTTTTGGTAAATCTTTGTAAGACCAAGGTCTAGAATTGTATATTTCACAGTGATGTGGACAGTTCATCGGTTTCAATAAAAACTCTTCGCCTTCAGCTGGAGTAGTTATCGGTTGAAAACTATCAGCACCGTATTTAGCATAATGTCCAGAAGTTACATATAATTCTTTCTGACCAATATGCGGTGTAACTACTTGTTCGTATCCTGCTTTCTTTTGTGCTTTCTTTAAAAACTGTTCTAATCTATCTCGCAAAGCAGCACCTTTTGGGAGCCATAATGGTAAACCTTGTCCAACTCGTTGAGAAAAATGAAATAAATCTAATTCTTTACCTAATTTTCTATGGTCACGTCTTTTGGCTTCTTCCAAGAGCTCTAAATAATCAGTTAAATCTTTCTGTTTTGGAAAAGAAGTGCCGTAAACACGAGTCAATTGTTTGTTTTTTTCGTCTCCACGCCAGTAAGCTCCGGCAATGCTCATTATTTTTACAGCTTTAATAATTCCGGTATTCGGAATATGTCCACCGCGACACAAATCAGTAAAAGTTGCATGATCACAAAAAGTAATGGTGCCGTCTTCTAAGTTAGAAATTAATTCTGTTTTATATTCGTTGTCTTTATATTTATCTAATGCTTCGGCTTTAGTTACGGCGCGCATTTTAAATTCATGTTTCTCTCTTGAGATTTCTAAAACGCGTTCTTCAATCTTTTTAAAATCAGCATCCGTTATTTTCTTGTCACCAAAATCTACATCATAATAAAATCCGTTATCAATAGCCGGCCCAAGTGTTAGCTTAATTCCAGAATACATTTCTTCTAGCGTTTGTGCCATTACGTGCGAAGTCGAATGCCAAAAAGCTTTCTTTCCTTCTTTATCATTCCATGTGTATAAAGTTAGCTTGCCGTCCGTTGTTAATGGGGTAGATGTTTCTATCGTCGTGTCATTATAATTAGCCGAAATTACATTTCTAGCAAATCCTTCGCTAATATTTTTAGCAACATCCATCGGAGTTACGCCTTGCGAAAACTCTCTTACCGATCCATCGGGTAAAGTAACTTTAATCATGTTTTAATTTTTATTGAAGTGCAAAGATAACACAATCCAATATTTCCTACAATATATAATACGTATAGTTTTATAGCAGCTCATCCTGCTTTCCGCTCTATCTTTTTGTATAATTGTCTTTAAGAAAAATAAAGTCCATTATACAAAAAGGATGCCGCTCCAATCAGGGCTATGGCAATTATTTCCATAAGAATTATGTCTTTGAATTTTTTTTCTAAGAAATCGTCACTTCTAACCTGTTGTGGTTCAACAAATAAGAGATTACTTTAAAAAAAGATTACGTTAAGGTTAGGAAATCCCAATAAAGTTATTAGTTTTGCACCCGCAATGAGAGGGACGTTCTTTATTAAATAATTACTAAAATCCTACGAATATTATTTTTGTTTAAAAGGCAATAAAAGATTTGGTAATTACATAATAAAGGTGTTATCTTTGCACCCCGCAATAGGGATAGTTCTTATAGTATTTTGATTGGCATTAACGATGATATGATTTTCTCAAAAAAAAGCTTATCAAAGTTTTGGTAATAAAAAAAAAGGATTTACTTTTGCACCCGCTTACAACAAGAGTAGGCAAAAAAAATGAAGAAGAGATAAATACATTTACTGTATTACGTTCATAGACATATTGGATTGACAGCATATAAGAATAAGAGTAACTCTTTTTCGAGTATTATAAAAATTGAATACCTAGCAAAATGATTATCGTCGATAAAATAAGTTAGATAGCGATATCTTAAAAAATCTACGATGAAGAGTTTGATCCTGGCTCAGGATGAACGCTAGCGGCAGGCTTAACACATGCAAGTCGAGGGGTAGGAGCAGCTTGCTGCTTTGAGACCGGCGCACGGGTGCGTAACGCGTATACAATCTACCTTTTACAGAGGGATAGCCCAGAGAAATTTGGATTAATACCTCATAGTATTTTCGAATCGCATGATTTGATTATTAAAGTTCCAACGGTAAAAGATGAGTATGCGTCCCATTAGCTAGATGGTAAGGTAACGGCTTACCATGGCTACGATGGGTAGGGGTCCTGAGAGGGAGATCCCCCACACTGGTACTGAGACACGGACCAGACTCCTACGGGAGGCAGCAGTGAGGAATATTGGACAATGGGCGCAAGCCTGATCCAGCCATGCCGCGTGCAGGAAGAAGGTCCTATGGATTGTAAACTGCTTTTATACAGGAAGAAACAACGCTACGTGTAGCGTCTTGACGGTACTGTATGAATAAGGACCGGCTAACTCCGTGCCAGCAGCCGCGGTAATACGGAGGGTCCAAGCGTTATCCGGAATCATTGGGTTTAAAGGGTCCGTAGGCGGCCAAATAAGTCAGTGGTGAAAGCCCATCGCTCAACGATGGAACGGCCATTGATACTGTTTGGCTTGAATTATTAGGAAGTAACTAGAATATGTAGTGTAGCGGTGAAATGCTTAGAGATTACATGGAATACCAATTGCGAAGGCAGGTTACTACTAATATATTGACGCTGATGGACGAAAGCGTGGGGAGCGAACAGGATTAGATACCCTGGTAGTCCACGCCGTAAACGATGGATACTAGCTGTTCGGAGCAATCTGAGTGGCTAAGCGAAAGTGATAAGTATCCCACCTGGGGAGTACGTTCGCAAGAATGAAACTCAAAGGAATTGACGGGGGCCCGCACAAGCGGTGGAGCATGTGGTTTAATTCGATGATACGCGAGGAACCTTACCAAGGCTTAAATGGGGATTGACCGATTTGGAAACAGATCTTTCGCAAGACAATCTTCAAGGTGCTGCATGGTTGTCGTCAGCTCGTGCCGTGAGGTGTCAGGTTAAGTCCTATAACGAGCGCAACCCCTGTCGTTAGTTGCCAGCGAGTCATGTCGGGAACTCTAACGAGACTGCCAGTGTAAACTGTGAGGAAGGTGGGGATGACGTCAAATCATCACGGCCCTTACGCCTTGGGCCACACACGTGCTACAATGGCCAGTACAGAGAGCAGCCACTTAGTGATAAGGAGCGAATCTTCAAAACTGGTCTCAGTTCGGATCGGAGTCTGCAACTCGACTCCGTGAAGCTGGAATCGCTAGTAATCGGATATCAGCCATGATCCGGTGAATACGTTCCCGGGCCTTGTACACACCGCCCGTCAAGCCATGGAAGCTGGGGGTACCTGAAGTCGGTCGCCGCAAGGAGCTGCCTAGGGTAAAACTGGTAACTAGGGCTAAGTCGTAACAAGGTAGCCGTACCGGAAGGTGCGGCTGGAACACCTCCTTTCTAGAGACAAAAGATAATCATTTAGGTTTCGATTTATAATATAAAGAAGAGAATTACTCTTGCTGTTAATTCAAATAATACAAAACAGAGTCTCGTAGCTCAGCTGGTTAGAGTACTACACTGATAATGTAGGGGTCCCCAGTTCGAGTCTGGGCGGGACTACTTTTTGAATTTGAAAATTGAAAAATTTGAAAATTGAAAAGGCTGTTGTTGTTTACAAAGGAAATTTTAGAAGTTGAGAGGTTATGAATACATAATTCGTAATTCATAATTCACAATTCGTAATTAGATTGGGGGATTAGCTCAGCTGGCTAGAGCGCCTGCCTTGCACGCAGGAGGTCATCGGTTCGACTCCGATATTCTCCACAAGCTAGCTAATAGCTTTTAGCTGTTAGCTTATAGCTAAAGTTCATTGACATATTGAGATAAAATACAAAAAGTAGAAAACAGTTTATTTAGTTGCGCACAGCACTAGATAAGCAAAACATATAATTAAATTGTTTTTATAAACGATTTAGCTCATTATAAGAATACAATAAGCAAAATAAGGGCGTATGGGGGATGCCTTGGCTCTCAGAGGCGATGAAGGACGTGATAAGCTGCGAAAAGCTACGGGGATTGGCACACACGAATTGATCCGTAGATATCCGAATGGGGCAACCCAACATGTTGAAGACATGTTACTCCGATAGGAGAGTGAACCCGCTGAACTGAAACATCTAAGTAGGCGGAGGAGAAGAAAACAAAAGTGATTCCGTAAGTAGTGGCGAGCGAACGCGGATTAGCCCAAACCAGAGTTGTTACGGCAATTCTGGGGTTGTAGGACCACGATATTTGATGCGGATTGAATTAGAATAACCTGGAAAGGTTAACCAAAGAGGGTGATAGTCCCGTATAAGTAAGAGAAGATATTGATAGTGGTATCCTGAGTAGCGCGGGGCACGTGAAACCCTGTGTGAATCTGGCGGGACCATCCGCTAAGGCTAAATACTCCTGAGAGACCGATAGTGAACCAGTACCGTGAGGGAAAGGTGAAAAGAACCGTGAATAACGGAGTGAAATAGATCCTGAAACCATACGCCTACAAGCGGTCGGAGCATCCAAGTGGTGTGACGGCGTGCCTTTTGCATAATGAGCCTACGAGTTACCGTTGCTGGCAAGGATAAGTGATTAAGTCACGGATCCGTAGCGAAAGCGAGTCTGAATAGGGCGCTTTAGTCAGTAATGGTAGACGCGAAACCGTGTGATCTACCCATGGGCAGGATGAAGCTGTGGTAACACACAGTGGAGGTCCGAACCGGTTGACGTTGAAAAGTCTTCGGATGACTTGTGGGTAGGGGTGAAAGGCCAATCAAACTCGGAAATAGCTCGTACTCCCCGAAATGCATTTAGGTGCAGCGCTGGGTTATAGTTATATAGAGGTAGAGCTACTGATTGGATGCGGGGGCTTCATCGCCTACCAATTCCTGACAAACTCCGAATGCTATATAATGTTTACCAGCAGTGAGGGCTTGGGTGCTAAGGTCCAAGTCCGAGAGGGAAAGAACCCAGACCATCAGCTAAGGTCCCCAAATATACGCTAAGTTGAAATAACGAGGTTTGTCTGCCCAGACAGCTAGGATGTTGGCTTGGAAGCAGCCATTCATTTAAAGAGTGCGTAACAGCTCACTAGTCGAGCGGACGAGCATGGATAATAATCGGGCATAAGCGTATTACCGAAGCTATGGATTTGACTTTGAGTCAAGTGGTAGGGGAGCATTCTAAACTGGGTCGAAGGTGTGATGTGAGTCATGCTGGACTGTTTAGAAAAGAAAATGTAGGCATAAGTAACGATAATGCGGGCGAGAAACCCGCACACCGAAAAACTAAGGTTTCCGCAGCTATGCTAATCAGCTGCGGGTTAGTCTGGTCCTAAGGCGAACCCGAAAGGGACAGTCGATGGCTAACGGGTTAATATTCCCGTACTACTTATAATTGTGATGGAGTGACGGAGTGATGAAAGCGCCGCGAACTGACGGAATAGTTCGTTGAAGTACCTACCTATAGGACCCGTAGTCAAATGCGCGGGTTTTGGGGAAATACGATAGTACTCGGAGTCTTCGGACAATGGGATAGTGCGCCTAAGGGCTTCCAAGAAAAACTTCTAAACTTAGATTATACGTACCAGTACCGTAAACCGACACAGGTAGTTGAGGAGAGAATCCTAAGGTGCTCGAGAGATTCATGGCTAAGGAATTAGGCAAAATAGACCCGTAACTTCGGGAGAAGGGTCGCCACGCCATTGGCGTGGCCGCAGTGAAGAGGTCCAGGCGACTGTTTATCAAAAACACAGGGCTCTGCAAAATCGTAAGATGAAGTATAGGGCCTGACACCTGCCCGGTGCTGGAAGGTTAAGTGGAGATGTTATGCGCAAGCAGAAGCATTGAAATGAAGCCCCAGTAAACGGCGGCCGTAACTATAACGGTCCTAAGGTAGCGAAATTCCTTGTCGGGTAAGTTCCGACCTGCACGAATGGTGTAACGATCTGGACACTGTCTCAGCCATGAGCTCGGTGAAATTGTAGTAGCGGTGAAGATGCCGCTTACCCGCAGTGGGACGAAAAGACCCTGTGCACCTTTACTATAGCTTAATATTGACCTTGGACACGTGATGTGTAGGATAGGTGGGAGACTATGAAGTGGCGTCGCTAGGCGTTGTGGAGTCATTGTTGAAATACCACCCTTTACTTGTCTGAGGCCTAACCCCGCGAACGCGGGGGACATTGTTTGGTGGGTAGTTTGACTGGGGTGGTCGCCTCCAAAAGAGTAACGGAGGCTTCTAAAGGTTCCCTCAGCACGCTTGGTAACCGTGCGTAGAGTGCAATGGCATAAGGGAGCTTGACTGAGAGACATACAGGTCGATCAGGTACGAAAGT
>CAMCVI010000002.1 GCA_945881885.1 Chryseobacterium gleum | reverse complement strand
ATTTTCTCTTCTTGGATAAAATAAATTACCAGTTGCCTTACATCTTTTCATTAACATACTTTAAACGTTTTAATTACACTTTTTTTATTAATTTATTACTTTTACCAAATACTCTTTTATTTTTACCAATGAACATAATATCTTTTTTTTTTAAGTAATCTTTCCAACTTATCCTATTATCAACAAATCTGCTATAAATTTTTTTGTTTTTATATTTCATTTTTAATTGATTTGGAAGTTGTTTTCCAGAATAATCTAAAGCATCGGTAACTACTGTTAGATGAAAATGCATTGTTCCATTTATTTTTCCTTTATCCACTATCCAAATAAATCCTCTCAAGGGTAGATTTATTCTTTTAAAATTTCTTCTTATAACTAATAAAATATCCGAAATCCTATTTGTTATATTAAAATCAAAACCAAACTCTATCATTGTGTATTTGCTTTTAGAAGAAAATATTTCAAAAAACTCATCAATTCGTTTATTTCGCTTAAATACCATAAGTTTTACATCGTCTGTATAAAATCTATGACCATTTTCTGGGTTATAAAAGCATATTCGATGGATTGGATTTCGTTTAGTATTGATACAATTAATGTCATTCTTAGATGATGACTCAATGGATATTGGGTCTTTTCTTTTTACTTTGTACATAATAAATTAATTTTCGAGCTTTCTACCATTGTTAATCCATTTTAATATTTCAGATTTACTAAATAGCAAGGGTTTACCACGTTGAAAGCATGGAACATGATTTTTACTTACTTTCCATCTAATGGTTTTTTCTTTAAGACCTGTTAGCTCTGAAACATCTTTAATTCCAATAATCTCAACATGATTTTTTAGAGAATTTAGGTTGATTAAACTTCCTTTTTCGTTTTGAAGATTTTTAATGATTTCTTCTAAATCTTGCCTTTCTAAGACTACTAAATTTGCCATATCATTTTATTTTTAATGTTTTTTTGTCAAAACTAAAAAATATGAAAACCACAAATTCATTTATTCGACATCTGTCGACAATTAAACCTCATATAGTTCGAGAATAGTAGAAAAAAAAATTAAAAAAAAATAAACACTGTCAACATTTGACAATCAAGATTATAATTTTTTAAAAAAGTTAAGTGATTATATTATCAAAACTAAATTGAGAAAGTTTAGTTTTTATTGCAAA
The DNA here is from genome assembly GCA_945881885.1 of Chryseobacterium gleum. Taxonomy (GTDB): domain Bacteria; phylum Bacteroidota; class Bacteroidia; order Flavobacteriales; family Flavobacteriaceae; genus Flavobacterium. The sequence goes on along the minus strand of CAMCVI010000002.1, from coordinate 205,544 downwards.
AATATTGCAAATAGAAAATAAAAAAGCCCCCACATTTCTGCGAAGGCTTGGTTTTAAAAGTGGTCCCACCTGGGCTCGAACCAGGGACCACCTGATTATGAGTCAGGTGCTCTAACCAACTGAGCTATAGGACCGCTGTTGGAGGTGCAATATTACTACTATTTTTATTTGCAAGCAAATCTTTTTTGTGCGATTTTAAAAATGTAGGGTAACGATATTTAAATCAATCTATTTAATTTCTTGGCAAAGCTCAATTAATACGCCATTTGTGGTTTTCGGATGTAAAAAAGCTACTAATTTATTGTCGGCTCCTTTTTTTGGCGTTTCATTTAAAACAGTAAAACCTTCCAGCTTTAGTCGTTCTATTTCCGCGTAAATATCTTCAACATCAAAAGCGATGTGATGAATGCCTTCTCCTTTTTTCTCTAAAAATTTAGCAATCGGGCTGTTTTCATTCGTGGCTTCTAACAATTCAATTTTATTTGGTCCGCACATAAAAAAAGAGGTTTTTACACCTTCACTGGCTACTTCTTCGGTCTTGTAAGCCACCTGACCGAAAAGTTTTGAAAACAATTCATTTGAATTTTCTAAATCATGAACGGCAATGCCAATATGTTCTATTTTTCTCATTTTTACAGGAATTAATATGCAAAAATAAACATTCATAAACGTATTTCTGCTTATTTTGTAAGTAAAATTGTATTTTTGCACCATGGAAACAAATAGACAAAAAAAAATTGGTGCATTATTGCAAACAGACTTAGTAGATATTTTACAAGGTGAGATTAGAAAAAATTCAATTTCTAACTTAATTATTTCTGTTTCTAAAGTAAATGTAACTTCAGATTTATCAATTGCAAAGGTTTATTTAAGTGTTTTTCCTTCCGAAAAAGGACCAGAATTATTAGCAGCAATTAAAAGTAATGCACCTTTAATCAAACACGATTTGTCGCAACGTGTAAAATTACAATTAAGACGCGTGCCCAACTTAATTTTCTTTATTGACGACAGTTTAGATTATATTGAAAAAATTGATAATGCACTTTCTAGAAAAGACAATCCTATTGACAATCCAGAATTATTAGAAAAAAGAAAAAGATCATAATTTGAATTTTCCGTTTTACATAGCCAAAAGGTATGCGTTTAGTTTGTCTAAAACTACCGCTATAAATGTCATCACTTTTATAGCATCTCTTGGAATTATTGTAGGCGCCATGGCACTTTTTGTTGTGCTTTCTGTTTTTAGTGGGTTGCGCGATTTTAGTTTAAGTTTTACCAATGCAACCGATCCCGATTTACGAATTGAAACTCTTAAAGGAAAATCATTTTTCATATCTGAAAGCCAAGAATTTCAACTAAAATCTTCAAAGGAATTTACTAATTACTCTAAAATTGTTGAAGAGCGCGCCTTGTTTTATTATAAAAATAAAGAGCAAGTAGCTTATTTAAAAGGTGTTGATGCCAATTTTTGTCAAGTCAATGCTTTTAATACATTTTTATATGCTGGCGATTGGTTGGAACCCAACACCAATCAGGTTGTAGTGGGCTCTGGAATTTCCAGTAAATTAGCATTAGGACTTTTCGATTTTAATAACGTATTAGAAGTTTATATTCCTAAACCAGGTTCTGGAATGATTGAAAATCCAGACGAAGCTTTTAATAAATCGCCCTTACTCACTTCCGGAATATTTCAAGTTAGCGAAGAGGTTGACGAAAAATACATTTTTTGCTCTATTCCATTGGCGCAAGGTTTATTAAATTATAAATCCAATCAATTGACTTATATCGATTTCAAAATGGCGCCAAATGTATTGGAAACTGATGCAATAGCAACCATTAATAAAATATTTCCCAACCAAGTAAAAGTCAAAAACAGAGCGCAATTAAATGATGCGTTGTATAAAATGCTTAATACCGAAAATATTGTGGTGTATCTTATCTTTACTTTGGTGATTATTATCGCGTTATTCAATTTAATTGGGGCGATTATTATGATGATTATAGAAAAGAAAACCAATTTAAAAACCTTATATAATTTAGGAACAGAAATTAAATATTTAAAAAACATTTTCTTATTTCAAGGAAATATTATTTCTATTTTTGGGGGAATTTTGGGTTTGATTTTAGGAATTATCGTAGTTTTAATTCAGCAACAATTTGAATTAGTCATGATAACGCCTTCGTTAGCTTATCCAGTTGTTTTCGAAATTGAAAATATTCTAATTGTGCTGTTAACTATAATAATTTTAGGATTTATAGCTTCTAAAATTGCAAGTAGCACCGTAACTAAAAAATTATTAGAATGAGAAAAATTATAGTCTTTGTAATCGGATTAGTTGTAATCGGATGTAAATCGAAACAAGTAGCAAATCAAATAAATCATGAATCTGAAATTAATTTAGTTGTAGATAATTGGCACCAAGCTGCAGCTGAAGCGAATTTTAATTTGTATTTCAATGCGATGACAGAAGATGCCATTTTCATAGGAACCGATGCCACTGAAAATTGGAACAAACCAGCATTTATTCAATTTGCAAAACCCTATTTTGATAAAGGAAAAGCATGGAGTTTTACTAAATTAGAACGAAATATTTATTTTTCATCGGATAAGAAAACAGCTTGGTTTGATGAATTACTGAACACACAAATGAAAATTTGCAGAGGAAGTGGCGTTTTGGTAGTTGACAAAAACGGTAATTGGAAAATAAAACATTACGTATTATCCATGACCATTCCAAATGACCATACAAATGAAGTCGTGAAAATTAAATCGCTTATTGAAGACAAGGAAATTGAAAAATTAAAAAACCAAACTAAATAATGATTTGTCAACCTGAATAAAGATGTGTCAATCTGAACTCGTTTCAGATTCTTTCAAAGTTAATTTGAATCTGAAACGAGTTCAGATTGACAAAATAAGTTTTATTTATAAATTGTTACTTTCAAATTCTTAAACATGTCAACCGTCATGTTTTCAATGTCAAAATCATTTTTCCAACCCCAATCTTTTCTGGCTTCACTATCGTCAATACTCGCTGGCCAACTATCCGCAATTTTCTGTCGGAAATCGGGCTTGTAATTAATAGTAAAATCTGGATAATGTTTCGTAATTTCTGTTGCTAACTCTTTTGGAGTAAAGCTCATTCCTGATAAATTGTACGAAGATCGAATTTTTATTGAATCGGCATCGGCTTGCATAATGCTAATCGTAGCTTTTATAGCATCGTCCATATACATCATCGGCAAAGCAGAATTTTCAGACAAAAAACTTGTAAATTTTCCATCAGTAATTGCTTTGTGATAAATATCTACAGCATAATCGGTTGTTCCGCCGCCTGCTTCTGTACTCCAGCTAATTAAACCCGGATATCGGATACTTCTAATATCTACATCATATTGTTTATGATAATATTCTGCCCAACGTTCGCCTGTTTGTTTTGAAATTCCGTATACTGTACTAGGTTCCATAATTGTGTATTGTGGGGTGTTTTCTCTTGGAGTAGTAGGTCCGAAAACGGCTATACTAGAAGGCCAAAATATTTTTTTTATTTTTCCTGCTTTGGCTAAATTTAAAACGTGAAACAACGAATTCATATTCAAATCCCATGCAAAAGCTGGATTTTTTTCAGCAGTTGCAGATAATAAAGCTGCCATTAAATAAACATCAGTAATTTGGTATTTTTCAATTAATTGCTGAATCTGATTATAATCTAATGCATTTATAACTTCAAAAAGGCCATTATTTACTACGTCGTTTTCTAATTTTCTAATGTCGGAAGCAATTACGTTTTCCACGCCATAAGTTGCGCGTAATTTAGAGGTAAGTTCGGTGCCAATTTGACCACAAGCGCCAATGATTAATATTTTGGTTTGCATAGTTAGTAGTTTTGACTTACAAAGATAAAATATTGACAATAATAAAGCGTTATTTTGAATGTTTTTTTCGAATTATCCAAAAAATAGCTAATCTTATTATTAATTATATATTTAACGTAATTTTAAATATAATCGTGTAAACATTTGTAAATTTGCAATTCACAATTATTAAAAGAATGAATTTTTTTAAACTACTTATATTATCCGTTTTTAGCAGTATTTTGTTTATTTCTTGTAAACAAAATGACGAGCAAGTTCTACTTGTCGAAAAAATGGAGAAAAAAAACAGAGCGTCTTTTGAGCAAATCAATAAAGCCTGGCAGTTGAATATTCCAATCACTAGTCCAGAAGTGCGAGGCGTTTTAAATCAATGGCAAGAATGGAAAAATTTTGAAGAAGAGCTGCAACAAAAACCCAAATCATCTATTAATGCTTTTAAACACAAGGTATTAAATTTGGTAGCCAAATCTAGTATTTTACATGAAAATGTTCCTCCAAGGTTTAATATCCCGCAAGTACGAAGTAGAATTGTAGCGTTACAAACCAAAATATTAGCGCTTGACACTTATTTTTCTTTAGATGTAGTACCACATGAAAAAGTGCAGAATTTAATTGCAGCCATTAATAAAGAATTGCATGCTTTTTATATGCAGTGCGAAGAAATTATCATTAAAAACAGCATTCCAACTGAAATTGGCGAGCCAAAAATTATTAGTATCAGCGATACCACCCGAAATGCAAAAGCAATAAATTTCGACGAATTAGAGCAAATAGAAATTCTACAAACGAGGTAGTTTTTAGGTAAAAGGATTACTATTATTTGATAAAAAATAAACTATAAATTGAGTAAATCAGCAATCATTCAAAAATATCAGCAACATCCCAAAATCGGACAAATTGCTGAATTTTTTGCGTCCAGAAAAAAAATAAATGCTACGGGTTTGGTAGGTTCTTCTCTTTCATTTGTGATTGATGCTTTGTTTAAAAAATCGGAGCTTCCTTTTTTATTATTGTTTAATGACAAGGAAGAAGCGGCGTATTACTTGAACGATTTAGAAGCTCTAATTAACAACCAAGACGTGTTGTTTTATCCGGGTTCTTACAGGCGTCCTTATCAAATAGAAGAAACAGATAATGCCAACGTTTTATTGCGTGCTGAGGTTTTAAATAGAATCAATTCTCAGAAAAAACCAGCTATCATCGTATCTTACACAGATGCCATTTTTGAAAAAGTAGTTACCCGAAAAGAATTAGACAAAAACACTTTAAAACTTAGTGTTAATGATAAATTATCTATCGATTTTATTAATGAAACGCTTTTTGAATACCATTTTAAACGTGTTGATTTCGTTTCTGATCCTGGCGAATTTTCTGTTCGAGGTGGAATAATTGATGTGTTTTCATTTTCAAATGACGTGCCTTACCGAATAGAGTTTTTTGGTGATGAAATTGACAGTATTCGAACGTTTGATATTGAAACGCAATTGTCTAAAGAAAAAGTTACAAAAATTGCCATCATTCCCAATGTTGAAAATAAAATATTACAAGAAAAACGCGAAAATTTCTTAGATTATATTTCTGAAAAAACCGTTATCGTCATTCAAAACACAGATTTGTTAGGTGGTAAATTAGACCTATTATTCGAAAAAGCAAAAGAAGCGTATGCTAAGTTAACACTAACAATAAATCATGCTAAACCTGAAGAATTATTTATAAATCAGGAAACGTTTTTAAAACGAGCGTTAGATTTTTCTGTTATTGAATTTGATATAAATCCAGTTTTTAATTCGGAAAAAATTGTCGAATTTTATACGCAACCACAGCCATCATTTAACAAACAATTCGATTTGTTGATGAATAATTTGAACGACAATTTCCAAAACGGAATTAAGAATTATTTATTTTCAGCAAACGAAAACCAAGCGAAAAGATTCAAAGAAATTTTTAAAGATATTGATGAAGACGCAGCCATACATGTGAAAGACAAATATGAAAACCTTGTTTTTCCTTTGTTTTCAGGTTTCATAGATACAGAATTACAAATTGCGTGCTATACAGACCATCAAATTTTTGAACGGTACCATAAATTTTCTATCAAAAATAATGCTTCTAAAAAACAAACGGTTACTTTAAAAGAGCTAACGGCTTTATCTATTGGCGATTATGTAACGCACATCGATCATGGAATTGGAAAATTTGGTGGGCTTCAAAAAATTCAAGTAGAAGGTAAAACTCAAGAAGCAATTAAATTAGTGTATGCCGATAATGACATTGTATATGTTAGCATTCATTCGCTACACAAAATTTCAAAATATACAGGTAAAGAAGGCGCAGCGCCAAAAATATATAAATTAGGAAGTGGCGTTTGGAAGGCATTAAAACAAAAAACAAAAGCACGGGTTAAACATATTGCGTTTAATTTAATTCAGTTATACGCGAAACGTCGTTTAGATAAAGGTTATGCTTTCGGACCAGATTCTTACATGCAAAAAGAGTTAGAAAGTTCATTTATTTACGAAGATACGCCCGACCAAATTACTGCCACTCATGATGTAAAAATGGATATGGAAAACGACCGTCCAATGGATCGTTTGGTTTGTGGTGATGTAGGTTTTGGAAAAACAGAAGTCGCCATTCGTGCGGCATTTAAAGCAGTTGATAATGGAAAACAAGTCGCGATTTTGGTACCAACAACCATTTTGGCCTACCAACATTATAGAACATTTACTGAAAGACTAAAAGATATGCCTGTAACGGTTAGTTATTTGAACCGATTTAGAACTGCAAAACAAAAAGCAGAAACTTTAATAGGTTTGGAAGAAGGGAAAATAGATATCGTAATCGGAACGCACCAATTGGTAAATAAAAATGTAAAATTCCGCGATTTGGGATTGCTTATTGTAGATGAGGAACAAAAATTTGGGGTGAATGTAAAAGACAAATTAAAAACCATTGCCGCAAATATTGATACGCTTACTTTAACTGCTACGCCAATTCCAAGAACACTTCAGTTTTCATTAATGGCGGCTCGAGATTTATCAGTAATTACTACCCCACCGCCAAATAGATATCCAATTGAAACCAACGTTATTCGCTTTAGCGAAGAAGCCATTCGTGATGCCATTTCTTATGAAATTGAACGTGGCGGACAAGTTTTCTTTGTCAATAATCGCATCGAAAATATTAAGGAAGTTGCTGGAATGATTCAGCGATTGGTTCCCAATGCCAAAGTAGGAATTGGACACGGACAGATGGAAGGGAAAAAACTAGAAGAATTGATGCTGGCTTTTATAGAAGGCGAATTTGATGTTTTGGTGGCTACAACCATTATTGAAAGCGGTTTAGACGTACCAAATGCGAATACGATTTTTATTAATAATGCCAATAATTTTGGACTTTCAGATTTGCATCAAATGCGAGGCAGAGTAGGACGTAGCAATAAAAAAGCATTTTGCTATTTTATCACGCCACCCGAATCTGTTATGACGGATGATGCTCGAAAACGAATTAACGCATTGGTGCAATTTTCAGAATTAGGCAGTGGTTTTAATATTGCCATGAAAGATTTAGAAATTCGTGGAGCAGGCGATTTATTAGGTGGCGAACAAAGCGGTTTTATTAATGAAATTGGTTTTGACACCTATCAGAAAATCATGAATGAAGCCATTGATGAGCTAAAAGAAAATGAATTTGCCAATTTATATGAAGAAGAAAACGATATTGAAACCAAAGAATTTGTAAAAGAATTTCAAATTGATACCGATTTTGAATTGCTGTTTCCAGATGAATATATTAACAATATTTCAGAGCGATTGAGTTTGTACAACGAATTAGGTTCTGTGAAAAATATTGCGGAATTAGAAGCTTACGAAAAAAGGTTAATTGACCGATTTGGCCCTTTGCCAAAAGAAGCAGGTTCGTTATTAAATAGTGTTCGAATAAAATGGAAAGCCAAACAAATTGGTTTAGAGCGCTTAATTTTGAAACAAAATAAAATGATTGGTTATTTTATTGGCGACCAGCAATCTAATTTTTACCAAAGTAACCGCTTTATGAATGTGATGAAATTTGCACAACAAAACGGAAATTTGTGTAAAATTAAAGAAAAAGAAACCAAAAACGGATTGCGACTTTTAATCACTTTTGAAAACGTAAAAAGCATTAACAAAGCTTTAGAATTAATTGAAATGATATAATCTGAAAAAAGTAATGTTCATCTTCCAAAAAAAAATCTTATTTTTACACGTTTGCATACTAAATAACCGAAAATAAAGTTATTTATAAAAACCATATTACATTGAAAAACATACATTTAAAACAGTTACTTACAATTGGTTGTATTACCCTAATTTTGGCGTGTTCAACTAAAAAAGACAATTATATTAACAGAAAGTGGCATTCCACAAATACAAAATATAATGTTTTATATAATGGAAATCTGGCGATGCAAAAAGGAATTGCAGACGTAAATGCAACTTATTCTGATGATTTTTGGGACATACTTCCATTAGAACGCATGCAAATTTTGCCTACAGACCAAAAAGAAGGCGCAGTCACCAAAAACGCCAATTTTGAACGTGCGGAAACTAAGGCCACAAAAGCCATTCAGAAACATTCGATGAACATTGGCGGATATGAAAAAAACAATCAAATTGACGAATCTTATTTGATGTTAGGCAAATCTAGGTATTACGAACACCGCTATTTGCCTGCTATGGAAGCGTTTAATTATATTTTGTATAAATATCCAACAAGTAATAATGTTTACCAAGCTCAAGTGTGGCGAGAAAAAGTCAATTTAAAATTAGAAAACGAACAATTAGCCATAAATAACTTAAATAGAACGCTTAAAGGACAAAAAGTTACGGGTCAGGATTTGGCGGATATTCATTCTGTTTTAGCGCAAGCCTATATTAAAAAAAATGTTTTAGATAGCGCCCTTGCATCGGTAAAAATATCCAAAAAAGAAACAAAACTAAAAGAAGAAAAAGCCCGTTATACTTTTATTTTAGGTCAATTGTACGAGAAGTTAAATTACGCAGATAGCGCTTTTGTGTCCTTTCAGGAAGTAATTGATATGAAACGCAAATCTCCTCGTAGTTATACCATTTATGCGCATTTAAAGCAAGCTACTCAGTTTGATTTTGAAAAAGGCGACTCGGTAGCTTTCCATAAAAACATAGATAAATTACTTGAAAACATTGAAAATAAAAGTTTTAGAGATGTAATCCATCACCAAAGAGCTGTTTTTTATGATAGAAAAGGGAAAGATAATTTAGCTATTTCAAACTATAATAAATCGTTAAAAAATATTTCGGCAGACAAATATTTGGCAGCTTTAAATTATAGAAATATTTCGGATATCTACTACAGAAAACAAAATTTCCATTCCGTTAAAAAATATTTAGATTCAACTTTGGTTCATTTACCAGAAAAAAACAAGGCATTTAAACCTACAAAAAAGAAGTTAGATGTAATTACAGATGTTGTAAAATATCAAGACATTGTTAATCATTCGGATAGTATAATTACTGTTTCAAAAATGTCTGCTACTGAAAAAAATAAATTTTATCAAAAATACATCACCAAATTAAAAATATCAGATTCCATCGCAGCTAAAAAAGCAGCAGATAATTTGGCTTTAACAAAAAATAATCAAAAAGCAGATATGCTTTCTGGAGAAAATTTTAGTGATAACTTAAGCACTAATGATAAAAATTTCCCAGCCGGAATCACAAAGGCAAAAAGTCCGGTTTTAGAATCACCTTTAGTTAAACAATCCTCAAATTCAGGTAGTTTACAAAGTAATTTTTACTTTTATAATGCAGTAACTGTTGCGCAAGGTAAATTAAATTTTAAGAAAAAATGGGGCGATATTAAATATGGCGACAATTGGAAATCAATAGCAGTTTCAAATCAAAACCAAACTGAAAACGCTGAAGAGGAAACGGATGAAGAAACATCAGATATAACTGAAGAAGCTGGTCTAGAACCGAAATACAAAACCTCTTTTTATATTGATCAATTGCCAAAAGACGCTAAAGTTTTAGATAGTTTAAATACCGAGGCCAATTATGCTCGTTTTCAACTTGGCGCAATTTTTAAAGAAAAACTTAAAGAAAATAAGTTGGCCATAACATCTTTTGAGGACATATTAGTAAACACACCAGAAAGCAAATTAGTGTTGCCAACTTACTATAATTTATACCAATTGTATGGTGTAATAAACAGCGAAAAAGCGTTCGTTTACAAACAAAAAATCTTAACAGAATATCCTGAAAGCAGATACGCATCGGCTTTTAATAACACTACAATTAACGCTGATATTACTGCAGATTCTGAATTTAACGCGCTTTATGCAAAAGTAGAAAAAGGATTATTTAGAGAAGCCAATTTAGAGATTGATGCCTTATTAAAAAAATATGATGGAGATGAATTAAATGCAAAATTTGATGTTTTGAAAGCAAAAATTTCAGCTAGATTATTCGGACTTTCAGCTTATAAAATGGCGTTGCAAAAAGTTGTAAAAAATTATCCAAAAGCCGAAGAAACAAAAAAAATAGCATCCATTTTAAGTTCAGATATTCCTGTTTTGGAATCTTTAAAATTTGGAGAAAAACCGAAAACGTATAATTTGGTTTTTATAACCAATTATCCAAATGAATTTTCGCACAAAAACTTAATTGAAAAATTAAATAAATATGCCAAAGAATCTGGTGACAGGAAAGTAAAAGTGTCAAATGATATTTACAATGTAGAAAAAAATATGATTGTGTTACACGGAATTATAAATAAAGCAACTGCAGAATCTGTTTATAATTATCTAAAAGAATACAAAGATTATAAAATTAAAGATACGCCATTTATCATCTCAAATGAAGATTATAAAGTGGTTCAAGTAAAGAAAAACGTAGAAGAATATTTAGCTAAAATCAAATAAGTATGCCAAAATCAGACTACGATTTATTAGGAAAAACAAATCGAATTGTAGAACAAACTTCCATTACTGGGAATATAATTTGTACTGCCGATTTACGCTTGGACGGCGAATTAATTGGTGATATTACTTGCAAAGGAAAAATTGTATTGGGTCCGAAAAGTAAAGTTCAAGGCAATATTACCTGTAAAAACATAGATATCGAAGGCAAATTTAACGGCAAATTAGTGGTGGAAGAATTACTAGGAATCAAAAAAACAGCCAAAATTTCTGGAGAAGTAACCGTGGGAAAACTTGCAATCGAACCTGGCGCCATTTTTGAAGCCAGTTGCGAGATGAAATCAAAATAAATTTTGTCTAAAAACAGAATAAAATGACACAAAACAACAACTCAAAACCCTTAAATAAATGGATTCAATTAATAAGCATTCCGGCACAAATGGGTATGGTTATTTTTTTGTTTGCCTATCTTGGTCAATATTTAGATGAAAAATACCAAACTGAAAACTATGTAAAAATTTTCACAATTGTAGGAGTTTTTTTAGCCATGTATAATGTAATTCGTCAAGTCAACCAAATGAATAAAAATGAAAAATAACCTCTTGTTTTTTATACGCATTTTCTTTTTTTCTTTTTCGTTATATGCTATCAATAGTTTGGTTTTTTTATTGCCTAGTTTGAAGCAAGCAGAAGAAAAATTTCATTTTTCAATTGACCATTTATTTTTCCTGTTTTTTGTGTTTTTGAATCTAATATTATTCCTTGTAAAAAAAGTGTCTGAAAAAAGCTTTGACAATACCGGAATGGTTTTTATGATAGCTACTTTTGTGAAAACGGGTATAGTTTATTTCATTATAAAACCCATTTTAAACATGCCAAATAATCAAATTGAAAAAACAAATTGTCTGATTGTTTTTATGGGTTTTTTAGTAATTGAAACGATTATAACAATAGGTATTTTGAATAAAAAACAATAAACCAATTTAATTTCAAATAGTTTGCTGAAAAAAGTAATTTTCTAGTGTTGTAATTTAAAGAAAAAAATATACCTTTGCAAAAAATTTTTAGGAAACTATTTTTTAGAATATATATTTTATGTTGATTTCAAGAATAACAATTCACTTATTTATAGCCACAATTTTTGCGGTTTTTCCAGTAGTTACTTTTGCTAATGAAGATACAACTGATGTTGTAAAATCGGCACATACAGAAGTTACAAATCATGTAGAAGTTCCAACTAAAGAAATTGTTTTGGAAGAAACCAAAGCGCAAGAAGAAAGAGCGGAATTCATTCAACATCACTTATTAGATTCTCATGATTTTCATTTGTTTTCTTATGGAAAAGCATCAGGTCATGAAAAACATATAGGTATTCCTTTACCAGTAATTTTATGGGAAGACGGATTGCACTTTTTCATGTCCTCTGAATTTCACCATGGTGAAGCCGTTGCAGAATCAAATGGCAAATATTTCAAAATAAATCATCACGATGGGATGATTTATAATACGGATAAAAATGGAACTTTCAATGTTGACGAAAAACACCATACTACAAATACAAAACCTATAGATTTTTCTATCACAAAAAGTATTGTAATGATTTTAATCGTTGCTTTATTAATGTTTATGATTTTTAGAAACCTTGGAAAATCTTACAGTAAAAATGGTGGTATTGCTACTGGTGTTGGAAGATTTTTCGAGCCTTTAGTTATTTACATTAGAGATGAAATCGCAATTCCTAATATTGGAGAAAAGCATTATAAAAAATATATGAGTCATTTATTGACTATTTTCTTCTTTATCTGGTTTTTAAATATGTTTGGTTTAACGCCGCTTGGAGTTAACGTTACTGGGAATATCGCAATTACTGCATCATTAGCAATTATTACTTATTTCATTACAACGTTTACTGCTAATGGTAATTATTGGGGTCACATTTTCTGGATGCCAGGAGTGCCTGCTCTAATGAAAATTATATTAGCACCAATCGAGTTTTTAGGAACAATCATTAAGCCATTTTCATTAATGATACGTTTGTATGCAAATATGTTGGCAGGACACGTGGTGATAATGAGTATTATTGCGTTAATGTATACTTTTAGTAGTCCAATCGGAAGTCCATTATCATTTGTATTGGCTTTTGTATTATCAATATTAGAAATTTTAGTAGCATTATTACAAGCTTACATTTTTACAATGTTAACGGCTTTGTATTTTGGAGCTGCTAAAGAGGAGCATCATCATGAAGAAGCTCATTAATAAATTGAATGTTTAATTAAATATATATACATTATGGAAGGAACTCTTAACCTTGTAGGAGCTGGATTAGTAGTTATTGGTGCTGGTATAGGTATCGGTAGAATTGGTGGATCAGCAATGGATGCTATTGCTCGTCAACCAGAAGCGACTGGAAAAATTCAAACCGCTATGCTTATTGCAGCTGCGTTAATTGAAGGAATTGGTTTTGCAGCGTTATTCGCTGTAAAATAATTAAAACTAACAATTGTTGTAACGGTTGGTTACAACAATTGTTTACTTTGAAAATTAAAATTAAACACTATATATAATGGAAGAATTATTAGGTCAATTTTCATTTGGTTTATTTATCTTACAAACAGTTTTATTCGTAGGATTAATACTTTTACTTAAAAAGTTTGCATGGAAACCTATTTTAGATGCAGTAAACGAACGTGAAGAAGGTATTAAAGAAGCTATTCTTTTGGCTGAAAATGCAAAAAAAGAAATGATGGCTTTAAAATCAGATAATCAAAAATTATTAGATGAAGCCCGTGCTGAAAGAGATGTTATGATTAAAGAAGCAACAGCTATCAAAGAGAAAATGATTGCTGATGCAAAATCTGAAGCACAATCTCAAGGTGCAAAAATGATTGAACAAGCGAAAGCTACAATCGAAAGCGAAAAAAATAATGCAGTTGCTGAAATCAAAAATCAAGTATCTTCATTGTCTTTAGAAATTGCTGAAAAATTATTAAAAGAAGAATTATCTAACAAAGAATCTCAAACTAAATTGGTTGAGAAAATGTTAGCTGATGTTAAATTAAACTAATCCAAAGTTATGTCAAGAGCTGCGATTAGATACGCAAAAGCAATTATAGATATCGCTACAGAAAGCAATAACGCTTCAGCTGTAAATAACGATATGAAAACTATTGGAACTGCTATTAAAGAAAATGGAGAGTTACATGAATTTTTATCAAATCCTATTGTAAATGGATCGATAAAAATGAACGCATTAATTGAAATATTTCCATCTTTACAGGCAGAAACTAAAGGTTTATTTCAATTGTTGGTAGCAAATAAAAGATATGAAATTTTGTCTGCAATTACTTCACAATTCAATACATTATTTGATATTGCAAGTGGTATTGAGCAAGCAGTAGTTACTACAGCTGTTCCTTTAACTGCAGAATTAGAAGTATTAGTTAAAAATAAGTTGAAAGAATTTTCTTCAAACACTATTTCTATTACTAACGTAGTAGACGCTTCAATTATTGGAGGTTTTGTTTTAAGAATCGGAGATAAACAATACAATGCCTCAGTGGCAAACAAATTACAACAGTTAAAAAGAGAATTTACATATTAAATAAATACCATTAAATACATATAAAATGGCAGAAATTAAACCAGCTGAAATTTCAGCAATATTAAAGAAACAATTATCAGATTTTCAATCTGGTGCTACATTAGAAGAAGTAGGTACTGTACTACAAGTTGGTGATGGTATTGCTCGTGTATATGGTTTATCAAATGCTCAGTACGGCGAGTTAGTTCAGTTCGATAACGGATTAGAAGCTATCGTATTGAACTTAGAAGAAGACAATGTTGGTGTGGTTTTATTAGGACCATCAACTGGAATTAAAGAAGGTTCTAACGTAAAAAGAACCAACAGAATTGCGTCTTTAAAAGTAGGTGAGCAAATGGTTGGCCGTGTGGTTGATACATTAGGAAACCCAATTGATGGTAAAGGACCAATCGCAGGCGAATTATATGAAATGCCTTTAGAGCGTAAAGCACCTGGAGTTATTTTCCGTCAACCAGTAACAGAACCATTACAAACTGGTATCAAAGCAATCGATGCGATGATTCCTGTTGGACGTGGACAACGTGAATTAGTTATTGGTGACCGTCAAACTGGTAAATCTTCAGTTTGTTTAGACACCATCTTAAATCAAAAAGAATTTTACGATGCTGGTCAACCAGTATTCTGTATATATGTTGCAATCGGACAAAAAGCGTCTACTGTTGCATCAATCGCAAAAACATTAGAAGAAAAAGGTGCAATGGCTTATACAGTTATTGTTGCTGCAAATGCTTCTGACCCAGCGCCAATGCAAGTATATGCTCCTATGGCAGGTGCTGCAATTGGTGAGTACTTCCGTGATTCAGGTCGTCCTGCATTAATTATTTATGACGATTTATCTAAGCAAGCAGTTGCTTACCGTGAAGTATCTTTATTGTTAAGAAGACCTCCAGGACGTGAAGCATATCCAGGTGACGTTTTCTACTTACACTCTCGTTTATTAGAAAGAGCTTGTAAAGTAATTAACGATGACAATATCGCTAAAAACATGAATGATTTACCAGATTCTTTAAAAGGAATTGTAAAAGGTGGTGGTTCATTAACAGCGTTGCCTATCATCGAAACACAAGCGGGAGACGTTTCTGCATATATCCCAACAAACGTAATTTCTATTACTGACGGACAAATTTTCTTAGATGGAGATTTATTCAACTCTGGAGTTCGTCCTGCAATTAACGTAGGTATTTCGGTATCTCGTGTAGGAGGTAATGCGCAAATTAAATCAATGAAAAAAGTATCTGGTACTTTAAAATTAGACCAAGCACAATTCCGCGAATTAGAAGCTTTCGCAAAATTTGGATCTGACTTAGATGCGGTTACTTTAAATGTAATTGAAAAAGGTAAACGTAACGTAGAAATCTTAAAACAAGGTTTAAATAGTCCGTTTGCTGTTGAAAATCAAGTAGCAATTATTTATGCCGGAACAAAAAACTTATTAAGAAATGTTCCTGTAAATAAAGTAAAAGAATTTGAAAAAGATTATATTCAATTTTTAACTTTAAAACATAAAGACGTTTTAGATGCATTAAAAGCTGGTAAATTTGATGATAACATCACAAATGTATTAGAAGCTGCTGCAAAAGAAATTTCTGCAAAATACTAATTAATTAGGTATAAGGTAAAAGGTTTTGGGCATTAGGTAAAACTGGTACCCAACACCTTAAACCCAACACCCAATACCCAATAAAAATGGCAAACTTAAAAGAAATACGTAATAGAATTGTATCTGTATCGTCAACGATGCAAATCACTTCTGCTATGAAAATGGTTTCGGCTGCTAAATTAAAAAAAGCACAAGATGCTATTACTGCAATGCGTCCTTATTCTGAAAAATTAACAGAGTTAATTCAAAGTTTAAGCGCTTCTTTAGAAGGTGATGTTGCTGCTGAATATACTACTCAAAGAGAAGTGAAAAAAGTTTTAGTTGTGGCAATAACTTCTAACAGAGGTTTATGTGGTGCACTTAACAACAATGTCATAAAACAAGTTAGAATTTTATCTGATACCTACGGACACGATAATGTTGGTGTTTTTGCTATTGGTAAAAAAGCTAATGACGGCTTGCACAAATCAAATTATGTTGTAGCTAACAGAAGTGATATTTATGATGATCTAACTTTTGATAACACTGCAGAAATCGCGCAATCATTAACGCATTTGTTTTTAGATGGTGAATATGATAAAGTAGAATTGGTTTACAATCAGTTTGTAAATGCAGCTACACAATATGTTGTAAACGAACAATTTTTGCCATTAGCACCAATTAAAGGCGCTGCAGCTATTGCATCCGATTATATTTTTGAACCATCAAAAGAAGAAATTGTATTAGAATTGATTCCAAAATCGTTAAAAACTCAATTGTACAAGGCAGTTAGAGATTCTTTCGCAGCAGAGCACGGCGCACGTATGACGGCAATGCACAAAGCAACAGATAATGCAACTGATTTAAGAAATCAATTGAAATTAACATATAACAAAGCACGTCAGGCAGCAATTACAGGAGAAATCTTAGAAATTGTGGGTGGTGCGGAAGCATTAAATAATTAATTTTATTTATTGTTTAATAACTTCTTAAAGTCCCAATTTATTGGGACTTTTTTTATTTGTATTAATTACTAATTAAATTTTAAATCCTTTTAATCAGTTTAATCCGTGGCAAAAAAAATTATATATTTGTATAAACCGATTTGATATGAAAAATATTTTTACAGCGCTTCTTTTAATTTTTAGTTCTCTTTTAGTAGCTCAAAATCTTCAATTAGAAGAGATAATGAAAGGTAATGAGTTTATAGGTCACCAACCTTCAAATCACCGATGGTCGGTAGACGGGGAAACCATTTATTTTGAGTGGAATCCTAATAATGAATTAGGCGATAAAACCTATTATTGGCAAAAAGGTTTTTCTGAACCAAAATTATTAACTAAAGCGGCATTTAATTTTTCAGATATTCAATTTAAAGGGCAAGAAAAATTTGAAACAGTATATTATACAAACAAGGGCGCTTTGTTTTCTTATCATAAAAAAACAAAAGAAAACAAGATAATTTATCAAACTACTACAAATATCAATTCAGTACAAAGAAGTAGTAACTCAGATATTATTTATTTTCAACAAAATAAAAATCTGTATCAATTAAATGTGACTAATTTTCAATTGGTTCAACTTACAAATTTTAAATCTGGAACAGCTTCTTCTGATTCCAACAAAGATAATTTTCTAAACTCACAACAAAAAGAATTGTTTCAATTTGTAAACGAAGAAAAAGCCAAATCGGAATGGAATAAAACACAATCTGAAGAAAATAAATTAAAATTTCCTTCCGAGATTTTTTATGGTTCAAATACTTTAGAAGCTATAAAAATTAGTCCAAATGGAAAATTTTTAACTTATAATTTATCGGAATATCCAACTACTAAAGATACAAAAGTTGAAAATTTTATTACTTCTGATGGGTACACCAAAAATAAAACGACACGAGAAAAAGTTTCTGTAAACAATAATAGCAAACATAAAATGTATGTGTATCACATCGAGAAAGATACCGTATTTCAAATTACTTTTTCAAGTTTAACTGGATTAAAAACCTTTCCAAAATATTATCAAGAATACGATAATTTAAAAAATTTAGAACCAGTAGAAAAACCAATTACGATGCAAACGCCAATATACAATGCATCCGGAAATTTAGCTGTTTTTGAAGCAAGAAGTTTAGATAATAAAGACCGCTGGATTCTTCAATTGAACTTAGAAACAGCATCCATTTCGGAAATTGATTACCAACATGATGAAGCTTGGATTGGCGGACCAGGGATTCCAAGCTATAATTTTAGTAATGGAACGTTAGGGTTTTTAGCCGATAATAAAACAATATATTTTCAATCAGAAGCAACAGGTTTTTCTCATTTGTACACTTACAATTTGGAAACTAAAAAGAAAACACAACTTACACAAGGTAAATGGGAAGTTCGTGAAGTGGTGCTCTCAAAATTGAGCAATTCATTTTATATTACTTCAACTGAAACTCATCCAGGAAATCGTTCGTTTTATAAATTAGATATTTCTTCAGGTAAAAAAACACCTATTCTAACAGGGGACGGGGCTTATGAAATAAAATTATCACCCGATGAAACTAAATTAGCAATTCGCTATTCCTATATCAACAAACCTTGGGAAGTTTTTGTAGCAGATAATAAATCCAATCCAACATTAAAGCAAATTACCTTTTCAACTTCTAATTCATTTAAAAAATACAATTGGAAAACACCAGAAGTCATTTCATTTAAAGCGGAAGATGGGACAACTGTTTTCGCTAGAGTTTACAATCCAAAATCAGAAAATAAAAATAAAGCCGCCATCATCTTTGTTCACGGTGCTGGATATTTACAAAATGCACATAAGTTTTGGAGCACGTATCACAGAGAATATATGTTTCATAATTTGTTAACCGATTTAGGCTATACCGTTTTAGATATAGACTACCGAGCAAGTGATGGTTACGGACGCGATTTTAGAACTGGAATTTACCGACACATGGGCGGTTTAGATTTATCAGATCAATTAGATGGTAAAAAATATTTAGTTGAAAATTTAGGGATAGATGCTAATAAAGTTGGAATTTATGGTGGCTCTTATGGTGGATTTATTACGTTAATGGGACTTTTAACTAAACCTGGCGAATTTAAAGCCGGGGCAGCATTGCGTTCCGTAACAGATTGGGCGCATTACAACCAAGGATACACGGCAAATATTTTAAATTTTCCTGAAACAGATCCAGAAGCATACAAAAAAAGTTCGCCAATTTATTT
This sequence comes from Chryseobacterium gleum, assembly GCA_945881885.1. Classification (GTDB taxonomy): domain Bacteria; phylum Bacteroidota; class Bacteroidia; order Flavobacteriales; family Flavobacteriaceae; genus Flavobacterium. The sequence continues at coordinate 186,324 of CAMCVI010000002.1, read as the reverse complement.
TGCTGATAATTTACAAGACAAATTGTTAATGCTTCACGGAATGGTTGATGATAACGTACAATTTCAAGATATTGTAAGAATGACTCAGCGTTTTATTGAACTTGGTAAAAAAGATTGGGATTTAGCCGTTTTTCCAGTAGAAGCACACGGATTTCAAAAAACCTATTCTTGGGTAGATGAATACCGCAGAATTTTAGACTTATTTAATGAAAATTTACTAGATAAAAAGTAATGGAAATTCGTATTTTAACTCAAAAAGCAGAAATGTTAGCCCATTTGGATATAGTAAAACAATTATATCCTGATTTTACCGTTGAAAAATATGGCACACTTATAGAGGAGATGCTTCAAGCAAATTACCAACAAATAATTGTAGTAAAAAACAACCAAACTATTGCTTTAACAGGCGTTTGGATTGCAACAAAATTATGGTCAGGCAAATATGTGGAAATTGATAGTTTTGTAGTTCATGAAGATTTTAGAGGTCAAAAAATAGGTGATATTTTAATTGAAGAAGTGCACAAAATTGCCAAAGATGTTAATGCAAATCAAATTGTTCTAGATGCATTTACCACAAATTTCTCTGCTGGTAAATTTTATATCAACCACGGATTTGAACCAAAAGGTTTTCATTTTGTTAAAATATTAAATCAGTAAATATGAAATTACTAGTTTTAATTTTAGTCGCGTTTTTCAATTTAAATTTTTGTTCTTCAAATAAAACAAATGAAATTGCGGAACAATATATTGAAAAAATTACCTTTCAAAATTGGGTTGGTGGCATAAAAGGCGCCGGAGGTGGCACTAACTTAAATATCACATTACTAAAACCATTACCCGAAAACACAACTTTAATAAAAATTCAATTTCAAAATAGAGAAGGTATAATTTCAAAATTGGATGATGTTACTTATCAATCTTCAATAAAAACCTTTGATAATGAGTTAGAAACGGTACCAACACCTACAATAATAACAAACTTAAAGCCCAATCAAGCTAAGATTTTTTTTAATACAAACGGTAAAGAAAATTCTATTACTATTAACGATGTAATAGAATTACCAATGTTAGCTTATCCATCGGCAAAACCAAATAATAATTAACTATTTTTGTTCTTTAAAAGAAAATAAATTGAGTTCAAACAGAAGACTTCTTAAACAAACCCTTATTTACGGTATTGCCACGGTATTACCTCGTGTAATGAGTTTTTTATTGGTGGGTTTGCATACTTCTTACATGCCAAAGCCCGAAATGTATGGCGAAATAACAATTTTGTTGGCTTACATGATTTTTTTCAACGTTATTTTATCTTACGGAATGGAAACGGCGTTCTTTAGATTTTACCATAAAGAAGAAAATAAAAAAGAAGTAATTAGTACGTCTACAGTTTCTATTTTTTGGACCACCATTTTGTTTTTGTGCGTTGCGCTTTTATTTCAGAAATCATTAGCGGGATTATTGAACATAGATAAAGAATATATCAACTATGCCATTTGGATTTTAGCTTTTGATGCCCTGGTAATTATCCCTTTTTCTAAGCTTCGCGCCGAGCAAAGACCTATTAGATATTCTGTACTAAAAATTTCTAATGTGCTTATTTATTTGTTATTAAACGTGTTTTTATTGGCAATATTACCCAATTTAGCACACGCCAATCCGCAAGGTTTTTGGAGTTCTTTTTATGTGGAAGACTACCAAATTGGTTATGTTTTCTTGTCAAATTTAATGGCTAGTTTATTCACTTTTATATTGTTTATGCCACATTATTTTCAACCCAATTGGTTTTTTAATAATGATTTATGGAAAAAAATGCTTCACTACGGATGGCCTATTTTATTTGCAGGTTTGGCTTTCGGAATTAACGAACATTTAGATAAAATTTTATTGTCAGAATGGTTGGATCCTGCTACAGCCAAAGCGGCAGTTGGAGCGTATTCGGCTTGTTATAAAATCGGGTTGTTTATGGTTTTGTTTCGCACCGCTTACACGTTGGGAATTGAGCCGTTTTTCTTCAGTCAAGCTGGAAACACAAATGCGCCGCAAACTTATGCTACAATTACTAAATATTTTGTTATTTTAGGTTCGTTAATTTTGCTGGTTGTTGTTGTTTTTGCTGATATTGTAAAAATTTTATTAGTTCGAGATCAACAATATTGGGAAGCTATGTCAATAGTGCCATTAATCATTATCGCAAATTTCTTTTTAGGGATTTATACAAGTTTATCCGTTTGGTATAAATTAATTGATAAAACCATAATTGGAGCCTACATTTCTGCAATTGGCGCAGTTATTACTTTAAGTATGAATTATATTTTAATAGTCAAATTTGATATGAGTTATTTAGGTTCAGCCATTGCAACCATTTGCGCTTATGGAAGTATGATGGTGATTTCGTATTATTTAGGAAGAGAAAAATATCCTATTCCTTTTGAGATGAAAAAGATTTTAACCTATCTTTTTGCTTCGATTACACTTGCTTGTATTTCTTTTTATGTTACAGAATTAAGAGAAACGTTTGTTTTCGGTATACTTGCAATCATTGGCTTTAGTTATTATATTTACAAAAACGAAAAAGAAGTAATTTTAAAATTAATAAAACGAAAATAATACCAGTTTAGCAGTTAAAAATAAGATTCAAATGCAAATAAAAATCATCAATACATCGCAACATCCATTGCCAAACTACGAAACGAACGCTTCAGCTGGAATGGATTTACGTGCTAATTTAACCGAATCAATTACCTTAAAACCATTAGAAAGAACTTTGGTTAAAACCGGACTTTTTATAGAATTACCAATTGGTTATGAAGCGCAAGTGCGACCAAGAAGTGGGTTGGCTTTCAAAAAAGGGATTACAGTTTTAAATTCACCTGGAACAGTAGATGCCGATTATCGTGGTGAAATTGGCGTGATTTTAGTAAATTTATCCAATGAAGATTTCGTTATTGAAAACGGAGAACGCATCGCACAACTAATTATCGCCCAACACGAGCGCGCCGAATGGCAAGAAACCATAGAATTAACTGAAACCTCAAGAGGTGAAGGTGGATTTGGAAGTACGGGCGTCAAATAAAATTTAATAATTTAAAGATTTAATAATTTAAAGATTTCGAAGATAAATTTTTAAATATTTTAATCTTGTAATCTTTCAATAAAAACATGAAAATAATAGTACCAATGGCTGGTCGTGGATCACGACTTCGCCCACACACATTAACCATTCCTAAACCATTAATTCCTATTGCAGGGAAACCAATTGTACACCGTTTAGTGGAAGATATTGCCAAAGTAATTAACCAACCAATTGATGAAGTAGCATTTATCATTCACGAAAGTTTTGGTGCAACAGTAGAAAAAGATTTACTTGCAATTGCTACAAAAATTGGAGCAAAAGGAACCATTTATTATCAAAATGAAGCCTTAGGAACAGGTCACGCCATCATGTGTGCTAAGGATTCTTTATCAGGACCAGCAGTTATTGCTTACGCAGATACATTAATCCGTGCCGATTTTGAACTTGATGCAACTGCCGATAGCGTAATTTGGGTAAAACAAGTCGAGCAACCAGAAGCTTTTGGTGTAATTAACTTAAATGAAGCTAACGAAATCATTGAATTGGTAGAAAAACCAAAAGAATTTGTATCAGATTTAGCCGTTATTGGAATTTACTACTTTAAAGACGTTGCTGTTTTAAAGAACGAATTGCAAGCCGTTTTAGACAACAACATAATTCATGGTGGCGAATACCAAATTAATGATGGTATCAAACAAATGATGGCAAAAGGCATGAAATTCGTACCCGGAAAAGTTGATGAATGGATGGATTGCGGAAACAAAGATGTTACGGTTGATACCAACAACAGAATGTTAGGATTTTTACATCAAGACGGAGAAGATTTAGTGGACTCAAACGTAAAATTAGAAAACGCAACTATTATTCCACCATGTTATATCGGTGAAGATGTTGTGCTTATTAATACTACTGTTGGACCAAATGTTTCTTTAGGAAAAGGTTGTCAAATTTCAAATAGTATTATAAAAAACAGCTTAATTCAAACCCATTCACATATTAAAAACGCAAAATTAGATAATGCCATGATTGGAAATCACGTAAATTATAATGGCGATTTCACTAGCGTAAGTTTAGGCGATTATTCCACAATGGAATAATTTTTGTAATACTTTTATTGAATAACAAAACATGAAAAAAATAATAGCATTTCTTTTCCTTTTTCAGCTTTCTTTCGGACAAATAAATCCTGAGGAAGTTGTTACTGCGGAAAATGAATTTGAAACCAATTTTTTTGATGCTTTAAAAGAAAAAGCCATTGAAAATTATGATAAAGCTATTATTGCCTTACAAAAATGTTTGCTTAAAGAACCATTAAATCCAGAAATTCATTACCAATTAGGCGTTAATTATTTGAAGCAAAAAAACTATGTAGAAGCAGAAAATGCGTTTCAAAAAGCAGTCGATTTAGCACCCAAACAACGTTGGTATTGGAACGGTTTATATGACGTATATTACCAAACTAGAAATTTTAATCAATCAATTATAATTGTTGAAAAATTAGTCACTTTTGATGCAAACATGAAAGAAGACTTAGTTTCGTTATATATGAATACCCAACAATTTGACAAGGCCAAAATTGTAATTGACGACATCGAAAGCAAAGGTACTTTAACCAAAGTTATGGAATCGTATCAAATGCAAATTCAAAGCATGCAAAAAGGGAACAAACCAAATGTTAATGATTTAGTTGAAGCCATAAAAAACAATCCAAAAGCAGAACAAAATTATATTGATTTAATTTATCAATATTCGTCAATTAATCAAGAAGAAAAAGCATTTGAAACGGCATTATTGCTAGAAAAAGAACTACCAAATTCTGATTTAGCGCAGGTGAGTTTGGTCAAATTTCACATCAATGCAAATGATGTTCCTAAAGCTACAGCATCGTATAAAAGAGTGGTAAAAAGCAGTAAAATCGATTTAAAAATTAAGCAACGCGTTTTAAACGAATATTTAATTTTTGCCACAAAAAAACCAGAATTACTTATTGAAATTGATAACACACTAACTTTTTTTGACAACACCGTTGGAATGGATGTTAATAAAGAATTAGGAAAGTTTTTTTACAATAAAAATAATTTTGAATTGGCACAAAAATACATCGAACAATCAAAAGGAAACGATATTGAGGCTATTGATTTGCTCCTAAATATTTACGATTTCAATAAGCAATTTGAAAAAATGGCTAAAAAATCTGAATCATATATCGACTTGTTTCCAACCAAAGCCAATTTGTATTATTACGCCGGAAAAGCAAACAACAACTTAACAAACTTTAAAAAAGCAAAAGAATTTTTAGAAATGGGCATCGATTATGTTATTGATGATTCAAATTTAGAAATCGGATTTTGCAAACAATTTATAATTTGTGCCGATGGATTATCGGATGTTAAAATGAAACAAACCTATCAAAAAAGATTAGATGCCATTTTTAAAAAATAATATGAAAAAACATTTTACATTCCTGTTATTAGTATTCGTTTTAGCTTCCTGCAAAACCAAAAAAACTGTTGTTGAACAAACCGTTACCAAAGAAGCACTTGTAGACAATATGGCAAAAGAAATTATAGAAAAACATTATGAAAATACATTAAATTTTCAAACGGTTTCCATTCGTGCTGCTGCAGATTATGAAGACCAAAAGCAGACTATTTCTATTGGTGCAGATATCAGAATTAAGAAAGACGAAATCATTTGGATCAATTTAAAATTTTTCGGGATTCCAATGGCAAAAGCACTGATTACGCCAACTCGGGTAAGTTATTACGAAAAAGCAAACGGCACCTATTTTGATGGTAATTATTCTATTTTAACTAAAATGTTAGGCACCGATTTAGATTTTCAAAAAGTTCAAAATTTGTTGTTAGGAAGACCAATAGATGATTTAACCAAAGAAGTTTTTATAGCAGAAATTGCAGCTAATTTAGTGCAATTAAAATCCAAAAAACAAGCAGATATTGAAAAAATATTTCGGTTTGAAACAGGAAATTATTTGTTAAAAGAACAATTTATCAACCAAATTTCAAAAAACAGAAACGTTTTGGTTACCTATCCTTCTTTTACAAATCAAGACAATATATTTATGCCAACTGGCGTTTCTATTATTGCCAACCAACAAAATCAAGTAAAAATTAATGTAGCAAATAAAAAAATTACGTTTAATGAATCATTATCTTATCCATATTCTATTCCAGATGGTTATTCTCAAATAAAAATAGATTAATTTTGTAAAAAAATCAAGCATGAACAAATTTCTTTTATCCTTATTCGTACTCTTTTTAACCTTTTCAGCAACTGCACAAATTGATGAGAAAGAAAAACTAGAACAAAGAAAAGAACAACTTTTAAGAGAATCAGCCGAGTTAAAAATTAAACTTCAGAACGAAAAGAAAAAAGAAAAATCCGTTTTGAAAGAAATTGCGGGACAAGATGCCCAAATTAAAATTTCTGAAAAAATCATTTCTACAATTGCCAAACAAGCCCGAATTTTAGACGACAATATTTATTTAACACAATTAGAAATAAATAAGTTAAATAAAGATTTAAAAATAATGAAAGAGGATTATGCCAAAATGATTGTAAAATCATACAAAAGTCGTTCTGAACAAAGCCGATTTATGTTTGTTTTGTCTTCCACTAGTTTTTTGCAAGCTTACAAACGCATGCAATACATGAAACAATATGCAGGGTATAGAAAACGTCAGGCAGAAGAAATTAAAATTAAACAAGCAAGATTAGGAACTGCTGTTGGCGAACTGCAAACCAACAAAAAAGAAAAAGAAGAAGTTATTGTTGAAAAAACAAAAATCAAAGCCGAACAAGAAAAATTAAAACAAGAAAAAGTAGCAACGGCAAAACTTATACAAAAAGATAAGAAAAAAATTGCAGCCGATATCGCAGCAAAACAAAAGGAATCAAAAGCTATCGATAAGAAAATCAAAAAAATGATTAACGATGCGATTGCTGCAGAAAACAAAAAAAATGCCGCTAAGAAAAAAGCCGCAGCTTTAGCTTCTGGGAATACAGCGCCAGTTAAAGTAGCGCCAGTTTCTTCTACTAAAATCGAATTAACACCTGAAGGACAATTATCTTCAGACAGCTTTAAATCCAATAAAGGGCAATTGCCTTGGCCAACAGAAAAAGGCTTTATTTCAACGGGATATGGAGACCAACCGCATCCGGAGTATAGCAATATTGTTATTCATAACAGCGGCATCGACATCACTACTGATTCAGGTTCTTCGGCACGTGCCGTTTTTGCTGGCGAAGTTTCTGGCGTGCAAGTGTCTCAAACTACAAATACCTATACCGTATTGGTGCGTCATGGAGACTTCTTTACCGCGTATAGCAATTTAAGTAGCGTTTCAGTTTCTGTAGGAAATAAAGTTTCGGCAAAACAAATGCTAGGTAAAATTAAAACAAATGCTAAAGGAAATTCGGTGTTAAAATTTGTAATCAATCAAAACACAACGGTTCTAAATCCAAAAAGTTGGTTAAAACCTAGATAATTTTTTTGGAGCAAAACTACTATTTCCAGAAGACTTTCGGTCCCGCTATCCGCTATATTCCCGATGAAAAATCGGGAGATGCCGCTCCTATCGGGGCTAAAATACAACAACTGTTTTCAAAATTAATTTCAGCGAAAATCCCTTAAATCTGTGTACCCATTTCTTTTCCAAAACGCTATTTTTTTTAACACGGATTACACAAATCACAAAGATTTTTATGAATTTCAGCGCAAATCCGTAAAATCCGTTCAATCTGTGTACCCATCAAATCCATAAACTTTACTTATCTTTGCACCATGCCAAAAATAGGAAACATTATTTTGCCCGATTATCCCTTGCTTCTTGCGCCTATGGAAGATGTAAGCGATCCGCCATTTCGCCGTTTGTGCAAAATGCACGGAGCAGATTTAATGTATTCTGAATTTATTTCTTCCGAAGGGCTAATTAGGAATGCCATGAAAAGCAGAATGAAATTAGATATTTTCGATTACGAACGCCCAGTTGGTATTCAAATTTTTGGTGGCGACGAAGAAGCTATGGCACTTTCTGCAAAAATTGTAGAAACCGTTCAACCTGATTTGGTAGATATTAATTTTGGTTGTCCCGTTAAAAAAGTGGTGTGTAAAGGTGCTGGAGCCGGTGTTTTAAAAGATATTGATTTAATGGTACGTTTGACCAAAGCCGTCATCAAATCAACACCTTTGCCAGTTACTGTAAAAACCCGTTTAGGTTGGGACGAAAGTTCTATAAATATTGATGAAGTAGCCGAACGATTACAAGATATTGGTGTACAAGCTTTAACTGTTCATGCCAGAACCCGCGCGCAAATGTATAAAGGACAGGCTGATTGGACACATATTGCACGCATTAAAAACAATCCACGAATCTCGATGCCCATTTTCGGAAATGGCGATGTCGATTCTCCAGAAAAAGCCCTAGAATATAAAAATAAGTTCGGGTTAGACGGCATGATGATTGGTCGTGCGGCAATTGGTTATCCTTGGGTTTTTAATGAGATAAAACATTTCTTCAAAACAGGTGAAAAATTAGCACCACCTTCTGTAGCAGATAGAGTAGAAGCGGCGCAAAACCACTTAATTTGGTCCATGGAATGGAAAGGCGAACGCGTGGGAATCGTAGAAATGCGTCGTCATTATACCAATTATTTCAAAGGTATTCAAGACTTCAAACCTTACAAACAACGCTTAGTAACTACAGACGGGCACAACGAATTATTTGATGTTTTCAATCAAATAAAAGAAGTATATGCAAATTACGAGCAATTGGTTTAGTTGAAATTTTGATTAGTCCCAAAATCTATTTTGCGAATCTCTCTGTAAATCATTAACTTTCCGTTTTCAAAATTGACGCTATGCAAACTATTTCTACTATAAAAATTCTTCATTTAGATTCCAATCATCCTTTGCTTTGGGAGCAATTAGAAAAGGCAGGTTTTCAAAATGAAGCTGATTTTACTTCAACCAAAGAAGCAATAGAAAGTAAAATTGAAAATTACCACGGAATTGTTATCAGAAGCCGATTTAAAATTGATAAAACCTTTATTGATAAAGCTAAAAACTTACAATTTATTGCACGAGTGGGCGCTGGCTTAGAAAGTATTGATTGCGAATATGCAGAAAGCAGAAATATCCAACTAATTGCAGCTCCTGAAGGAAATGCTACTGCTGTTGGCGAACATGCTTTAGGCATGCTATTGTCATTATTCAATAAATTAAATACCGCCGATAAAGAAGTCAAATCCGGACAATGGAATCGTGAAAGCAATCGCGGAACAGAATTGGACGGCAAAACAGTTGGAATTATTGGATATGGAAATATGGGAAAATCTTTTGCAAAAAAGCTAAGAGGTTTTGATGTGAATGTTTTGTGTTACGACATTTTATCCAATGTTGGCGATGCAAATGCCAAGCAAGTTGACTTACAAGAATTACAACAAAAAGCCGATGTGTTAAGTTTACACATTCCGTGGACACCAGAAACAGATAAAATGGTTAATACTGCATTTATCAATCAGTTTTTAAAACCTTTTTGGTTACTAAATACCGCAAGAGGAAAAAGTGTTGTTACTGCAGATTTGGTAACTGCTTTACAATCAGGTAAAATTTTAGGCGCAGGGTTAGATGTTTTAGAATACGAAAAAGTATCTTTTGAAACCTTATTTGAAGGCGAAAAACCAGAAGCTTTAGAATACTTGCTTAATGCTAGCAATGTAATCCTAACGCCTCATATAGCAGGTTGGACAATTGAAAGTAAAGAAAAATTAGCTCAAGTTATTGTAAATAAAATTTTGAATTTGTATTTGTAAAAATATTAACTAATAGTTAATTTATAATTTTGATTAGCCTTTATGCTTTCGCTCTAATTCAGCTTGAAATTCTTCCATTACGGGTTTCAAAGTGCTTTCTGGAATATCTGAAATTTTAATATACATCAATCCGTCAATTGCATTGTTAAACATTGGATCTACATTAAACGCCACAACTTTAGCGTTTTGTTTGATGTATTTTTTGATTAAAACAGGCAATCTTAGTGAACCTGGTTCAATTTCGTCTATAATTTTATCAAATTTATTCAAATCAGCTTCAGTTTTATTAAACACAAAATCTTTATCTGCGTCTTTTAATTTTACTTTAAACTCTTTTTTGGGTTTAATATATTGCGCTACGTATGGGTCATAATAATTGGATTTCATAAATTCAATCATTAACGATTTCGAAAATTCTGAAAACTGATTACTAATACTTACACCACCAATTAAAAATTTATGTTCTGGATAATGTAATGTTGTATGCACAATTCCTTTCCAAAGTAAAAACAACGGCATTGGTTTTTGTTGGTATTCAGAAATAATAAAAGCCCTACCCATTTCAATAGATTGACTCATCATGTCATTTAGTTCGGGTTCAAATTTAAAAAGTTCGTTTAAATAAAAACCTTCTAAACCGAATTTTGGAAATATTATCGAACCAAATCCCATACGGTAGGCTCCGGCTATCATTTGAGCATCATCATCCCATAAAAACATATGATGATAATATTCATCAAATTTATCTAAATCTATTGCCTCATTTGTGCCTTCGCCTACTTCCCTAAATGTAATTTCTCGTAACCTACCAATTTCGTGTAAAATATTTGGAATTTTTTCGGCAGTAACTAAAAATACTTTATAATTTTTACTCTGCAATAATTGATAATCGCCTTCTTTTAAGAAATTAATTTCTTCAATAATTTGTTCGTGATTGGCAGGTTTTACAATTTGTTTTGCTGTTTTTGGACTTGTAAATTTCGGAAATGTCAATTTAAAATTTTCTTCTTCAAAAGAATTAGAAAGCATGTATGTTTTTTTTCTTAAAAACTCGCCAAATTCTGGAATATTAGCGTGCTCATTTAACTCGTTGATTGAAATAGGTTTTCCTATTCTCACTTTTATTATCCGATTTTTTTGGGTTAATAATTCGCTTGGCAATTTTGCCGTGCGTAAGGTGTCGCTTAACTTAGATAATCGGTAAAATAATTTACTATTTTGGGCATGAAAATAAATAGGAACAACAGGTACATTTGCTTTTTTAATTATTTTTAAAGCACCTTCTTCCCAAGGTTTATCTACAATTAATTTGCCGTCTTTGTATGTGGAAACTTCTCCTGCAGGAAAAACACCTAAAGGTTTTCCATCGCTCAAATGACGTAAGGTTTCTTTAATGCCTATTACACTAGATTTGGCATCTTTATGATTTTCAAACGGATTAACCGGCATAATGTAGGGCTTAATCGGTTCAATTCTGTGCAATAAAAAATTGGCTATTATTTTAAAATTGGGTTCGCGCTCAAGCATTAATTTCAATAATAAAAGACCATCAATTCCACCCAAAGGATGGTTGGAAATGGTAATGTAAGCGCCTTCTTTTGGCAAACGCTTCAAATCTTCTTCAGGGATTTCAAATTTAATTTGAAACTCATCTAAAATAGCATTTAAAAACTCTAAATCATTTAAATGTTTATTGCGATTGTATATTTTATTGAGTGTAGAAATCTTAAGAACTTTCATGAGTAACCACCCTGAAAAAGTTCCTAATAAACCGTATTTGTCCGTTTTTATTGCTTTGGCTACTTCTTTTGCAGTAACTAATCCCATTTATTTTTGTTTAGAGCGAGTAACAAAGATAGCAATTCTATTCAATTTCTATATATCTTGTTTGAACAATTGCCAACAATTTAATTATTGCCGTTTTATGATAAATTTTTTATAAATTCCTCAGTTAATCACACATTTTATTGAAAACTTTTTCTATTTTTGAGAATTAGTTTTTAAACAACTTTCGCATATCATGAAAATGAGAAAAAATAGGTTTGAAAATAAATTTTTTTTAAGGTTTTAATACTTAAATTAGTTGATGAAGATTATCTCTTACAATGTAAACGGAATTAGAGCAGCCATAAGCAAAGGGTTTATAGAGTGGTTAAAAAGCGCAAATCCGGATGTAATATGCTTGCAGGAAATTAAAGCTACCGAAGATCAAATTCCTACTGATGTAATATCTGAAGCAGGTTATCCTTTTCAATATTATTTTTCAGCACAAAAAAAAGGGTATAGCGGTGTGGCAATTTTATGTAAATCGGAACCTAAAAATGTAGTTTTTGGAACGGGAATCGAAAATATGGATTTTGAAGGGAGAAATCTCCGTGTAGATTTTGATTCGCTGTCAGTAATGAGTATGTATTTGCCTTCTGGAACCAATAACGACAGACTTGGATACAAATTCCAATATATGGATACTATTCAGGAGTATATTATAAATTTGCGAAACGAAATTCCGAATTTGCTAGTTTGTGGTGATTACAACATTTGTCACGAAGCCATTGATATTCATAATCCAAAAGGAAACGAGAAAACATCTGGGTTTTTACCGGAAGAGCGCGCATGGTTAGATAGTTTTATGAAGACAGGAATGATTGATACTTTTCGTCATTTAAATAAAGAACCAGATAATTATAGTTGGTGGAGTTATAGAGCCAATGCAAGAAATAACAATAAAGGATGGCGAATTGATTACTGTTTAGCGGCAGCACCTTTAAAAGATAAAATAAAAAGAGCCTTAATTTTACCAGAAGCCAAACATTCAGATCATTGTCCGGTTTTGGTTGAAATAGGCTAATTTAAAAGTAAAAGAATTTAAGCATACAACTAAACATAATAAATAAACGTCTAAAAATAATAACCAATTCCGATGGAATTAAATATGTATATCAAATGATAAGAAAAATCACATTAGGATTACTGATATTAAGCATGAGTTCATCATGTGTTTCAAAAAAAATCTACCAAGATTTAGAAAACAAGTTTGCCGATTTGAAAAAAGATCGTAACGCGCTAGCAGATGAAAATGAAGGCTTAAAAACCAGTAATTCTGCTTTACAAACCGATTTAAACAAGTACAAAACGGAATCAGAAAAATTAAAAACAGAACGCGATAAATTAGCTGCTGATTATGCTGCAACTAAGAAAAGTTTAGACAATTTAAAAGCGTCTTATGATGCGTTGGAGAAAGACAGTAACGAAGCTTTAGATGCCAATATCAAAAAAAATCGTGAATTATTGGCAGAATTAGAAGCCAAGCAAAAAGCAATGACTGCAGAGCAAGATAAATTGAATAAATTAAAAGCAGATTTATTAAAATCATCTACGCGATTAGCAGAATTAGAAAAAATTATGGCTGATAAAGAAGCGGCTATGAAAAAACTGAAAGAAACTTTATCTAAGTCGCTTAAAGCGTTTGAAGGGAAAGGATTAACCGTAACTGAAAGAGACGGAAAAGTATATGTTTCTATGGAAAATAAATTACTTTTCGAATCTGGAAGTTGGACAGTTGGTTCAGAAGGTAAAAAAGCGGTTGATTTAGTAGGAAAAGTTTTAGGTGACAATCCGGATATTTCAGTGCTAATTGAAGGCCACACAGATAATGATAAAATTGTAGGTTCTATTGGTGGTGGCGTAGAAAACAATTGGGATTTATCTACCAAACGCGCTACTGCAATTGTAAATATTTTATCTGCTAATACCAAAGTAAAAAAGGAAAATTTAACCGCTGCTGGGCGTGGCGAATTTGCACCGTTATTACCTAACGAAACAGCAGAAGGAAAAGCAAAAAACCGTAGAATCGAATTTATTTTAACACCAAAATTAGACGAGTTGTCTAAGTTGTTAAACGAAATGTAAGATTTGAATTTAATAACTCAAGTTGTCTAAAGAGTATTAACACTCTTTTTAGACAACTTTCGTATTTCAGAAATTATGAAACCTCTTCACCACATACTACTTCAATTAGAAAATCATATTCCTAATTTAGATAAAACCAATTCTAAAGTTTCCAACAGCACTGTTGGCTGGCAAATTGATCATTCTTTGTTAGTAATAAATGGCATTGTTGAACAATTAGAAATTTCAAATCCAAACGAGTTTCAACCCAAATGGAACTTTCCTAAATTTATGGTTTTTACAACAGGTAAAATCCCTAGAGGAAAAGCCAAAGCGCCTAAAGTGGTAATTCCAACTCAAGTTGCTACTCAAGAGGAATTAATTGCAAAACTTGAAGCAGCCAAAAATAATATTTTAAAACTGAATTCTTTTTCTGAAAATTCGTTTTTTAAGCATCCTTTTTTTAAGGATTTAAATGTAAAACAAACTGAGAAATTCTTAGTGATTCACACCAAACATCATTTGAAGATTATACAAGATATTCTAAGATAAATAAAATCTATATTACATTCGCTTTTCTCAGTGCTAAACTTTGTAACTTCGACTTTTTTAAAAAATTATTTTAATGAAATTTACCACCCTTCCAAATACCAATTTAAAAGTCAGCAAAGCTTGTTTAGGCACCATGACATTCGGAAATCAAAATACCGAAGCGGAATCCCATTTCCAATTAGATTATGCTACAGAACGTGGTATTAATTTTATTGATACCGCAGAAATGTATCCTATTGGCGGCAACGAACATATTTTTGGAAGTACAGAACGTTTTATTGGAACTTGGTTAGCTAAAAACAAACACAAAAGAGCTGATTTAGTTGTAGCCACAAAAATTGCAGGACCAAATAGAGGTATGGAATACATTCGTAAACCACTAGATTTTTCTAAGAAAAGCCTTACAGAAGCGGTGGAATTAAGTTTGAAAAACTTACAAACTGATTATATTGATTTGTACCAAACGCATTGGCCAGAGCGTATTATGAATATGTTTCAAAAAAGAGGCGTGGAGAAGTTAGACACGCATTGGCAGGAAAATATTTTTGAAGTTTTAACCGTTTTTGATGGCTTAATTAAAGAAGGAAAAATAAAACATATTGGTATTTCAAATGAAAACCCGTGGGGTGTGATGAAGTTTTTAATGGAAAGCGAAAAACACAATTTACCACGAATTGCCACCATTCAAAATCCATTTTCGTTATTAAATCGTTTATACGAAGTAGGTTTGTCAGAAATTGGTATGCGAGAAAACGTTGGGTTATTGGCCTACTCACCATTGGGTTTTGGGTTTTTATCAGGGAAATATTTAAAAGGCATACCAGACAATTCTCGTATGAAATTATTCCCCAATTTTGTGCGCTACACAAATGAAAACTGTTTTAAAGCCACAAAATTATACCAAGATTTGGCAAATAGTTTAGGTTTAACAATTACTGAAATGGCGATTGCCTTTGTCAACCACCAAGAATTTGTAACTTCAACCATAATTGGCGCAACAACAATTGACCAAATCGAAGAAAATATAAATGCGTTTGATGTGATGTTAACTGATTCCGTTTTCGAAGAAATCAATAAAATACAGGAATTAATACCAAATCCGGCGCCTTAAAAATTGTACAACAATTTATTTGAAATTAAAAAAAAATATTATTTTTACGTGCTTAATCTAAAACTTAAAAATATGAAACCTATTTTATTATTTACCCTACTAATTTCATTTTCAGGTTACACTCAAGTTCAATCCGTTGGAAGAGAAACCAGTCAATTTGCCTCTTGGGATTTAACAAGAGAAGTACAATCAACAATAAAAATTAAAGAAGTAAGTGGATCAGCTTATTCTGATGAAAACTTTTATGATGGTCAGATTCGTCTTACAGACTCGGTTGTAACTGTTCTTCCAGTAAGATACAATGTAGTATTAGACGAATTAGAATTTAAAAATAATGATAAAGTATTCGCTTTAGTTCCGCAAGATTATGCTGTAATAAAAATACCTTATATTAAAAAAGTTTATACCTACGTAAATTATAATTCTGAAAGCGTATCTAAAAAAGGTTTTTTGGCAATGGAAACCTCTAATAAAAATATAAATTTTTACACAAAAGAAGTAATTGTTTATGTGCCGTATGCTGAGGCGTCAAATGCTTATTCAGAGCCAGTACCATCCCATTTTAAAAAGGGTGAAAAATTATTATTTATTGGATTATCAGATAAATCTATAGTTGAAATGCCGAAAAAAAATAAAGATCTTTTAAAATTATTTCCTAATTATGAAAAGGAAATTACGGCCTTTTTAAAAACAAACAAAATCTCTCTTAATGACGATAAAGAGTTACTTCTTTTAGTTAATTATATAAATACTTTAAACTAAAATTTCAAAGAAGATTTAGTATTCAACAATTAATTTTGTGTTATAAATAGCTCCAGATGAAGTTTCAATAGAAATCAAGTAGATTCCTTTTGATAAGGAATTAGTGTATATGGTATTTTCGATATTTTTATTTAATTTTTTAGAAATAAGTAATTTTCCAGTTATGTCAAGAACATCAATTTTTGATGCAAAAATAGCTTCAGTACTTTTTATTACAAATGATTCTTTAGCTGGATTGGGATAAATAGAAAAACCATTGATTTCAAAATCAGTATTACTTAAAGATGAATCAATAATTTTATAAATGGTTCCGGAAGAAATTCCTGCAACATACATTTCTCCATTTATATCTTCACCAAATGTAGCAAAATTATTTCCTGAAAAAGGAGCTGAGGTTATAATCACACCTGTGCTATTTAACATTTTTATTTTATCGTTACAATAATCTGTGAAAAAATATTTATTTTGAAAACTCGGATAAGTGGCTCCAGTGTAAACATAACCACCTGTTACAGAACAAGTTCCATCACTATACAATGCATATTGATGTATAGGAAAAGTAATTGAAGTGGCTGCAACACAGCCAGAGGTATTATATGGTGCATTTCCTTCATAACATCTCCAACCAAAATTTAGTCCGGTATTAGGTAATGGACTTTGTGTTTTGTTTATTTCTTCAAATGCATTTTGGCCTACATCGGCTATCCATAAATCTCCATTTAATCTGTTAAACGAAAATTTCCAAGGGTTTCTTAATCCAATCGCCCATATCTCATCATTACCAGCAATCCCAACATATGGATTTGTAGCTGGACTTGTATAATAAGGTGCTACAGTCGAATTGACATCAATACGCAACATTTTTCCTAAATTATCATTTATGTTTTGTGCTCTGTTTCCGGGGTCACCACCACTACCACCATCTCCCATTCCTATGTATAAATAGCCATCGGGGCCAAATTTTATAGTCCCTCCATTATGATTTGAAAAGGGTTGTGTTATCGTCATTAATATTGTTCCAGAATTGTTGGCAATATCTGGGTTTCCTGAACTTACAGAATATCTTGAAATAACAGTATTACCAGCTGTATTGGTATAATTTACAAAGAAAAACCCATTTGTAACATAGTTTGGGTGAAAAGCCAAACCTAGCAAGCCTCTTTCACCAGTTGAAGAAATTATACTAGATAGATTTAAAAATGGGGTTGTATTAATTGTTCCATTAGAATTTAATATTCTTATTAGTCCACCTTTCTGAACAATAAATAATCGAGAATCACCAGCGTGTGTAATTTCAACCGGACTATTAAAACCAGTTGCAAAAGATTGTAAAGCTATGTTTTGTGACTTCCCAAAAAGCGACAACAGAAGTAAATTATAAAGTACAAATTTTTTCATAATGTGTGATTATAAGTATTCAAAATTAAGAAATTTACCAAAACATTTTATATCTATTGAATTAAATATTTATTTGTTGTGGATTTTAATTTTAGAATGAGGGTTTATTTTTTATTTTTATCCAAACAATTGTTCCACTAAATCTTCAATTTTACTTACCAATCGCACATCAATTTTAAAATCTTTTGGATTTATTTTATTGTGTTTAGATACGAAAATGGTTGAAAAACCTAATTTTTCAGCTTCATGTATGCGTTGTTCTACTTTATTTACAGGACGAATTTCGCCTGTTAAACCCACTTCACCTGCAAAACAAAAATCTTTATCAATAGTAATGTCTTCGTTGGATGATAATATTGCAGCTACTACCGCTAAGTCAATTGCCGGATCATCCACATTTATTCCGCCTGTGATATTTAAAAATACGTCTTTGGCTCCCAATCTAAAACCAGCGCGTTTTTCTAAAACAGCTAAAATCATATTTAATCGTTTCAGATTGTAACCCGTTGTGCTACGTTGAGGTGTGCCGTAAACCGCAGTAGAAACTAATGCTTGAATTTCTATCATTAAAGGGCGCATACCCTCAATAGTTGTAGCAATTGCCGTGCCAGATAAATAATTATCTTTGTTAGAAATTAATATTTCCGAGGGATTACTAACTTCACGTAAGCCGTTTCCTAACATTTCGTAAATTCCCAATTCGGCAGTAGAACCAAATCGATTTTTTAAAGCTCTTAAAATTCTGTACACATGATTTCTATCGCCTTCAAATTGCAAAACGGTGTCTACCATATGCTCCAGAATTTTAGGTCCTGCAATGGTACCGTCTTTTGTAATATGTCCAATTAAGATAACAGGAACGTTGGTTTCTTTGGCAAATTTTATCAATTCGGCAGTACATTCTCTAATCTGAGAAATGCTTCCGGCTGAGGATTCAATATATTCGGTATGTAAGGTTTGAATAGAATCGATAATGACAACTTGAGGTTCAATTTCTTCTATTTGACGAAATATGTTTTGTGTTTTTGTTTCGGTTAATATAAAACAATTATCAGTTTGTCCGGTAATTCTCTCAGCACGCATTTTTATTTGTTTCTGACTTTCTTCTCCCGAAACATAAAGAGTTTTATAAGGTAATTTTAACGAAATTTGAAGTAAAAGTGTGCTTTTTCCAATTCCTGGTTCACCACCTAAAAGCGTTAGAGAGCCCGGAACCAAACCGCCACCTAATACGCGGTTTAATTCGCCATCAGTTGTGTTCATTCGCACTTCTTCAGAAGTTGAAATTTCATTAATTTTTAAAGGTTTAGCTACTTTTTTTGATTCAGAAGTAGTGCTACGCCAGGCTTGTTTTTCTTCTTTCTGAATAATTTCTTCTACAATTGTATTCCACTGCTTGCAAGACGTACATTGTCCAAGCCATTTCGCATAGTTGGTACCACAACTTTGGCAAAAGAAGGAAGTTTTTAATTTAGCCATTTGTATTTTTATTTTTCGGTATTATTCGTCTTTTTTTGGAGCTTCTGTTGGTTTTTCTGTTGGAGTTTCGACTGGTGCTGCTTCTTCAATTTCTTGTTTGGGTGTTTCTTTTCTAGATTTTAAGTCATCCGCACGATTCAATAAGTAATTTTTGGTTAAATCGCCAATTTCTAATTTGGTATAAGCATTTAGATATTCTTTTGCGGCTCTTTTGTAATCGCCAGTTTTTTCAAAATACAATCCTCTGTGATATGTGCCTAACATGGTTTTTGGATATTGTTTGTCGGCATAAGCACCCAGTATTTCAAAATCTGAATAGGCCTTATTTTTAATTATAGCGGCTTCAATGGCTTTAAAATCAGAATATCTTGGTTGAACTTTTAATCCCATTTTTTTCTCGATATTATCATATTTATCAATTAAATATTGGGCATATCCACTTTCTAATTTTACAATTTTTTCGTTGAATTCTAATTTTGATATGGGTTGATAACCATTAAAAATAAAATAAAAAGCACTTGGAATTGCTTCCGCTACTAAAGAATAATGCGAAGTGTTTTGAAAAACATCATATCGGTAGTTCAGATTAGGATTTTTAATTTCTTTTGCAACATCATCAAGTTTTTTTGTGTTTTCTTGAATTTCATCTAAATCTGCTTTTGATGTGGCGTGATAATAAAACACGGGTTTTTGTATTTTTGCTAATCTTTCTGCAATTCGAACTTCCATTTCTGGCGCCATTTCCGGAGAAATAGATAGGTAAGCATTAAATATTGGGTCGTCTTTATACAAATAGAAATTTAAAAATCCAGCTGTAGTGTCGTGTCCTGCGATAATTCTGAAGGGTAGCGTTCGGTATTTTTTTTGAATGTGTGGTAACAATTCTAATCCTATAAATTCAAAAAATTTAGCACCAGATTCAGCTGGTAAACCATCTTCTCCATAATTGCTGTCATTAAAACGAGTTTCTCCATAATTTTGATTCACCGCAACAATAATAATTTCAGGTAAATCGTCCCAATAGTTTCCGTATTTTAATATTCCTGAAAAAGGATCGGCTAAATATTCGCCATCCAACAAAACCATTAGCGGATATTTTTTTTCGGGACTGTTTTGGTAAGACGCCGGTAAAATAACCGAAAAATTTCTTTCTTCATTAAGCTTAACAGATTGTATTTTGTCTTCCACTTTTTGTGAAAACAAGATAACAGAAACCATTAAAAATAGTAGGGCAAATTTAATTTTCATGATTGTTTGGTTTAATAATGTAGCAATATACTACTTATTTTTTATTTAAAATAGGTAATAATACATAAGATACTAAACCCAATACTATAGTTAAAAGCGTTTGGGAAGTCCAAACTAAATAGCCAAATGCGGTTCCTATTTCTTTAGGAATTCCGAATAAAAGAAAGACTGAAGCTATTGCATAGGGATAAGCACCCAAACCACCAGGGGAAAATCCAACGGCTAAAGTTCCAAAAATAAAACCCATAATTACAATATCAAATCCAATGTTTGCCGTTTCTGGTAATGCAAATATAGTGACATAAAACATGGCTAAGTAAGAAAACCAAATTAAGAAGGAATGGAATATGTATGCCCATTTTTTTTCCATTTTATAAATACTTAAAATGCCTTCAGTTAATCCAGATAATTTATTTTTAAGCTTTAAAACAAAATTTAATTTAGAAAATATCCAAATTAAGATACTCACAATAAAAAGCACAAAACCTGTAATTGCAACATATATAATTTTATTAAAATTAAAATTGTTGTCTAATAAAAATTGGTAGATTTTATCAAATTGCAACACAAATCCTACACAAAGAAATAATAAAAATATCAATGAATCTACAACTCTTTCGGCTACTATTGTTCCAAATCCTTTGTCAAACGGAACATTTTCGTATTTTTTTAAAATAACTGCTCGGGTGATTTCTCCACTTCTTGGAATGGTAAGATTGACTAAATAGGACACACAAACTGTAAAAAAATCATTTCTAAATTTCGTGGTATATCCAAGATGATTTAAGGCAAATTTCCATCTGTAAGACCTTGACCAGCAACTAATAACAGAGATTACTAAAGATAAAAAAATATAAAAATAATCTGCTTTTAAAAAGGTTATTTTGGTTTTTTCAATTTGGTCTTGCGACATGGTATTGAATTGGTAATACATGATGCCTAGACCAATAAATAATGGCAAAGTTATACCAATTATTTTTTTTAATTTTGCTTTCAAAACTAGGTTAGAGAATTATCTTTTTCATTAGGAAAAACCAAACAAGGTTTGAAGGTTTTTGCTTCTTCAAAATCAATTATTCCATAAGCTATAATGATAATAATATCACCGCGATGTACTTTTCTTGCTGCAGGACCGTTTAAAGTAATTTCGCCTGTATTTCTTGGTCCTTTGATAGCATAAGTTTCCAATCGTTCACCGTTATTTACATTCACAATGGCCACTTTTTCACCTTCTAAAATATTAGCTGCTTCTAGTAAAGCTTCGTCAATTGTAATACTTCCAATATAATTTAAATCGGCTCCAGTAACAGAAACTCTGTGTATCTTAGATTTTACTACTTGTATTTGCATGGGGCAAAGTTAATTAATTCAAGTAAATTTTATAATTTATTTTAACGAAATATTGTCAATTAATCGAATATTTTCAATAAAAACAGCAATAAACCCTCTGTAATTTTTACTTTTTATTTTTATTTTGCAAGTTAAAAGGGTTTCTTCATCTGCAATATCAAAGTATTCTAAAGTAAAATTTTTATGTTTTTTAAATTCGCTTGCCACAAATTGAGTTACTTCTGGGGCTGACTTTCGCATAAATTTTTCTTTAGCTTGCAAAAGAATTTCATGGATTAATTTTGCTTCCTTTCGTGCACTTTCAGAAAGACGTTCGTTTCGGCTGCTCATAGCTAAACCGCTTGGTTCTCGGTAAATTTCACAAGGAATTACGTTAACTGGGATTTTATATTTTACTATCAATTTTCTAATTATTTGCAATTGCTGAAAATCTTTTTCGCCAAAATAAGCGTTAGTTGGTTTTACAATTTCAAATAATTTTTTGACAATTGTTCCTACGCCGTCAAAATGCCCAGGTCGGTGTTTACCTTCCATTTGATGTTCCAAACCATCATAATCAAAAGATGTGGAAATAGTTTGATCTTCATAAATATCTGAAATACTTGGCGCAAAAATAAGTATGTTTTTATTTAATTTTTCAACAAGGGCTACATCTTTTTCTAGCGTTCTTGGATATTTTTTTAAATCATCAGCGTTATTAAACTGCGTTGGATTTACAAAAATACTTAAAACAGTAATTTCATTTTCGGATAAAGACTGTTCTAATAACGAAAGATGGCCTTGATGTAAAGCACCCATTGTAGGCACAAAACCAATTTTTTTAGATTGATTTTGAGAATTGTTTATTTCAACTTGAAGCGCTTTTTGTGTTTTAAAAACAGGCATAATAGAATATTATAAAGTGCAAACTTACTATTTTAGTAGATAAGTCCATAAATTTTTATAATTTTGCATATTAAACCAAAACCAAACATTTATTATATGAATGACAAGAGGATATTATATGTATCATCTGAAGTAGTGCCTTATTTAGCTGAAAATGAAGTGTCATTACATTCTTATGAGTTGCCGAAAATGATAAATGAAGTAGGAGGGCAGATAAGAATTTTCATGCCAAGATACGGAAATATCAACGAACGCAGACATCAATTACATGAGGTAATTCGTCTTTCTGGGATGAATTTGGTAGTGAATGATATGGATATGCCTTTAATTATTAAAGTTGCATCAATACCAAAAGAAAGAATTCAGGTTTATTTTATTGATAACGATGAGTATTTTAAAAGGAAGGCTACTTTTTCAGATGAAGAAGGCGTGTTATATGCTGATAATGATGAAAGAGCGATTTTCTTCGCAAAAGGTGTTGTTGAAACTGTTAAAAAATTAAATTGGGTACCGGATATTATTCATGTTCATGGTTGGATGGCTTCTTTATTGCCTGTATATCTTAAACATTACTACAAAGACGAAGGTATTTTTGAAGATACAAAAATTATAACTTCTGTTTATGCTTCTGATTTTGAAGGGACGCTTGATGCAGCTTTAATCACTAAATTAGCGTATGATAATTTACCACAAGACGCTATTTCTAAATACAAAGAGCCTGTTTTTAATAATTTAATGAAGGCCACAATTGATCATTCAGACGCTGTAATTATAGCATCAGATAACTTGTCTGCAGATTTAACAAAATATATAGAAACTTCAAATAAACCTTTTTTACCTTTCACCTCGAAAGATTCGTTTAAAGAAACTTATTTAGATTTTTTAAAAAATAAAGTACAATAATAACAATGAAAAAACACATAACCGTTTTATTTTTAGTTTTTGCAATAATATTTATTTCTTGTGACCAAGATTTTAACACCATTGGTTCAGATTTAGTGGGTGATGAACATTTTGATTTCAGTACGCATGAAGCCAAATTGAAAGCCTACTCTGTAAAAACAGAAGAAGTGCAGACCAATAATTTGCCAATAAATCCTTTAGGTATTTATAATAATCCATACTTTGGTGTTACAAAAGCTAATTTCGTTTCTCAAGTATCATTGGCAACTGAACAACCTAAATTTGGCACCAGCGTACAAGTAGAAAATGTAATTTTGTATGTGCCTTTTTTTAGTACTGTAGAATCCACCAATACTGATGGTTCAAAAGTGTACGCGCTTCAATCTGTTTACGGAACAAACAAAGAAAGTAAAATGAAATTTAGTGTGTACGAAAATGGATATTATTTGAATTCATTTAATCCAACCGATAATTTTCAAACACAACAACGCTATTTTTCTGACGGTTCTGCAAACGGTTCTGTAATTAATTTTGAGAATTTAAAAAGAGGAAATGACGGCAGTGGAAATTCTGTTCAAAACGGAGCGCGTTTAAATGATAGTCCAAGTACCGCAGAAAATGACCAATTCTTTTTTAATAAAGCAGAAATTATTGTTTACAAAACAAAATTTAATACTACAACAGGAATACTAGAATATGTTGATGCAAATGATGTGGTTTTAGCCAATCAAAATGATGTTTCATTGCGTGTAGTAAAAGAACGTTTGGCGCCTGGTATTTATCTAACTTTAAACAAAGCTTTTTTTAAGAAAAGAATTCTAGAAGCTGGAAGCGCAAACTTAGTTAACAATATTGAATTCAAACAATATTTTAGAGGACTTTATTTTAAAATGGAACAACTTCCAGGAGAAGAAGGTGCCATGGCCATGTTTAATTTTTCCAACGCAAAAGTAAATGTAAATTATAGTTCTATAGATGAAGGAGCGGTCGTAGGTTCCGCACCCACATCAAAAAGTCTAACATTAAATTTAGGTGCCGGATTTAGTGCCAATTCAGTTTCACTCCAAGATTATTCTTATTCAGGATCTTATAACACTGGATTAAATGCTACAAATCAAGTAACCGGACAAAACTCCAAATTATTTTTAAAAGGAGGAAAAGGTTCTGTAGTATATATGAATATTTTTGAAGAGGTAGATGTTTTAAAACCACTAAATGGACAATTGATTGCGGGAACTAACGGAATTTCAGATGAATTAGATCAATTGCGATTAAATGGCTGGTTAATTAATGAAGCGTATTTAGAGTTTTATATTGACAAAACAGCAATGGCAGGAGCCAATCAATTAGAAGCGGAAAGATTATATTTGTTTGATGCTACCAACCAAAAAGCTTTAGCAGATTACACATTTGATGCTACCACAAATCCCAATACAAAATATAATAAATTAATTTTTGGCGGAATTATCGAACGCGATGCTACTTCAGATAAAAAAGGAATTAAATATAAAATTAGAATCACACAACATATTAATAATTTAATTAATAGTACAGATGCTAATTTGAATAAGAACGTAAGATTAGGCCTTACTGTCACAGAAAATATTAATTACAGCAATAGTTATTATTATAAGAATCCAATTAGTTTGAATATTCCTTTAACTGTTTCAAATGATGTTGTCGAATATTTTCCTGTAGCCTCAATTATGGAGCAACAAGGCGTGGTGCTTCATGGTACAAATCCCGCACCTGCAGATGCCTCTAAAAAATTAAAGTTAATAATACATTATACAAAACCCAATTAATCGCTAATATTTATGTGTGGAATCGTAGGTTATATAGGTCATAGAGAAGCATATCCAATAATTATTAAAGGATTAAAAAGATTAGAATATCGTGGTTACGATAGTGCTGGTTTGGTTTTGTACGACGGAAAAAACATCAAACTTTGCAAAACTAAAGGCAAAGTTTCCGATTTAGAAGAAAAAGTTGCAAAAGAAATTACTACTGACGGACATATAGGTTTTGGACATACACGTTGGGCTACTCATGGCGTGCCAAATGATGTAAATTCACATCCGCATTTTTCAAATTCTGGGAAATTAGCCATTGTGCATAACGGAATTATTGAAAATTATGAACCGTTAAAAAAAGAATTAATCAAAAGAGGTTATGTTTTTCATTCCGATACCGATACGGAAGTTTTAATTAATTTAATTGAAGACGTTCAGAAAACAGATAACTTAAAACTAGGGAAAGCAGTTCAAGTAGCTTTAAACCAAGTAGTTGGTGCTTATGCGATTGTTGTATTTGACGTAAATAAGCCAGATGAAATAGTTTGTGCGCGTTTGGGTTCTCCGCTAGCAATTGGTATTGGTGAAGACGAATATTTTGTGGCTTCAGATGCTTCTCCTTTTATTGAATTTACTTCAAATGCTATTTATTTAGAAGATGAAGAAATGGCTATTATTCGTTTGAAAAAACCAATGAAAGTTCGTAAAATTAAAGATGATTCTTTAGTTGATCCTTATGTTCAAGAATTGCAAATGAATTTAGAACAAATTGAAAAAGGCGGTTACGAACATTTCATGTTAAAAGAAATTTACGAGCAACCAAATGTAATTAAAGACACTTACAGAGGAAGATTGTTGGCCAACAAAGGCATCATTCAAATGTCTGGCGTAGAAGATAATTTAGAAAAATTTACCAACGCCAAACGTATTCTAATTATTGCATGTGGCACATCTTGGCATGCAGGCTTGGTAGCCGAATACATCATTGAAGAATTTGCAAGAATACCTGTTGAGGTTGAATATGCCTCAGAATTTAGATACAGAAATCCTATCATAAACAAAGACGATGTAGTAATTGCTATTTCTCAATCAGGAGAAACTGCAGATACTTTAGCAGCAATCAAATTAGCCAAAGAAAACGGCGCATTTGTTTTTGGAGTTTGTAATGTAGTAGGTTCTTCTATTTCTAGAGAAACTCATGCAGGCGCACACACACACGCGGGGCCAGAAATTGGAGTGGCTTCTACAAAAGCATTTACTACGCAAATTACAATTCTTACGCTTTTAGCGTTACGTTTAGCTAAAGCAAAAGGCACCATGAATCAATCTGATTACCAACGTTATTTGTTGGAATTAGAAATGATTCCAGAGAAAGTTAAAGAAGCGTTGCAAACAAATGATGTGGCTTTAGAAATTGCTAAAATTTATAAAGATGTACCAAACGCTTTATATTTAGGAAGAGGATTTAACTTTCCTGTAGCTTTAGAAGGCGCTTTAAAATTAAAAGAAATCTCTTACATTCACGCAGAAGGCTATCCAGCTGCCGAAATGAAACACGGACCAATCGCATTAATTGACGAACAAATGCCAGTTATAGTAATTGCTCCAAATAAAGGACATTACGACAAAGTAGTGAGTAATATCCAAGAAATAAAATCAAGAAGTGGAAAAATTATTGCTGTTGTAACAAAAGGCGACACCCAAGTAAAAGCTTTAGCAGATCACGTAATTGAAATTCCAGAAACTTCGGAACCATTAACCCCATTACTAACTACCATACCCTTGCAATTATTATCTTATCACATTGCAGTTTTAAGAGGTTGTAATGTGGATCAGCCAAGAAATTTAGCAAAATCAGTTACTGTAGAATAAATAAAAAAGCGAAATAATCAGTATTTCGCTTTTTTTTGAAAAAAAGTCAAAAAATATATTGCATAATTGCATCTAAAAAAACTATCTTTGCACACTGAAAAAAGTATGTTTTTTCAAATACAAATAGCTATTAAATAAATACATAAGCAATGTCTAAAGTTACAGGAAAAGTTGCACAAATTATTGGACCAGTTGTAGATGTAGTGTTTGACACTACTAACGGTGAACTTCCAAAAATTTATGATTCGTTAGAAATTACTAAAAAAGACGGTACTAAATTGGTTTTAGAAGTACAATCTCATATTGGAGAAAATACGGTACGTACTATTTCAATGGACTCTTCTGATGGTTTATCAAGAGGTACTGAAGTAGTTGGAACAGGAAATCCAATCAAAATGCCAATTGGACCAGATGTTTATGGTCGTTTATTCAACGTTATTGGTGATGCTATCGATGGTTTAGGTGAATTACCTAAAGACGGAGATAACGGAATGTCTATTCACCGTGCTGCACCAAGATTTGAAGATTTAGCTACTTCTTCTGAAGTTTTATTTACAGGTATTAAAGTAATCGACTTAATTGAGCCTTACGCAAAAGGAGGTAAAATTGGTTTATTCGGTGGTGCTGGAGTTGGTAAAACGGTATTAATTCAGGAGTTAATTAATAATATTGCAAAAGGTCACGGTGGACTTTCAGTATTCGCAGGAGTAGGAGAAAGAACTCGTGAAGGAAATGACTTACTTCGTGAGATGTTAGAGTCAGGAATTATAAAATATGGTGATGAATTCATGCACTCTATGGAAAATGGAGGATGGGATTTATCTAAAGTAGATATGCCAGGAATGAGAGAGTCTAAAGCTACTTTCGTTTTCGGACAAATGAATGAGCCACCTGGTGCTCGTGCTCGTGTAGCACTTTCAGGTTTATCTATTGCGGAATATTTCCGTGATGGAGCTGGAACTGGACAAGGAAAAGACGTACTTTTCTTCGTAGATAACATTTTCCGTTTTACTCAAGCGGGTTCTGAAGTATCTGCACTTTTAGGACGTATGCCTTCTGCTGTAGGTTACCAACCAACTTTGGCAACAGAAATGGGGGTTATGCAAGAGCGTATTACTTCAACAAAAACAGGATCTATTACATCTGTACAAGCGGTTTACGTGCCTGCGGATGATTTAACTGACCCTGCGCCAGCAACAACATTTGCTCACTTAGATGCTACAACAGTATTGTCTCGTAAAATTGCTGAGTTAGGTATTTACCCAGCGGTAGATCCATTAGATTCTACTTCTCGTATCTTAACACCAGATGTTTTAGGTGATGAGCATTACGATTGTGCACAAAGAGTAAAAGAAATTTTACAACGTTACAAACAATTACAAGATATTATTGCGATTTTAGGTATGGAAGAATTATCTGAAGAAGATAAATTAGTCGTATCTCGTGCGCGTAAAGTACAACGTTTCTTATCTCAACCTTTCCACGTAGCAGAACAGTTTACAGGGATTCCAGGGGTTTTAGTAGATATTAAAGATACTATCAAAGGATTTAATATGATTATGGATGGCGAATTAGACCGTATTCCAGAATCAGCATTTAACCTTAAAGGAAGCATCCAAGAAGCTATCGAAGCTGGAGAAAAATTATTAGCAGAAGCATAGTCAATTAACAATTGATAGTTGACAATTAATTATCCATTGTCAATTATTAATTATCAATTATAAAAGTATGATTTTAGAAATAGTATCACCAGAAGCCACTTTATTTTCAGGAGAAGTAACATCCGTTTCTGTTCCAGGAATTAATGGCGAGTTTCAAATGTTAAACAATCACGCGGCTGTGGTTTCCATTTTACAAAAAGGAAATGTTAAAATCAGTGCAGCTAGTTTTAATATTGATAAAACCAATGAAGCAAAATTTACAAAAGTAAACGAGCAAACTTATTGGTTAGCGATTCAATCTGGGACTATAGAGATGAATAACAATAAAGTAATTGTTTTAGCAGACTAATTCAGTACTTTTTTAAAATAACAATCCCGATAAGCATTTTCTTATCGGGATTTTTTTATTTTTACATCATGAAAATTCCAAAGGCACTTCAGCAAAAACTACTTTTTCGTAAAGAAGCAAATACTTTACGAAAATTACCTATGTCTACAAGTGGTATCGATTTTTCATCCAACGATTATTTAGGGTTTGCCAAAAACGAAGAAATATTCGAAGCTACAAACCAATATTTAGTTGAGAACAAAATAAAAGTAAACGGCGCAACAGGTTCCAGATTAATTTCAGGAAATCATAATTTGTATGAAATTACTGAAAAATTTATCGCGGCTTTTCATCAAGCTGAAGCGGCTTTAATTTTTAATTCGGGTTATGACGCTAATGTTGGGTTTTTTAGCGCTGTACCGCAAAGAAATGATGTTATTTTATATGACGAGTTGTGTCATGCTTCCATTCGTGATGGCATACAAATGAGTCACGCCAAATCGTACAAATTTCAACATAACGATTACGAAGATTTAGAAACGAAAATCGCCAAACTCCAGACTCCAAATTCCGTACAACAGACAATTTATATCGTTACAGAATCCGTTTTTTCTATGGATGGTGACACGCCAAATATGGAAATATTGGTGCAACTTTCAGAAAAATATCAGGCACTTTTGGTGGTTGATGAGGCACACGCATTAGGAGTTTTTGGAGAAAAAGGCGAAGGCGTAATTCAATCGCAACAACTTCAAGATAAAGTATTTGCCCGAATTATGACTTTCGGTAAAGGCCTGGGATGCCACGGCGCAGCTATTTTAGGAAATACTGATTTGATAGAATATTTAGTCAATTTTGCAAGAAGTTTTATATATACAACCGGACTTTCGCCTCATTCGGTTGCGACAATTTTAGTAGCGTATCAAAATTTAAATCAGTCGGTTGAACTTCTAAAATTAAAAGAAAACATTGCTTTTTTCAATCAGCAAAAACAACTTTTAGGCATAAAACCGGTATTTGTTTATAGTAAATCAGCCATTCATTCGGCTATAATTCCTGGAAATGATAAAGTAAAAAATATCGCCTCTCAATTACAAGAAAAAGGATTTGAGGTGAAAGCTATTTTGTCGCCAACCGTTCCGGAAGGTCAAGAAAGACTCAGATTTTGCTTGCATTCTTACACTACAGAATCAGAAATGAAAAATGTGTTTGACGAATTAAGCGCATTAATTCTGTAATAAATATGAGACAATCATTAATTGAAATTGCCAATTATCAATATTCCTCTGAGGCGTATTTGTTTAAAGGAAAATTAGAATCAGAAGGCGTTGAAGTATTTTTACAAAATGAAAATACTATTAATACCGATCCACTATTGAGCAATGCTTTAGGCGGCGTTAAAATATTTGTAAATGCAGAAGACGTGCTAAAAGCAAGACATATTTTAGACTCCATTCCTGAGTATTCTGTTGATGATAAAGGCGAATTATTATCTTGCCCGAATTGTGATTCTCAAAAAATAAATATGGCAACTACAATTAAAGATGTAAAATCGTTTATGGCTTTTATTTATGGTTTGCTCACTTTATCCATGCCCTTATTTTCTAAACAAAAATATAAGTGCGAAAACTGTAACTTTGAATTTTAAAAAAAAATTCCACAAAGATTCGCTAAATAACACAAAGTTTCACAAAGTTTTTATTTGTATTTTTGTGTAGCTCAGCGGACACTTTGTGAATCTCCGCGAAACAACTCAAAAAATTACACAAAGATTCGCTAAATTCCACAAAGTTTCACAAAGTTTTTATTTGTATTTTTGTGTAGCTCAGCGGACACTTTGTGAATCTCTGCGAAACAACTCAAAAATATGAAACTATTTATAACAGGAATCGGTACAGATGTAGGCAAAACAGTTGCTTCATCAATTATTGTAGAAGCTTTAGAAGCGGATTATTGGAAACCCATACAAGCGGGCGATTTAGATAATTCCGACACCAATAAAGTGGAAAAATATGTCTCAAATCCTACTACAAAATTCCACAAAAACGCCTATGCGTTGCAAACGCCTGCTAGTCCGCATTATGCAGCTGCAATTGACGGAATTACAATACATTTAAACCAAATTAAAGAACCAAAAACTACCAATAATTTCGTAATTGAAGGTGCTGGTGGTGTTTTAGTCCCATTAAATAGTACAGATTGTGTAATTGACATCATTCAACCCGATTATAAAGTAATTGTGGTTTCTCGTCATTATTTAGGAAGTATCAACCATACTTTAATGACCATTGAAATTCTAAAATCTAGAAAGTTAAATGTAGCAGGAATTATTTTTTCAGGAGATGAAAATAAAGCCACAGAAAGCATCATTTTAGAAAAAACTAACGTACCCATGTTAGGAAGAATTGACAACGAACCTTACTTTGACCAAAATGTAATTAAATATTACGCCGATTTGTTTAGAGAAAAGCTGTTAGCTTTATAGATTGTTAGACATATTAGACTTATAGATTGTTAGATTTTAGAATATAGAATTTTCACTCTTCACTTTTCACTTTTCCCTGGTTTTCAACCCGCTACCGCGCAAATCCCTTCGCGTGGTAATAGTAATGAAAGGGAACTTTACTAGTGCAACCGTTTCTATTACGCCATCAACAGAAAAAAATCCTCAGTAGAGGTTAGATAACCCGAATTTTGACTTCTCGAACTCCGATTTTGTGGTCTTGAACCCCAATTTTGACGTCTCGAACTCCAATTTTGTGGTCTGGAACCCCAATTTTGACGTCTCGAACTCCGATTTTGTGGTCTGGAACCCCAATTTTGACGTCTGGAACCCCAAATCTGGGGTTAGGGAACCCCAATTTTGACGTCAAGAACCCCATTTTTGGCGTCTGGAACCGCAAATTTGGGGTTAGGTAACCCCAACGGAGCACTTCCGAACCCCGTCGAAGCACTTCCGAACCCCAACGGAGGAGTTTGGAACCCAGTCGGAGCAGTCCAGAACCCCAATTTAGGTGTTCATAACCCCAAATTGTAGTAAAAATCCAATTAAACACCCCACCATTTTATTCCAAGAAAATTTTTAAAAAATAGAATAGAATATAGAAATAGCCTTTATCTTTGCCATATATAATTTTAGAATTTAAGAGCGTCTTTTTTCTATGCGCTATTTTCTATTTTCTTAAAAAAAATGACACTCTCAGAAAAAGATAGTTTATACAACTGGCATCCATATACGCAACATAAATTAAATTCGCATTTTCCTGCTATTGTTAAAGGGAAAAACGAATTTTTATGGGATGAAAACGGGAAGCAATATATCGATGCGATTGCGTCTTGGTGGGTGAATCCGTTCGGGCACAGTAACACGTTTATTGCCGATGCCATTTACAAACAGCTTACGACTTTAGAACACGTTTTATTTGGTGGTTTTACCCATAATGTTGTGGTGGAATTAGCCGAGAAATTAGTCGAAATTTTACCTTCCAATCAAAGAAAATTCTTCTATTCTGATAATGGTTCTACGGCTGTGGAAGTGGCTATAAAAGCTGCTTTTCAATACCATTATAACAAAGGCATTAAAAAAAATACCATTATTGCTTTTGAAGATGCTTTTCATGGTGACACATTCGGAGCAATGGCTGTAAGCGGCATTGGCTTATTTACAGAAGCGTTTCAAGAAGCATTAATTAAGGTCATCCGCATTCCAGTTCCCACAAAAGGCAATGAAGCCATTTCAAAATTAGCATTGGAAAAAGCAATTGCTGAAAATGAAGTCGCCGCTTTTATTTTTGAACCTTTGGTTTTAGGTGCTGCAGGTATGGTAATGTACGAAGCTTTGGAGCTTGATAGATTGCTTTCGGTTTGTAAAGAAAAAGGCGTTTTTACCATTGCCGATGAAGTGATGACGGGTTTTGGAAAAACAGGTAAACTATTCGCTAGTGATTATTTGACAAACCAACCAGATATGATGTGTTTGAGTAAAGCCCTTACGGGTGGCACCATCCCAATGGCAATTACAACTTTTACTCAAGATATTTTTGATGGTTTTATGAGCGATAATGTCAATCATGCTTTATTGCACGGACATACATTTACTGCCAATCCTACAGGTTGTGCAGCGGCTTTAGCGAGTATTTATTTACTAGAACAACCCGAAACTTTTAAAAATATCAATAAGATAAACGCTTCGCATCTTCAATTTGAACAACACATTTCTAAGCATCCTAAAGTAAAATCTACGCGTGTTTTAGGGGTAATTTTTGCTTTAGAAATTCTGGTTTCCGAAAAGCAATCGTATTACAGTAATTTGCGCAACCAGTTTTACAATTATTTTATTAATAAAGGTGTTATTTTACGACCAGTTGGCAATGTAATTTATATTTTGCCATCGTACATTATTGATGAGGCAAGCTTGCAACAAATTTATACTACTATTGAACAAGCTTTAAACGAAATTCCATGTTAAAACAATCTGTTTATATTCATTCAATTGCTTCTATTTCTGCATTAGGAACTACTGCTATCGAAATTTGGGAGAATTATTTGCATGACAATTCGTTGTTTCAAAAGTTGGAAGCTAATAAAAAAGCTTATTGGGTTGCTAAATTTTCTGATGATGTAACCCATTTATTAAATAATGTTTTGGGTTCAGATTCCAAATACAAACATTTGGATAAATCGGTAGTCATGGCCATTTTGGTTGCCAGAAAATGCTTTGAAAACAGTAATTTTTTAAATAATAATGTTGGTATTAATTTTGGATCTTCTCGTGGTGCCACCACATTATTTGAAAAGTACCATACCGATTTTATTAATGACGGAGCGGTTTCTACGTTTACTTCTCCAGCTACAACTTTAGGAAATATTTCTAGTTGGGTGTCGCACGATTTACAAACTAATGGTCCAGAAATCTCACATTCTATTACTTGTTCCACAGGTTTACATGCTTTGTTAAACGGAATTGCCTGGTTGCAATCGGGCATGTGTAATCAGTTTTTAGTAGGTGCCAGCGAAGCACCTTTAACATCTTTTACGTTGAGTCAAATGACGGCTTTAAAAGTGTATTCTAACGAAGAAACTGCTTTAGCCAATAGGTGTTTGGATTTCGATAAAACTTCCAATACGATGGTTTTAGGTGAAGCGGCGGCTTGTTTATCGTTATCACTTTCTTCAGAAAAAGCACTAGCCAAAATTACAGGAATTGGTTTTGCTACGGAAATTTTATCAAGTAGTACCTCTATTTCAACAGGTGCAGCATGTTTTCAGAAATCGATGAAAATGGCAATAGCCAATTATTCTTTAGAAGATATTGATGCGATTATAATGCATGCACCAGGCACCATTCAGGGTGATAAAACTGAGTTTGAAGCGATTAAAAAAGTATTTGGCACACATGTTCCATTATTAACTTCTAATAAGTGGAAAGTAGGGCATACGTTTGCTACATCGGGCTTATTAAGTATTGAATTAGCAATATTAATGCTGCAGCACCAACATTTTATCGAAACACCTTTTTATCAAAATAAAAATACCACTAAAAAATTAAGAAGAATATTGGTCAACGCCGTTGGGTTTGGCGGCAATGCTGTTTCTGTTTTAATTGAGTTATAAAAAAAGTCCAAATGTAAATTTGGACTTTTTGTTTTTATATCAAATTCAGTATTGCATCTGGGAAAATGCCTATCAGTATTAACAACACTGTGGCCACAATTCCAACTATATAATATTCGGAATGATTGGCAAATTCTTTAGCATAAACGGGTTCTTTGGTAAACATGGCAACAACTATTTTAAAATAATAGTACACCGCAATCATTGAATTAATAATGGCAACAATTGCCAATCCAATAAAACCACTTGAGATTATTTGGTTTAATAAGAAAAACTTAGCAAAAAATCCTGCTAAAATCGGAATTCCAGCCATTGACAACAAAGCAATGGTCATGATAAAAGCCATTAAAGGGTGTTTTTTACCCAATCCGTTAAAGTTTTCTATCAAATCGTTATCTTCATTTTTAGTTACAAATAGAATTACCGAAAAGGCTGCTAATCCTGCTATTGCATAAGATGTTGCATAAAATAATAAATTGTTTTCTGCGGCATTTATGTTTAGTAAACTCAACAACATAAATCCGGTATGAGAAATTCCTGAATAAGCAATAACGCGTTTTATTTTTTTCTGACGAAGCGCCATTACGTTACCAAATAACATAGTTGCAATTACAACCACAACTATCACTTGTGTATAACTGTAAAGCATTTGGCTGTTTAATATGGTAATTAACTTAAAGAATGAAGCCATAGCTGCCACTTTTGCCAGTGTACTCATGATGGCTGTTACTTGAGTAGGTGAGCCCTCATATACGTCTGGAGCCCAGAAGTGCATAGGTGTAGCGGCTACTTTAAATAACATTCCAATCGTTATTAAAATTACTCCAATATAAAACCAAAATTCAGTACTTGCAGATATTGATGCTTCGTATAATGTTCCGATGTCAAAAGTCCCAGTTGCACCATATAACATGGTAATTCCAAATAATAAAATTCCAGAAGCAAACGACCCCATTAAAAAGTATTTCATACCTGCTTCGTTACTTTTTATGTTCAATCTGTCACTTCCTGCTAATACATATAATCCAATAGATAATACTTCGATGCCTAAGAAAAACATGGCCAAATTGCTAAAACTTACCATTGCCACAGCTCCAGAAAGCATGAATACTTTTATTGAAATAAAATCTGATAATTTTGAACTGTTTTTATAACTCGGGGCACTCATTAAAATAAGCAACGCCGTTAATAGTATAAATAAACTTGAAAATGCTTTTGCAAATTTATCTGAAATTATCATGGATTCATATCCTGATATTTCTGGTAATTCTTCAATTAAGTTTAAACCAAATAATACCATTAAGGCTACTATTGATACAGGAATAATAATCTTTTTTAGATTCATTATTTCTGCTAATAAACAAAATATTCCGATTCCTATTATAGCAATTAATGTAGTCATTTTATGATGCTTATTATTTAATTTGAGTTAAAATTGATTGTAAACTTGGCGTAATTAAATCGATAATTGGTTGTGGAAATAATCCGAAGAAAATAGTTGCCCCAACTATAATTACCAATACAATGCTTTCCTGTTTTGTTATATTTTGAAATGTTTTATGTGCAGATCCTAACATTACTTTTTGAAACATGCGTAGCATATAAAACGCGCCTAATATAATTGTTGTTCCTGCCACTACTGCATACCAAATATTTACTTTAAATAAACTGTAAAGCAAATTAAATTCTCCAATAAAATTGAATGTAGTTGGCAACGCCACAGAGGCTAACATGATAATCATAAACAAAGTAGCGAAATAAGTATCTTGAATTCTGATGCCGCCCATTTCTTTAATTTCGTAAGTGTTGTATCGGCTGTAAATTAATTCAACTACATAAAATAATCCTACAATTACAATACCGTGAGAAAGCATTTGTAAAACCGCACCTTGAAATCCTTCTATTGTTAAAGAATATAAACCAGCTGCAATTAAACCCACGTGTGATAAAGAGGAATACGCTAAAAATTTCTTAATGTCTTTTTGTTTTAATGTTACAATCGCACCATAAATAATTCCGGCAATTGATAAAGCAACAATATAAGGAACATGTGCTTTTGCTACTTCATCTGTTAAGGGTAATTGCCATCTTAGCACACTGTACAATCCCATTTTAAGCATAATCCCAGACAATAACATTGTGCCAACAGCAGGCGCTTTACTATACGTGTTAGCTTGCCAAGTATGAAAAGGAATCAAAGGAATTTTAATAGCATACGCTAAAAAGAAAGCAACAAAAATATATGTTTTTTCTGAAGTTGTTAATTGTAAGGCGTATAATTTATTGATATCAAAACTACCACCTTTTGTATACAAATAAATGAAAGCCAAAAGCATAAATAAGGAACCTGCAAACGTGTAAATAAAGAATTTTAAAATAGCTTTTTTACGCTCTTCCAAATCTCCATTACCCCAATTTAAAGCAATAAAATAAATAGGAATTAATGCAATTTCCCAAAATATGTAATATAAAATTCCATCAGAAGCTAGGAAAGTACCTGCCATAGCGAATCCCATAAATAGCATTAAAGCATAAATAGATCTTGAATTTTCAAATTTTGTGATAAATCCCGACAAGACAATCAATGGTAATAATCCCGTTGTTAATAATAACATCACTAAAGATAAACCATCAACGTGCAATGCAAAATTGATGTTAAGTTGTGATATCCA
Source organism: Chryseobacterium gleum (assembly GCA_945881885.1). GTDB lineage: Bacteria > Bacteroidota > Bacteroidia > Flavobacteriales > Flavobacteriaceae > Flavobacterium. The sequence goes on along the minus strand of CAMCVI010000002.1, from coordinate 148,902 downwards.
TGGTACATTTACATCTAAATTTTCACCAGCTTGGTACGCATTTAAATTTAATAGCGTTACGCCAAATGCAGCAATACTTGAAATTAAAGCTATTTTAGGGGCAAACTTGTTTCCTGATAAATAGGTGACTATTGCGCCAACTAATAATACAATTAAAACGATACTACTATCCATTATTTTACATCTCGAATTATAAATACATAAACTAAAAACCCAACCATTCCGAATATAAATGCGAATAAATACACACCAATATTACCATTTTGAATTTTCTTTCCTTTTAAAGATAGTGCATATGTGGCACCACCTAATCCTATAACTGCATTTGAAATAAATTTCTCCACATATTTTTTAGCAAAACTTGAAATCATATAAATTGGTTTTACTATTATAGCCATATAAATTTCATCTAAATAATATTTATTTGATAAAACTTTATGTAAACCTTGCGCTTCTGAATCTGCCACTGGGATTTCTTTTTTCTTTAAATATTTAGAATAAGCAATACCAATCCCGACTAAAGCACCAACTGTTGCAATAGCCATTAACATATAAGCTTGACCATCTAAATGATGCGCTTCATGTTTTTTGAATAAAGGTGCTAAATAATGATTTAACCAACTGTTTCCTGGTAAGCTAATGGCTCCACCAATGGCAGCCAATGTTGCCAAAATTACTAATGGAATTGTTATTAATGCAGGACTTTCGTGTAAATGATGTTTTTGTTCCTCTGTTCCTCTAAAGTCATTGAAGAAAGTTAAATACATTAATCTAAACATATAAAATGCAGTCATAATAGAAGCAATCGAACCCACAATCCATAAAGGGATATTATTGTGAAAAGCCGTCATTAAAATTTCATCTTTAGACCAGAAGCCAGAGAAAGGAAAAATACCCGAAATCGCTAAAGTCGAAATCATCATTGTCCAGAAAGTAATTGGCATTACTTTTCGTAAACCACCCATGTTTTTCATGTCTTGTTCTCCGTGCAAAGCATGAATTACAGATCCTGAACCCAAGAACAAACAAGCTTTAAAGAAAGCGTGTGTAATTACGTGGAAAACCGCTACTTCATAGGCGCCTAAACCTAATGCTAAAAACATTAAACCCAATTGCGAAACTGTAGAATAAGCTAATACTTTTTTAATATCGTTTTGAACCAAACCAATCGATGCAGCTACAATTGCGGTGATAGCACCAACAATTGCAATTATGTTTTGAATTTCAGGCGTTAAATCGAATAAGAAATTCATTCTTGTTATCATAAAGATACCTGCTGTTACCATCGTTGCCGCGTGAATTAATGCAGAAACTGGTGTTGGTCCAGCCATTGCGTCTGGTAACCAAGTGGCTAAAGGTAATTGTGCTGATTTTCCACAAGCTCCAATGAATAAACATAAAGCTGCGATTGATAATAGGCTAGGAGTGATTAAATCTTTTCCTAATAACGTTTTTATTTCTAAAAATTCTAAAGTCTGAAAATGGAAACCTAAAATAAAAATTCCAATTAAGAAACCTAAATCTCCAATACGGTTCATAATAAATGCTTTTTTCGCAGCATCATTATAATCTTGGTTTTTATACCAAAACCCGATAAGTAAATAAGAACATAAACCTACGCCTTCCCAACCAATAAACATAATTAATAAGTTACTTCCAGCTACTAACGTAATCATGAAGAATACAAACAAATTTAAATAGGAGAAAAATTTGTGCATATTTTCGTCTTCATGCATGTAACTAATCGAATACAAATGAATTAAAGCGCCAATTCCAGTTACGAACAATAACCATAAAACAGATAATTGATCGAACAAAAAGGAGAAGTTTACTTGGATTGAACCAATTGAAAACCAATCCGCTAAATGAAAAGTTATGGCTTTTCCGTCGGTATTAATTTGAGAAAATAATGAAATGGTACATAAGAAAGATACAACAATAGCAGTTGTTCCTATTACACCAGAAATTGTTTTTCCTAATGATTTGCCGAAAAATGTATTGATTAAAAAACCAACTAACGGCGCAAATAATAAGAGTAATATAGTAGTATTCATTTCAGAATTATCCTTTTAGATTTTTTAAATTATCGATGTCAATATTTCCAATATTTCTAAATACCGAAACTAATATGGCTAATCCTACAGCTACTTCAGCTGCAGCAACCGCCATGGTGAAAAATACAAAAACTTGCCCTGATGGATCTTCATGATACGAAGAAAAAGCAACTAAAAGTAAGTTGACTGCATTTAACATAATTTCAATAGACATAAACATGATTATGGCATTTCTTCTGTATAAAAGCCCAAACGCACCAATACAAAACAGCAAAGCTGAAAGTGTAATGTAGTTTTCAATACCAACTTGTTCTAGTATGTTCATAATTAAATTTTTTCTTCTTTTTTAGAAATTAAAACGGCACCAATCATAGATACTAAAAGTAAAACCGAAGCAAATTCGAAAGGCACTTGGTATTCGTTTAACAATACATTTCCTAAAACTTTAATAGATTGATAATCTACCCCAGAATTTACATATTCGATATTTTCTGGCTGTGCTTTACGAAGTGCTGCAATTAAAACCAATCCTAAAATTCCAGCTGAAAAAACGGCTGCAAGTTTTGCAAATAAAGGTTTCGATGTTTCGTCTTCTTTGTCTAAATTCATAAGCATTAAGGTAAATAATAAAAGTACCATAATAGCCCCTGCATATACAATTATATGTACGATGGCTAAAAATTGCGCATTAAAAAGTAAGTAATGACCTGCTAATGAGAAAAAGCAAACCACTAAATAAATGGCACTATGAATGGCGTTTTTGCTGAAAACAGTTAAAAAAGCCGTTCCTAATGTTATAGCAGATAATATATAAAAAACAATTTCTATCATAATTAATTTACGGTATTAGTTTGTGTGTTTTTAATAGCCATGTCTAACGGCATCACTAATTTGTCTTTTCCGTAGATAAATTCTTCTCTTTCGTAACCCGATTTCACAATTTTTTTAGAAGTTGTTAAGTAAATAGCTTCTTTAGGACACGCTTCTTCGCATAAACCACAAAAAATACAACGCAGCATATTTATTTCATAAATTTCCGCATATTTTTCTTCTCTATACAAATGTTTTTCATCTGCTTTTCTTTCTCCAGCTTTCATAGTAATGGCTTCTGCAGGACATGACAAAGCGCACAATCCGCAAGCGGTGCATCTTTCTCTGCCTTGGTCGTCGCGCATTAACATGTGTTGCAAACGTGCAATTGGACTCATTTCGCGCACTTCTTCTGGATATTTTATGGTCACTTTTCTTCTAAACAAATGTTGAATAGTGGTCCATAATCCTTTCAGAATCGTCCAAACGTAAATTCGTTCTAAGAATGTCATTTCCTTGTTGGAAACTTCCATTTTTCTTCCTGATAATGATATTTGTTGTACTGACATTTTTCTTCTTAATTAAATAAAACCATTACAATTCCAGTTATAATAATATTGATAACAGCTAACGGAATTAATATTTTCCAACCTAAATGCATCAATTGATCATATCTGAAACGCGGAATTGTCCATCTTACCCACATGTAGAAAAAGATGAAGAAACATATTTTTGCAAATAGTGTCATAAACCCTAATAATGCACCAATATTTATACCCCAATTTTCATTTACCCAAGCCATTCCTGGAAAATGGTAACCTCCTAAAAACACGATAGCTAAAATAGTTGATGAAATAAACATATTTGCATATTCAGCAAATAAATAGAATCCCATTTTCATAGAGGAATATTCTGTGTGATAGCCACCAATTAATTCCGATTCACATTCTGCTAAATCGAAGGGTGTTCTGTTAGTTTCTGCAAACGAACAAATTAAGAAAATTAAAAACGCTAACGGCTGATAAAATATGTTCCATCCGTCATTGGCTTGCATTACAGTAATGTCTTTTAATGATAAAGAACCCGACATCATTAAAATGGAAATCATGGCTAGTCCCATCGCAACTTCATAAGAAATCATTTGAGAAGAAGCACGAACGGCAGACATTAAGGAATATTTATTGTTAGATGCCCAAGCACCAATCATAATTCCGTAAACTCCGATTGATAATACACCGAAAATATATAATATTGACACATCAATATCTGTAGCTTGAAGTAAAACATCTCTTCCGAAAATATGAATTTTATCTCCCCAAGGAATAACAGCACTTGTAATTAAGGCTGTACTCATTGCTATTGCAGGTCCTAAAATAAATAAAAATCTATTTGGTGTGTTTGGGAAAAATTCTTCTTTTGTAAATAATTTAGCGCCATCAGCTAGTGGTTGTAATAAGCCACCCCAACCTGCGCGGTTTGGTCCTACACGATCTTGTAAAAATGCGGCAACTTTACGTTCTGCCCAAGTTGAGTACATGGCCATAAACATGGTTAATGCAAAAACGGCAACAATTACAATGCTTTTTTCTATGATAAATGCACTATCCATTATTTTTGAGTATTTTTTAATGGAACACCTGACATACTGATTCTTACTTGGTCTTGTTTTCTACCTTCTAAAATAAAATCTTCCGTTTCAATAATTACTTTTTCTAAAGGACGAATATAATTATTTTGGTTTATAACCGAATCTTTATTGAATTCTTTTGGACCTTCAATTGTCCAGTCTGACACTTCTTTTTTATCGAAACGACAGGTGTTGCAAATAAATTCATCTACTTCACCATATTGGTCTTTTCTTCCAGTTACTCTTTGAATTTCGTTTCCGAACATCCAAACTGTAGTTTTACCACAACATTTGTCACAATCTCTGTGCGCATTAAAAGGTTTGTTAAACCAAACCCTGCTTTTAAAACGGAAGGTTTTGTCTGTTAAAGCGCCAACTGGGCAAACATCTATCATATTTCCAGAAAATTCATTGTCAATAGCTGCAGATACACATGTTGAAATTTGCGCATGGTCTCCACGGTTTAAAACACCATGAACTCTATTATCTGTTAATTGGTCTGCTAAAGTGGTGCAACGTTGACATAAAATACAACGGTTCATGTGTAATTGAATTTTATCACCAATGTTTTCTGGTTCAAAAGTTCTTTTTTCTTCTATGAAACGTGTTTCTGATTTTCCGTGTTCGAAACTTAAATTTTGTAATTCACATTCACCAGCTTGGTCGCAAACTGGGCAATCCAACGGGTGGTTGATTAATAAAAATTCGGTTACAGATTTTCTTGCTTCTGTAACTCTATCTGAATTTTTACTATTCACTTCCATACCATCCATACATCCTGTTACGCATGACGCCATTAATTTCGGCATGGGTCTTGGATCTGCTTCGCTACCTTTTGCTACTTCTACTAAACAGCAACGACATTTTCCACCGCTTCCTTTTAATTTAGAATAATAACACATGGCTGGGGGCACTAAATCGCCTCCAATCATACGCGCAGCTTGCAGGATAGTTGTTCCTGGTTCTACTTCAACGCTTTGTCCGTCTATGGTTACTTTCATTTTTTTAATGTTTGATTCCTAGCGGAATCATTTTTGAATTTTTTATTAAACAGTTTGTTTGCTTACTAAATGTTGCACTTTCGAAAAAGGCTCATTCACAAAATGGTTTCTATTTTTAATTTTTTCTGGAAATCTTACATGGTATTCAAATTCTTCTCTGAAGTGGCGAATAGCTGCTGCTACTGGCCAAGATGCCGCATCGCCTAATGGGCAAATGGTATTCCCTTCAATTTTAGATTGAATGTTCCATAGTAAGTCGATGTCTTCCTCACGACCTTGACCATTTTCAATTCTCCATAATATTTTTTCTAACCAACCAGTTCCTTCTCGGCAAGGCGTACATTGTCCGCAACTTTCATGATGATAGAAACGGGAGAAATTCCAAGTATTTCTTACGATACAAGTGGTATCATTATAAACAATAAAACCACCAGAACCTAACATGGAACCTGTTGCGAAACCTCCATCTGATAAAGATTCGTAAGTCATTAATCGGTCTGTTCCAGCCGCAGTTTTGTATATTAAATGTGCTGGTAAAATTGGCACAGATGAACCTCCAGGCACTAATGCTTTTAAAGGTCTGTCGTCAATCATACCACCACAGTATTCATCAGAATTCATAAATTCTTCTACTGTAATTCCCATTTCAATTTCGTAAACACCTGGATTTTTAATATGTCCAGAAGCAGAAATTAATTTGGTACCTGTAGAACGTTCTAAACCAATTTTTGCATATTCTGCACCAGAATTCATTACAATCCAAGGCACAGCTGCAATTGATTCTACATTATTTACCACAGTTGGGTTGGCCCATAATCCTGAAATTGCAGGAAATGGTGGTTTGATACGAGGATTTCCTCTTTTTCCTTCTAAAGATTCTATTAATGCAGTTTCTTCTCCACAAATGTAAGCTCCTGCACCAACGTGAACATATAACTCTAAATCGTATCCAGAACCTTTTATGTTTTTACCTAACCAACCAGCAGCATAAGCTTCTTTGATTGCTTTTTCTAAAATTTTGTAAATCCACATATATTCCCCTCTAATATATATGTAAGAAAGATTAGCGCCAAGTGCGAAACTTGAAGTAATCATCCCTTCAATTAATAGGTGAGGAATGTGTTCCATTAAATAACGGTCTTTGAAAGTACCTGGTTCAGATTCGTCTGCATTGCAAACTAAATGACGCGGTTTTCCTGATTTTTTATCGATAAAACTCCATTTCATTCCCATTGGAAATCCGGCACCACCACGACCACGAAGTCCTGAAGCTTTTACTTCTTCAGTAATGTCGTCTGGTTGCATGGTCAATGCTTTTTCCACTGATTTGTAACCGCCATTTTCGCGGTATACTTCATAGGTTTTTATGCCTGGAATATTAATTTTGTCTAATAATATTTTCTTTCCCATGATATTATTTATCGTGTAAAGTTATTTTTTCTGCTTTGCAATCTTCAATTAATGTATCAAAGGATTCCTTTGATAATTTTTCGTGATAAAAATCGCCTAATTGCAACATGGGAGCATATCCACAAGCACCTAAACATTCTACACCAACTACTTGAAACAATCCGTCTGAAGTAATTTCTCCTTCTTTCACGCCCAATTTAGAACAGGCGTAATCCATTAAATCTTCTACGCCACGAGTAACACAACATGATGTTCTACAAAATTCGAACATGTATTTAGCTATTGGTTTTGTGTTAAACATCGTATAGAAAGTCACTACTTCATACACTTCAATTGGAAGAATATCCAAAATTTCAGCTACTTTTTGTTGCAATTCTACACTTAACCAATTGTCATGAGCATCTTGTACTTCATGTAAAACTGGAAGCAATGCCGATTTTTTTTTATCTGCAGGATAATGACTAATTAATTCGTTAATTCGAGTCATTAACGCTTCAGTTATGTGTATCTCTTGTTTAATATTTGATATTTCCATTTTTTTTATTTTGAATTTTATAATTTAAAATTCATCAATTATAATTTATTATGCGTCTAATTCTCCAGCAATTACATTTAAACTTGATAAAATTACAATAGCATCTGATAACATTGCTCCTTTAATCATTTCCGGATAAGCTTGATAATAGATGAAACTTGGTCTTCTGAAATGCAATCTATATGGTGTTCTACTTCCGTCTGTAATTAAATAAAATCCTAACTCACCATTACCGCCTTCTACAGGTTGGTATACTTCGGCAACTGGCACAGGAATTTCTCCCATTACAATTTTAAAGTGATAAATTAAAGCTTCCATATTATGGTACACGTCTTCTTTTGGTGGAAGATAATAATCTGGAACGTCAGCATGAAATACATTTCCTTCTGGCATTTTTTCTAATGCCTGACGAATAATGCTTAAACTTTCCCATACTTCCGCGTTTCTCACACAAAATCTGTCGTAAGTATCTCCTGATTTTCCAACAGGAATGTTAAATTCGAAATCTTCATAGGAAGAATATGGCTGTGCGACACGAACATCATAATCTACACCAGCGGCTCTTAAATTTGGACCTGTAAATCCGTAATCCATTGCCATTTCTGGAGTGATTGCACCTACGTTAACCGTTCTGTCAATAAAAATTCTATTTCTTGTAAATAAATCTTCAAATTCTTTCCAAGCTACTGGAAAGTCTTTTAAAAATGTATCTAATAATTCAAATGCTTTTGGCGACCAATCTCTTTCAAAACCACCAATTCTTCCCATATTTGTGGTTAAACGAGCGCCACAAATTTCTTCGTAAATTTCATAAACTTTTTCGCGGAATTGAAATACGTATAAAAAACCTGTGTAGGCACCAGTATCTACTCCTAAAATTGAATTACAAATTAAGTGGTCTGTTATACGCGCTAATTCCATTACAATCACACGCAAATATTGTGCGCGTTTTGGAACTTCGATATTCAATAATTTTTCTAAAGTCAACCACCAAGCCATATTGTTTATTGGCGATGAACAATAATTCATTCGATCTGTAAGGGGTGTAATTTGATAAAACGGACGATTTTCGGCTATTTTTTCAAAAGCCCTGTGAATATATCCTATAGTTGGTTCTGCGTCTAAAATTCGTTCACCATCCATAAGTAAGATGTTTTGAAAAATTCCGTGAGTGGCAGGGTGAGTTGGTCCTAAGTTTAAGATAGCTAATTCGCTTCCGTCTTCGTTGTGACGCTCCTCAATGTATTTATAATATCTGTGATCTGCAGGTAATGCTACTGTTCCCATCTTAAATTGTTGAATTATTAATGGTTCTACCGAAGAAACGGTCGTCTTTATCTGTTCTTCCTGAATCTTCCATTGGAAATTCTTTTCTCATTGGAAAAGAAGTCATTTCGTCCATATTTAAAATTCGTACTAAATTCGGGTGTCCGTGAAAAATAATTCCGTAAAAATCGAATGTTTCACGTTCCATCCAGTTGGCACAATTAAATAAGGAAGTGATTGATTTCACTTCAGGTTTTGTTCCGTTTAAGAAAGTTTTTACTCGTATTCTTTTATTTTCGTACCAATTATGTAAATGGTAAACAACACAAAATTGCTCATTTTCTTCACTATCTGGATAATGAACACCGCATAAATCAGTTAAGAAACTAAAGTTTAATGCAGGTTCTTCTTTTAAAAATTTTATAACGTTGTACACTACATCTTCATCAGCTTCTAGAACAAACATGTCGTATTCTGTTCTAAAATACTTTACGTTGTCTCCAAAAGTTTCTTGCAATTTGCTTTGTATGTCTACTGATTCTAAAGCCATTATTATTTTATATTATAGGAAGCTAACAATTCTTTATATTCTTCAGAATGTCTTCTTCTTTGAGATTCACTTTTTACTAATTCTTGTAATTGCATTACGCCGTCTACTATTTGTTCAGGTCGTGGCGGGCAACCTGGCACATAAACATCTACAGGAATTACTTTATCAATACCTTGTAAAACAGAATAGGTGTCAAAAATACCACCTGATGAAGCACAAGCTCCAACGGCAATTACCCAGCGAGGCTCTGACATTTGTTCATAAACTTGACGCAAAATCGGAGCCATTTTTTTTGAAATAGTTCCCATTACAAGAAGCATATCGGCCTGACGAGGAGAAAAACTTACACGTTCTGATCCAAAACGAGCCAAATCATAATGCGATGCCATTGTAGCCATAAACTCGATACCACAACATGAAGTAGCAAATGGTAATGGCCATAATGAATTGGCACGAGCTAAACCAACAACTTGGTCTAGTTTCGTAGCAAAGAATCCTTCGCCTGCATGCCCTTCAGGCGCATCAACCATATTTATATTCTTACTCATATTATTTTGAATTTTGTATGAAAAATTTTGAATGAAATATATTTGTCATTTAAAATTTAAAATTGTTTTGTTATTCCCAAACTAATGCTTTCTTCTTAATAACATAGAAGAAACCGATTAATAATAAAATCATGAAAATACTCATCTTAATTAATCCTTCTACGCCCATTTCTTTAAAATTTACGGCCCAAGGATACATGAAAATTACTTCCACATCAAAAAGAACAAACAAAATAGCTACTAGGAAATATTTGACAGAAAAAGGAATTCGTGCGTTTCCAACAGATTCAATTCCGCATTCGAAACTCTTATCTTTATTGACAGAGGATCTTTTAGGACCTAAAAGGCTAGAGCCGAAAATTGTTAAAGCAACAAATCCAACCGCAAGAAGTACTTGCATCAAAATAGGTATAAAATCAATTTGAGAATTATGCATTTTAATGTTGTTTTTAAAATAGCCACAAAATTAATTTGTATTGCGGTATTATCAAAATTTAAACTACATTAAGAATGGCGATTTTATGAAAAAGAATGTATTTATAATGATTCTAAATAAAAAGTAAAGCACAAAAAAAACGCTCCGTTATCGGGAGCGTTTTCAGACGGTAATAAATTAATCGTTTAATATTACAACTTTAGTTGCTACAATTCCTTTTCTTCCTTCTTCTTCTTCATAACTAACGCGGTCTCCCTCGTTTAAGTTTTCAACATTGATTCCTGTAGCGTGAACAAAAATGTCCTTACCTGTATCTTCGTTAGTGATGAAACCAAAACCTTTGGTTTCATTGAAGAATTTTACTGTTCCTGTTTGCATTATATGCGTATTTAATTATTAATAATGAGCAAATATATAAATTAATTTAACACAAGCAAGAAAATTGTGTTTTTATTTTGAAATATTTATTTTTATGTTCAACTCTTCCAGTTGTTTATCATCAATTTTAGATGGCGCGTCAATCATTACATCTCTTCCAGAATTATTTTTCGGGAAGGCAATAAAATCTCTAATAGTTTCTTGACCGCCAAGTATGGCTACCAATCGGTCTAATCCAAAAGCCAAGCCGCCGTGTGGTGGTGCGCCATATTGAAAGGCATTTAATAGAAATCCAAATTGGTTTTCGGCTTCTTCTTTTGTAAATCCTAATAATTCAAACATTCGTTCTTGTAAATTTCTATCGTGAATACGAATGGATCCGCCGCCAATTTCATTTCCGTTTAAAACCATATCGTAGGCATTGGCTCTGATTTTTCCTGGTTCGGAAGTAATTAAATGCATGTCTTCTGGTTTTGGAGAAGTAAATGGATGGTGCATCGCATGATATCTTTCGCTTGCTTCATCCCATTCTAATAAAGGAAAATCTAAAACCCAAAGTGGCGCAAATTCGTCAGGATTTCTTAAACCTAAACGAGTTGCTAATTCCATTCGCAATGCAGAAAGTTGTGTTCTTGTTTTGTCGGTATTTCCACATAAAACAAAAATCATATCGCCAGGTTTCGCTCCAGTAATTTCTGCCCATTTTTTTAAATCTTCTTGATCAAAAAATTTATCAACAGATGATTTTAAACTTCCGTCTAATTCATATTTACAGTAAATCATTCCTGTTGCACCAATTTGTGGGCGTTTTACCCAATCAATTAAGGTGTCGATTTCTTTTCTAGTGTAAGCTGCACAATTAGGAGCGGCGATACCAACTACAAACTCTGCAGCGTTAAATACAGGAAAATCTTTATGTTTGGTTACTTCATTTAACTCGCCAAATTCCATTCCAAAACGAATATCTGGTTTGTCATTTCCGTAAGTTTTCATTGCATAATCGTATGTGATACGAGGAAATTTATCTATTTCAACGCCTTTTACTTCTTTAAGTAAATGACGGGTTAATCCTTCAAATTGATTTAAAATATCTTCTTGTTCTACGAAGGCCATTTCGCAGTCAATTTGTGTAAATTCTGGTTGTCTGTCTGCGCGTAAGTCTTCATCACGAAAACATTTCACAATTTGGAAATACTTATCCATTCCGCCCACCATCAACAATTGCTTAAATGTTTGTGGCGATTGTGGCAGTGCATAAAATTGTCCTTCGTTCATTCTACTTGGCACTACAAAATCTCGCGCGCCTTCTGGAGTAGATTTGATTAAATAAGGTGTTTCTACTTCACAAAATCCTTGATTAGACAAAAAATTTCTTACTTCTTGTGCTACTTTATGTCGGAATACCAAACTATTTTTAACTGGATTTCTACGAATATCTAAATAACGGTATTTCATTCGGATATCTTCACCACCGTCTGTTTCATCTTCAATGGTGAATGGCGGAGTTAACGAGTCGTTTAAAATGCTCAATTCAGAAACTAAAATTTCAATGTCACCCGTTGGCATATTTTTATTTTTAGATTCACGTTCAATTACGGTTCCTTTTACTTGAACCACAAATTCGCGACCTAAAGATTTTGCGGCATCAAAAATGGCTTTGTCCGTTCTGGTTTCGTCTAAAATTAATTGCGTAATTCCATATCGGTCTCGCAAATCAATCCAAATCATAAAACCTTTATCACGCGTTTTTTGAACCCAACCCGCTAACGTAACTTCCTGATTTATATGTTTGGCGTTAAGTTCACCACAATTATGACTTCTATACATTATTATTTGTTTTTTGCAAAAGTATAATAATTTTAAATTTTATTTTAGTTTAACAATTAATAATCTTAACAATTTTTTTGTAATTTATTTTTTTAATTCTGTTATATTTACACATTATAAATTAAATTTCTCAAAATGACAAACCACAAAACATTTTTATTAGGCGTTGTAGCAGGTGTTTTTTCTTTAACAGCAAGTGCTCAAGTTAAATTTTCAGCAAAAATTGCAAATAAACCATCAGATACCATTTATATAAAATCAAGAGGTTTTAATCAAATGATTGTGGCGGATAAAAAAGGCGATTTTAAGGCAACTTTTAATGTTACAGACGGCATGTTTAAACTTGAAGTTGCTGATCAATATGGCGATTTGTATCTAACAAACACTTCAGATTTAGAAGTAACTTTAGACTATAAAGATTTTGATAATACCATTTCTTTTAAAGGAAAAGGAGCAAAGGAAAACATGTTTTTAGCCGCTGAAATGCTAAAACAACAAGATCAATCTGCTATTGAACCATTGATGAAAGCGGAAAACTTAGAAACATTAACTGCGGAAGTAGCCAAATACAAAGAAACTATTTTTGCTGCAATGCCTCAAGGTTTAGATGCTGGTTTTGTAACTAAATATAAAGGAGATGTTGAAAATGGCATGAAAGGTATGATTCAATATTTATCTGGTGCTTTTGAATTAAAAAAATTAAACGGAACGGCTTCACCAACATTTAAGTATGAAAACCATAAAGGTGGTGTTACTTCTTTAGAAGATTTAAAAGGGAAATATGTATATGTAGATGTTTGGGCAACTTGGTGCGGACCATGTCGTCAAGAAATTCCTTTTTTACAAAAAACAGAAGTTGCCTATCACGGGAAAAACATCGAATTTGTAAGTATTTCAATAGACGAGCAAAAAAACCATGACAAATGGAGCAAATTTGTTACAGAAAAAAACTTAGGTGGTATTCAATTATTAGCAGATAAAGATTGGAAATCAGATTTTGTAAAAGGTTATAAAATAGACGGAATTCCAAGATTTATATTAATTAGTCCGGAAGGGAAAATTGTAAACGCTGATGCACCAAGACCTTCGTCACCTGAATTGGTAACTTTGTTAGATTCTTTGGTAAAATAAAATTTTCAAAAACTGCTTACGGGCAGTTTTTTTTATAATTATTACCTTTTTAGATGAAAATTATTAGCAATAAGTTTTATACTTTTGCAATGCTAAAAAAATAAATATAAAGAAATGAAAGTAGCCGTTGTCGGAGCCACTGGAATGGTGGGAGAAGTAATGCTTCAAATTTTAAAAGAAAGAAATTTTCCAGTTACAGAATTAATTCCTGTTGCTTCAGAAAAATCTGTCGGAAAAGAAATTGAGTTTAACGGGAAAACATATAAAGTTGTGGGTTTACAAACCGCTGTTGAAATGAAAGCAGATATAGCCTTGTTTTCTGCTGGTGGAGAAACTTCGCTAACTTGGGCCCCAAAATTTGCAGCTGCTGGCACAACAGTAATTGATAATTCTTCAGCATGGAGAATGGATGAAACTAAGAAATTGGTTGTTCCAGAAATTAATGCGGATATTTTAACTGCATCCGACAAAATTATTCCAAACGCAAATTGTTCTACAATCCAATTAGTAATGGCTTTAGCGCCATTGCACAAAAAATATAAAATTAAACGAATTATTGTTTCTACCTATCAATCTATTACGGGAACAGGCGTAAAAGGCGTGCAACAATTAGAAAACGAATATGCCGGTGTTAAGGGCGAAATGGCTTATAAATACCAAATTCATAAAAATGCGATTCCACAATGTGATGTTTTTGAAACCAATGATTACACCAAAGAAGAAATGAAATTGGTTCGGGAAACGCAAAAAATATTAAACGACAAAACCATTGGCATTACGGCAACTGCAGTAAGAATTCCAGTTGTTGGTGGACATAGTGAAGCGGTAAACGTAGAATTCCATAGCGATTTTGATATCAATGAAGTGCGATCACTTTTACACCATACACCAGGAATTACAGTTCAAGATAATTTAGATACATTTACTTACCCTATGCCGTTTTACGCAGAAGGTAAAGATGATGTTTTTGTAGGACGCATCCGAAGAGATGAAAGCCAACCAAACACATTAAACATGTGGATTGTTGCCGATAATTTACGTAAAGGTGCTGCCACAAATACCGTACAAATAGCCGAATATTTAGTGGCTAATAAATTGGTATAATGCAAAAAAAATATGTAAAATATAACGTATTGATGGCATTGGCGCTACTTTTTGCCATATGCTACCAGTCGTTACATATTTTTATAGATGAAGCCCATCATTTTCATGATGAGGTGACTCAAGAAAACACTTCTAAAATGCATTTTTCACATGATAGTCATGAAGATTGTCCGGTTTGTGATTATGAATTTGCTGCCTTTTTAGCAGAAGCTGTTTTTATAATTGATTTTAAAAATCCCAATCATACATTTCATTATTCTTCTATTTACGAGTCCTTTGTAAAAGAAAATGAATTTTTATATTTTTCCTATCGAGGTCCACCTTTAGTATAAGTTTTATTAAAGTAAATTTCAGCCACTGATTTCATGTATTATTACAGATTTAAAATCGTTTTAATCATTTTAATCTGTGGCAAATAATGCTACAATTTTAATCAATAAATTTTAAACTTATACACATGCAAAAATATATTTTTCTCATCTTTTTGATGGGCTTTATCTCTCTGGGCTTTGCTCAAAATGCTATTTCAGGAACAATTAAAAACCAAAATAACGAACCTATTTCTAATGTTGAAATTTCAATTTTAGATGCTACAATTCAAACAAAATCCAATGAAAACGGACAATTTGAAATTAAAAATTTACCTATCGGAAAAAGAACTTTAATTTTCAAAAAAGATAAATTCGAAATTAAATCCTTACAAATTTCAATTAGAAATCAAGAACAAAAAATTCTAGATATTATTTTAGAAGAGGAAGATCATCATATCGATGAAATTTTAGTTTCTTCTCTTTTCAATAAAACACAAAATGAAAATGTGGTAAAAATTGATCACATTAATTTAAAACAAATTCAAAACGAAGGTGCCATAAATCTTTCAGATGCTTTAGCTACCAATCCGGGTGTCAATGTTATTTCAACTGGGGTTTCTATCGGTAAACCTGTTATTCGAGGATTGAGCGGAAACCGAGTTTTGACATACGCACAAGGTATCCGACTAGAAAACCAACAATTTGGTGAAGAACACGGTTTAGGTTTAAATGCAAACGGACAAGAAAGTGTGGAAATAATAAAAGGACCTGCATCTTTATTATATGGTTCAGATGCGATGGGTGGTGTTTTGTATTTTAATCCAGAAAAGTATGCCGCCAATAATAAAACAGAATTAGCTGTAAATCAGGTTGTAAATAGTAATACGCAAGGTATAAATACTTCGGTAACCTTTAAAAATTCTGTTGATAAATTCAAGTTTTTAGTACAAAATAATTATGCTTCTCATGCCGATTATAAACTACCAAATGGTGAAAGGGTTCTGAATACACGATTTATTGAAAATGACTTTAAATTAGGCACATCTTACGTAACATCTCGCTATACAGCTGATTTTAGGTACAATTTTAACGATTTAAATTTGGGTTTACCAGAAGAAAATTTAGAAAATATTGGATTTAGATCGCCCTTATTTCCAAGTCAGAAAATCAAAAATCATTTGTTGAGTTTTAGCCAGAAATTATATTTTAAAAATTCAAAACTAGAAGCCACCGCTGGTTACGTGTTTAATGATAGAAAAGAATTGGAAAGTCAAAACGAAACGGCACTTTTTATGAAATTGAAAACATTTAATTATAATGTACGTTATTATTTACCTGATTTTGGAAAATTTGAAACGATTATTGGTTTTCAAGGAATGAACCAAGAAAATAGAAATTTTGGAGAAGAAAAATTAATACCGGATGCGAAAATTGACGACATTGGTTTCTTTGGAACTTCCCAATATAAATTCAATAAAAATATTATCCAGTTTGGCCTGCGATACGATTTTAGAAATGTAACTACTAAAGCATTTGGAGAAAATGGAACAGAAGGCGCTTTTCAAGAATTAGATAAGAATTATGAAAGCGTCAATGCCTCTTTAGGGTTTAAAACAGATGTTACCGATAAAATTACTTCACGAATAAATTTCGCATCTGGTTTTAGAGCACCAAATTTATCCGAACTATCTTCAAACGGCGTACACGAAGGAAGTAATAGATACGAAATTGGTAATTCAAATTTAAAAACTGAACAAAATTTTCAAGTCGATTTAAATGTAGATTATAACACGGAACATTTTGATTTTTTTGTAAACGGATTTTATAACAACATCAATAATTATATTTTTATATCGCCAAACGGGAACGCCATCGATACTAATTTTGTGTATGATTATTTACAAAATAATGCTGTTTTATATGGTGGAGAAACCGGAATTCATTTGCATTTACATGAAATCGATTGGTTGCACATGACAAGTAGCTACGAAATGGTTATTGGCAAATTAGAAAACAATTTGAGTTTACCTTTAATTCCTGCCAATCAATGGAAAAATAATTTTAGAGCGAATTTTGATGTGTCTAAAAACATCAAAAATAGTTTTGTTTTCTTACAAGCGAATTACACTTTTAATCAAAATAAGATTGGAAATTTTGAAACCAAAACAAACGATTATTTATTACTTTCTTCAGGAATTGGAACCGATATTCAGTTGAATAAAGCCACATTTAATTTATTTCTTACAGCTACCAATTTATTAAATAAACAATATGTAGCCCATTTGTCTCGCTTAAAATCGGATGGAATTGATAATATGGGTAGAAATATAGTTTTGGGTGTAAATTTTAACTTGTAATTAAAAGCTATCAATAAAGAAGGTGTTCTAAAAACTTGATTTTGTCAAACTGAACTCGTTTCAGTTTCTCTAAAAAATTAATTTGCAAATATTTATAGTTTCCGAAATAAATTCGGAATGACAAGATTAGTGCTTTTGAACACCCTCTTTTTATTTACTCAAAGTAAATTTTCTGATGATGTAATTGAATATTTTATAACCCAAAATTCGTCTTAAAATTCGCATAATATTGGCGTCAAAACCAATCGTGTATCTTCTAAAATTTGTATTTGGGTTTTCGGCAATTTTAAATAATTTTTCAACAATTTGCTGAGGTAAATCTTGGTTTTTTCCTGATTTATCTAAAAGTAATTTCGAAATTTTATCCATTAATTTATTGTAAGATAAAATTTCTGATTTAGCGCATTTTGTTACATTTTTTTGAAAAGAAGTGGGCGCATTTCCAAATTGTACAGTAGCTACACTAACATTAAAATCTACCAGTTCAAAAGCCATACATTCAGAAAAACTTTCTACTGCTTGTTTGGTTGCATGATAAAAGTTGCCTAGCGGCAAATTTACCAATCCAGCAACTGAAGTAATATTTATAAATTGTCCATATTTTTGTTGTCTGAAAGTTGGGATAAATGCCCTGCAAACTTTTACAACGCCAAGCCAATTTAAATTTACAATATCATCAATTTTTTTGTCTTCTGATAGTTCTACGAAACTTCTGTAGCCCATCCCGGCATTATTAATTACCGTATCAATTTTTGGATGATTTTCTAAAATAATTTTACTAGCCGATGCAATACTCCCCGTCGACGTAACATCCATTTCGTAACTAAAAATGTGAGGATAATCTTTAAAATCATTACCTTCAGAACTATGTAGTAACGTAGCAATAACGGTCCAGTTATTTTTGGCAAAATACAAAGCAGTTTGTTTGCCAATTCCTCCACCAGCACCAGTTATTAAGACAGTTTTCATTTTACTTGTTTATTAATACTTTAATTTTGTCATTAAAATATAGCGGGCTATCCTACTTTGTTTTCTGCTGATGTATGCAGAACCATTTGGACTAAATCTTCTTGGGTTTGGCAAAATTGCGGCTATTCCGGCGGCTTGCATACGGGTTAAACTTTTGCAATCTTTTTTGTACCAATGTTGCGTGGCGGCTTGGGCACCATAAATGCCATCGCCCATTTCAATACTGTTTAGGTACACTTCAAGTATGCGTTCTTTGCCCCAAATTAATTCAATTAATACTGTATAATAAGCTTCTAATGCTTTTCGGAAATAACTTCTTCCTTGCCAAAGAAATACATTTTTTGCGGTTTGTTGTGTAATGGTACTTCCGCCTTTTAGTTTTTTACCTTTAAAATTTCCTACAGCCGCTTTTTGCATCGCAGAAAAATCCAATCCATAATGTTCAAAAAATCTACCATCTTCACTGGCAATAACTGCTTTTTGTAGGTTTTTAGAAATATTATCTAACGGTACCCAATGGTGCTTGGTTTCGATATCTTTTCCTGCAGATTTATTTTCAAAATACCTGATTACCATAAGAGGCGTATAAGGCACGGGTACAAATTTATAAAGCACAACAAAAAACAAACTAATTATATTGAACCAAATAATTAGCTTCCAAAAGAAACGCATTATTTGTCCGAAAAATCCTTTTTTTCCAGTATTTTTTGTTTTTATTGCTGCCATTTTTATATTAAATCTGCTACTTCTTTACCAATTAAACTTCCTATTGCAACCCCCATTCCGCCCATTCTAACGCCGCAATATACATGGTTGCTTAGTTGTTGTACAATTGGATTTTTAGAATTTCCAATACCCATAATGCCACTCCAACTGTGTTCAATTTCAAAAGAGGTATCAGGCAAAATTACATTTTTTAGTAAATCTTGCAAGCGATTTTGAATTTTTTCCGTAGTTGCTAATGAAGTAGTGGTTTCCACTTCAAAATCTAAGTTTCTGCCACCGCCAAAAAGCACTCTATTATTTATATTTCTGAAATAATAATACCCTTGGTCTAAATGAAAAGTGCCTTTGATGTGTAAATTTTCAATTGGTTTGGTAATTAAAACTTGCGCTCTTGCGGGTTTGACTTCGTTTTTAGTTAATTCGGAAGCAAAACCATTTGTTGTAAAAATTAGTTTTTTGGTTTTAAAAGTAACTTCGTTGGTTACAACTGCTACGCTATCATTTGTTTCTTGATAATCAGAAACGTTTTGATTGTTTAGAATTAAAATATCGTGTAATACTGCTTTTTTTAGTAAAGCTTGAATCATATTTCCGGTGTCAATTTGACCTTCAAAAGAGTTAAAAATCAAATGTTCAAAAGTGTTTTTAAATTTAAAACTATCGTTTACTTTGGTATATACATCCGATTTGAATAAGGGTCGAACGACATCGTTAATAAAAGGAATTTTGGATATACAATCGCTATAAAACGCTTCGTCTTCTTTCAGAAACAATTCGTAACCGCCTAAAGGTTGGTAAGCTATGGCGGCATCACCTAGGTTTTTACGAAGCAGTTGCAAACCAGCATATCTTTTTTGAATCAATTGGATGACCTCTTCTTCGGTGTGTGTTTTTAAATCGTCAAGAATTTCGGAAACACTTCCAAAACAAGCAAAACCAGCGTTTTTGGTACTGGCGCCTTGTGGCAAAATGCCTTTTTCTAAAACTAAAATTTTGGCTTTTGGAAACCGCTCTCTCAACCTAATAGCCGTGTGCAAACCTACAATGCCGCTACCTACTATGGTGAAATCCACGTTGGAGAACCAATTTTTTATTTCCCAATAGCTCAGTTGCATACTTTATTTTCTATAAAATTAGCCTTATTTACTCATCACCAGACCCATCTACTTTCCCTAATTTTCTTGCTTTAATGGCTTTCATTACTAAAGGAAATGTAGTTAAAGCCACTAATATAAATATGATTTTTTCGATATGATGTTTTAAATCAATATCAAATTTTTCTAAAAATAAGCCGTATAAATAATGTCCTGCATACACCAAAATAAACGACCATAAAATAGAACTTATAATATTATACAACATGAATTTGCTTTTTTTCATGTGCACAATACCAGCAATAATAGGTACAAAAGTTCTTACAATGGGTAAAAATCGTGCAAAAACTATGGCAACTCCGCCATGCTTTTGAAAGAAACTTTCGGAGTGATCTAGGTATTTTCTCTTAAAGAAAAAACCATCCTTTTTTTGATATAAATTTTTCCCGTAAACAGACCCAAACCAATAGCCAAAAATATTACCAATTATTCCAGAAAGTGCAATTAATGTCGCAACCACAAAAACAGGCGAATAACCTTGAGGTAAAAAAGTTAAAGGATGTGCCAAAGATTCACAATAAATTCCAGATAAAAACAGCAAACTATCACCAGGAAGAAAAAACCCTACAAACAAACCGGTTTCGGCAAATACAATAAATAAAACCATATAAATTCCGATAGGAACACCACCTAATTCTAAGTTAATGTAAAATTCGGGATTAAAAAGTTGGGTCCATTTAAATTCATTGTCAATTTCTTGAGCTTGTATTAATAGGTTTGAAGTAATATTTTTAAATAATTCTAAGATAAATTTCATGGAGCTTTATTTTATTTTTTAGCGAGAATCATTACTTAATTCCAATTTCTTGTGCTGCTTCGTGTTTAGATTCCCATTTGTCAATAGCTGCTGTAGAAAGCGCGTTTCCTAAAACATTGGTCATACTTCTGGCCATATCGCAAAAATGGTCAATTGGCAAAATCAAAGCAATTCCTTCAGGCGGAATGCCGAACATTGCACAAGTTGCAACTACTACAATTAATGAAGCTCTTGGCACACCGGCAACGCCTTTACTAGTTAACATCAACACTAAAAGCATGGTAAGTTGTTCTGGTAAACTCATTTCTATACCATAAACTTGCGCGATAAAAATACTGGCAAAAGTCATGTACATCATACTTCCGTCAAGGTTAAAAGAATAACCAAGAGGCAAAGTGAACGATACAATTTTTGGTTGGCACCCAAAACGTTCTAATTCCTCTACCATTTTTGGAAAAACAGCTTCAGAACTTGTAGTAGAAAAAGCAATTAATAACGGACTTTTAATGCGTTGCAACAAAACAAATAATCGTTTTCCTAAAATGATATAACCAACAGTTAAAAGTATTAACCAAAGTAATAGAATTCCTACAAAAAACGCCCCTAAATATTTTGCGTAAAGCGTAAATACTTCAAAACCGTGTTTGGCAATAGCACTTGCCACAGTGCCTAAAACGCCTAACGGAGCCGTCCACATAATAAAAGTAACCATTTTTAAAATTACATGCGAAACAGAATCTAATAATTTAATTATCGGTTTGGCTTCTTTTTTGCTAAATGCTGCCAAAGCCACACCAAATAAGATTGAAAAAATTACAATTTGTAAAATTTCGTTGGTGGCTAATGCTTCAAATAAACTTTTTGGGATAACATGTTTTACAAATTCTTCTAATGAAAATCCTTTGGAGTTTTCTAACAATTCGGATGCACTTGACGTGTCATCTAATTTAATTGTTGTTCCTTTTCCAGGTTCGAAAAAATTCACTAAAACCATTCCTAACAACAAGGAAATTAGGGAAGCAGAAATAAACCAAGCCATGGCTTTTCCGCCTACACGTCCAACCATTTTCATGTCGCCCATTTTGGCAATTCCAACCACTAAAGTAGAAAACACTAAGGGTGCAATAATCATTTGAACCAATCGAATGAAAATAGTTCCTAGTAATTTTATATTTTTCGAGAATGTATCAATAGCTTCAGGAAACTGGTAATGTACCAAACCTCCTAAGGCAATACCAATAACCAAGGAAATGATGATTAATAGGAATAGTTTATTGTTTTTCATTTTTTCATTTTTATTTTAGACCGTGAAAATAGTTATATTTTTTCAAAAAAGTGCTACTTTTAACCTCGTTTTAAGTTTTATCCGAATGAAAAAATATATTTTTCTCATTTTCAGTGCACTAAGTAAGCACTCAAATACGGAAGAAATTATAACGGTAAAAAAGTTATGGCAATTAGCCAATTTAAAAAATAATTTCAGACCTAACAGGTTTTAGAAACCTGTTAGATCTTTTATAATCAAATATTAACCAGTAACAATTCATCCCTCATTTTGAGGAAAATAAAGCAAAATTTCACATGCAATCATACAACATCATAATCATAGGCGGTGGCGCAGCCGGTTTCTTCGCAGCAATAAATATTGCAGAGAAAAATCCGCAACTTAGTGTAGCCATTCTCGAAAGAGGAAAAGAATGCCTAACTAAGGTTAAAATTTCTGGTGGTGGGCGTTGCAATGTTACACACGCGTGTTTTGTTCCTAACGATTTAGTCAAGTTTTATCCTCGTGGCGAAAGAGAACTAAAAGGGCCTTTTTCGCAATTTTGTTCTGGCGATACAATTGATTGGTTCGAAAAAAGAGGTATCGAATTAAAAATTGAAGAAGACGGAAGAATGTTCCCTATTACGGATGATTCTCAAACGATAATTGACTGTTTCGAAAAAGACGTAAAGAAATTGGGTATCAAAGTATTTACCTCACAAAGTGTACAATCTTTATATTTCAATAAGGACGAACAATGGAAAATGGAAACCCAACACGATGTTTTTGTTGCTGATAAAATTGTAGTCGCTACAGGAAGCAATCCTAAAATTTGGGAAATGATGCATCAATTGGGACATCAAATCGTCGAACCCGTTCCTTCCTTATTTACTTTTAATATTACTGATAAAAGAATAAAAGATTTAATGGGACTTTCGGCGCAAGCCAGCATTAAAATAAAAAACTCAAAATTAGCGTCATCAGGGCCACTTTTAATTACACATTGGGGACTTTCAGGTCCTGGAATTTTAAGACTTTCTTCTTGGGGTGCCAGAGAATTATTTGACAAAAAATATTGTTTCGCATTGTTAGTCAATTGGCTAGATGAGGTATCTTTTGAGGAAGCCATCGAACAATTAAAAGAAATTAAAGAAGAAAATAATAAAAAACTAATTGGCAAATTTTGCCCGTTTGATTTTCCAAAACGATTGTGGGAAAATATTGTAACTGCTTCAGACATTGCTTTAGATTATAAATGGGCTGAAGTAACGAATAAGCAGATAAATAGTCTGGCCAATCAGTTGACACAAGCCGAATTTCAGGTCAATGGGAAAAGCACTTTTAAAGAAGAATTTGTAACTGCTGGTGGCATCGATTTAAAAGAAATTAATTTTAAAACCATGCAAAGCAAAATTTTACCAAACGTTTATTTTGCTGGCGAAGTGGTAAATGTTGATGCCATTACTGGTGGTTTCAATTTTCAAAACGCTTGGACAAGTGGTTTTATCGTTGCCGAAAACATTTAATTTAAATAAAAAATACTAAAAGTTAATAATGTTGCAAAAGAAACCCAAGCGATATAAGGAATGAATAATTTTGCTGCGGTTGCGTTTATCGGTTTAAATAATTTGTAACATTCAAACATAACCAATAGCAGTAAAATAATTTCAATTGAGGCTAATAAAACATTATTCAAACCAAAAAATAAATAAGACCATAACGCATTTAATCCTAATTGAACGATAAAATATTGCAAGGCAATTTTAACTTCTTTTGGTTTATTTTCAATTTCATTCCAAATTAATCCTGCAGCAATTCCCATAAAAATGTATAACATAGTCCATACGGGTGCAAAAATCCAATTGGGCGGGTTAAACACTGGTTTTATAAGAGTAGGATACCAGGTGGTTATAGACGATTGTGTAATTTTTCCTGAGAAATAGCCTACGGCTAAACAAATAATTATGCAATACGAAATTCTTAAATACTTTTTCATCTTAATAATTTTATTCAAATATATTTAAAACTTATGACATCTGACAACTAAGTTTTCACTTCCTTTTCTATCTTTGTGAAAAATATTTTTATGCATTCTGATTTAGACTTTATTCTTTCTAATTATAATTCAGTAGAAACCGCTTCTTTTTCTTGGAGTGCGCCAAGTAATATTGCTTTGGTGAAATATTGGGGGAAAAAAGAAATTGGTGATCAAATACCAGCCAATCCTTCAATTAGTTTTACCTTGAAAAATTGTAAAACCATTACATCAGTAAGTATTTCTTCCAAAGTTGAAAAAGATAATTTTTCATTTGATTTATTATTTGAAGGCCAACCAAAAGAAGATTTTAAACCAAAAATTCAAAAGTTTTTTGAAAGAATTTACCAATATTGCCCGTATTTAAAAGAATATCATTTTACAATTGACACCCAAAACACCTTTCCGCATAGTTCTGGGATTGCGTCTTCAGCTTCAGGAATGGCAGCACTTGCCATGAATATTATGAGTTTAGAAAAGGTGTTAAAACCTGAAATTTCCGATGATTATTTTTATGCAAAAGCTTCTTTTTTGGCAAGATTAGGTTCAGGAAGCGCTTGCAGAAGTATAATTGGAAACGTTGTTGCGTGGGGAAAAAATGAAACCATAAAAAATAGCTCCGACTTATTTGGAGTTGCATTTGAAAATATTCATCAGAATTTTCATAATTTTCAGGACACGATTTTGTTAGTTGATAAAGGCGAAAAACAAGTTTCGAGTACTGTTGGACATAATTTAATGCACAACCATCCATTTGCTAATCAGCGTTTTGACCAAGCACATGATAATATTGCTAAAATTGTTACGTTATTAGAAACTGGAAATATTACGGAATTTATGAGTTTGGTAGAAAGTGAAGCGCTGACTTTACACGCTATGATGATGACGTCGATGCCTTATTTTATATTAATGAAACCAAATACATTAGAAATTATTAATGCCATTTGGAAGTTTAGAAATGAAACTCAAATTCCGGTTTGTTTTACATTAGATGCGGGTGCCAATGTACATGTTTTGTATCCGTCAACGGTTAAAGAAAAAGTTTTGCAATTTATTCAGGACGAATTAGTTGGCTATTGTCAAAATGGTCAGTATATTTGTGATGAAATTGGAAATGGTGCGCAAGATTTGAAATAAATTTTTATCTTTACTAAAATATCTGATTACTAAATACTGTAAACTGAATACTAAATTATGAAAGGACCACTTTTTTACTCAAAAATATTACTTTTCGGAGAATATGGAATCATTGAAGATTCTAAAGGACTTTCAATACCCTATAATTTTTACAAAGGTGCGCTGAAGTCAGATGAAAATCCGACAGACGAAACCAAAAAATCTAATCTGAATTTAGTAAACTTTGTTGCTTATTTAAAACAATTGCAAGTAGAACAGCCAGCTTTAGTAAACTTTAATATTGAGTTGTTGCAAAACGATGTAAATAACGGAATGTATTTTGATTCTAGTATTCCGCAAGGTTACGGAGTAGGAAGTAGCGGTGCTTTAGTAGCGGCTATTTACGATAAATATGCAACGAATAAAATTACCGTTTTAGAAAACTTAACTAGAGAAAAATTATTGCAACTAAAATCAATTTTTTCTAATATGGAATCCTTTTTCCACGGAAAAAGTTCTGGTTTAGATCCATTAAATAGTTATTTAAGTTTGCCAATTCTTATCAATTCTAAAAATAATATTGAAGCTGCTGGCATCCCAAGTCAATCTGCAACAGGAAAAGGCGCAGTTTTCTTGTTAGATTCAGGAATTGTTGGAGAAACGGCTCCAATGGTAAATATTTTTATGGAAAATTTAAAAGACCAAGGTTTTAGAAAAATGCTAAAATCGCAATTTATAAAATATACCGATTCTTGTGTAGAAAACTTCCTACAAGGCGATATAAAAGCGTTATTTAAAAACACAAAAGAATTATCTAAAGTGGTTTTAAGTAATTTCAAACCGATGATTCCAGAACAATTTCACCAAATATGGCAAAACGGAATTGAAACCAACGACTATTATTTAAAATTGTGTGGTTCTGGTGGAGGTGGTTATATTTTAGGCTTTACACAAGATTTCGAAAAAGCCAAAAAATCTTTAAAAGATTATAAATTAGAAATGGTTTATCAATTTTAAAATAGGCACAAGGAATAGGGTTTAAGGTTTAAGGAGAAAAACCCAATACCTAACACCTAATACCTTAAAAAAGATGATAAGTCGGAACTCTAAAATAATACTCACCAAAATTTTCAGCTTCTTTTCTGTTGCTCGTGGTTACAACATATTTGTAATAGCGCTTGCACAATATTTATCAGCAGTTTTTATCTTGGCTCCAGAAAAAAGAGCGTTAGATGTTATTTTGGATTGGAGATTATTTCTTTTAGTAATTGCCTCTACTTTTGCCATCGCTTCGGGTTACATTATTAACAATTTTTACGATGCCAAAAAAGACATCATCAATCGTCCTAAAAAATCCTATTTGGATAGATTGGTAAGTCAGAAAACCCAGCTTCAAGTCTATTTTACATTAAATTTCTTTTCAGCTTTATTTGGTTTTTTGGTTTCTTGGCGAGCGGCTTTATTTTATTCCGTCTATATTTTTGCCATTTGGTTGTATTCGCACAAGTTAAAAAAAATGCTTTTCATTGGTAATATTTCAGCTTCTTTATTAGCTGTTTTGCCTTTTTTCGGAATTTTATTGTATTTCAAAAACTTTTATCAAGTAATTTTTGCTCATGCTTCATTTTTATTTCTAATCATACTAATTCGTGAAATGATTAAAGATTTAGAAAATATTGAAGGCGATTTATCTAATAATTATCAGACTATTCCAGTCAATTTCGGAGAAAATTTTGCTAAAAAAATTATTTCATTTTTATTAATGTTTACTATCGTTCCCGTATATTTTCTTATTAATGTGTTTGATGTAGGTTATATGGATACTTACTTTTATTCAAGTTATATTTTACTTTTAATTTTTGTTTTAAAATTATGGAAATCCGAAGGAAAAGTAGATTACATCAAACTTCATTTTTTGTTGAAAATTATACTTTTATCGGGTGTAATTTGTATTGTTTTAATTAAACCTAACGTAATTGAAAACTTACAAAAATTATTGCTATTTCAATAATAATCTCTTACAATTTCTTACTACTTACTTCTCACTTTAAATGACTATCTTTGCAAAAAAATAAAAGCATGAGAAAATCGTCAGGAGCCAAAAGAAGCGGTAAAGTTTCGGAAAGTAAAAAACCAGATTTTAAGAAAAACGAATCAGGAAAATCCTTTTCTTCAGAAAACAAACCTGCTCCAAAGTTCAGTAGAACCGACAAGCCGAAACAACAAGTGGTTAAAATAAAATCTGATAAAGATGAAATCAGATTAAATAAATATGTTGCGAATTCAGGAGTTTGTAGTCGTAGAGATGCCGATATTTACATTCAAAGCGGGAATGTAAAAGTAAACGGAGAAGTAGTTACGGAAATGGGACACAAAGTTAAACTTACTGATATAGTTAATTTTGACGGCGTAAACATTACACCCGAGAAAAAAGAATACATCCTTTTAAATAAACCTAAGAATTTTTCTACAGAGAAGAATGACCAAGGCGCAAACAACGTGTTGCAACTAATTAAGTCCCCTTCAAATGTAAGATTAGAACCTATTGGAAGAATGGATAAAACCACCACAGGATTATTATTGTTTACTAATGATCCAGACATGGTTAGAAAATTTACTTCACCAAATCAACGTTCTTCTAAAATTTATCAAGTTTCTTTAGATAAGAATTTAAAATACGAAGATTTAGAAAAAATTCAAAGTGGCGTTACTATTGAAGGACATAAAGTATATGTAGAAGAAGTAACATTTATTGACGGAGAAGCCAAAAGTGAAATTGGTGTAAAAATGAAAACATCAAATGTAAAAGTGGTTCGGAACATTTTTGAACATTTAAAATATAACGTAATTAAATTAGATAGAGTTGTTTTTGCGGGACTAACCAAAAAGAATCTACCTAGAGGAAATTGGAGAGTTTTAACAGAACAAGAAGTCGTCAATTTAAAAAACAACTAAAAAAAACGCCTTTTATAAAGGCTTTTTTTTATATCAAATACCAATCAGATTAAAAAATAAAATATATATTTGTAATCCATATTTAATAAATGTATTCATGAAAAAAATAGTTCAGATTTTTGCCCTTATTTTAGTAATGGCATCTTGTGAAAATGATATTAAAACTAATTTGCCAGCATTTTTAGGTGAAAAAGACAATATTGCATGGCGTGCCTCGGATACAAAAGTAACTGCAAATCCGAGTGGAACCATAACTATAAATGCATATAAAGACAATGAGTTAGTTACTTTAACAGTTCCGAATTCCGTTGGGATTCACTATTTAGGAACTACAAATCAAGGCGTAAACGCTACGTATTCTTCCAGCAATCAACAATCATTATTATTTTATGAAACGGCATTAATAGAAGGGCCTGTATTTAAATTACAAGGTGTAACAATTCCTGGTACTGGATATGCTGCATTAAATGGAAATAATGTAACTACTACAGGGGGTTCAGGAAATGGGTTAACGTTAAAAATTCAAACCAATAGTTCAGGAGCGGTTACAGGCGCTACAATTGTAAGTAGAGGAATTGGTTATGAACCAGGTGATCTCATAACGATTAATGGTGGTAATGGCAATGCAAAAGTTACTGTATTAAATGTTTCAAAGAGTAACGGCGAAGTAATTGTTGAAAAAATTGAAGGTAATCTATATTCTGGAACTTTTAAATTTAATGCAGTTGACGAACAAGGAACAGTAGTAAATTTTAATAAAGGGATTTTTTATAAAGTCCCAATTTTATAAAAATTTTAAACATATATTACTAATAACCACTTCATTTAGGAGTGGTTTTTTGTTTTTGTTAATAACTATAATTGCCATAAAAAAAGATAAATTGTATTTTTGAAATCTTTCACTTTTATAAAATGTTTGCTAGTTTTGAAATTTGGAATTTATTAATTTGGAATTTTTAATTTATGTATTTAATCTTCGATACTGAAACCACAGGTTTACCCAAAAGTTGGTCTGCTCCAATCACAGATACTAACAATTGGCCTCGTTGTGTGCAAATTGCTTGGCAATTACATGACGATATGGGAAACCTTATCGAACATCAAGATTATTTAATTAAACCAGAAGGCTATAATATTCCTTTCGATGCAGAAAGAATTCACGGAATTTCAACAGAATTAGCCAATCAAGATGGTTATGTTTTAAGTGATATCCTCGAAAAATTCAACATTGCTTTATCAAATTCAAAATATATTGTAGGACAAAATGTAGGTTTTGATGTAAATATTATGGGTTGCGAATTTCATCGATTTGGGATAGCTACCGATTTAACGAAAATGCCTATTTTAGATACATGTACAGAAACTACTGCGTTATTATTAAAATTACCTGGTGGCCGAGGTGGAAAATTTAAACTACCCACTTTAACAGAATTACACGAATATTTATTTAACGAAAAATTTGCAGAAGCCCATAATGCTACTGCTGATGTGGAAGCTACAACACGTTGTTTTTTAGAATTAGTTAAACGCGGCAATTTTAATTCTAAAGAATTACCAGTTACTGAAGAATTTTACACAAATTTTAGAACTAACAATCCAGTAGTAAAACCAATCGGATTAAAACACGTTAATTTAAAACAGGCTTCAGCAACTTTAAGAGAAAAATTACAACAACAACTTCCAAAAGACGTTGATATTTTACCAGAAAAATTAGAAGATATTTCAGGTGTTGCTTTTGCACATTTGCATAACCATTCACAGTTTTCGATATTACAATCTACTATTTCCATTCCTAATTTAATTGAAAACACTGTAAAGCAAAAAATGCCAGCAGTTGCCCTTACAGATATTGGAAACATGATGGGTGCTTTTCAATTTGTTAGTGGTATTTTAAATCACAATAAAACAGCCGAAGCTAAAAATAAAGAATTAGCTGAAGCAGGCGAACAACCAACAGAAACAACTATCAAACCAATTGTGGGTTGCGAATTTTTCGTGTGCAACAATCATAAAGATAAATCAAATAAAGACAACGGCTACCAAATCGTTTTCTTAGCTAAGAACAAAAACGGGTATCATAATTTAGCCAAATTATCTTCAAAAGCTTTTACGGATGGTTTTTACTATGTGCCTCGAATAGATAAAGAATTAATCAAACAATATAAAGAAGACATTATTGTTTTAACGGGAAGTTTATACGGTGAAGTGCCAAATAAAATCCTGAATCTTGGAGAAAATCAAGCGGAAGAATCCTTGTTGTGGTGGAAAGAACAATTTGGTGCTGATTTGTATATCGAATTAATGAATCACAATCAAGAGGATGAAAAAGCGGTAAACAATACCCTAATTCAGTTTTCTAAAAAGCATAATGTAAAGCTAATTGCTACAAACAATACGTTTTACATCAATAAAGAAGATGCCAATGCGCACGATATTTTATTATGTGTGAAAGAGGGTGAAAAACAAGCAACACCAATTGGTCGTGGACGTGGATACCGATATGGGTTGCCCAATCAAGAATATTATTTCAAATCTACCAACGAAATGAAAAGAATGTTTCCGCAATCTCCGGAAGCCATAAGTAATATTCAAGAAATTGTAGATAAAATTGAAATATATTCGCTTTCGCGAGATGTTTTATTGCCAAAATTTGATATACCAGAACAATTTCACGTGCCTGAAGATCTTCAAGATAAAGGAGTTCGCGGGGAAAATGCTTATTTACGACATTTAACCTACGAAGGTGCCAAAAAACGTTACGGTGAAATAACTGACGAAATAAAAGAACGTATCGATTTTGAACTTTTAACAATTAGCAATTCAGGTTATCCAGGTTATTTTTTAATTGTACAAGATTTCATTGCCGAAGCGCGAAAAATGGATGTTTCTGTTGGACCGGGTAGGGGTTCTGCAGCAGGTTCAGTAGTTGCCTATTGCTTATGGATAACCAATATTGATCCGTTATTATACAACCTGCTTTTCGAGCGTTTCTTAAATCCAGACCGTGTGTCGATGCCCGATATTGATATTGATTTTGATGACGAAGGCCGAAGTAAAGTTATGGATTATGTTATTAAAAAATATGGTTCCAATCAGGTTGCCCAAATTATCACCTATGGAAAAATGGCTACGAAATCGGCTATTCGTGATACAGCACGAGTTTTAGATTTACCTTTATTCGAAGCGGATAGAATTGCGAAATTAATACCAGCAATGATGCCAGGAAAATGGAATTTAGCACGCTTTTTATCCGAAAAAGAGGAAGATGTTAAAAAAGCCGTTCGTTCAGATGAATTTGAACGTGTTAAGGAACTAATTGAAATTGCCAATCAAGGAGAGCTTTCTGGAGAAACTATTCAACAAGCAAAAATATTAGAAGGATCGCTTCGTAATACAGGAATTCACGCATGCGGGGTAATTATTACGCCAGATGATATTACCAATTTCGTACCCGTAACCACAGCAAAAGATTCGGATTTGTATGTTACACAGTTTGATAATGCAGTAGCCGAAAGTGCCGGTTTATTAAAAATGGACTTCTTAGGTTTAAAAACCTTAACACTTATAAAAGACACGGTTAAACTCGTAAAATATAAACGAAATATTGATTTAGATCCCGATGCATTTCCTATAGACGATAAAAAAACATACGAATTATTCCAGCGTGGCGAAACGGTAGGTATTTTTCAATACGAATCGCCAGGAATGCAAAAGTATTTAAAAGATCTAAAACCAACGGTTTTTGGAGATTTAATTGCCATGAATGCATTATATCGACCTGGTCCGTTAGAATATATTCCTTCTTTTGTGCGAAGAAAAAATGGGTTAGAACCCATTGCGTACGATTTAGATGCTTGTGAAGAATATTTAGCAGAAACCTACGGAATTACGGTGTATCAAGAGCAAGTAATGCTTTTGTCGCAATCATTAGCTGGATTTACAAAAGGTGATGCCGACGTACTTCGTAAAGCTATGGGTAAAAAAGACAAGCCAGTCTTGGATAAAATGAAGCCAAAATTCATTGCGCAAGCAGCAGAAAAAGGACATGATGCAAAAGTATTAGAAAAAATTTGGAAAGACTGGGAAGCATTTGCGAGTTATGCATTCAATA
Source organism: Chryseobacterium gleum (assembly GCA_945881885.1). Lineage (GTDB taxonomy): Bacteria > Bacteroidota > Bacteroidia > Flavobacteriales > Flavobacteriaceae > Flavobacterium. Next base: position 116,470 of record CAMCVI010000002.1, on the reverse strand, counting down.
AATCTCACTCTACATGTTATGCTTGGATTGCCTATCAAACGGCCTATTTAAAAGCCCATTATCCTGCGGAATATATGGCGGCGGTGCTTTCTAATAATATGAATGAAATCAAATCCGTTTCTTTTTTTATGGAAGAATGCAAACGAATGGGCTTAGAAGTTTTAGGTCCGGACGTAAATGAATCTTTTTATAAGTTTACAGTTAATGATAACAATGCAATTCGCTTCGGAATGGGCGCAATTAAAGGTGTTGGAGAAAATGCAGTAAAAACAATAGTTGAAGTAAGAAAAGAAGGCCGTTTTAAATCTATTTTCGATTTAGCAAAACGAATTGATTTGCGTGCAGCAAATAAAAAAGCATTTGAAAACTTAGCATTAGCAGGTGGTTTTGATGAATTTGGAAATACACATCGTGCACAATATTTTCATTCCGATGGAGACAATATTACATTTTTGGAAAAAGCAATCCGTTTTGGTGCAAAGTTTCAAGAAAATGAAAACTCTTCTCAAGTAAGTTTATTTGGCGATGCTTCAGATGTTCAAATTGCCGAACCAATTGTGCCTCCTTGTGTTGAATGGAACACTTTAGAAAAATTATCTCGTGAAAAAGAAGTAGTCGGAATTTATATTTCAGGACATCCGCTGGACGATTATAAATTTGAAATGAAATATTTTTGCAACACCAAATTACAAGCTTTGCATAATTTAGAACCATTAATAGGAAAAAATTTATCTTTTGGTGGAATTGTTTCCAATGTGCAACATCGCACCACGCAACAAAACAAAGGTTGGGCAACGTTTACTATTGAAGGGTACGAAGAAAGTTTTGAATTTAGAATATTTAATGATGAATATTTGAAATTCAGACATTACTTGGTAGCAAACCAATTTGTTTTTATCAAAATTTTCGTAAAAGAAGGTTGGCCAAATAAAGAAACAGGAAAAAAATCAGAACCAAGAATTAATTTTACACACCTGCAAAGTTTACAAGATGTGTTGCCAGATTTTGCAAAAAAATTAACCATACAGTTGCCTGTTGAAGAATTAAAAGAACAATTAATATCGAAATTAAATGAACTTTTCTCTAATCATAAAGGAGATTTTAATGTGACTTTCGAATTATTAGAATTAGAAAAAGTAAAACGATTTGTAAAAAGAGAAATTGAAATTGACGAAGAACTTCAAGAAGAAAATCTTGTTGAAATAGATGATGAGGTAGAAAATAACGCTGAGATTTTAATAGAAAATCAAATGGAAGAAATTGAAGAAACTATTATAAAAAACAAGTTAGAAATGCCAAGCAGGAAACTAAAAATTAATATTTCAAAGGATTTGTTGGAAGGTTTAGAAAAAATGCAAGTTAATTTTAAATTGAATTAATCAATGAAATCAATTATTAAAAACTATAAATTGATTTCTCTAATTCTTAAATAGGTAAAAGAAATCATAATTTTTTTCGCAGCTAAAATATATTTTCTATTTTTGCATTATAATAATCAAAGTATTAAAAAATAAATATAAAAAATATGGCATTAGCAATTACAGACGCTACTTTTGAGGAAGTAGTATTAAAATCAGACAAACCAGTAGTAGTAGATTTTTGGGCTGCTTGGTGCGGACCATGTAGAATGGTTGGCCCAATTATTGATGAAGTAGCTACAGAATATGAAGGAAAAGCAGTTGTTGGTAAAGTAGATGTAGATGCCAATCAAGAATTTGCTGCAAAATATGGCGTAAGAAATATTCCAACCGTATTAATGTTTCAAAACGGAGAAGTAGTTGGAAGACAAGTAGGAGTGGCTCCTAAAAAAACTTACACAGACGCAATCGACGCAATACTATAATCGATAGTAAATAGATATAATTAAAGGTTCATCGTAAGTTGAACCTTTTTTTATGATTTAACTTTCATACAGAATTTAAAATCTTTTCTTATATTTACGATATGATTTTAGACACGCAACTCGAAAAAATATCCCAATTTAAAAATTTAGAACTTTTGGCCAATCAAATAGTTGAAGGTTTTATTTCTGGAATGCACAAAAGTCCGTTTCATGGTTTTTCTGCCGAATTTGCCGAGCATAAAATTTATAATTCAGGAGAAAGCACCAAACATATCGATTGGAAATTATTTGCCAAAACAGATAGGTTATACACCAAAAAATACGAAGAAGAAACCAATTTACGATGTCATCTAATAATTGATAATTCATCGTCTATGCATTACCCAAAATTAAAAACCAATCAAAATTTTTCTGAAAGTAAAATTGGTTTTTCTATTTTAGCAGCTGCAGTTTTGATGAATTTATTAAAGAAACAACGCGATGCTGTTGGGGTTTCTGTATATTCTGATAAGTATGAATATTACGCTTCGGAAAAAGGAAGTGAACGCCATCACAGAATGATTTTAAATCAGTTTGAAAACATTTTGAATGATTCAAAACAAACTAAAAAAACAGATACGATTACGTTTCTGCATCAAATTGCCGAAAAAGTGCACCGTCGTTCCATGATTATTTTGTTCACAGATATGTTTATCGACGAGGAAAATCAAAAGTTATTTAGTGCATTACAACATTTAAAGCACAACAAACACAAAGTGGTATTGTTTCATGTTTTTGATAAAAAAACAGAATTAAATTTTGATTTCGACAATGTGCCCAGAAAATTTATAGATAGGGAAACAGGTGAAGAAATAAACCTATTTGCAGAAAACATGAAAGAAAGTTATGAGAAAATAGTAAATTCTTATTTTGAAAATATTTCAAATACCTGTGCTTCTTATAAAATTAAATATGTTCCAGTTTCAGTAGATGAAAATTTTGAAAAAATACTTACTACATATTTAATTGAAAAACAGAAGTTTGGGTAATACGGCTTTTTATTTCTTACTTTTTTCACTAAAATATTTGCAAGTATCAAAAACTGTAGTATATTTGCACTCGCATTAGAGCAACGGTTTGGTAGTTCAGTTGGTTAGAATACCTGCCTGTCACGCAGGGGGTCGCGGGTTCGAGTCCCGTCCAGACCGCAAAATTTTGGGAAGCATTCTAATTTATTAGAGTGCTTTTTTGCCCAAATATCTTGAGGCTTCAAGATAAACGCAGTTGTGTTGTTTGGTTCGCTTTGGCGAACAAAGGTTTAGTAGTTAGACCAATGAAAAGCTTTCCACTTTGTGGATGGCTTTTTTGATTTAAATATGTTTCTTTATTTCTTCTAAAATAAAATTTTAAGATGTCTTTCGTGTGAGTTTTTTTCATTTTGTCTTTTTTTCTACATAATTACTTTTTATATTATAATTTGCTTATATTTAACCTTTTAAAATATTAAAAAATAATTAAAAATATATAAAATGAAGAAAAAATTACTTGTATTATTAGTTCTTATTAGTGTTACAATTAACTTTGTAAAGGCTCAATGTTTGCCGCCTACGAATGTTTTTGTGTCAAATATTACAAACAATTCCGTAACACTTTCTTGGGTTTCGAATACTTCAACAACTACTTCAGAATACAATATTCAATTATTTATGAATGGAACTACTGTTGCTGGAAATTTTACTGCACAAACAAGTCCATATGTTTTAACAGGTTTACCTTGTGGAACTACATGTTCTGCTCAAATTGTTTCGGTTTGTTCGCCTAATGTAATTAGTCCACCAAGTATTTTACTAACTTTTACAACTTTGCCTTGCCCGCCACAGTTTGGTCAACCACAAAGCATGACGGCTTGTGTAACAAATGGTTTCGGATGTTTTAATTTAGCTAGCAACACGCCAAATATTTTAGCAAATCAACCTGCAAATTTATATACGGTATCGTATCATTCTTCTCAAGCGGATGCTGTTTCTGGCGCTAATCCTCTGGTAAGTCCACATTGTGTAAACCAAGGAAGTTATACTATTTTTTCTAGAGCTACAGAAATTTCTTCTGGAAATATGATGCAAATTAGTGGTTTCACAATTAATGCTGTTGATTATCAAGTTATGCCAGCCTTAAATCCTATGGTGCAATGTGATGATAATAACGACCAACAAGTGGTGTTTGATTTAACGACTTCACAAGCAGTAATTAATACGAATAACGCATTAATATATTATCCAACACTGATAGCTGCACAAAACCAAGTAAATCCTTTAACACCAGCTACTAATTTTGTAGTTCCTGTTTCCGCATTAAGTAGCACTATTTTTATTAGAGAAATTATTGGAAATGCATGTGATAAAATATATCCAAGAACTGTTTTTGCGCAATCAAATTGTAATTTAGCTTCATCTTGTGCAAATGCAAATCTATTATGTAATTCTCTAGGTGTTCCTTTTACAAATACAATTAGTGTAGCTAGTTCAGGAGCTTCAGGATGTTTAAACACTACCCCTAATCCAACATGGTTTTACCTACCAATTAGCGCTTCTGGAACTATTAATTTAGTAATTACACAAGGAAATAATGCCCCTAATTTTAACAATCAAGATGTAGATTATATCATTTATGGCCCCTTTACTAGCGGCACTTCAAGTTGTAATTTAGTTGGACCAAATAATATTGTTAGCTGTAGTTATTCGGCAGCTTCTACTGAATATCCAGTAATTCAAAATGCACAGGCAGGAAAATATTATTTAATGATGGTTACTAATTTCTCTAATCAAAATGGATTTGTAACTATTAATAATATGTCAACTTCTACTGGAATAATAAACTGTACAGGTTTTACATTTAATGCCTTTTTAGATGCAAATAATAATGGTACAAAAGATACTGGAGAAGTTAATTTCCCTTTAGGAAAGTTTACGTACGAGAAAAATGATAATGGCGTTGTTCATAATATAATTGCTCCAACAGGATCATTTAGTATTTATGATATGGTTACTACTAATGCTTACGATGTTTCTTTTGGAGTAAACCCAGCATATGCTACTATGTATAGTGTAAATCCTTCTCAGTTTTTAAATTTAACACCAACAGGAGCAGGAATGTCAACTTATAATTTTCCAGTAACTTCCCTTCAAAATTATAACGATTTTGGAGTTGCAGTTGTGCCATTTAATGCGCCAAGACCAGGGTTTAATTATATCAATAGAGTTGTTTATGCAAATTTAGGAAATCAAACTATTCCTTCTGGAACAGTAACGTTCTCAAAACCTTCAGCAGTAACATTAGTTTCAACTACTCCAGCTACAACTAGTACAGCAACAGGATTTACTTTTAACTTCACCAACTTATTACCTTTTGAAGTTAGGACAATTAATGTTGTCATGTTAGTGCCAACTATTCCAACAGTAAATGCTGGAGAATATTTAGTTAGTCAAGCATCTATAGTGCCAATTTCTGGGGATGTGGTAATGGAAAATAATAGCAATACGTTATCTCAAATGGTTATAAATGCTTACGATCCAAATGATAAAATGGAAGCCCGTGGGCCTCAAATATTACATTCAAGTTTCACCTCTAATGATTATTTATATTATACAATTCGTTTTGAAAATACAGGAAATGCTAGTGCTATAAATGTAAGAATAAATGATGTTTTAAATAATAAGTTGGACGAAAATACTTTATCTATGATTAGCTCAAGTCATACTTATGAATTAGATAGAGTAGGTACAGAATTAAATTGGAAATTTAATAACATTCAATTGCCAGTTTCAGTAGCCAATTCTACCATCGGAAAAGGGTATGTAACTTTTAAAATTAAGCCAAAACCAGGATATGCTGTAGGTGATATTATTCCAAATACTGCTTCTATTTATTTTGACTTCAATCCTGCCATTGTTACCAACACGTTTACAACTGAATTTGTGGCCCTTTTAGAATCAGAATCATTCCAATCTCATGAATTTATGGTATATCCAAACCCAACAAATTCAATTTTGAATATTCAATCTAAAAACAATCAAACTATTTCTGAAGTAAATGTTTACGATTTATTAGGTAAAAAACTTACCAATAAAAAAGTAACTGTTTCTACTACTGAACTTGATTTAACAAACTATACTCCAGGATTATATTTGTTGGAAGTTATTTCAGCAGATAATCAAAAAAGCATTCATAAGATTGTAAAAAAATAATCATAATAAAACATAAAAAAAATCCCGATTCATTTGGGATTTTTTTATGTTTAAAAGTTACGATTTATATTAGTTCGAATAAAATTTAAAAAATCAATAAAACATATTCTATAAAATTGTATTTTTGAAAATCTAAATAGTTGAAAATCAAAATGAATAAAGTAATTACTTTTTTCCTAATATTTTTGTTGCAATCGTGCCAGTTTTTCGATAAAAAAGTGCCTGACGAAAACGTACTGTTAGAACAAGAACTCAAAAAAATAAATTGGGAACAAGTTGACGAATTTCCTTCATTTACAGCTTGCGATTCCTTGTCAGACACTCACAGTAAACAAACTTGTTTTTATGAAACATTGTCGTCTCAATTGCATGCTAAATTGAAAGATGATAGTATTGCTAAATTGTTTCCGCAAATAGATACCATCAGGGTAAAAGTAATTATTTCTTCAAATTCAGATGTAAACTTTGAAGCAATTATTTCTGATTCAATTGCCTATAATAAAATTCAATTAGATAGTATTTTTCAATTGCGGTTAACCGATTTTCCTAAAATTAATCCAGCCATAAAAAGAGGCGTTCCAGTAAAAACCGAATTTCAATTACCAGTAGTTTTACAAAAAGAAAAATAGATTTCTTAAGTTATATTTTTTTTGGTTTAAAAATCAATACAAAATAACTCCCAATTAACACTGGTAACACTACATTCGACAACCACATAAAGGTACTAATAAATAAAACTACATAGTCGTCAACATTTAATTTATTGAAAAACCAAATGGCAACACTTCCTTTTACAATAAAATCTAAAAATTGAAAAGAAGGTAATGAACTCGCAATAAAATAAACCGCAGTTATAGTAGCCATTAAAGTGAAATAGTCAATTTTTACTCCAAATAACAAAAATAAAAAATAGTATTGATGCGTAAAAGTGACATATCTAGTAATCGCTAATAACGTGTTTTTCCGGTGAATTTTCTTTGGGATTTCTGTAATTTTTTCTACAAACAATTGAACAGAATATCCTTTTATTTTAGCATTTTTTGTTAAAAATAAAAAGCTTACTAACATTAGTAAAATAAATAGAATAATTAAAAAAGTGTACGTATAACCCAAATATAAAAGCCCAATTAACCCAAAAAAAACGGCAATAATCAATTGAATTCCATTACAAATTACGTTTAAAAATAAAATCCGTTTGGTTTTATCTTTAGGAAAATAAAGTGCTTTTCCGGCGTATTCACCAATTCCGTTTGGTGTAAATAATCCTGCAGTTACGCCCGCTAAAACTTGTTTCGTTGCCGTGTAAAGCGAAATTCTTTCAATTACTTCAACTAAATTCTGCCATTTTAAAATTTCTAAAAAACGGTTTACAAAACTAAAACCAAGCATGAAAATTAACCAAGAAATAGAAAATTTATCTTGCAAAATTTCTGAAAATTGTTTCCAACTTAACTTGTCATCATTTGCTAATTTTTCATAGATAAAATAAAAAGCTCCAAAAACAATCGTCAGTTTTATTATAAGTGTGAGATATTGTTTAGTTTTGTTTGAAATCATTTTGCAAAGTAACAAAACTTTGAACTTGAAACCTTAAACCTGAAATAAAATTTTGTCAAACGAACGCATCATTCTCGGTATCGATCCTGGAACTACTATTATGGGTTTCGGACTCATTCGTGTAGTTAATAAAAAAATGGAGTTTATTCAGTTAAACGAATTACAACTGAGTAAAATGGACGATCATTATATGAAGTTGAAACGAATTTTTGAACGCACTATCGAATTAATTGACACGTACCATCCTGATGAAATTGCCATTGAAGCGCCGTTTTTTGGAAAGAATGTACAATCGATGCTAAAATTAGGAAGAGCACAAGGCGTGGCTATGGCTGCAGGTTTATCAAGAGAAATTCCAATTACTGAATACGAACCCAAGAAAATTAAAATGGCCATTACTGGAAATGGAAACGCCAGTAAAGAACAAGTAGCCAAAATGCTACAACAACTATTAGGATTAAAAACCTTACCCAAAAACTTAGATTCTACAGATGGATTAGCTGCTGCAGTTTGTCATTTTTTTAATACCGGAAAAGTTGTGGGAACAACAAGTTATACAGGTTGGGATGCTTTTGTAAAGAATAATGAAGATAAAATTAGAAAATGAGAAAAATAGTTGATTAGTAAATTAATAAAATAGAATTATCTCATTATCAAATTTTCAAATTACCTAATTAATATGTCAGGAATCTACATTCATATCCCTTTTTGCAAGCAAGCGTGTCATTATTGCGATTTTCATTTTTCCACTTCAATGAAGAAGAAAGAAGAGATTGTGTTGGCTTTGGCGAAAGAAATGGAACTTCGTAAAGATGAATTTCAAAACGAAGTAGTAGAAACCATTTATTTTGGTGGAGGCACACCAAGTGTATTGGCGATTGATGATATACGATTTTTGATTGATACGGTTTACAAACATTTTAAAGTTATAGAAAATCCAGAAATTACATTAGAAGCGAATCCGGACGATTTGGATGAAGAAACGATTCTTCAATATGCCAATTCGCCAATTAACCGATTGTCTATTGGTATTCAATCTTTTTTTGAAGATGATTTACAATTGATGAATCGCGCACACAATTCGGCGGAAGCCAAAAAATGTTTAGCATTTGCTACACAATATTTCGACAATATATCTATCGATTTAATTTACGGAATGCCAAATATGAGCAATGAGAAATGGCTTCAAAACATAGAAATGGCAATAAGTTTCAATATTCCACATATTTCCAGTTATGCTTTAACTGTGGAGCCCAAAACGGCATTGCATAAAATGATAAAGTCAGGTTCAATAACAAATTTAGATGATGATGTATTGCAACAACATTTTCATATTTTAATTGATAAATTGCAAGAAAACGGATTTATACATTATGAATTATCGAATTTTGGTAAACTAGATTATTTTTCAAAAAATAACACCGCTTATTGGTTAGGTAAAAAATATATTGGAATTGGTCCGTCTGCGCATAGTTTTAATGGAGAAACTAGAAGTTGGAATGTATCGAATAATTCGTTGTATTTAAAAGCAATTGCAGAAAATAAATTCCCTTCAGAATCGGAAATTTTGTCTAAAACAGATCATTATAATGAATACATTATGACGGGTTTACGAACTATTTGGGGCGTTTCATTGGAGAAAATCGAAACTGAATTTGGAAGTAATTATTTAGATTATTTGCGCCAACAAGCAGAGAAATATATTTCAGACAATTTGTTAAAAGTTGAAAATAACATTTTAAAAACCACTAAAAAAGGAAAATTTTTGTGTGATGGTATTGCAAGTGATTTGTTTTTGCTAAATTTGAACTGATATTGGTACCCAGATTAGACAGATGCAAGCAACGCATATTATAAAAATCTGTGTAAATCTGCAATAAAATATCAGTTAAAACCGCGTGATAAAAATGAAAGCTACTATAAACAACTTCAATATCAACTTATCAAAACCCATTGATATTTCTTTACCTTTATCTAATACAGATGCCAATCCCATTGCTTGGTATATTGAAAAACCAGTAATTGAACCTGTAACTTTTGAAAATTGGACAGGGAAAGTATCTGAAGGAAGTTCCACAAATTTCAACAATATATTTTTCAATCCACACGGACATGGCACGCATACCGAGTGTTTAGGACATATAACAAACGAATTTTATTCGATAAATCAGTATTTAAAACAGTTTTTTTTCATGGCAGAATTAGTTTCTATTTCGCCCGAAGAAAGAAACGGCGATTTTGTCATTACCAAAAATCAAATTGAAAATTCATTAAATGGGAAAACGCCTGAAGCGATAATTATTCGTACACTTCCAAATATTTCAGAAAAAAAATCAAAGAATTATTCGCATACCAATCCGCCTTATTTGTTAGAAGAAGCGGCAATTTATATTCGAGAAATCGGAATCAAACACCTTCTTATAGATTTACCAAGTGTAGACAGAGAAGAAGACGCAGGCAAATTATTGGCACACAAAGCATTTTGGAATGTAAAAAACACCAAAATTTTAAACGAGGATGCACGATTAGATTGCACGATTACGGAATTAATTTTTGTAAATGATTCCGTTTCTGACGGCACCTATTTGTTGAATTTACAGATTGCTTCATTTGAAAATGATGCAAGTCCAAGTAAACCAATTTTATATGCAATTCATTAAAGTAAATACATTTGAAAAAATAAGTTTTAAAAAATAAACTTCGTAGATAAAAAGTTAGATTCTCCTTCAGTCACAATTTTATTAATAATGGCTTTGTTGTCTTTATTTTCTTTTGTTGCAACAACTGTTCTAATTGAAAACGATCTAAGCGCATCATAAACCGAAAGTGTGCCTTCCGCAGAATCTTTACGACCTGTAAATGGGAAAGTATCGGGTCCACGTTGGCATTGCACATTAAGGTTTACACGTGAAACTTGATTGACTAACCCATCAATTAAATGCGAAATTTCATGGGTATCCGTTCCAAAAATACTCACTTGTTGTCCGAAATTAGAGGTAATCATATAATCAATCGGTTCTTGTAATTCTTTGAATGAAACAATCGGTACAATTGGTCCAAATTGTTCTTCACGATACAATTTCATTCCTTCACTAACAGGATACATTACTGCTGGAAAAAATAAGGTGCCGTTTTGAATGGCGCCATTTTCATTCATTATTTTTGCGCCTTTACTTTCGGCATCGGCAATGCAATCATTTAAATAGTTGAATTTTTCTTCCTCAGGCAAAGGTGTAATTTGTACTTTTTCGTCCCAAGGCATTCCAAATTTTAAAGCATCTACTTTTTCGCAGAATTTTTTAATAAATTCATCTTTAATATTTTCATGAACAAATAATATTTTTAAAGCTGTACAACGTTGTCCATTAAAAGACAAACTTCCTAAAAGACATTCTTCTATGGCATTTTCTATATTGGCATTTTCTAAAACTATCGCTGGATTTTTGGCATCTAATCCTAAAATAGCTCGTAATCGGTTTACTTTTGGATGTGCTTTTTTAATATCTGATGCAACTTTACTAGAACCGATTAAGGTTAAAACATTTATTTTTCCGGTATTCATTAACGGTTCAATAATTTCACTTCCTTTTCCATAAAGATAATTCACAACGCCTTTTGGAAAACTTTTTTCTATGGCCTTAGATAAACAGTAATGCAATAAACAACCATGTTTTGGTGGTTTGAATAAAATTACATTACCCATTATTAAGGCAGGAATTAGCAAAGTATATGTTTCATTTAAAGGGTAATTATAAGGACCAATACAAAGCGTTATACCTAAAGGCGAACGACGAATTTGACCAATTACGCCTTCTTCAATAGTAAAAGTAGCCGATTTTCTTTCTAATTTTTTTAAAGATTCAATGGTGTCGTATATGTATTTTATGGTTCTATCAAATTCTTTTTCAGAATCTTTTTCAGATTTTCCAATTTCCCACATTAATAAATTTATAACTTCTGTTCTCAACTTTAGCATTTCGCCAACAAAATGTTCCACATGAGAAATTCTTTTTTCAACAGAAAGCATGGGCCATTCTCCAAAACCATTTTCATATGCTCGTTCCGCACTTTCTAAACATTCCATTGCTTCAGGCAAACATGTTTTTGGTATTTTTCCAATTAAAATAGGTGCTAATTTTTCATTAGATGTTGGTTTGCAAATAGCAGAATGAATTTCATTGAAAGGACCTTTCCAAGATTTGAATGCTCCGTTCACCAAATATTCTTCTTGGTTAATAAAAGGAATTTCTTTAGAATTTACAGTAGAATAAACATCAAAAAGCTGATTTTTAGAAATATTATTTTGCATTGCTTTATAAATAAAATTAAAATTTTGCTAAAAATAATAATTTTATAATCAAAACCAACTCCACAATTCATAAAATTTAATTATTTTTGATAACATGAACATTCAACAACTATACGAATTTTGTCTATCTAAAAAAGGAGTAACCGAACATTTTCCATTCGATGAAGATACTTTGGTGTTTAAAGTAGGTGGAAAAATGTTTTGTTTGACAACTTTAAAACAATGGGAATTACAAGAGCCAAGTTTAAATTTAAAATGCGACCCAGATCGTGCCATAGAACTTCGTGCAAATTATGAAGCTATTGAGCCAGGTTACCACATGAGTAAACTGCACTGGAATACCGTAAATTTTAATTCTGATGTGAATGATAATATGATGTGTAAATTAATTAATGATTCTTACGATTTGATTTTTAAGAGTTTGACAAAAAAAATCCAATTGGAAATTCAAGAATCTAAAATTTAGGTATTACATTTGATACCATCTCTTAAAATTTTAACCCACTAACTTATAAACTAATAGAAAATGATTGATAATTTAAAAAAAATATTAAACGAAGACCAAGATCCCAAAGCGATTGAAAAAATTACGTCTAAATTGGAAAACTTATTAATGTCCAATGAAGAAGTGGGCTACATTGCTGTTCAGAAAAAACCTGCAATTACCGTTTTCCCTGATAGTATTGTGGTAACCAATAAACGCATTATTTTATGTAAACCTAAAAATTTAGGATTATCAATGGAATTTATGGATTATGATTGGGATGACATTGCTGGTACTTTTGTAAAAGAAGGATTTTTAGGTTCAGATTTTTCTTTTTCTACCAAAACCGACTTGACGCACACAGTAGAATATTTGCCAAAAAATCAAGCACGTAAATTATATACGTATGCAAAAGAACAATTGGATATTTTGAAAAATGGAGGCGTATCAGAAAACATTAATTCATTTTCAAATTTAACCGATGAAGTAGAAGAATTTCCAACAGAAGAAGTTACTCATTTTGCTGAAATTATTCCTACAGTTCAGGACACAGAATTAGAAGAACCAATTCCATCACATGAAAAAAAGCTTTCAGAATTTACTAAAGATGAATTATTTGACAAGCTTAATAATTATAAAAAATTGTTAGACAACGGATTAATTTTACAAGGAGAATACGATAAATTAAAAAATGAGATTTTGCCATTTTTGTAGTAAAACCCATGTCTTTTTTACGAAAATATATCATTTTAATTATTTTTTCCCTTAACTATTTGATTTTCAAAATAAATTTATTATTATTGTATTCAAATTACTAAAACCTATACTATGAAAAAAATTACTTTACTTGCAATTTTATTTGCAGCATTCCAAATGAATGCACAAACAATAGTTCAAACAACACCTCAAAATAAAAAGGTAATTCTTGAAGAATTTACAGGTGTTAATTGTGTTTGGTGTCCAGCTGGACATACTATTGCAAATGCGATTAAAGCATCAAATCCTACCAATGTTTTTTTAATAAATATTCATGTTGGTGGTTTTGCTACTCCAAGCGTTGGTCAACCAGATTTTAGAACTCCTTTTGGAACAGCTATAGCAAATCAAAGTGGACTAACAGGATATCCAGCCGGAACAGTTAATCGCACAGTATTTCCTGGAAATGCGCAAAACGGAGGAACAGGTACAGCGATGAGCAGAAATTTCTGGACGGGTGCTTCAAATCAAATCACAGCACAATCTTCATATGTGAATTTGGCTACTACAGCAACTATCAATGCAACCACTAGGTTATTAACTGTTTTAGTAGAAGCTTATTACACAGGACCTAGTCCGGTAGCAACAAATAATTTAAATGTGGCTTTTTTACAAAATAATACTGTTGGTCCACAGACTGGAGGAAATGCAGGTAATAATTATAATCACCAACACAGATTAATTCATATGATTACAGGACAGTGGGGTGAAGTTATCAATACAACTACAACTGGAACATTTGTTACAAGAACTTACACTTATACTATACCTGCAGCATACAATAATATAATTGCTGAAATGGGTGAATTTGAAATTGTTGCATTCATGGCAGAAGGTCAACAAAAAATTATTTCAGGTAACGGCGCTACTCCAACTTATACTGGATTAGCTGCAAATGACGTTAAATTAAAGGAAGTTGAAAGTATAGAAAATCAATGTGCTTCATCTATTTCACCAAAAATAAAAATCCAAAATTATGGTCAAACAACTTTAACGACTTTGCCAATTACATATAGTATCAATGGTGGTACACCACAAGTATATAACTGGACGGGTAATTTAGTTTCTTTCGCAAAAGAAACGGTTACTTTACCTGCAATTTCATATACTCTTTTAAATAGTAATACTTTAAATGTATCTGTACCAGCAGACGCCAATGTTTCTGACAATTCTGGTTCTGTTACTTTTGCAAAAGCAGCATTAACTACAAATACAAATATTACAATTAAAATTACACTTGACCAGTGGGGTTCTGAATCATCATGGCAATTGCTAAATTCTTTAAATACAATTGTAGCATCAAGTCCAACTTATGTTGATGGTCCAGGTCCAGGAGAATATCCGCAACCAGATATAAACTTAACATTACCTTTTGATTGTTATAAGTTTGTAATGAATGATTTATATGGAGACGGTATGAACGGTGGTTATGGGGTTGGTTCTTATCAAATCTTAGCAAACAATGTTTTAATTCCAACTATCGAAGGTGGCGCTTTTGGATCTTCAGATTCAAGAAAATTCCAAGTTGCCAATATTCTTAGTGCAGAAGATTTTAATGCAAATGAAATTACATTGTACCCAAATCCTTCTAATGGTATTTTTACAATCAATACGCAATTACCAACAAACGTTGTTGCAATTGACGTTACAGGTAAAGAAGTTTTTAGAATGTTAAACATTAACAATCAAACTACTTTAAATTTAACCCAACTTCAAAAAGGCCTTTACTTATTAAAAATGAGTAATGAATTAGGAGAACAAACTAAAAAAATAATAATTGAATAATTAAATAAAAAACCATGAAAAAAATTGCAATCCTATTATTCGCTGTTATTTCAGCTGTTAGCTGTAGTAAAGACGACGTTCAAACAACTCCAGAACCTGTTGCTAATAATTCACTTAAAGTTTTTAATAAAACTTCTGGTGCAGAAATTAAAGATGGAGATGTTATAACTTTTAATTCAATTTCAGCACAAGGAAATGCCCATACGTTAAAATTTTATTTTAAAAATACATCTGCGACCCCAATAAATACAAAAGTTAAGTTTATTTCTTTTAGTGGAGTTCCTGACACCAGTTATTTAAGTATTTGTATTGGCGCGCAATGTTTGTCTGCAATTTCTACGGGTTATTCTTATCCATTAAGTTCGGAGCCAATAATTACTGTTCCAGCAAATGGAACTGTAGGAGATATTGAAGACTATAAAATTTTTAATACTACAATTCCAGTTTCCCCTGCTACTAAAATTGATTATGTTTTTGAAGCATATCAACACGATGCCAGCGGAAATCCTGTTGGAAACAAAGTACGATTTACTTACAGATATCAGCAATAAAACAAAATACATATTTGTATAATTAAAGTGAGTCCATTGGGCTCACTTTTTTTGTATTATAATTTTAAATAGCTGCTTTTCAATTGCTTAAAATAAATGTAGAATTAAATCTATATTAATTTATATAATTATATAGCTAAAGGTTTTATAATAGTTTTTATATTTGCAGTTAATTTTATTTAAATAATTTTATAATGCGAGTATTATTTTTAATGTTATTTATTTTTGGTTGTGAAATCTTAAGTGCTCAACAACTTCATCACGAAATGATAAGTGCTCAAGGAGGTTCTGTAACAACAGCCAATGGGCAATTGGTTCGATATACAGTTGGACAACAATCCGTAACCGGAACTTCTTCTAACGGCTATGTTGTGCAGCAAGGATTTCAGCAAAGTAATTGGGGAAAAATTTTAGAACAAAATACGATTTCAATTGCCACAATTGTGTTTCCAAATCCATTTGTAAATGAAGTAAATTTTTCATTTTCAACTTCTCCAGGCGATAAAATTTCAGCATATGTATTTGATGTTTTAGGTCGTTTAGTTTATTCTGAAGACGTTAAAAATGAAAATAATTCAATTAAATTAAATCTACTGCATCTTTCTACAGCCGAATATTTAGTCAAACTTTCATCAGATAATTTTGTTCATTCTGCAAAAATTATAAAAAAATAATAACTTCATATTCGTCATTTTTTTTTTCATAAAATTCAATTATATAAAACTATATTTGTTTTATCATTAAAAATGTTTTTTGGATGAAATACAGAATAGATATAGTAAATAAATTAGCACTAACTAAATTCATTTTTATAATGTCTTTATTACTGTTTAATACTACTAAATCTATAGCACAGCAAGACCCACAGTTTACTCAGTATATGTATAACACTATAAACGTAAATCCTGCATATGCTGGTTCACGAGGCGTATTAAGTGTATTTGGTATATACAGAGCGCAATGGGTTGGTTTAGAAGGCGCGCCCACTACATCAGCAGCTTCTCTTCATGCTCCAATTACTAATTCTAGAGTTGGTTTAGGAATAGCTATTACAAAAGATGAAATCGGTATTTCGGAAAGAAAAACGGTTGCTACCGACTTTTCTTACACTATTAACACTTCAGCAAACTATAAATTGTCTTTTGGTATAAAAGGCGCCGCAAATTTGTTCAATGTAGATTATACCAAACTAAATAAGTACCATACGAACGATCCCAAATTTGAAAACAATATAGTTAATCAATTCTCACCAAATATAGGAGTCGGAGTTTATTTCCATTCAGATAAATTGTATGCAGGTTTTTCTGTACCCCAAATTTTAGAAACAAAATATTTTGATGACAATACGTCTTCCATCGCCAAAGATGCCATGCATTATTATTTTATTGGTGGATATGTTTTTGACGTGTCAGAAACTACAAAGTTTAAACCAGCATTTTTGATAAAATCAGTAAAAGGCGCGCCTCTTCAAGCAGATGTAACGGCTAATTTTATGTTTTACGACAAATTTGTTATTGGTGGTGCTTGGCGATTGAATGCTGCAGCAAGTGCATTAGTTGGTTTTCAGATTGATGCTAATTGGTTTATTGGTTACACCTATGATTCGGATACTACAAAACTAGCCAATTACAATTCTGGTTCACATGAAATCTTTTTAAGATATGAATTTAAAGGAAAACAAGATAAAATTGTTTCACCTAGATTTTTCTAAAATGATATATAGTATGAAAATAAAAAATTGTGCCAAGGTTTGTTTGTTAATCTTTAGTTTTTTTGGATATTCACAAGAAGTGAAATTGAAAAAAGCCAATTCTAATTACGAGAATTTTCAATATGAAGATGCAATTGTAACCTATGAAAAAGTAGCCAAAAAAGGATACAAGTCAGTTGAATTGTTAAGTAAACTTGGTGATTCCTATTATTTTCAGTCTAAATTAAAAGAAGCTAATAAATGGTATAACGACTTGTTTTCCTTAAAAAAGAAGCTAAATTCAGAATATTATTTTAGATATGCACAAACATTAAAAGCAGTTGGCAATTACAAAAAAGCCGATGAGATGATGGAAAAATTCAATCAGGTTAACACTTCGGATATGCGTGCAATTTTATCAAAAGCACAACTCGATTATTTGGAAGTAATCAAAAATAATTCGGGTAGATATACCATACAAAATGCTGGAATTAATTCCGAATTTTCTGATTATGGAGCTTCTTTTTATAAAAACACATTGGTTTTTGCTTCTGCAAGGGACACTGGCGGTGTTTTTGTAAAAAAACACAGTTGGACCAATCAATCATTTACAAACTTATATGGTTCATTAATGGCTGACAATGGAAGTTTGTTGAAACCAGAGAAATTTTCAAAAAAAATTAATTCAAAATACCACGAATCAACTCCAGTTTTCACAAACGATGGCTCGACAATGTACTTTACTAGAAATAATTATTTAAATGGTAAAAAAGGAAGAGACAGTGAAAAAGGCGTTTTACTAAAATTATATAAAGCAACAAAAAATGAAGGGGAATGGGATAACGTTTCGGAATTACCATTCAATAGTAATCAATACAGTTGTGCACATCCTGCCTTATCTCCCGACGAAAAAACGTTGTATTTTTCATCAAATATGCCAGGATCAAAAGGCATGTCTGATATTTATAAAGTAGCCATTCTTTTTGATGGAAATTTTGGTAAACCCATTAATTTAGGTGACAAAATTAATACACAAGCTAAAGAAACGTTTCCGTTTATATCAAAAAATAATGAATTATATTTTGCTTCAGACGGGCATCCTGGATTGGGTGGATTAGATGTGTTTGTTGCCCAACTTAATGAAAATGACACACATGGTAAAATTAAAAATGTAGGCGAACCAGTTAATTCTAATTTTGATGATTTTGGTTTTATTATAGATACCAATTCAAACAACGGTTTTTTCAGTTCGAACAGAGAAAATGACAATTTAGGATATGATGATATTTATAGGTTTACCGAAACTATTTCAATGCCAAAAGAGCTTCAGCAAAGTTTAATGGGAGTGGTTGTTGATTCTAGCACACAATTGCCAATTGAAGGAGTAAAGTTAGCACTGTTTGATGTAAATTATGTAAAATTAGGCGAAGTAATTTCGGATAAGGAAGGAAAATTTGATTTTGGTGCTGTAGATTTCGGAAATAAATTTCGCATAATTCCAGAACAAAAGGATTTCGTAACTTTAGAAAATATTATTATTACAAAAGAGTCCGATACCAAAGACATAAAAATGGTTATGACCCCAAAGTTACAACCCTTTCATGTGGGAGAAGACTTAAGAAAAACCCTAGGAATTGACATTATTTATTTTGATTTAGACAAAGCAAACATTCGCAAAGATGCCGAAGTAGAATTAGCAAAAATTTTAGAAGTCATGAAGCAATATCCAACTATGGAAATTGATGTACGTTCCCATACAGATAGTCGTCAAACTGCTAATTACAATTTAGTGTTATCCGATAAGCGTGTAAAATCCAGCATAAAATGGTTAATTGAAAATGGCATTGATACCAATAGATTAACTGGAAGAGGTTATGGTGAGTCGCAATTATTAAATGAATGTTCGGATGAAATACCCTGCACGGAAGCAGCGCATCAAGCCAATAGACGAAGCGAATTTATTATTACAAAACTATAATTTTACAAACAAAAAACCCTTGAAAATCAAAGGATTATCAAGGGTTTTTGTGGTACCTCCAGGGATCGAACCAGGGACACATGGATTTTCAGTCCATTGCTCTACCATCTGAGCTAAGGTACCTTGCGACTTTAGGTAATACAACCTGTTCATTGCGGGTGCAAATATAGAACCTATTTTATATTTACCAAAACAATTATTAAAAAAAATCATTTTCGTACATTTGCATTTCTAATATTAATATATGGTACTTACAATTGATGTGGGCAATACAAATGTTAAAGTTGCTGTTTTTAAGCAGTTTAACTTAATAGATAAGTTTGTTTTTCAAAAGAATAATTTTCAAAATAATTTCAAAATAATTTTAAAAAAGTACCCTAATCATCTAAAAGCGGTGGTATCTTCCGTTTCGCAGTCAGAGGATGATGATATTTTATGGTTGAAAAAACAAATACATGTTATTGAAATAAATTTGGAAACTAAATTCCCTTTTAAAAATGGTTATTCAACTCCAAAAACTTTAGGCATAGATAGAATGGTTTTGGCTGCAGGCGCAGTAATTGAATATCCAAATCAGAATATTTTGATTATTGACGCAGGAACTTGTATTACTTATGATTTTATTACGAACAAAAACGAATATTTAGGTGGCGCCATTTCACCCGGACTTAGTATGCGATATAAAGCCCTTCATGATTATACGGCTAAATTGCCATTGTTGGAAAATAATCAACCAGAAAGTTTTATCGGAAATAGCACCAATCAATCTATTTATTCAGGTGTTGTAAATGGTTTGTGTTTTGAAATTGAGGGCTTCATTTCTGAATATTCTGTTAAAAATGAACAATTTACAATAATTTTAACAGGCGGCGACGCTATTTTTTTGGCGAATCGATTAAAAAGCACCATATTTGCCGATGAAAATTTCTTATTAAAAAGTTTACAACAATTATATACTTACAGTTTACAAAATGATTAAAAAAATTGTCATATTAATTACGATATTACTTGCAAACTTCGGTTTTGCTCAAGAAAATACAGCATCTCCCTATTCTTATTATGGAATTGGAAGTGCCAGATTTAAAGGAACTAATGATATTGTCAATATGGGTGGTATTTCTGTATATTCAGATAGTACACATATTAATGTATTAAATCCGGCGTCTTTTTCGAACCAATTGGTTACAACTTTTCAAATTGGATTAACATCTAGTTTTTATAAATTAAATGTAGCCACTGATACAGAACAAGCTAAAAAAACAACTTTTGATTATTTGGTTATGGGTTTTCCTGTCTCTAAAAAAGTCGGAGTTTCTGTAGGTCTTTTGCCACAAAGTGCAGTAGGTTATAGGCTAAAATCAGACACAAGATCAGTAAATGACCTTACAAAACAATACCAAGGTAAAGGCGGCGTAAATAAAGTTTTCTTAGGCGCAGGATACAAAATAAGCCCAAAGTTAAGTGTAGGTATAGATTTGCAATACTTGTTTGGCATCATTGATACACAATCCGATGTACTAAATCAAAATATTATTTATGGGTCTAGAGAGGTTAATCAATCTAATTTGTCTGGAGTTGCCGTAAATGCTGGTTTGAATTTTAAAACAAAGTTTACAAGTAAATTAGATTTCTTTTCAAGTTTAACATACGCACCAGAAGCAAAATTAAATTCTGATAATATTAGAAACGTATCTTTAGTTTCTGCATTGGCAAATGGAACTATAGTTTCAGCTTCTGCAGATACAGAAGTAAATGTACCAGATACAAAATTAATAGTTCCTTCTAAATTAGCCATTGGTGCAGGTTTAGGAAATAGAAAGTGGTTTTTAGGCGGAGATGTCGCTTTTTCAGGAACAGGAAATCAAGTCAATCGTTTTGAGAATTACTCAAATGTGTCTTTTGAAAATGGCGTAAAAGTGGCAATAGGAGGATTTATTATTCCAAAATTTGATTCTTTTAACAGCTATCTTCAAAGAGTAACTTACCGTGGTGGTTTTAAGTTTGAAAACACAGGTTTAGTCATTAACAATACTGCCATTAAAGACAAATCAGTTACTTTAGGATTTGGTTTGCCAATTTCAGGAACTTTTTCAAGTATGAATTTAGGTATCGAATATGGCTCTAGAGGCACTACAAGAAACGGCATAATTAAAGAAGATTATTTTTCAATAAATATCGGGTTGTTATTTAACGATAAATGGTTTAGAAAAACATTATATAACTAGAATAATGAAAAAAATTGTTGAATGTATTGCTTTTTTATTAGCGATTTTGTCTCTGCAAAGTTGCGAAAGTAATTTAAAAGACGTTCAACGAATTTATAAAACATCATTTGTTCCTACAGGTGAGGCAGATTCAATCAATTTAAAATACACCGATTCTGGAAGAGTAAAATCAATCTTACAGAGTTTAAAAATGATTGATTATTCAACTGCAAAAAATCCTTTTGTTGAATTTCCAAAAGCCGTTTTAGTTACACTTATTGATGCCAATGGAAATAAAACAATTGTGGTAGCAGACAAAGCTATTTCTTACAAAAAAACAGAAGTAATTGATTTAATCGGAAATGTAAAAATTAAAACCTACGATGGAAAAGTTTTAGAAACCAATCAATTGTATTTTGATCAAAAAAACGAATGGTTTTTTACTGACGAAGCATTTATTTTTAAAGAAGCAGATGGAAGTTATCTACAAGGGATTGGGATAGACTTTAGTAAAGACTTTAAAATTTTTAATATGCAAAACAACAACGGAGAAAAAATCAACATGTAATTTTATAACTATGAAATATTTTAAATACACACAGTACATATATTTAATAGCAGCTATACTTTTTTTAATTTCGGTTCTTGTAAAAATAATGAATAATGAAGACTATGGCTTGCAAGCAATTATTGCCGTAGGATTCGCTATCATGTTTTTTGTGCGACGCAGTTTCGTTAAAAAAATGGAAAACAACAAAAAAAACTTATAAAAAATCGACAATACTATTTTATTATTAAATAGATAATTGTATTTTCGCCCTCTGAATAAAAAATAATCAATATAAAAATGGCAATTTTATCAAAAATTAGACAACGTTCTATCTTATTAGTTCTAATCATAGCATTAGCATTATTCTCATTTGTATTAGCAGATGTAATTAAAAGTGGTGGATTTAGTAGTGGTTCAAATAATATTGGTTCTGTAAATGGAACTAATTTTGAATACCAAGAATTCATGAATAAAGTAGCTAACGTTGAAAAACAACAGCAAGGTGCAAGCGGAACGCAAGCATTAAATTCAGTTTGGGAACAAGAAGTAAAAAAAGTTATACTATCTGAACAATATGATAAAATTGGCTTATTATTAGGTAAAGAGCAATTAATGGCGGTAATTAAAAACGACCCTCAATTATCTCAATCTCCACAGTTTTTAAATGCTGCAGGTAAATTTGACGATAAAAAATTTGCTGAATACATCAATTCTTTACAAAGTGCTCCAGACCAAACACAATGGAACAACTGGAAAACATATGAAGTTCAAATTGAAGATTTTGCTAAAGAGCAAATATATAACACATTGATTAAATCAAGTGTATATACTACTAAAGCAGAAGGAAAATTAAAATACGAAAGAGACAATAATAAAGTTGATTTTGATTATGTGGCATTAGCATTTTCTACAGTTAGTGATGACCAAGTAAAGGTAACTGACGAGGAAATTATGGCCTACATGAAAAAAAATCCTAAAAAATTCAAATCAGATAATACCAGATCTGTTGAATATGTTTTAGTTGAAAACAAACCATCTGCAGCTGATGAAACAGTAATGAAATCTAAAATAGATGGATTTGTAAATGGAAAAATTGAATTTAAAAACGGAGTAAACGATACCATTCCTTCATTCCGTGCTGCAACAAATGTAGCCGCTTATGTAAACAAATATTCGGAAATTAAATTTGATTCTACTTATTTAGCAAAAAAAGATATTAACCCACAATTTGCTGAACAATTATACGCATTAGCTCCAGGACAAGTTTTTGGTCCTTATACAGATAATGGGTATTCAAAATTATCAAGAGTAGCTGGAAGAAAATCAGGCGCTACTGCAAAGGTTAGTCATATTTTAATTGCTTATAAAGGCGCTATGCAAGCAGCTCCAACAGTTAAATTAACTAAAGAAGAAGCAAAAGCTAAAGCAGCAGGTTTATTGGCACAAGTTAATGCAAATCCTTCAAGTATGGCCATGTTAGCTATGGTTAACTCTGACGACCAAGGTTCAAAACAAAATGGTGGAGTATATGATAATGTGGCACCAAAACAAATGGTTAAACCTTTTGATGATTTCTTATTTGGTAATCCTGTAGGAAAAACAGGTGTAGTAGAAACCGATTTTGGTTTCCACGTGATGAAAGTAGATGGAAAGAATGATGCAGTTTTATTAGCTACAGTGGCTTTAAAAGTACAGCCATCAGAACAAACCGAAGATTTAAATTACAACAAAGCATTAAAAGTAGAATCTGATGCTACTGCAAGTGGACTTGAAAAAGCGGCAAAAACTGCAGGTTTAAAAATTGCACCAGTTACTAGTGTAAAAGCGTATGACGAAAATGTAGCTAATTTAGGCTTACAAAGACAAATTGTAACTTGGGCATTTAATAATGATACAAATGTAGATGATATAAAACGTTTTGATATTGTGAATCAAGGTTTTGCTATTGTAAAATTGAAATCCAAAAATGATGAAGGATTATTACCTTTAGAAGTTGCAAAACAACAAGTTGAGCCACTTATTAAAAATGAGAAAAAAACTGTAATTCTTAAAAAGAAAATGACAGGTACTACTTTAGAAGCAATCTCTAAAGCTACAGGTTCTTCAATAGCACCAGCAATAGGTGCAACTATGGCTTCTCCAGTAATTCCGAATTTAGGTTATGAACCAAAAGTGGTAGGAACTGCATTAGGGTTAGCTTCAGGTAAAACTTCTAAAGTGATTGAAGGAAATGCTGGTTTGTTTATGATAAGAACTAAAACGCTTACAAAAGCACCAGTAGTAAAAGACTACAAATCGCAGATTGATCAATTAAACCAACAAACAAAAGGTGCTGCATCATACAGAATTGTTCAAGGATTAAAAGACAAAGCAAAAATTGAAGACAATAGAGGTAAATTCTAAAAAAATATAAATTGAAATAAAAAAAGGGCTGATTTATTCAGCCCTTTTTTTATTTTTGTAAAAAGTTACTATGTCATTAATACAATCTTTATCCAAAATTTTAGGATTAAAAACCAAAATTGAAACTAACGAAAAGACAATAACTAATTCTCCAAAAATGAAAAAATTTTTAATTGTTGGTTTAGGAAATATAGGTTCTGAATACGTAAATACCAGACATAATATTGGATTTAAAATATTGGATTATTTTGCCAATCAAGAAAGTATTTCTTTTCAAACCCAAAAATTAGGTGAAGTAGCTGAATTTAAATTTAAAGGACGAACTGCCATTTTATTGAAGCCAAATACGTTTATGAATTTAAGCGGAAAAGCAGTAAAATATTGGATGGAAAAAGAAAATATTGAAAAAGAAAATTTATTGATTATGACAGACGATTTAAACTTGTCTTTCGGAAGTATCAGAATAAAAACAAAAGGCACTGACGGTGGGCATAATGGCCTTAAAAACATACAACTTTTATTAAATTCCTCAGAATATCCAAGATTTAGATTTGGAATTAGTGACGCTTTTAAAAAAGGTAAACAAGTGGATTATGTGTTAGGCGAATGGTCAGCCGAAGAAAAAGATGCTTTAAAAGAAAGATTAAGTATTTCATCTGAAATTATTATATCTTTTATTTCAGCCGGATTAAATAACACGATGAATTTTTATAATGGTAAATAACTAGTTTTATTAATTTTGTTTTAAATAATTATTATTATTTTGTTACATTTGTTCGCTATTATAACAAAAAACTCAAAAATATAATGAAAAAAATTACTTTACTATTGTCTTTTTTAATTTGCTTCTGTACAGTTGCTTTTGCTCAAATTGATAAGAAAGAAAAAACGGTTTTCGGAAAAAAAATTAATCCTGAATTTATTTCACCTTCTGGTCACATAAGATGTGCTTCAACAGAATACGATGAATTTTTAAGAGAGCAAAATCCCAACACAGAATCCATAGCAGTTTTTGAAAAATGGATGGCTAAAAAAATAAATGATCAAAAATCTTTACAAGAAGTAGCTTCTCAAAGTGGAGGTATTATTTACATCCCTGTTGTTGTGCATGTAATTCATAATGGTGATGCTTATGGAGTTAATGAGAATATCTCAGATGAGCAAGTGCAATCTCAAATTACTGTAATGAATCAAGATTACAGGAAATTAACTGGAACTCCAGGTTTTAACTCAAATGCGGTAGGAGCTGACACGCAAGTTGAATTTGTTTTGGCAAAAGTAGATTTAAATGGAAATCCTACAAATGGAATTAATAGAGTAAATTTATGTCAAGCAACTTGGTCTACCACTGCAATAAATTCTACTGTTAAACCCTCAACAATATGGGATCCAACACAATATATGAATATGTGGTCTGTAAATTTTACGGACAATTCTTTATTGGGATATGCCCAGTTTCCAGAATCTAGTTTAGCAGGAATGGCTACAACAGCGCAAAACCCACTTACAGATGGGGTTGTGGCTAATTATACCACTTTTGGAAGTTCAGATTTAGTTTTTGGTAGTTTTGCTCAGCCCTATGACAAAGGCAGAACAATGACTCACGAAGTAGGACATTTTTTAGGATTAAGACATATTTGGGGAGACAATGCTGCCTGCCCTGCAACAAACACGGTTAATGATAAAGATTTTGTGGCAGACACACCAGCAGCCAGTACTGCAAATTATGGATGCCTGCCTGGTACAAATTCCTGTACAGGAAATCCTGGAAATGATATGATTGAAAATTATATGGATTATAGCGATGATACCTGTATGAATATTTTTACAATTGGACAAAAAACAAGAATTACCACAGTATTAAATAATTCTCCAAGAAGAGCCACTTTAAAAACTTCTGTAAAAGATGTTGCGATCCCATTATTTGCTATTGACGCAGAAGTTAAAATAGAAAATCTATGTAGTTCTTCAGGGGCAACTTGTACAGATACAAATCCAAGTTCACCTTCAAAAATAATTTTATTGTACAATAGAGGAACTTCCAATTTAACCTCTGCTACTATGAGCTATAATTTTAACGGTGGAACTAACTTCACACATAACTGGACAGGGAATTTGGCGCCAAATGCATTCGCAAAAATTAGTTTACCTAATTCTATAGCTAACGGATTACTAACAGTTACTGTAACAACCGCTAACGGTGTTGCTGACCAAAGGGCTTCTAACAATACTGCAACAAAAACTTTTGGATCTACATTAGGTTATGCAAATTCAACTTCATTTACATTTAACTTAATTGGAGATTCTTATGGTACTGAAATAACCTGGACTTTAAAGAACGCTGCTGGCACAACATTATATAGCGGTGGTCCTTATGCAGATATAGCCACTGGAACTCAAGTTTTGGTAAATAACCAATCTTGGACATTGCCAGCAAATGGATGTTATTTTTTATCAGTTAATGATTCTTATGGAGACGGATTGTATGATGGTGTGAGTCAAGGTTCCTACACTATTACTGCCGGAACTACAACTGTTGTAAATGTTACTGATTTTGCTGTTTTAGGAAATCCAGCCAACACGCTTGTTTCCAGACTAAGTTATTTTACAAATAATGCTACATTAGAATCAGGATCTTTTGAATTATTTGATTCGGTTTCTTTGTATCCTAATCCAGCAAAAGATAGGGTTACAATTTCTATTCCTCAAGGTATAGAAGTTTTAGGAAGTTTTGATGTGTATAATACAATTGGTCAAAAAGTTACAACTAAAAAAATAACTTCAGAAAACGATTTAACAATTAATACAAATAACTACCAAGCAGGTATGTATTTTATTAACTTAACCATAGGAGAATTCTCTAAAACACTTCGTTTTATCAAAGAGTAATTTTTAAAATATTTCCATAAAAAGGATTGGTTTTTGCCAATCCTTTTTATTTTTGCATAAATATCTAACTGACTTTGAAAATATATCAATCTCTTAACGAATTTAAACCGTCTAAAAAAACAATTGTAACCCTTGGAACTTTTGACGGTGTTCATTTGGGACACACTGCTATTTTAGATAAAATTTGTACAATTGCCAAACAAGAAAACTTAGAAAGCGTACTGCTCACATTTTTTCCACATCCTCGTTTAATTATTTCTAATGATTCGGAAATAAAAATGATA
The DNA here is from genome assembly GCA_945881885.1 of Chryseobacterium gleum. Lineage (GTDB taxonomy): Bacteria > Bacteroidota > Bacteroidia > Flavobacteriales > Flavobacteriaceae > Flavobacterium. Next base: position 88,964 of record CAMCVI010000002.1, on the reverse strand, counting down.
AACACAATGGCTGAAAAAGCAATGCTTCTAGAACAAAAAGGGATACAAAACTTTATAATTCATCCCTTTGATAAATTATTTTCTGAATTATCACCAAGAGAATTTGTAGAACAGGTTTTAATAAAACAACTCAATATTCAGAAAATTATTATTGGATACGACCATAAGTTTGGGAAAAACAGAGCCGCCGATTTTAATGATTTAATTGCTTTTGGTAAAGAATTTGGTTTTGAAGTAGAAGAAATTTCAGCAAAACAAGTAAATGAGGTTTCGGTAAGTTCAACAAAAATTAGAAATTCGTTATTAGAAGGAAAAGTTTCTTTAGCAAATGAATATTTAGGTTACGCTTATATGTTATCTGGAATCGTCGTAAAAGGCAATCAATTGGGAAGAACTATTGGTTTTCCAACAGCAAATATAGAAATTCCAGAATCGTACAAATTAATTCCAAAATACGGAGTGTATCTAGTGACCGCAATAGTAAATAACAAATCTATTTTTGGAATGATGAATATTGGCATAAAACCAACTTTAGGTGGAAATTTGTTATCAATTGAAGTGCATTTATTGCATTTTTCAGAAGATATTTACGGACAAAAAATTCAAGTAAATGTAATAGAGCGACTTAGAGACGAACAAAAATTTGAATCTTTCGAAGCCCTGAAATTACAACTTGAAGTTGATAAAATAAACGCCCTTCAATATTTCGAAAATTGGAACTCGTAAATAATTATATTACAGAATTTTCCCCTTTTAAAACCACTTCTTGCGCATCTCAAATAATAAAAACTTAGCACATAAATTTTTTCTTCAAATGTAAATTAGTACTTTTGAGGTATTAATTTATGATTTTATGAGTGTTACCAAACATAATTGGACGAAAGAAGAAATAATTGCTATTTACAATAAACCTTTAATGGATTTGTTGTTTGATGCTGCCTCAATTCACAGAGAACACCACGATCCGAATACGGTTCAAGTTTCCACACTTTTATCAATTAAAACAGGTGGATGCCCTGAAGATTGCGGGTATTGTCCGCAAGCCGCCAGATATCATACTGATATTGAAGGAAACGATTTAATGTCTGTTTCTCAAGTAAAAGCACAAGCTTTACGAGCAAAATCTTCCGGTTCATCACGTGTTTGTATGGGCGCGGCTTGGCGTAACGTTAAAGATGGTCCAGAATTTGATCAAGTTTTAGAGATGGTTCGTACTATTAACAAATTAGATATGGAGGTTTGTTGTACTTTAGGTATGATTACCGAAAATCAAGCCCACCGTTTGGCAGAAGCAGGTTTGTATGCTTACAATCACAATTTAGATTCCTCAGAAGAATATTATAAAGAAGTAATTTCAACTCGTGGCTTTGAAGACAGACTTGAAACTATTGAAAACGTCAGAAAAACAAACGTAACAGTTTGTAGCGGTGGAATTATTGGAATGGGCGAAAGTATCGCAGATAGAGCAGGAATGTTAGTGGCGCTTTCAACATTAAATCCACAACCAGAATCGGTGCCCATTAATGCTTTAGTTGCTGTTGAAGGCACACCTTTAGAAGATGAAAAACCTGTTGAAATATGGGAAATGATTCGTATGGTAGCCACAACAAGAATTGTCATGCCTGAAACACAATTACGCTTATCCGCAGGAAGAAACAATATGAGTAGAGAAGGACAAGCCATGTGTTTCTTTGCAGGTGCCAATTCTATTTTTGCCGGAGATAAATTGCTTACTACACCAAATCCGGATGTGAATGAAGATTTGAAAATGTTTGAAATGCTTGGATTAAATCCACAAAAACCTTTCTTTAAAAAAATGCAACCAGAAACAGTAGAAGCTGAAAATTCAAAATATGAAGCTTTGGGCGAAAAACCAAAATGGAGCAGGCCAGAACATAAAATAGAAAGAAATTTAGAAGCTTCTGGAAAAAAGTAAGAGTTATTTCCATAGAAATATAAAATCCCACATCTTTTAGATATGGGATTTTTTTAATTTATAAAAAGGAAAAGAGCGACTATTTACCAACCAAATAAAATGAGAAAAAACTACTTTCTGTCACCCTTTGTCCAATTTATACAAATATCAATTCGTTTTTAGTTTGTGTGTTTTCTAAAATGATGTCTTCAATGATAGACTCAATGTTGTTAGTATAATTTACAGGAATAATTTTATTGGATAATACCCACATTTCAATTAAATTAAAATCAAGATTTTTAGCGGTTAAAACGCCCATTTTTTTCAATGCAAAGGCATTACATTCTTGTTCAATTTGTTTCTTGATAGGGATTACAAATAATTTCTTTTTCAAAAACAAAGTTTCTGCAGGTAATTCAAATCCAGCGTTGCACAATACACCAGCACTATTAGCAATAGCTTTTAAAAATTCGTTTTCATCAATTGGAAAAACGTTACAATTATTTGCAGTGTAGGATGCAGTGGCTGCTTTTGAAAATATAATCCAATTGGCAGAGGTTTTTTTCAACTCTTTAATTATTTTAATATCTGAAAACGAAGGTAAATACACCACATAATGTCCTGCATTTGAAGTTTTTAAGTCGCTGATTTTTTTTCGTATTACAGGTCTGAAAATTTGTTCATTGTATTCTTCAAAATGAAAACCATATTTTTTAACAACCGGCGCGTAGTTTTTAAATATTTGCCAACTTAACCATTTAATTTTCTTAGGTTTTGGTGTTTTGGAAAAAAACAAGGAAGATTGGTGCGATAGAGCCACAATATTTCCACCTTTAAATTTGCAGGCCCAAGCAGATATTGGTTCGTAATCGTTTATAATTAAATCGTATTTATGTACGTTTAATTTTATAACTTGATAGATAAACTTGGCGTAATTATTTTTAAATAACGTTTTAAAAAAAGAAACATTTCCGTTACTTCCATAAAATAAAGAAATTCCTTTAAAATCTAAAGCCACAGGAAAGTCTAATTGAATTTGCGATTGACTACCACTTGTTAAAACAGTTACTTCACCAAATCTTTCTAAAATTGGAATAATTTCTTGTGCTCTGGCCAAATGACCATTTCCAGTTTTTTGTACGGCATATAATATTTTCATATTTTTTTAGTTAAATGAAACCACTTCTTTTATTAATTCATCAATATTTTTCAAAACCATTTCTTGGTGTTCGGAATCTAATTCTTCCTTGAAATCATTTTTATCATAAGTGTATATTTCCCATTTTTTGTTGTGATATTCTAACGCGGTTAGGTTTTCAATCCAATCACCACTATTTAAATAGGTGCAATTTCCGTTTTTGCTTTTCACTTCTCTTATTTGCGGTTGATGAATGTGACCACAAATTACATAGTCAAAGTCATTTTCTATTGCTAATTCTATTGCGGCATTTTCAAAATCGCCAATAAATTTAATGGCATTTTTTACGTTGTTTTTTATTTTTTTGGAAAACGAATATTTTTCTTTTCCTAGTCGCGTCAAAATCCAATTAGATATTACATTTAAACGAATTAAAAAATCATAGCCAATACCCCCTAATTTTGCAATCCATTTTGAATGTTGTACGGAAGCATCAAATACATCACCATGGAAAAACCAAGCTTTTTTGCCATCAAGGGTCATGATTTTTTTATTGGTTAATTCAATATTTCCGAAAGAAGTGTCGGCAAATCGGCGTAAAAATTCATCATGATTTCCTAAAATATAAACTACTTCGGTCCCTTTTGAGGCCAAATCAATAATTTTTTTGATAACTTTTAAATGATATTTTGGGAAATAACTTTTGCTAAATTGCCAAATATCAATAAAATCACCATTGATGATTAATGTTTTTGGAGAAACAGATTTTAAATAGGTAAAGAGTTCTTTTGCTTGACAACCATACGTACCCAGGTGGGTATCTGAAATTACTACAACATCAACTGTTCTTGCCATAATACGACTCTGTATTGTTTTGACAAATTAACAGCTTATTTGTTAAGTAATTACTAATAGAAAATTAAGAAATCGGTATAAAACACAACATAACGTTTGTCACCCTGAAAGGGTCTCACACATCGTAATACAATTCAACTAAAAAGAGATGCTTTCAGCATGACAAGTTAGTAGATTTTTATAGCGTTACAATTTGTAAAGTTTCGCGGCTAATTTGTTTTAATAAAACGGTTTTGTCTTTTTCAATCACTTCTGCCGAAACTGTATCAAAATGACGAATGGTGTACAATGACACATTCTCATTGTAAGAAACTTTGAATTTTTTTGATAAAATGGTTTTCAAATCTTTAAAATTATCAAATGTGTCTTCAATACAAACTGAAAAACTGATAGCCGTATTCTGAATTAAACTCACTTTAATTTTATGTTTATGAAATAAAGCGAAAATTTCACTAATATTTTCTTCCATAATAAATGAAAAATCTATAGAAGAAAGAGAAACTAAAATCTGATTTTTCTTTACAATAAAACACGATGTTTTAGGTTCCAAATCTACACCATTGCCCACTTTTGTTCCTGGTAACGTTGGATTTAGAAATGATTTTACATAAAGTGGAATTTCTTTTTTCTGTAAAGGTTGTAAGGTTTTTGGATGAATTACGCTGGCACCATAAAAAGCCAATTCGATAGCTTCTCTGTATGAAATTTGATTTAGTAAAACTGCATTTTCAAAGTATCTCGGATCGGCATTTAAAACACCTGGCACGTCTTTCCAAATGGTTACACTTTCTGCGCCTAAGCAGTAAGCAAAAATCGCAGCCGTATAATCAGATCCTTCACGACCTAATGTGGTGGTAAAGTTGTTTTCATCTGAACCAATAAATCCTTGTGTAATAAATAACGATTTTTTTCTATTTATTTTAGAAATCAATTTTTGAGAATACTCCCAATTTACATTCGCATCTCGATAATTTCCGTCTGTTTTAATAAAATGACGCACATCTAACCACTGATTTGGAATTCCTGCAACGTTTAAATAATGACTAACGATAGTGGTAGAAACTAATTCGCCTATACTAATAATTTGGTCGTATACAAAGGGATAATTTGGCGATTTGTTGCTTCTTACAAAATATTCTAAATCATCAAAATGCGTATTTACGTCAAAAAAAACTTCATTTTCCTCGTCATCAAATAAATCTAGTAAAATTTGATTGTGATATTTTCTGATATCTTGTAACGAAGCATATAATTCATTTGACTTTTCAAAATAATTTTTAATAACCACTTCAAGCGCATTAGTAGTTTTTCCCATAGCGGAAATTACAAGCATTACATCTTCATATCCTACGGTTTGTAATACATTAAATACGTTTTTTATTCCTGCGGCATCTTTTACAGAAGCGCCACCAAATTTAAATATCTTCATAATGTGTAATATACAATATTAAAATTCCAAAATTCAAAATTTATAATATTTATAGTTAGTTGTTTTTTTCTATTTTGCTTATAAATGTTTCTATTGCTTTTTCATCCATGTGAACCACGCGCCAATCATTTAAAACAGTTGCTCCACTTTTTTTGTAAAATGCAATAGCTGGTGTGTTCCAATCTAACACGTTCCATTCTATTCGTCGTACATTATCTTTTTTTCCTTGTTTTATAATTTCAGTATATAATGCAAATCCTGCGCCTATTCCCCTGTTTTTTTCTTTTACAATTAAATCTTCTAAATGAATGGTTTTGCCTTTCCAAGTTGAAAATCTGTAATAATACAAAGCTACACCAATAATTTCATTTTGCACTTCCGCCACAAAAGTGTAAAATAAAGGGTTTTCTGAAAAGCCATCTCTTATTAAATTTTCTACAGTTACCACAACCGCAGTTGGTTCTTTTTCAAAAATAGCTAATTCTGTAATTAAAGCCAAAACTTCTGGCATATCTTCGGGTGTACCTTTTCTTATCATCATTTTTTTTGAAGCTATTTACAACTGTTTTTCTATATATTCTCTTGCAAAAATACACATCCACAAACAACATTCTAAATTAATTTCAGATTATCACAAAAATAACGATATTTGTGCAACAATTCAACTCAATCGATTTCGTAATGGAACAAAGCACAAAAACCTTAGGTGAGTTTATCATCGAAAACCAGAATGCCTTTCAATATTCGTCCGGCGAATTATCCAGAATTATCAATTCCATCCGCTTGGCAGCAAAAGTAGTTAACTACAAAGTTAACAAAGCAGGTTTGGTAGATATTGTAGGTGCTGCAGGAGATCAAAATATTCAAGGTGAAGACCAACAAAAACTAGATGTATATGCCAATGAAGTATTTATTCAAACATTGATAAATAGAGAAATTGTATGTGGAATTGCGTCTGAAGAAAACGACGATTTTATAACCGTTGCAGGTTCAGATAACAGCCACAACAACAAATATATAGTATTAATGGATCCGCTTGACGGTTCTTCAAATATTGATGTAAACGTATCTGTTGGAACAATATTTTCAGTATATAGAAGAATTACACCAATAGGCACGCCCGTAACTTTAGAAGATTTTTTACAACCAGGAATCAATCAAGTAGCGGCAGGTTATGTTATTTACGGTACGTCTACAATGTTAGTGTATACAACAGGTTGTGGCGTTAACGGATTTACTTTAAACCCAGCTATTGGTACGTTTTATTTGTCGCATCCCAATATGAAATTTCCAGAAAATGGAAGTATTTATTCTATCAACGAAGGAAATTATGTACATTTTCCACAAGGGGTAAAAAATTACATAAAATATTGCCAATCAGAAGAAAATGACCGACCATATACCTCAAGATACATTGGAAGTTTAGTATCCGATTTTCATAGAAACATTATAAAAGGCGGAATTTATATTTATCCAACAAGTTCTAAAGCACCAAAAGGAAAATTACGGTTGTTATATGAATGCAATCCGATGGCTTTTCTAGCAGAACAAGCTGGAGGAAAATCTTCCGATGGTTTTGGAAGAACCATGGAAATTGTTCCAACCGAATTGCACCAGCGCGTACCGTTTTTCTGCGGGGTTAAAAATATGGTGGAAAAAGCCGAGGAATTTATGGAGCAAGCAAAATAAAAACGCAAAGCGACAGCAATGTCGCTTTTTTATTTCCTAAAAATTCTGTAAGTTTGAAAAACATTATAAATTTACTTTTATGCAAGAATTTTTAATCTATTTCAATATGGGATTAAAGCATGTGTTAGATATCACAGCTTATGATCATGTCGTTTTTCTAATTGCGTTACTAATTCCGTACACGTTTAAAGATTGGAAACACGTGTTTTTATTGGTAAGTTTGTTTACTTTAGGGCATACTTTAGCCTTAATTTTATCTGTTTTTGGGATAGTTTCTATATCGGTAACTTTGGTGGAATTCCTTATTCCTATTACAATATTAATCACTGCTTTGTTTCATTTATTCACCGCAGGTAAAACGACAAAAAAAGACACTATAACTTTTGTAGCTATTATTACTGTGTGCTTCGGATTAATTCACGGCCTAGGTTTTTCTAATTATTTTAATACAATAATGGTAGGTTCTGGAATGTCAAAGGTAGTTCCTTTATTAGAATTTGCCTTAGGAATCGAGGCCGCTCAACTAATAGTAGTTTTTGCAGTATTGCTTTTCACCTATATCCTTCAAACTTTTTTCCGTTTTTCTAAAAGAGATTGGGCTTTGGTTTTGTCAGGATGTATAATTGGTGTAATTTTACCAATGATTTTAGAAAGCGAATTTTTTAAGTAAAACGGTACCTTTTCCCTTTTACCCTAAACCCTTCACCTAAACAATGAAAGAAAAGAAAAAATTAAAATACGATTTAGCTTATTTACGCATGGCTACTGAATGGGGAAAGTTATCTTATTGCAAACGCAAACAAGTTGGCGCCATAATTGTTAGAGATAAAATGATAATTTCTGACGGCTACAATGGCACTCCAAGCGGCTTTGAAAATTGTTGTGAAGATGAAGAAAACCTAACAAAGTGGTATGTGCTTCACGCAGAGGCAAATGCGATTTTAAAAGTAGCCCGTTCTACACAATCTTGTGAAGGTGCTACGTTGTATATTACGCTTTCGCCTTGTAAAGAATGTAGTAAATTGATTCATCAATCTGGCATAAAACGCGTGGTGTATTTAAACGAATATAAAGATACTTCGGGTGTAGATTTTTTGAGAAAAGCTGGTGTAGAAGCGGAACATTTACAAGAAATTGATGCTTAAAAAACAAAATAAATACTACATTTTTATTCCTATTATCATCGCTCTATCTTTTGCAGGTGGATTGCTTTTGGGCAGCAAATTAGATGCGTTAAATCAAGTAAATATTGGTGATAAAACAAAAGGAAAATTAAAATTAAATCAACTAATTGATTTTATTGATACGGAATATGTAGATAAAATTAATACCGATTCTATAGTAGATTTAACAGTTTCCGGAATTTTAGAAAATCTCGATCCACATTCTGTTTACATTCCAAAAGAACAATTGGCCGCAGTAAATGAAAGTATGGACGGCAATTTTGTAGGCATTGGTGTGAATTTTTACATGTATAAAGACACGTTAACGGTTATAAAACCCATTCCAAACGGACCTTCAGCAAGAGCTGGTATTCAATCAGGTGATAGAATTTTATTTGCCAATAACAAGCAACTTTTCAATAAAAAATACCAATCAGAAAATTTATTTCCTATTCTAAAAGGGAAAATCGATACACCTGTTAATTTAGTAGTGTATAGGAAATCTGAAAATAAAAAATTTAAAGTAACAATTGTTAGAAATTTAGTTCCTGTAAAAAGTATAGATGTAGCAACAAAAATTAATGATAAAACGGGTTATATTAAGGTAAATAGATTTGCCGAAACTACATTTAATGAATTTCATAACGCCTTAGTTTCTTTAAAAAAGCAAAGAATTAAAGAGGTAATTATTGATTTAAGAGAAAATAGTGGCGGTTACCTGGAAATGGCTGTCGCTATGGCCGATGAATTTTTAAAAGACAAGCAAGTAATCGTTAAAACCAAAAATAAAAAAGGAAATTTAGATATATCTTACGCTACTTCAAAAGGTATTTTTGAAACTGGACGTTTGTATGTGTTAATTGATGAAAATAGTGCTTCGGCTAGTGAGATTTTTGCTGGCGCTATTCAGGATAACGACAGAGGTACTATAATTGGTCGTCGCTCTTTCGGAAAAGGATTGGTGCAACGCGAAATGAAAATGAATGATGGTTCTGCAGTGCGATTAACTATTGCAAGATACTTTACGCCATCTGGAAGAAGCATTCAAAAACCCTATGAAGACAAAGGCGAAAAATATTTTAACGAATTTGAAAAACGTTTTTTAAATGGCGAATTGTACGAAGCAGACAGCATTAAAGTTGCCGATAGTTTAAAATTTAAAACTAAAAAAGGCAGAATTGTTTATGGTGGCGGCGGCATTATTCCTGATGTTTTTGTGCCAATTGAAAAAAACCATAGCAAAGAAGGTTTGTCCTTATTGCTGCAATCTGATATTATGAGTTATTATGCTTTTGAAAAATTAGATGAAAATCGATCTTTTTTTAGTAAAATGAACCCAATACAACTGAAAAAAGAATTGTTTAAAAACGACAAATATTTCATTCAATTTAAAGAATACTTAACTTCCAATGGTTTGCTTTTTAATATTTCCTTTCAAAAAGAACAAGTGCTAACGTATTTATATGCCGAATTTTCTAAACAATTATTCAACGATACTTCCTATTATCAAATTGTACTTCCACGAGACAAAATGATTACTCAAGTGTTAGCAAAGCAAAAGTAAATTCTATTTCGTTTGTTCCACTACTTTTTTGGCAACTCTAAAAAGTGTTACTATAAGGATAGCACAAAACGAGGCTATAATTCCAATTAATGCAATTGTGTTTTCCCCTTCAAATGGTTTTTCGAAATCAATTTTTGTAGCATTAAAAACAATCGTAATTAATGATAAAGCAATGATAATATAGGTAAATATTTTCATTTTTTGGTTTTTTAAATTTATATAAATAATCCTTTTACGTTTGCGGCAAATAACTTTATAGAAATGGCTAGCAATATTACGCCAAAAACTTTTCTAATAATACCCAATCCGTTAACGCCTAATAATTTTTCAATTTTTCCAGACGATTTTAACACGGCATACACCAAAATAACGTTGATTAAAATGGCAATAATGATATTAATTTTATCATAGGCGGCGCGTAATGATAATAAAGTTGTCATAGTTCCAGCGCCAGCAATTAAAGGAAAAGCAATTGGTACAATTGAAGCGGTTGATGGATTGTCTTCTTTGTATAATCGTACCCCCAAAATCATTTCTAATGCTAAGAAAAACAAAACAAACGAACCTGCAACAGCAAACGAATTGGCGTCGATACCAATTAATTTCAAAATTTCTTCTCCAACAAATAAAAAAGCTATCATAATAATTGCAGAAACTATTGTAGCTTTTTCGGATTGAATATGACCAATTTTACTTCGTAAATCTACTATAATTGGAATACTTCCTAAAATATCAATTACAGCAAATAATATCATCGAAATGGTAAAAACTTCTTTCCAGTCAATCATAATTGTTTTTTACAAAGATACGTATAAACTTCAATTGGCGGGTTGGTTAATTAAAAATTGAGATTTATAATTACTATCTTTGTACTTTAAACAAAAAATGTATGTTTCAACTTCAAAAAACCATAGTTTCCGAAGAAATTTTGGAAAAAGACTTCGTTTGTAATTTATCTGCTTGTAAAGGAGCTTGTTGTGTGGATGGAGATGCTGGTGCGCCATTATCAATTGAAGAAACTCAAATATTAGCCGATATTTATCCGAAAGTAAAACCATTTTTACGAAAAGAAGGCATAGCAGCCATTGAAGCACAAGGAACACATGTTATTGGTTCAGATGGTGAATTAGAAACTACATTAATTGATGGTAAAGATTGTGCATATGTAATTTTCGATAAAAAAACGGCGCTTTGTGGTATTGAACAAGCTTACAATCAAGGCGAAATAAGTTGGAAAAAACCAGTTTCGTGTCATCTATATCCTATCAGAGTAAAAGATTATTCGGAATTTTCGGCGGTAAATTATCACAAATGGCATATTTGCTCTGATGCTTGCGCTTTAGGAGCAGAATTACAAGTGCCGGTGTATAAATTTGTAAAGGAGGCGCTAGTGCGAAAATTTGGAATAGGATGGTATGAAGAATTAGAAAAAGTTGCAGAAGATTTAAAAAAATAATTCCTTAAAAAAAACATCTTAAAAATAGTCTAAGTAGTTGTGTTTTCAGCTAGTTAACTCATTTTTTTTATTTTGTTTAACGTTGTTTAATAATCTGAAAATCAAATATTTATAAAAAATATTTTTAATTTACAATTAAGTAAGATTGTTAAAAACTTCTTCAAATTGTGAATAAGTTTGGCTTTTATTATTCAATTGATTTGTTCAATTTTGTACAGTTAATAACAATAAGAAAACAGCTAACTAAAAATATTAAATTAGGTACTTATGTCAATCGTTGAACCAATTTTACAAGAAAACAAAAACAGATTTGTGATTTTTCCTATCAAACACCACGATATTTGGGAATGGTACAAAAAAATGGAGGCCAGTTTTTGGACAGCTGAAGAAATTGATTTGTCTCAAGATTTAAATGACTGGAACAATAAGTTATCTCAAGACGAAAAATACTTCATCAAACATATTTTGGCATTTTTTGCTGCATCAGACGGTATTGTGAATGAAAATTTAGCAGAAAATTTCGTAAATGAAGTGCAATATGCGGAAGCTAAATTTTTCTATGGTTTTCAAATCATGATGGAAAATATCCATTCTGAAACCTACTCGCTTTTAATTGATACTTATGTAAAGGATGAGGTAGAGAAAAACGAATTATTTAATGCATTAGATGTGTTTCCAGCTATTAAGAAAAAGGCAGATTGGGCATTGAAATGGATTGATTCTGATTCTTTTGCAGAACGTTTAATAGCTTTTGCAGCGGTAGAAGGTATTTTCTTCTCGGGAGCATTTTGTTCTATTTACTGGTTGAAAAAACGTGGATTGATGCCAGGTTTAACCTTTTCTAACGAACTAATTTCTCGTGACGAAGGCGTTCATTGTGATTTTGCGGTGCATTTACACAACCATCATTTAGTAAATAAAGTTCCAAAAGATCGTATCAGAACCATTATTGTTGATGCTTTAAATATTGAAAGAGAATTTATTACAGAATCGTTACCTGTTTCATTAATTGGAATGAATGCCGGATTAATGACACAATACTTAGAATTTGTAGCAGATAGATTATTAGTAGAATTAGGATGCGATAGAGAGTACAATACTTCAAATCCATTTGATTTTATGGATATGATTTCGCTACAAGGAAAAACCAATTTCTTTGAGAAAAAAGTGGCCGAATACCAAAAAGCAGGTGTAATGAATACGGATACAGAAGCACAAAAAATTACTTTTGACGCTGCTTTTTAAAAAAACTCATAATACAGAATTTCCCAAATCCTGCTATTTAATTTCCAAAAATGCGTATGCTCACTTTTTAAAAAAGTGAAATGCTTTATTTTAGGTAAAAAATAAGTATTACAAATAACCCGAATCAGTAAAGGGATTTACTGTTTCAAAAAAACAAAAACTATGTACGTAATTAAAAGAGATGGCCACAAAGAGCCAGTAAGTTTTGACAAAATCACAGATAGAATTAAAAAACTGTGTTATGGTTTAAACGATTTAGTAGATGCTGTAAAAGTAGCTATGCGAGTTATTGAAGGATTATATGACGGGGTAACTACTTCAGAATTAGATAACTTAGCAGCTGAAACGGCCGCTTCAATGACCATCGCTCACCCAGATTACGCACAATTGGCAGCACGTATCGCCATTTCTAATTTACATAAAAACACCAACAAATCCTTCTCGGAAACGATGAGTGAAATGTATCATTATGTAAACCCAAGAACCAATCAATCAGCACCTCTTTTATCAGAAGAAGTACATAATGTAATTCAAGAAAATGCAGAATATTTAAATTCTCATATCATATATAACAGAGATTTTAACTACGATTATTTCGGATTTAAAACTTTGGAGCGTTCTTATTTATTAAGAATTAATGGTAAAATTGTTGAACGTCCGCAACACATGTTAATGCGTGTCTCTGTAGGAATTCACTTAAACGATTTACCAGCAGTGTTGGAAACCTACGACTTAATGTCGAAAAAATTCTTCACACACGCTACGCCAACCTTATTTAATGCGGGTACGCCAAAACCTCAAATGTCATCTTGTTTCCTTTTGGCAATGCAAGATGATAGTATTGATGGAATTTACGATACCTTAAAACAAACGGCTAAAATTTCACAATCAGCGGGTGGAATTGGATTGTCAATTCACAACGTTCGTGCAACAGGTTCCTATATTCGTGGTACAAACGGAACGTCTAACGGAATTGTTCCAATGTTGCGTGTGTTTAATGATACGGCGCGTTATGTAGATCAAGGTGGTGGAAAACGTAAAGGAAGTTTTGCCATTTACATTGAAACTTGGCATGCCGATATTTTCGATTTCTTAGATTTAAAAAAGAACACAGGGAAAGAAGAAATGCGTGCTCGTGATTTGTTTTTCGCGATGTGGACATCAGATTTATTCATGAAACGTGTGCAAGAAGACGGACTTTGGACATTAATGTGTCCAAATGAATGTCCGGGTTTATACGATGTTCATGGTGAAGAATTTGAAGCACTTTATACCTCTTACGAAGCAGTCGGAAAAGGAAGAAAAACAATAAAAGCACACGAATTATGGGAAAAAATTCTAGAATCGCAAATTGAAACTGGAACACCTTATATGTTGTACAAAGATGCAGCCAACAGAAAATCAAATCAGAAAAATTTAGGTACCATTCGATCGTCGAATTTATGTACTGAAATTATGGAATTTACTTCAAAAGATGAAATTGCTGTTTGTAATTTAGCCTCACTTTCACTTCCAATGTTTGTTGAAAATGGAGCTTTTAATCACGATTTATTTTATACCGTTACCAAACGTGTAACTAAAAACTTAAATAAAGTAATTGATAGAAATTATTATCCAGTTGTTGAAGGGGAAAATTCTAACAAGCGTCACCGTCCAATTGGATTAGGTGTACAAGGTTTAGCTGATGCTTTCATTATGTTGCGATTACCTTTTACCAGCGATGAAGCAAAAACATTAAACCAAGAAATCTTTGAAACCATGTACTTTGCAGCAGTAACTGCTTCTATGGAAATGGCAAAAGAAGAAGGGCCTTATTCTAGTTTTGAAGGTTCTCCAATTTCTCAAGGAGAATTTCAATATAACCTTTGGGGAATACAAGATTCTGATTTGTCTGGTCGATGGGATTGGGCAAGCTTAAGAAAAGAAGTGATGGAATTTGGAGTACGTAATTCATTATTAGTAGCACCAATGCCTACCGCCTCTACTTCTCAAATTCTTGGTAATAACGAAGCATTTGAACCATATACTTCAAACATTTACACACGTAGAGTGTTGTCTGGAGAGTTTATTGTGGTAAACAAACATTTACTAGAAGATTTAGTAAAATTAGGCTTGTGGACAGAAGATTTAAAACAAGAATTAATGCGTGAAAACGGATCAGTTCAAAATTTAAATATTCCTGAAGATTTGAAAGAATTATACAAAACGGTTTGGGAAATGTCTATGAAAGATATTATTGATATGTCGCGTCACCGTGGCTATTTCGTAGACCAGTCACAGTCGTTAAATTTATTTATGCAAAATGCAAATTATGCAAAATTAACATCTATGCACTTTTACGCTTGGCAATCAGGTTTAAAAACTGGAATGTATTATTTACGAACAAAAGCGGCCGTTGATGCGATTAAATTCACATTAAATAACGACAAAAAAGCAGAACCCATACAAAATATTCAAGCCAAAGAACAATTAGAGGTGGTGGAAGCCGCTGTAGAGCCAGTAAACGACACCATGTCTGCGGAAGAATACAGCGCCATGATTGAATTGGCCAAAAACGCAGGTCCAGAAGATTGCGAAATGTGTGGTTCTTAATTAGAAAATAAATTGAAATAGTTTTTCAAAACAGGCATTATTTTTAATGCCTGTTTTTTTATACCTTTGAAAAAAATAAAATCATGGCAAAAGAAAAAGGAGTTTATACAGGATTAATTGAACAAGACGCTGACGGAAATTTTTTCTGCGGACCGTATATGTTAGATTATAAATTAGTGGTTTCAAAGTTTAAAATTGGCGATGAGGTAAATCTGAAAACCGTTATTGAAAACCCTAGCGATAAAAGTTATGATAAGTATCCAAAAAAATCGAGTTTGTTTTTCTTATCTAATTTAAAAGAGTAAATTTAAAATCCTTCAATACGAAGGATTTTTTTATTTCTAAATTCCTATCTTCGTATTTCTAAAACCGACTATAATGATGAAGTGGGAACAACTTTTGTCTTTAAAACGACAAGGCGACACTAGCAAAAGATTACGAAAAGAACAAGACGACACCCGTTTGGGTTTTGAAGTAGATTATGATAGAATTATCTTTTCTTCAGAATTTCGTTTGCTTCAAGACAAAACACAAGTAATTCCGCTTTCAAAAACAGACTTTGTACACACGCGTTTGACGCATAGTTTGGAAGTTTCTGTTGTTGGTCGTTCCATAGGAAGGTTAGTTGGAAAAAAAATTTTAGAAAAATACCCACATTTAAAAGAAATTCACGGCTATCAATTAAATGATTTTGGCGCGATAGTGGCAGCAGCTTGTTTGTCTCACGATATTGGAAACCCTCCATTTGGACATTCAGGAGAAAAAGCAATTGGCGAATATTTTTCTTCAGGAAGTGGACAGAAATATAAATCGGATGTAACAGCAAAAGAATGGCAAGATATTATTGATTTTGAAGGAAATGCAAATGGTTTTTCTATTTTAACTTCAAATAGAGAAGGTGTTGAAGGCGCTTTACGTTTGTCTTATGCAACTTTGGGAACTTTTATGAAATATCCAAAAGAAAGTTTGCCCAAAAAACCTACTTCAAATATTTGCGATAAAAAGTACGGGTTTTTTCAACAAGACAAAAAATTCTTTCAAGAAGTAGCTTCGGAGTTGGGTATGATTTCAAATAAATCGAATCCAGATGTAGCCTATTTTCGTCATCCTTTAGCTTTTTTAGTGGAAGCGGCAGATGATATTTGCTACACGATAATTGACTTTGAGGATGGAATAAAATTAGGATTAATTAATGAAGATTTTGCTTTAGAATATTTAATAAAGTTGGTTCAAAAATCTATTGATTCCAAAAAATATAATGAACTAAAAACCAAAGAAGACAGAATTAGTTATTTGCGAGCGTTAGCAATTGGCAGCTTAATAAATGATGCAGTTTCTGTATTTATGGAAAATGAAACAGCCATTTTGAAAGGCGAATTTTCAGTTTCTTTGATGGACAAAAGTCAGTATAAAGCCCAAATTTCTGACATTATTGAAATTAGTGTGAAAAATATTTATCAATCTAAAGAAGTAATTGAAAAAGAAATTATTGGATATAAAGTTATACATACATTATTAGATGTTTTTATTCAAGCCTACATTAATACTTCAAATAATTCAGGCACAAATTTTGATAAATTAATCATGAATATTTTGCCAGAAAAATACAAAAGCCATAAAGAAACGATGTATGATAAATTATTAAATATTTGTCAGTTTGTGTCATTATTGACTGATGGAAAAGCCATTGAAATTTATAAAATTATTAACGCAACAAGATTATAGTTGTTATTATGATTTATATTTTAAAGGCAAATACACTACCTTTTTGGTTTCAAAAAAATCTTCTTCAAAAAAATCTGGTAAATCAAATAATTGCACTGTTTTGTATGCAGCCAATTCTTCTGTTAAATCTCCACCTTTTAAATATAAAATACCGTTTTTTAATTTGTGAACTGCATTTTTCTTAGTTTTGTCTTTTGTCCATTTTACAAAATCCGGCATATTGGTAACCGCTCGGCTTACAATAAAATCGAACTCTTCTTTTACTAATTCTGCTCTTTTCTGTTCCGCTTTTACGTTTTTTAAACCCAAACCTTTTGCTACTTCTTTAACCACTTTTATTTTTTTCGCAATAATATCTATCAAATAAAATTGCGTTTCAGGAAATAAAATAGCCAATGGAATCCCTGGAAAACCTCCGCCAGTTCCTACGTCCAAAATTGATGCACCCGGCTGAAATTGAATCACTTTTGCAATACCTAAAGAATGCAAAACATGTCTAGAATAAAGTTCTTCAATGTCTTTTCTAGAAATCACATTAATTTTAGAATTCCAATCAATATACAAATCGTATAATTTTGTGAATTGTTCAATCTGAATAGGGGTTAAATCGGGGAAATATTTTAAAATCAGTTCCAAATTATTGTTTTTATTTGCAAAAATACAATTTTTAAATGATATGATATTTATCATAATAATTTTTAGATAAATATTAGTACATTTGTAAATTAATATAAAAAATTCTAACGAAAATGCAGACACCAACTTTTTCAAGAACAGATAAAAATCAATTTTTTAGAACACTAAATAAAAGAGTTAACGACTATTTTAATGAACACAACATTAATAAAACAGGGAACTGGAAACTACACATTAAGACGTGCATTATGTTCGGTTTGTTTTTCATTCCGTTTTTTGTAATATTTTTCATTGACATTCCTGTTTTGGTATATCTTTTTGCTTCTGTAATCATAGGTATAGGTATGGCCGGTGTGGGTATGAATGTAATGCATGATGGAAATCATGGGTCGTATTCATCCAAAAATTGGTTAAATAAAATAATGGGTGGAAGTATCTATATTTTAGCTGGAAATGTTTACAATTGGCAAGTGCAACACAATGTATTACACCACACTTATACGAATATTCCGGGTCATGACGAAGATTTAGACGCGGGAAGAGTAATCCGTTTCACTAAAGAAGCTACATGGTATAAATTTCATGCTTTTCAACATTATTATTCTATATTTTTATATGGATTGCTTACTATAAATTGGTGTTTAACTACGGATTTTAAACAAATGGGCGGTTATTTAAAAAGAAAATTATCTTATGGAAACACACCTAATCCTAAAACACTTTGGACGGGTTTAGTAATCTCAAAAATCGTATATTTTAGTTTTTGGATTGTTTTACCTTTAATTTTTGGAGCAGCAAGCTGGTGGGTAATATTAATTGGTTTTTTCATAATGCATTATACAGCTGGAATGATATTAAGTATTGTTTTTCAATTGGCACATATAACAGAAGATACCATAAATCCACATCCAAATGAAGAAGGTGAAATTGAAAATACTTGGGCCATACACCAATTATTAACTACCGTAAATTTCGCCCCTAAAAACTGGATTGTAAATTGGTATACTGGCGGACTTAATCATCAAATAGAACACCACATATTTCCAAATATCAGTCATGTTCATTACGGAAAAATTGCAGAATTCGTCAAACAAACTGCTGCCGAATGTGATTTACCGTATTTTGAATACCAAACCATGAGAAGCGCTGTAATAGCCCATTTCAGACATTTAAAAGAGCTTGGCAAACAACCTCAATTAGCATAATAAAATAGAAACGCGATTTATCGCGTTTCTTAATTTATTTCATATTTAACATCCCAACATGAATAACATTTTATCTGAAAGAATTAACAATCTTGCTGTTTCTCAAACTTTAGCAATGGCAGCATTGGCAAGAGAATTAAAACAACAAGGAAAAGACATTATTAGTCTAAGCCTAGGCGAACCAGATTTCAATACGCCAGATTTTATAAAAGAAGCGGCCAAACAAGCCATCGATGATAATTATTCAACTTATTCCCCTGTGGATGGTTATTTAGAATTGAAAGAAGCTATTTGCGCAAAATTTAAAAGAGATAATAATTTAAACTATAGTCCAAATCAGGTTGTAATTTCAACAGGTGCCAAACAATCTTTATACAATATTGCACAAGTAATGCTAAACGATGGTGATGAAGTAATTCTACCAGCACCATTTTGGGTTTCTTATTTTGAAATTATCAAACTTTCTGGTGGAATTCCAGTGGAAGTTCCAACTTCAGTTGAAACAAATTTTAAAATCACACCAGAACAACTGGAAGCTGCTATCACACCAAAAACAAAAATGATGTGGTTCAGTTCTCCTTGTAATCCCTCTGGTTCGATTTATAATAAAGAAGAATTAACAGCTTTAGTCGCAGTTTTAAAAAAATATCCAAATGTATATGTTGTTTCAGATGAAATTTACGAACATATCAATTATACAAATACCTATTGTTCAATTGGTTCAATTGAAGGCATGGAAAACAATACCATTACAGTAAATGGAGTGGCTAAGGCATTTGCTATGACAGGATGGAGAATTGGTTACATCGGTGCTCCAGAATTTATAGCAAAAGCCTGTACAAAAATACAAGGACAAGTAACAAGCGGCGCCAATTCAATTGCACAACGCGCCACAATTGCAGCTTTACAAGCCAATCCTTCTAAAATTAAATATATGGTGGATGCATTTCAAAAACGCCGCGATTTAGTTTTCGGATTAATGAAAAACATTCCAGGATTCAAATTAACCAACCCTGACGGCGCATTTTATGTATTTCCAGATGTTTCTTATTACTTTGGAAAAACTTTAAGAGGTACTGAAATAAAAGATGCAACGGATTTTGCTATGTATTTATTAGCAGAAGCCAACGTAGCAACCGTAACAGGCGATGCTTTTGGAAGTCCAAATTGCTTACGACTTTCTTACGCAACTTGCGAAGAACAACTAATTGAAGCTTTGAAAAGAATCAAAGAATCTTTAGTATAATTTTTGGGCGTTCCCTTTCAGGTCGGGCATTCCGTTACAATCTTTTATGAAAAATAAAAGGATTTTCACTGCATTCCCTAACGCACATCTGTTTTCTAAACACATTAAAAAATGAATAAAAAAATACTACTATTAGGTTCTGGTGAATTAGGAAAAGAGTTTGTAATTGCAGCTCAACGAATTGGCCAAACAGTAATTGCTGTAGATAGCTACGAAAATGCACCCGCAATGCAAGTCGCTCAAGGTTTCGAAGTAATTAATATGTTAGATGGCGCCGAATTAGACAGAATTGTAGCCAAGCACCAACCCGATTTTATTGTTCCTGAAATTGAAGCCATTCGTACTGAACGTTTTTACGACTATGAAAAGCAAGGAATTACCGTTGTGCCATCTGCAAAAGCGGCTAATTTTACTATGAACAGAAAAGCCATTCGGGATTTAGCAGCAAAAGAATTAGGTTTAAAAACGGCTAATTATCGTTATGCTACATCTTTCGAAGCATTACAAAAATCAGTTACCGAAGTCGGAATGCCATGTGTTGTAAAACCCTTAATGAGCTCATCTGGAAAAGGACAATCTACAATAAAATCTAATGATGATATTGAAAAAGCTTGGAAATATGCAGTAGAAGGTTCAAGAGGAGATATTGTAGAAGTAATTGTAGAAGCTTTCGTAAATTTTAATTCAGAAATTACGCTTTTAACGGTAACTCAAAATAATAATTTACCCACTTTGTTTTGCGCACCAATTGGACACCGCCAAGAACGAGGCGATTATCAGGAAAGTTGGCAACCAGCTCGAGTTTCAGAAGCTGATATTTCAGATGCACAAGATATGGCCAAACAAGTCACAAAAGCGTTAGGTGGCGCAGGACTTTTTGGAGTAGAGTTCTTTTTAACTAACGAAGGCGTATATTTTTCAGAGTTATCGCCAAGACCTCACGACACTGGAATGGTAACTTTAGCCAACACACAAAATTTTAACGAATTTGAATTACATTTACGTGCGATTTTAAGTTTACCAATTTATGAAATTACACAAGAAAGAGCAGGTGCAAGTGCCGTAATTTTAGCATCCGAAAATGCAGATCATCCAACTTTTTCTGGAATTGAAAAGCTAGCGTTTCAACCTAAAACAGATTTTAGATTGTTCGGAAAACCAACTTCTCGTCCTTACAGAAGAATGGGTGTGGTGTTAAATTATGATAAATTAGATACACCAATTGAAGAAATTGTTGAAAGAGCAATAAAAATGGCTACTTTAGTAACAGTAAATGCTTAAGAAAATGAAGAAAATACTTTTATTTTTGCTGATATTTTACAGCTCAATTATTTTTTCACAAGAAAAAAAAGAAACTTCAAAAATTCAAATTGTAGAAGCTTCCTGTGGCCAATGTCAATTTGGAATGGAAGGTCACGGCTGTGATTTAGCCATTCGTATTGAAGGTAAAACTTATTTTGTGAAAGGAACTTTACTAGATTCTCATGGCGATGCCCATGCCAAAGACGGATTTTGTGCACGTATCAGAAAAGCAGAAGTTGTTGGAGAATTAAAAAATAATATATTTTTTGTAACGTACTTTAAATTAATGCCCATACAACAACCAAAATTATAGAAAATTTTATGGAAAATATAGTTTTACACAAAGCAAATACAAGAGGTCACGCTGATCACGGTTGGTTAAATGCTTACCATAGTTTTAGTTTCGCAAGTTGGTACAATCCAGAAAGGGTTCAATTTGGAACTTTACGAGTTTTAAATGACGATACTGTTGCTGCTGGAATGGGTTTTGGCACGCATCCACACGATAATATGGAGATTATTACCATTCCTTTAGAAGGCGATTTGGCGCACAAAGATAGTATGGGAAATGAATCCATTATCAAAACAGGCGATGTACAAGTAATGAGTGCCGGAACTGGAATTCAACACAGTGAGTTCAATCCAAATGCTGATTTACAAACAAAATTGTTTCAAATTTGGTTGTTTCCAAAAACCAGAAATGTAACACCCAGATACCAACAAATTACTTTAGATGTTGCCAAACAAAAAAATAATTTCGCTCAAATTTTGTCCCCAAATGCAGATGATGCTGGAGTTTGGATTCATCAAGATGCTTGGTTTCATTTAGCTGATTTCGATAAGGATTTTTCTAAAACGTACGAACTTAAAAAAGAAGGAAATGGCATGTATGTTTTTGTGATTTCTGGAATGATTACGGTTAATGGTCAAGAATTAGCAACTCGTGATGGTTTCGGAATTTGGAATTTTCAAAATTTGGAATTTTCGGCTACAACTGATGCAAAGTTTTTGTTAATGGAAATTCCAATGGAACAATAAAAAAATAGGCACATAGAAAATTAAAAAAGGGAAATTTCAATTTAGAAATTCCCCTTTTTTTTATTTTTTCAAACTTAAATTCTCAAATTGTGAAACATCAATAATTTCTTCAGTATCTAAATCAAATGAAATTTTTACCCTATCTCCAACAGCAGTTAATGGCAATTGATTTGAGATTTGAGAAGAACCAACAAAAATATTTGGATAATCTTTTACTGTAAAATAATAAAAACTATTTCCATTTTTAACATCATTTTGAATTCTTACAATAGTTGATTCTACAACTTTTTTTGCCGATTTGCTATCTACATTTATTTTATTTCCAGACGAATTAAATGCAGTTTTGTATGCAGTTAATGCTTCTCGCATCGTATTTCCTGTTCCTACAATTGTGTAATCTGAAATGGAAACCATGGCGTACATTTTTACTAATCCACCATTATCTTTTAACGTCATTACATAAGTTGGAATGTTGTTAATGTTATACGGAATAGGCAACGACGCCACAAAACCTTTTTCTTGTACTTTTCCTTGTGCCGAACTTTGAGCGGCAATTTCGGTTGCACCACTTTGTTTATAAAATGTAGTTTGTTTGGTTCGTGTGTCAACCATCACAAATCCTACTGCAGATTCATCTTTTCCTACCGAAGTAATTCCAGTGTACCAATATGATTTATTGTCTTTTCCGTAAACTAAAGTTAAATCTTCTGTAATTTGAAGTTTGTTTTCATTAGAAAAATTCCAATATCCTTTTACGTATTCGCCCCAATCATTTAATTGGTCTTTAATAAATGAAATCGGTTGAATTCTATCTACCCAAGCCGGCGTGTTTTTAATATTATATTCTTTAATATCTCCGTTTTGCGCATTCACTACAATAACTCCTGTGGCATCATTTCCAGAAAAACCAACCTGTTTTTTGTATTTAGTAACCACCCAATATGGCACTCCTGCATCGTCAATTTCAAAAGAAAAATCAGTTAAACCTACTGTGTTGTAACCATTAAAATATAAATAACGGTGTAAATTACTTTGAAAATAGGCTTCTTGTTGGTACTTTAGAAAAATTGGTTTTCCATTTACTTCTTGTACTAATTTCACATCTCTTTCATTCGTAGCAGAAACCATTACATATCCAGTTGTTCCTTTTTTGTTGTTTAGCCATTTAAAAAACCCAGAATGTTCTAATGGGGCAATCCAATATAATTTTCCGTTTACTTTTTGTATGAAAAATTCACCTAATTGCGCCTGACTTCCTAAAGCAGGTTGAGAACCCAATATTTTTTCACCTAATAAATAAGCTAAAGATTCATCTACAACTCGAATTTCATTCATTGAAATTGGAGCAATATGATTGGTCAATTTATCGCCATTTGTTACTTTCCCTATTAAGTTTCTATATTCTTCATTTCTAAAAACGGGGTGCGATGTAAAAAAAGGCAATACAAATGCATACAGAACAGCAATTCCGATCAAAATTGCTGGTATTTTCCAAAAAACTTGAACTGGTTTGTAACTTTTGCCATCTGAACTAATTGTGAATTTAGAAAAAGTAAAAAATAACAAAGCCGCAATAATTATAAATAAAACGGTTATTCCTGAAAAACCATAACTTATTACCGGAAGCGAAACATAAAAAAATAACAGCGTTACAAGAAGTACTATTATTATTGGAAGAATTTTTTTCATTTCATTTTAATTTAGATGTTGTAAATATTAGACATTAATTTGATAAGATTGTTACAAAATAAGTATTTTTGTTTTTCAAAAACTTGAAACATTAAACTTGAAACAAAAAAATATGAAAGCATACGTTTTTCCAGGTCAAGGAGCACAATTTACCGGAATGGGTAAAGATTTATACGAATCATCGCCTTTAGCAAAAGAATTATTTGAAAAAGCAAACGATATTTTAGGATTCCGAATTACAGATATTATGTTTGAAGGAACCGCTGAAGAATTGAAAGAAACCAAGGTAACACAACCAGCTGTTTTTTTACATTCGGTAATTTTAGCCAAAACTTTAGAAAATTTTAAGCCTGAAATGGTGGCTGGACATTCTTTAGGAGAATTTTCTGCTTTAGTTGCTAATGGTACTTTAACTTTTGAAGATGCGTTATTATTGGTTTCCAAAAGAGCTTTAGCGATGCAAAAAGCCTGCGAAATTGTCCCATCAACAATGGCAGCAGTTTTAAATTTAGAGGATAAAATTGTTGAAGACATTTGCGCTTCTATTGATGGAATTGTAGTAGCTGCAAATTACAATTGTCCGGGGCAATTGGTAATTTCTGGTGAATACAAAGCCGTGGAATTGGCTTGTGAAAAAATGAAAGAAGCTGGAGCCAAACGCGCTTTAATTTTGCCTGTTGGAGGTGCTTTTCATTCACCAATGATGGAGCCTGCAAGAGAAGAATTAGCAGCAGCTATTGAAGCGACACATTTTTCAACGCCTATTTGTCCGGTGTATCAAAATGTAACAGCAAGCGCAGTTTCTGATGCTATTGAAATTAAGAAAAATTTAATTATTCAATTAACAGCACCTGTAAAATGGACGCAATCTGTAAATCAAATGATTGCTGATGGCGCTTCTAGTTTTACGGAAGTTGGACCAGGAAAAGTATTGGTTGGCTTAGTAAATAAAATAAATAATGAGGTAGAAACTATTTCGGCATAAATATTATAAAATCAAAATAAAAATCCTCATGAATTTCTTTATGAGTATTTTTATTTTTGAATATTAAAAAAACATGACAAATATCTTAGAAATATTCCGTTCAATTGAATCGGTAAAAGTAATCGCTCCTAAAATTGATTATATTGATTACATACAATTAGACTTGTCTGTTTCGAACCTTGAATTACACAATCATAAATTAGAAACCGCAAGTGACTACGAAATTTTTATTCAAAAATATTTAGATAAAAATAAAGGAAAAATTGCATTTGGCGGGTATATTGAAAAAAGAAATTTATACAAAAGAAGCACTGTTTTTAAAAACGAAATCACAGCGGAACGCAATATACATATTGGATTGGATTTATGGATTAATGAAGCCGCATCGGTTCATGCTGCATTAGATGGGAAAATTCATAGCTTTCAAAACAATACTGCTTT
The DNA here is from genome assembly GCA_945881885.1 of Chryseobacterium gleum. GTDB lineage: Bacteria > Bacteroidota > Bacteroidia > Flavobacteriales > Flavobacteriaceae > Flavobacterium. The sequence continues at coordinate 63,651 of CAMCVI010000002.1, read as the reverse complement.
AGGGGATTATGGTCCAACAATAATTTTGGAACATAAAATAGACGGTTTTGTTTTTCACACACTTTATGGACATTTAAGTGAAGCCAGTTTGACAGATAAAAAAGTTGGCGAAGTAGTTACAAAAGGATCACAAATTGGGACATTAGGATTGCCACCAATTAATGGCGATTATGCGCCTCATTTGCATTTTCAAATCATCATTGATATGGAAGAAAAAACTGGAGATTACCCTGGTGTTTGTTCTGAAAATAAGTTAGAATTTTATAAGAATAATTGCCCTAATCCAAATTTATTATTGAAAATAAATTAACTTCTTATTTTCTGTTCCCATTTCCAGGCACTTTTTAAACAATCATCTAAACTAGATGCGGCTTTCCATCCTAAAACATTATTAGCTTTATCAGTATTTGCGTAAGCTTCTGTAATGTCGCCTTCTCGTCTTCCAACAATTTTATATTTTAGTTTTTGACCAGAAACTTTTTCAAAAGATTGAATAACTTCTAAAACCGAACTACCCGTTCCAGTTCCTAAATTAAAAGTTTCTACGGCAGTACTATTTTTTTTATCTATTAATCGCTTCATGGCTATTACGTGGGCTTTTGCCAAATCTACCACATGAATATAATCTCTCACCGCTGTTCCATCAGCTGTGGGATAATCATTTCCATAAACGGAAAGTTCTTGTCGTAATCCCATGGCGGTTTGTGTGATAAATGGCACTAAATTTTGTGGAACGCCTAAAGGTAATTCGCCAATTTCAGCAGATTCATGTGCGCCAATCGGATTAAAATAACGAAGTAAAATAGCGTTTAACGCACTAACTTTTGAAGTATCAGTAATAATTTCTTCACCAATTTGCTTTGTATTTCCGTAAGGTGACATAGCAGTTTGAACAGGCGCATCTTCTGAAATAGGCATTTTTTCTGCTTGACCATAAACTGTACATGAAGAGCTAAAAATGAAATTTGCAGACTTTAATTTAGTTAGTTCCTGCAACATATAAATCAAAGCACTTATATTATTTTCGTAATATAATAACGGATTTTCGACACTTTCACCTACGGCTTTACTTGCCGCAAAATGAATTACTCCAGAAATATCAGTATATGTTGCAAAGAAATTTTGAACTGCTGTTTTTTCTCGTAAATCGATATTTTCAAAAATTGGTTTTTTACCCGTAATGCGTTCAATTCCACTTAAAACTTCAATAGAAGAATTAGAAAGGTTATCAATCGCAATCACCTCAAAACCTTCATTCTGCAACTCTACAACCGTATGCGAACCAATAAAACCTAATCCTCCAGTAACTACTATTTTCATTTTTTTTAGCTTATGGCTCACAGCTCACAGCTCACAGCTGCATAAACTGAAAGCTAATTTAAACGTATTCTAAAACCGTATCGGTAATAAATTTAATTTGTTCATCGTCTAATTCCGTATGCATTGGTAAAGCGATGACTTCTTTACACAACTGATTGGTTACAGGAAAATCTTCTTCTTTATAGCGAATATCAGCATACGCTTTCTGACTATGTAATGGGATTGGATAATAAATAGCACAAGGAATACCTTTTTCTTGTAAATGAGCCAATAATCCATCGCGTTTTCCGTTTGTAATTCGTATTACATATTGATGAAATACATGACAATCGCAAGTATCGCAAATAGTGGGTGCTAAGATATTTTTATTTAAACCTAATGCAAGTGAATATTTTCTAGCAGCATCTTGACGTGCACTGTTATAGGTGTCTAAATGAGGTAATTTTGCTTTTAAAACACCTGCTTGAATACTGTCTAAACGGGAATTTACACCTACAACATCATGATGATATCGTTCGTACATTCCGTGATTTACTATTCCTCTTATTTTATGAGCTAATGTATCATCATTTGTGTAAATAGCACCACCATCACCATAACATCCTAGGTTTTTTGATGGGAAAAATGAGGTAGCAGCTACATGTCCAATTGTGCCCACTTTCTTTTTAGAGCCATCTTTTGCAGTATAATCTGCTCCAATTGCTTGTGCGTTATCTTCAATTACGTACAAATTATGTGCGTTGGCAATTTCCATAATCGCATCCATATTCGCAGCACGACCAAATAAATGTATAGGAACAATGGCTTTTGTTTTTGGAGTGATCGCTTTTCGAATTCCATCTAACGAAATATTCATATTATTCCTATCTACATCTACTAAAACCGGAGTTAATTGCAATAAAGCAATCACTTCAACGGTTGCCGCGAAGGTGAAATCAGCAGTTATGACTTCATCGCCAGGTTGTAAATCCAATCCCATCATGGCAATTTGCAAGGCATCTGTTCCGTTAGCACAAGGAATTACGTGTTTTACACCTAAATATTTTTCTAAATCAGCCTGAAATTGGTGCACCAATGGGCCATTTATATAGGTATTTGTATCTAAAACCTCTTGAATAGACGCATTTACTTCGTCTTTTATTTTTTCGTATTGACTTTTTAAGTCAACCATTTGTAATTTTTTCATCTTCCTAATCTAATTAAGTCAAGCAAAAGTAAGAAATTCTGCTTACATTTTTTGTGTTACATAAAAGAAACGTAATTTAGCAACATAAATTAGTACTATGTCATTTATTTATAACTTTTTAATACTATTTGCTTCGCAGTTTTTAAAGCTTTTGGCATTTTTTAGTCCGAAAATAAAATTATTTGTAGCAGGAAGAAAATCAGTTTTTCAAACGTTACAAAACAATATTCAAGAAATTGATAAAACGATTTGGTTTCACGCAGCATCTTTGGGTGAATATGAACAAGGCTTGCCTGTTATAGAAAAAGTAAAAGCACAATTTCCAAATCATAAAATAATAATTACATTTTTTTCGCCTTCAGGATATGAAGTGCGAAAAAATAATACTGTTGCAGATGTTACGGTATATTTGCCTTTAGATACAATTTCTAATGCAAAACAATTTTTAAAAGTAGTGCATCCAGAAATGGTGTTTTTTATTAAGTACGAATTTTGGCCGAATTATCTTGAGGAACTAAAAAATCAAAATATCAAGACCTATTTGATCTCTGGTTTTTTTAGAGAAAATCAGGCTTTTTTCAAGTGGTATGGCGGGTTTTATAGAAAGGCGTTGAAAACATTTACCTATTTTTTTGTACAAAATGAATCCTCTAAACTATTATTACAATCTTTAGGTTTTGAAAACGTTAAAATTTCTGGAGACACCCGTTTTGATAGGGTAGTAACCATTTTAGAAAAAGATAATACGTTAGATTTTATTGCAGCATTTAAAAATAATTTGCCAACAATTGTAATTGGCAGTAGTTGGCCAAAAGATGAAGAATTATTAATTCATTTCATCAACCAAGCCTCAAATGACATTAAATTTATAATTGCGCCTCATACAATTGATAAAAATCAAATTTTAAATCTCAAATCTAAAATTTCTAAGAAAACACTATTATTTTCTGAAAAAGAGGAGATGCTGAAACATGTTCATCAAGACAGATTAGCTGATTTCAATGTATTTATAATTGACACTATCGGAATTTTAACTAAGATTTATTCTTATGCAGACATTGCCTACGTTGGTGGTGGTTTCGGAAATCCAGGGGTGCATAACCTTTTAGAACCAGCCACTTTTGGAATTCCAATTGTAATTGGTCCAAATTATTCACACTTTGCAGAAGCAACAGCTTTGGTTGGTTTAGGAGGTTGTATTTCTGTAAAAAATCAATCAGAATTAAATGATACGTTTAACTTGTTATTACAAAACAAGGAGGAACGATTAGAAAAAGGACACATTTGTAGTACTTTTGTGCAAATGAATAAGGGTGCCACGGAAAATATATTAAAACATCTCTTAACGAAATATTAAAATTAGACACAACGTTGTTAATTATACTAACTTGCAAGCATTAAATTAAACTTTATGAAATTTTTAAAACTATTTTTATTATTATTTATTGTTCAAACCCAAGCCCAACAAGGCGGTATGTGGATTCCATCTTTGTTACAAGGTATGAATGAAAAAGAAATGAAAGCTTTAGGTTCTAAACTAACAGCAGAACAAATTTATTCTATAAACAAATCGTCTTTAAAAGATGCAGTTCCACAATTTGACGGCGGTTGTACAGCAGAAATGATTTCTTCAAAAGGCTTATTGTTAACCAATCACCATTGTGGGTATGATAATATACAATATCATTCTACAGTGGAACACGATTATTTAGCTAATGGATTTTGGGCTTATAAAATGGAAGAAGAACTTCCAAATCCTGGAGTGGTAGTTACTTTTATTGTGAAAATAGATGATGTAACCACAAAAGTATTTGAAGGTGTAGCAGTTTTAACTTCAGAAGCAGAAAAACAAAAGAAAATTCAAGAAAATATTGCAGCATTGAACAAATTGTATGTAAGAGAAGCTTGGCAAGATGTTTTGGTGCGATCTTTTTATGATGGAAACCAATATTTATTATTCGTTACAGAAAACTTTAAAGACATTCGTTTGGTAGGTGCGCCACCAAGTTCTATAGGAAAATTTGGTTCAGATACTGACAATTGGGTTTGGCCTCGTCATACGGGAGATTTTTCTTTATTTAGAGTTTATGCAGATAAAAATAATCGTCCAGCGGAGTACTCTAAAGACAATGTGCCTTATAAACCTAAACATTTTTTCCCGGTTTCAGCAAAAGGAATTCAAGAAAACGATTTTACAATGGTAATGGGTTATCCTGGCAGAACTACAGAATATTTACCGTCTTTTGCTGTGGAACAAATGGTAAACGATTTAAACCCTGCTCGAATTGAAGTGCGTGATGCGGCTTTAAAAGTTCAAGATGGTTTTATGAGAAAAGACCAAGCGATAAAAATTCAATATGCGTCAAAATATGCTGGAGTAGCCAATTATTGGAAAAAATGGATTGGAGAGCGCAAAGGATTAATTAAAGCCAATGCAGTTGGTGCAAAACAAGTTTTTGAAAAAGACTTAACTGATAAAATCACCAAAGCCGGAAAGCAAGCAGAATATGGAAATTTATTATCTGATTTTGCAACAAATTACGCTGCTATTAAAGAGTATGCTATTGCAAGAGATTATTATACCGAAGTAGTTTTAAGAAATACCGAAATTTTATCTTTTGGCTACCGTTTGTTTCAATTAGAGCAAGTGTATAATTCAAAAGGCGAGCAAGCTTTTAATGATAGAAAAAAGAATTTAATTGAAGCATTTGAACCCTTATATAAAGATTTTAATGCCCAAGTTGACGAAAAAGTATTCGAAAAATTAATTACTATTTACAGTAAAAAATCGCCACAACAATTTTTACCTGAAAGTGTAAAAGGTGTTGACGCCACTCAATTAGCATCTGAAATTTTTAAGATATCTAAGTTGACATCTTACACTGGTATGAAGGAAATATTAGCTGGAGATGCCAAAACGGTTTTAGAAAGATTAAATCAAGATAAAGGTTTTTCTTTTGTGAAAACACTTGCGGAAGCATATAACAAAAATGTAGCAGCCAAATATGATGAGATCAATTTAAAAAATATGGCTACACAACGTGCATATATGAAAGCCATTTTAGAGTTAAGTCCAAAATCGGCAAGAATTTTCCCTGATGCCAATTCTACTTTGCGTGTAACTTATGGAAAAGTAAAAGGATACAAGCCAAGCGATGCTGTAGTGTATGCGCCATTTACTTATTTAGATGGTGTAATGGAAAAATACGTTCCTGGAGATTATGAATTTGACGTGCCACAAAAATTAATCGATTTGTATAACGCAAAGGATTATGGAAAATATGCTGATAATGGCAAAATGCCAGTGGCTTTTATTGCTACCAACCACACCACTGGAGGAAATTCTGGAAGTCCAGCAATTGATGCCAAAGGAAATCTTATTGGATTGAATTTTGATAGAGTTTGGGAAGGCACCATGAGTGATGTGTATTATTCTCCTGAAATTTGTAGAAATATTATGGTAGATACACGATACATACTGTTTATTATAGATAAATATGCTGGTGCTAAAAATTTAATTGATGAAATGGAAATCATTTATAATCAGTCTGATACGTCGAAAAACAAAGGGAAATAGCCGATATTTTCTAAGTTTTATAGGGTGAATTATACAAGAATTGAAAAATATTTTAAAAAAAATTAAAAAAAGTATTTGTCATTTAATTTTTTTTATATCTTTGCTTCATAAATAATTAACCTTTATAATTAAATTAAGATGAAAAAAGTTGTTTTAAGTTTAGCATTCGTTGCTGCCGTATTAGTTTCTTGTAACAAAAAAGCTGAAGAAACTCCAGCTGCTGACTCTACTGCAGTAGATACTACTGCTGTTGTAGCTGACACTACTGCTGTTGTAGCTGACACTGCTGCTGTGAAAACAGATAGCGCTGCTACAAAAACTGAAGAAGTTAAAAAATAATATTTGACCTTCTTTTCGAAAAGAAATTAATCCCGACTTTAGTCGGGATTTTTTTTGCTCAAAAGTGATAGAAATGCCAAGCTAACTCATTTTGCTTAACGTTAATTATATAAGTTTTGTATTTAATTTAATGTTATTAAAGAAATATTTGTGAATTTCTGTGTTTCTTTGTGAGTCTCTGCGGAAAGTCTCTCAGTTAGCCAAAAACATCTTCAGCTGGAGGAAAAATTTCATGCGACATTGAAAAATCTAAATATTCGGCTTTTGCACCATATCTTAAAATTTCATTGATGCCTTTTTCTAACATTAATTGGGTAGAATACTTTCTGCTAATGGCTACTTCTTTATCATTTAAAATAATTTTAAAGTAAAATTTCCCTGCAGGTGAACGAAATCGCATAAAAAACAATTGTTCTATTGATTTTTTTAGTAATTCAATTTCCTCTTCACATTCAAAACGTAATTCAAAAGCATTGCTAATAAAAATGGTTTTTCCTCTACGAGTAGTTAATTCGTATTTGTAATGTCCGCTAGGTTTTTTGCTTATTACAAAAGTTGCCATTTTATATTAAAATTTTATAATTACAAATTCTATTGAATCTGTTTTTCAGAATTAGTTCAAACAAAAAAAGCTCCAAACATAGTTTGAAGCTTTTAGTACTCAAGGCGGGACTTGAACCCGCACGGGCATTACTACCCACTGGATTTTAAGTCCAGCGTGTCTACCAATTCCACCACTCAAGCATGCCTGCTTTTTGAATTATTTTAGCTAATTTTTTAGAAAAATTAATTAAAGATATACTCGAGCATTTTATTGTGTAAACACAACAATTGGTATTTTTATACTATTGAGCGAAAAACGGGGCTCGAACCCGCGACCTCGACCTTGGCAAGGTCGCGCTCTACCAGCTGAGCTATTTTCGCAATTTTTAAAGAACGTTCGCATTTCTTGCGTAATGCGAGTGCAAATATAATATATATTTTTATTCTCACAAGTAGTTTTACTAAAAATATCTAATCTTTTTTTTAATGATTTGAAAGTGAAAAAGTTATATTAAATTTATTTTTTCGTTAACATTCTTTTTATTTCATTCAATTTCATTAATGCTTCAACGGGCGTTAAAGTATTGATATCAATATTCATAATTTCCTCTTTTAAATTTTCCAATAACGGATCGTCTAGGTTGAAAAAACTCAATTGCAGTTCCTCTTTTTCAGATTTAATTCCGTTTAAAGCTTCTCCGGAATGGTCTTTCTCTAATTTTTTTAATATTTTTTGTGCTTTTTGAATTACTGTTTGTGGCATTCCAGCCATTTTTGCTACATGAATTCCAAAACTGTGTTCGCTTCCTCCTTTTACTAATTTTCTAATAAATAAAACGGTATCTTTTAATTCTTTAACAGAAACATTGAAATTTTGTACACGAGAAAAAATGGCTTCCATCTCATTTAATTCATGGTAATGGGTTGCAAAAAGCGTTTTGGCTTTACTAGGATGTTCGTGTAAATATTCGGCAATAGCCCATGCAATTGAAATTCCGTCATACGTTGAGGTGCCCCTTCCGATTTCGTCTAATAAAACCAAACTTCTTTCAGAAATATTATTCAATATAGAAGCGGTTTCGTTCATTTCCACCATAAAAGTTGATTCGCCCATCGAAATATTATCACTTGCACCAACTCGGGTAAAAATTTTATCTACAACACCCATTCTCACCTTTTCTGCAGGCACAAAACTTCCCATTTGGGCAAGTAATACAATTAAAGCCGTTTGTCTCAAAATCGCAGATTTACCCGACATATTTGGACCGGTTATCATGATTAATTGTTGTGTTTCTCTATCTAAAAAAACATTATTTGAAATATAAGGCGTGCCAACAGGAAGTTGTTTTTCTATTACCGGGTGGCGTCCTTCTTTAATGTCTAAATCAAAGGTGTCATCTATTTCAGGTTGCACATATTTGTTATCAATGGCCATTTGCGCAAAACTTTGTAAGCAGTCAATTTGTGCTACTAAATTTGCATTTAACTGAACAGGTTTGATATAAGTTGCCATCCAATTGACCAATTGTTCATATAGCATACTTTCTAGTTGCGAAATTTTATCTTCTGCCCCTAAAATTTTCGATTCATATTCTTTTAATTCTTCTGTAATGTATCTTTCTGCATTTACTAATGTTTGCTTTCTAATCCATTCTGAAGGTACTTTATCTTTATGTGTATTTCGTACTTCAATATAATATCCAAAAACAGAATTAAACGAAATTTTTAGCGAAGGAATTCCAGTTGTTTCACTTTCGCGTTTTTCTAAAGCTTCCAAATAACCTTTTCCTGTTGATGAAATAGTTCGTAACTCATCTAATTCTGAGTTTACACCAATAGCAATTGCATTTCCTTTGTTAATGGCAACTGGTGCTTCAGGATTTAAAGTTGTTCCTATTTTTTCTCGTAACAATTCGCAAGCATGCAAACTATCGCCAATGGTTTTTAAGGCTTCGTTTTTAGATTGTAAAGCCAAAGTTTTAATTGGAATAATAGCGTCTAACGAATCTTTTAAATGAATGACTTCTCTTGGTGAAACTTTTCCAGTAGCTACTTTTGAAATCAAACGTTCCAAATCGGAAATTTGTTTTATCTGATATTGAATTTGGTGTAATTCTTCTGAATTTTCTTTTAAATACGCCACCACTTCATGTCGGCCTTTAATTTTATTGATGTCTTTCAAAGGCAATGCCAACCAACGTTTTAGCAATCGCGAACCCATTGGCGAAAGCGTTTTATCGATTACATCAATTAAAGTAACCGCATTAGGATTGTAACTATGGTATAATTCTAAATTACGAATTGTGAATTTGTCCATCCAAACATAAGCATCTTCTGCTATGCGTTGAATGTTCGTAATGTGTTGAATTTTGTTGTGTTGCGTTTCTGATAAATAATATAAAATGGCACCCGAAGAAATAACGGCATCATTGAAATCATCTATACCAAAACCTTTTAATGAATTGGTTTGAAAATGTTTGGTTAAACTTTCAAAAGCATAATCTTCTTTATAAATCCAATCTTCTAAATAGAAAACGTGAAAATCTTCTCCAAAATGTTGTTTAAAATCTGCCTTTTGTTGTTTCGAAACCAACACTTCACTTGGTCTGAAATTTTGCAACAATTTATCAATATATTCTTCATTTCCTTCGGCAGTTAAAAATTCGCCAGTGGAAACATCTAAAAATGAAATACCATTGGTTTTTTTACCTAAAAATAATGCAGCTAAAAAATTATTTGATTTCGATTGTAAAATGTCGTCGTTAAAAGAAACTCCAGGTGTGACTAATTCGGTAACACCACGTTTTACAATGGTTTTTGTCATTTTTGGATCTTCCAATTGATCGCAAATAGCTACTCGAAGTCCAGCTTTGACTAATTTTGGTAAATACGTATTGATTGAATGATGCGGAAATCCAGCTAAAGCCGTTTCACTTTCGCTGCCATTACCCCGTTTGGTTAAAGTTATCCCTAAAATTCTGGAAGCTCGAATCGCGTCATCTCCGAATGTTTCATAAAAATCCCCCACACGAAACAACAAACACGCATCAGGATATTTTGCCTTAATGGTATTGTATTGTTGCATTAATGGAGATACTTTTGGAGTAGAATCTTTTATTTCGGATGCTGATTTTTTAGCCACAACGTAAATTTTAGTGAAGGCGAAGTTAGTAAATTCAAAATTCAATAGCAATTAGAATCTCAAAATTCAATTTTAAGTTCAAAAGTTTTGAACACAGATTTAAGAAATAATAGAAATCTCTCTAATCTGCATAGCTTTTTCAAAATTGGCAAATTGACACATTGAAAAATTGAACATTATTATTACTTTTGTAAGATGAGAAAATTAGCCAACGCCGAGTTAAATCGAATAAGTAAAGCTGCATTTGCTGAAGCCAAAAAAACACCATTAATTATTGTTTTAGACGATATTAGAAGTTTGCACAATATTGGTTCTGTTTTTAGAACTTCAGATGCGTTTTTGATTGAAAAAATCTATTTATGTGGCATTACAGCGGTTCCTCCAAATAAAGAAATTCATAAAACGGCCTTAGGCGCTACTGAAACCGTAACTTGGGAATATGCAAAAGATGTATTAGAAGTTATATCGATATTGAAAGCGGAAAATGTAAAAATTTATTCCATCGAGCAAACTGAAAATGCGATTATGCTAGATAATTTTGAGCCAGAAACGGAAACCAAATATGCTTTAATTTTTGGTAATGAAGTTAAAGGCGTTGCTCAGGAAGCCATTAATTTATCTGATGGTGTAATAGAAATACCGCAATTAGGAAGCAAACATTCTTTAAATATTTCAGTCAGTGCTGGAATCGTAATTTGGGATTTGTTTCAAAAGTTACTTAGAAATAAATAATTTATTACTTTCTAGTTATATCTTTGTAAAATGATTAAATTTTTAAAATCACTTTGTTTATTCTTATTAACTAGTGTTGCAATAGCTCAAAATGTAGCACCAATATTACAAGCAATAGGAAATCAGGTATATTGCCCTCAAACTTCTTTGCCTATTGTTACCAATATGTCAGTTACAGATCCAGATGACATTGGTATTGCGGCCATGTATATTCAAATTTCTTCTGGTTACGTTTTTGGTCAAGATGTACTAACATTAACGGGAATTCATCCCGCAATAATTTCCTCTTGGAATGCAACAGAAGGAAAATTAACCTTAAGCGGAATAAGTGGCGAACCTACTTATTTGCAATTTAAAGCGGCCATTGAATCGGTGGTTTTTACAAATTCCGCACCAAATCCAAGCGGGCAACGTATTTTTTCAATAACTATCGGGCAAGCAAATTATTTAGAATCAACAGATCATTATTATCAATATATTCCAAATATTGGTATTTCTTGGACTAATGCCAAAAATACTGCAGCAGCTTCAACTTATTATGGTTTACAAGGATATTTGGCTACAATTACAACCGTTGACGAAGTTCAAATATCAGGTGTTCAAGCAGCTGGAGCCGGATGGATTGGCGGTTCAGACGAAGTAAATGAAGGCGTTTGGAAATGGGTTACAGGACCAGAATTAGGCGTAACATTTTGGAATGGAGCAGTAACAGGTAATACACCAAATTTTGCTTTTTGGAATACGAACGAACCAAACAACCAAGGCGAGGAAGATTATGCACATGTTACGGCGCCAGGCGTAGGACAACTAGGTTCGTGGAATGATTTAAGTAATTTTGGCGCTTCTAGTGGAGTTTACCAACCAAAAGGATACATTGTAGAATATGGCGGAATGCCTGGCGATCCCATTTTGCAGATATCTACAACTTCTAGTATTACAATTCCTGTTATATCTAACCCATTAGGCGCAATTAGATGTGGTTCAGGTTCAGTTTTACTTCAAGCTACATCAAATATTGGAAGCTGTAATTGGTATACAACACCGACTGGAGGAACGCCAATTTTTTCAGGAAATTCATTTAACACACCAGTATTAAATACAACAACTAACTATTACGTCGATGCTTTTCCAATAGGTTGCGGTTTGGGAAATAGAGTGCAAGTTATTGCAACTATAATTGAGGTTCCCGTAGTTAGTTTTTTAGCTCCCAATCCTGTTTGCCAAAACACCAACATCACAATTCAGGCGAATACAACAATAGGTGTTTTAAATTGGTATGATTCTAATACAAGTTTGACACCAATTTTTACAGGAACTTCTTTTACCACACCTAACTTAAACACCTCTACAACTTATTATATTGAAGCGGTAAGCAATGGTTGCCCATCAAATAGGTTGGCAATTCTGATTCAGGTTGTTGCAGCTCCAATTGTGGTTGACGAAACGATTATTTTTTGTGAGAATACATCTGTTACGCTCCAATCTGGAATTTCAGGGGGAACTTATTTATGGTCCACAGGAGCCATTACTCAAAATTGTTCTGTTGGTTCAGCGGGAACTTATTCAGTAATAATAACAACTCCTCTAAATTGTAATTTAACCAAGAATTTTACAGTTATTGAAAATACGGCACCAGAAATTACTTTTATAAAAGTGGAAGGATTAACAGCTGAAATAAGTATAACTGGAACAGGAATTTTCGAGTATTCTTTAGATAATATCCACTTTCAAAGTTCTCCTATTTTCAATTTTATTGTAGGCGGCGTTTATACTTGTTTTGTAAAAGAAATAGGAACAAATTGCGGTTATGATTATGAAGATTTTGTGGTAATTGATTATCCAAAGTTTTTTACACCAAATGCAGATGGATTTAATGATTATTGGAAAATAAATGGCATGCAATTATTTCCCGATGCAAGTATTGCTATTTTTGATAGATATGGGCAACTAATTACAGTATTGAATACTAAAAATCCATATTGGGATGGCAGGCTAAATGGTGAAAATGTTCCGTCTTCGGATTATTGGTTTGTAGCTAATTTAGGGAATAATACTCCTGAAATAAAAGGTCATTTTACATTAAAAAGATAATTTTCTATTGTATTTTATTTTTAATTTCATTCAATATAAAAATATAATCTTCTTGTTTTTTCACAAAATCTAAATCAGAAATATCGATAATTAAGACATTGATATCAGTTTGCGACTTAATATATTCCAAATAGCCTTGGTTTATTTTTTCTAAATAATTTGAGGAAATTTCTTGTTCGTAACTTCTTCCACGTTTTTTTATGTTAGCCAATAATCGATTGGTATTTTGGTACAAATAAACATATAAATCGGGCTTTGGCATTTCTTTATATATAATATCGAACATTGTTTTATATAAACGAAATTCATCTTCTTGCAAAGTAACTTTTGCAAATATCTGCGATTTAAAAATATGATAATCGGCCACCACAAAATCTTTAAATAAATCAAATTGTGCCAAATCATCCGATAATTGTTGGTACCTATCTGCTAAAAACGACATTTCTAAAGGAAAAGCATATCGGTTTTGATCTTTATAAAATTTTGGTAAAAACGGATTATCAGCAAATCGTTCTAAAATTATTTTTGCATTACAATCTTCTGCTATTTTTGTAGCCAAAGTTGTTTTTCCCGCACCAATATTTCCTTCAATTGCAATATAGTTTAGTTTTTTTAAAGCTAATTGATGTGTTGGGTTTTGTATATTTCCAATCTCTATAATTATAGAAGTATCTTCACAAGAAATAAGCAATTCAGAAATGGTTTTGTTGAGTTTTGGATGGTTCCATTTTGGGGCAATATCATTCAAAGGAAACAAAACGAATTTTCTTTTTTGCAAGTGAATATGCGGGATCTTTAAATTGTCAGTTTCAATAATTTCATCATTAAAAGAAATAATATCAATATCAATACTTCTCGGCTCATACTGCTCTGTATTTGTTCTAATTCGACCCAGTTTTTTTTCTAACTTAAGAATCTCACTAAGCAATTTTTGTGCCGATTTATGAGTATGAATCGCAATGGCACAATTATAAAAAACATCACTTTCAAATCCCCATGCAGGCGTTTCGTATACTTTTGAAACTTCAACTACTGTAGCAATATTATTATGAATAGCCAGAATACAAGTCTCCAAATTTTCTAATTTGTGACCCATATTTGTTCCTAAAGAAAGTAGTATTGTATTTTGTAATTTCATATTATGTAAAAACAAATTTGGCTTTTACCAATGTTTTTTTATTTCAACAAATTAACAAACAATTTTACATTTTCATTCTACAAAAGCCGAATATTTTTAATATGATTTTTTTATATTACTGTAACATTTTGTTTTAAATTGCTACATATGTGTAAATAATATGATAAATTATGAATTTTTTAAAGAATGTATTTGCAACAATTGTAGGGTTATTTTTGTTTGTTTTACTAAGTTTTTTCTTTCTGATTGGGCTTGGCGCTTTAGTTAGTAGTGGTAACGATGAGGTTAAGGTTAAAGATAATTCTGTAATTCAATTAGATTTGGCTAAAATTAATTTTGATTATGCGGGTAAATTTGATTCGGATAGTCCATTTAGTAGTTTGCTTTTAGATAAAGATAAAGTTGGTTTTATAGAAGTTTTAAATGCAATAGATGCGGCAAAAACCGATGACAAAATAAAAGGTATAACACTTGTAAACAACGTATCAAATTTAGGAATGGCTCAAAGTAAGGAGCTTAGAGATAAATTGGAAGATTTTAAAAAATCGAAGAAGTTTGTGATGGCCTATGCCACTGTTTTTTCTCAAAATGAATATTATATTAGTTCAGTAGCAGATGATATTTATCTAAATCCTGCTGGCGAAATGGATTTTAAAGGATTAGGAACAGAAATGTTATTTTTTAAAAATTTTCAAGATCAATCGGGTCTAAAAATGGAGATTATTCGTCATGGAAAATTTAAAAGTGCAGTAGAACCTTTTTTGGCGCAAGAAATTAGCAAAGAAAACAGAGAGCAAGTAACGGTTTTGTTACAATCTGTGTGGGAATCTATAGTTTCGGATATTGCAAAAAACAGAAATATCTCAGTAACGCAATTAAATGCCATTGCTTCAGATTTATTAGCTAGAACCCCAGAAATGGCTTTGCAGCAAAAATTAATAGATAAAGTTGCTTATGAAGATGAGTTTATGGATGCTGTTAAATCCAAATTAAAAATAGCTAAATCTGATGACATTGCAACTATTTCAATTTCAGATTATGTGGCTACTACAACCTTAAATTCTGAGGATTACACTAAAGACGATATTATTGCTGTAATTTATGCTCAGGGCGATATTAATGGAGGAGAAGGTGATGTAGATTATATTGGTGAGGGCGCTATAAACCGTTCTTTAAAAGAAGCTCGGGAAGATGACGAAGTAAAAGCAGTGGTGCTGCGCGTAGATAGTCCTGGGGGAAGCGCTTTGGTTTCAGATTTAATTTGGAGAGAAATTGAATTGACTAAAAAAGTTAAACCAGTAGTGGTTTCTATGGGTAATTTAGCAGCTTCTGGCGGCTATTATATAGCTTGTAATGCCAATACTATTTTTGCTGAACCTACTACAATTACAGGATCAATTGGTGTTTTTGGAATGTTGCCAAATGCACATGGTTTTGCTACCAAATATGGCGTAAATGCTGAGCAAATTCAAACGCATAAAAATGCAGTTGGTTACAGTATTTTCGAACCTATCTCGGAGGAATACAAAACTATTGCCTTAGAAGGTGTTGATCGGGTTTATAAAACATTCATAAATCGTGTGGCAGCAGGAAGGAAAATGACTTTTGATCAAGTAGATGCTATTGCTCAAGGAAGGGTTTGGACTGGAACTGACGCCATAAAAAATGGATTAGTGGATAAGCTAGGAAATTTAGATGCAGCAATTGCTCATGCCGCTATTTTAGGAAAAACAAAAAGTTACAGAACTGAGAATTATCCAGAATATAAAAAAGATTTCGATGAGATTTTAGAAGTATTTGCAGGAGCAAGTATTTACAAATCTAGAGAAACTTTGATGAAGGAAGAATTGGGTGAAGAAAATTATAATTTACTTAAAAAGGCTAAATTAATGCAAAACAGAAAAGGAGTACAAATGTTACTGCCATTTGATTTGAATTGGTAGTATACTATATCTAATATCTTTTAAATAAAATAAAAAAACGCCATTCAAAAAAGTCTGGCGTTTTTTTTTAAGCATTAATCAAGTTTTATATTTTTAAAATTATCCTAAAAAGGGATAACTAAAATGTTCTGGTGTAACAAAAGTTTCTTTTATTGTTCTTGGAGAAACCCAACGCAATAAGTTTTGTGACGAACCTGCTTTATCATTTGTTCCTGACGCTCTTGCGCCACCAAAAGGTTGCATGCCTACAACTGCTCCCGTTGGTTTGTCGTTTATGTAAAAGTTTCCAGCTGCATTTTGCAAGGCTACGGTTGCTTCTTCAATTGCATATCTATCAGTGCTTAAAACAGCTCCTGTTAACGCATATTCAGAGGTTTGGTCAACTAAAGTTAAGGTTTCAGCCCATTTTGCGTCTTCATATATATAAATTGTTATTACAGGTCCGAAAAGCTCCGTTTCCATGGTAACATATTTCGGATTTGAAGTCAAAATAACTGTTGGTTCAACAAAATAACCTTTAGATTTATCATAATTACCACCAATAATAACTTCTGCATCGGTGTCTTTTTTAGCTTGGTCTATAA
Source organism: Chryseobacterium gleum (assembly GCA_945881885.1). GTDB lineage: Bacteria > Bacteroidota > Bacteroidia > Flavobacteriales > Flavobacteriaceae > Flavobacterium. The sequence goes on along the minus strand of CAMCVI010000002.1, from coordinate 47,056 downwards.
AACGGGCTAATTTATCAAATGAACCTTCATGAATTACTGCAGTAACAAAGTTTGAAAAATCTTCTGGCGAACCCATTTTCATAGATGCAACATCTGCAACTAATTGTTCTTTCACTGCAGGCCACGTAGATTGTGGAATATAAGCTCTTGAAGCTGCCGAACATTTCTGACCTTGAAATTCAAAAGCACCACGAGTAATGGCAGTAGTAACTTGTTTTACATTTGCCGATGGATGTGCAATAATAAAATCTTTTCCACCAGTTTCTCCTACAATTCTTGGATATGTTTTATAATTGTGAATATTTTCTCCGATTTTTTTCCAAATTTCTTTGAATATAAATGTGGAACCTGTATAATGAATTCCTGCAAAATCCGGAGACGCTAAAACGGTATCTGTAATCATAACCGGATCTCCAAAAACAACATTAATAACACCGTCTGGAACGCCGGCTTCTTTAAAAACATCAATGATAATTTTTGCAGAAAACACTTGGCTATCACTTGGTTTCCATACTACAACATTTCCCATTAAAGCAGCACTTGCAGGTAAATTTGCCGCAATTGCTGTAAAATTAAAAGGCGTTACCGCATATACAAAACCTTCTAAAGGTCTGTATTCCACTCTATTCCACATATCGGAATTAGAAGCGGGTTGGTCTGCATAAATTTGCGTCATAAATTCTACGTTGAAACGTAAAAAGTCAATTAATTCACAAGAGGCATCTATTTCTGCTTGGTGTATGGTTTTAGATTGCGCAATCATCGTTGCAGCGTTTATTTTTGCTCGGTAAGGTCCAGCAATTAATTCAGCAGCTTTTAAAAAGATAGCGGCACGTTGTTCCCAAGCCATGCTTGCCCATTTTGTTCTGCTTTCTAAAGCATTTGAAATGGCTTTTTCTACATGAGATTTTTCGGCTAAATGATAGGTTCCAACAACGTGTTGGTGATCATGTGGTGCCGACATATTTCTAGTGTTTCCTGTGAAAATTTCTTCTGAACCAATGTATAATGGCACATCAATTTTCGAATTCCACATGGTTTGGTATGCTTTTAAAACACTTATTTTTTCTGGAGAATTTGGTGAGTAGCTTTTAACAGGCTCGTTCACCGCTTTCGGTATATTAAAAAATCCTTTTAACATTTATTAGATTATTAGATTATTAGACAAATTAGATTTTTAGATAAAAAACGTAAACAAAAGTACAAAGGATTAATTGAATTTTAAAATAAATTATTCTTCGGAAGATTAGGTTTAGTTTAATTTATCGCAAAAGGAACTATTAATTTAAAGGTTGGAATTTGCACCTTGAAAATAGTATTGTTTGAAAAATTCGCCATGGTATAATATCCATTCATTGCGCCTAAAGTACCTTTTAACATACAACCTGAGGAATAAATATATTTTTCGCCAGGAACAATTATAGGTGTTTGTCCTACTACGCCATCGCCGTCTACAGTTTCAATATCATTTAATGAATCGAAAATATTCCAATGACGGGTTTGCAATTGGACCAAATCCGAACTTAAATTTTCAATAGTAATTTGATAAGAAAAGGCATAGAGCATTTGATCCGCTTTATAATAAGTACCTTCGTAACTAGTACTCACCGAAATTTTAATATTACTTGTGATTTGAGTAGTCATATTGAATTTTTTGTTAAATCTGAAGGTTTAAAAATGCAAATTAATTAATTTTTAATATCAGTACTATTGGCTCTTCCAATACCTATAATTCTGTCGTAACGTTCAGCGCCACCTCGGTAATATACTAAAACAATATAATCGTTTTCTGTTAGATAAAAATTTCCGTCAATGGCGTTTTGTTCATCAATTTTTCCGGTTTTATCTACTAAAGTGTATTGATAATTGGTAAATCCTTGTTTTAATAAAATAGGTTTTTCAAAGGTTTTGGTTTCGGAACTGTATTCCATTTTAAATTCATCAGAAATTTGATAATTGTTAAACATTCCAGTAACATAAATTGCTTTTTCTAACGGATTTATATCAGTAGCCAAACCAAAGTAGACCCAACTATAGTCGGCTTCAATCGTGTTTTGCGTGGCATTCAAATTATTTACAAAAAAGTTACCATTAACATCAGGAAAATAAGTGTAAACTCTATTTTTTCTTTCTTCGTTTGTAAATAAAATGGTATTGTAAACATCTCCAGAAGTCACTTTAAAAACTGAGTTAGAAGCGCCACGAATATTTTTATTTTCGAAATTTAAAAATTCATTTCCTGCCCAAAATTGGGTTTCTTTGTTGTATCTGTAAATAAGCTGTGTGCCAATGGTATATTGTGGTTTGATGTTATGAATAGCCGAATTTAATTTTCCATTTTGAAAAATAGAAACTTTTACGTTTTCCTTCGGGTTTTGTAATGGTTTGTCTTTATAATCGATAAAAAACTCAATATTTTGTTTTTTATTCACTGTTTCCATATCACGAGAACGTCTGATAGTTATGCCAACAGCGGTATCGTCTTCGTAAATAATGAATTTTTTTGAAAATACAATTTCTTGATCTTCATCGAAAATTTTTACAATATAATTACCGCTTTTAATAATTTGATTGAATTTATTTGGAAAACTCAAGGTGTAATGAGAATAAATTTGCAAACAATTTAACGAGTTTTGATAATTTTGAATACGTTGGTTGTCTAACCCATTTAAATATTCATTTTTAAGCAATTGACTTGGTGTCCAATCGTAATTGTATTGTTCAATTGTATAAAAATAATCCGCTTCGTTACCATATAAATCATCAAATTGCAAATCGAAATTTTCGCCTAATCTAAAAAACGGAATTGTATTGTTTACATTTTGCGAAAAAGTAATCGTTTTTAAATTGTATGGTGGTACGACTTCTTTTTCTTGCGAAAACACGAAAGTGGTAACCAATATGGTTATGATTTTTAAAAAATGCTTCATAGATTTTATTTTCAATTCATAAAGATATAAAAACTAATCTAAATATAATTATTTATAAACCACAGGAATAATTTCACCTTTTGCTAAACAATATTTTTCAACTAAATCAGAAGGAATTGTATTTGTATAATCTACTTCTTCTACACGGAAACCAATGCTTCTTAATTTGTCAAAATAATCTCTTCCATATACGCGAACGTGATCATATTGTCCGAAAATTTTAGCGCGTTCTTTTTGATCGGTAATAGTATCATCTGAAAACGTAACGGCTCTTTTTAAGTCCTGTGGAATTTGAAAAATTCCCATGCCGCCCGGTTTCATAACTCTGTACAATTCTTGCATCGCTTTGGTGTCATCGGGAATGTGTTCTAAAACGTGATTGCACAAAATCATATCATATGTATTATCTTGAAACGGCAAATTACAAATATCTGCTTTTACATCAGCCAATGGCGAAAGTAAATCGGTTGTAGTGTAATCTAAATTAGCTTGTTTTTTAAAGCGTTTGTAAAATTCTTGTTCAGGTGCGAAATGTAGCACTTTTATTTTTTCTGTTGACTTGAAAAAGTTGGTTTCATTTTGAAGATACAACCATAACAAACGGTGTCTTTCTAATGATAAAGTACTAGGAGATAATACGTTGTTTCTTTGCGTGCCATATCCGTAAGGTAAAAACATCTTAAAACTATTTCCATCAATTGGATCCGTAAATTTATTTCCTTTTAAAAAAAAAGCGATAATTGGTCGTGCCACAATACTTAATCTAATTAAGATAGGACGCGGAATGGTATTCAGTATAAATTTGAAAATTCTTTTCATTTTTTATATTTATGTTGAGCGCTTCAAGAATAATGACATCATTTAGAGTTTTTAGCCTAAGTAAACTTTTATAAAACTAAAGCCACGCTTCTCAACCCGTCTTCTTCATTACTTACAATTCCCAAAGCTTCATAAATGTATGCGAAAGTAGAAAGTAATTCTGGTTTTCCGTTTACTATGGCTACATCATGTTCAAAGTGTGCGGAAGGTTTGTTGTCAGCTGTAGTAATTGTCCAGCCATCTTTGTGCTGAACGATATTTTTGGTGCCTAAATTTATCATTGGTTCAATAGCAATTACCATGCCGTTGACTAATTTTTTTCCATGCCCACGTTTGCCATAATTTGCTACTTCTGGCTCTTCATGCATTTTTCTACCTAAACCATGTCCGCATAGTTCACGAACTACACCATAACCATGACTTTCACAATACGTTTGAATGGCATATCCAATATCTTCCACACGATTGCCTACTTTTGTTTCTCTAATGCCTATATATAAGGAATCTTTGGTAATTTGAAGTAGTTTTTTAGTTGCCTCAGCCACTTCACCCACTTCAAAAGTATAAGCGTGGTCTCCGTAAAATCCGTTTTTTAACGTACCGCAATCTACAGAAATAATGTCGCCATCTTGCAAAGGAATATTATTTGGAATACCATGAACTACTTGTGTATTAGGGCTCATACATAACGAATTTGGAAAACCATACATGCCTTTAAATGCTGGTTCTGCGCCGTGGTCGCGAATAAATTGTTCTGCTAATTTATCTAAATGTAGTGTGGTAACTCCGGGTTTTATTTCCTTTGCAATCATGCCTAAAGTTTTGGAAACAATTAGGGCACTTTCGCGCATTAATTCTATTTCTTCTGCGGTTTTTATAATAATCATCTTCTTGAAATTGAGACAACAAAAGTAAATAATTAATTTGGATTGGCTATTGTTTTATATAAATCCGCATTTGAAATGTAAAACCTGTTTTCAATTAAAATTTTTGACAATTGTGCTAAAACTAAATTGTTTTCACGTGTATTTATTAAAAATAAAGAACTTTCTCCCATTTGAAAAAGTCGCTCTTCCGAGTTTTGTATGGCTGAATTATCTTTTAAAATTATTCTTTCTTTAATTCGAGTTTTTCGGCAAAGTAATCACAAAAATCCGTCATGGCACCTGTCATTTTTTCGTCCCCAGTTGCACGTTGAAAGGTATCGGTCATGGCGACTAAAGTTTGATGAAAAAAGATTTTCATTTCATCAACGGGCATGTCTTTTGTCCATAAATCAATACGAAGGGTTTCTTTTGCTTTCGCATCCCAAATGGATAACAAAACTGTTTTAGCTTCTTCGTTATTTACGCCGCCGTCTTGTGCTGACCAAGTTAATTTTTCCGGTACATTATTTTGGTCTAAGTCTATAATTACTTTTATTTCTGATGTTTTGCTCATTTTTTTTGGTAAAAGGTTTTGGGTAAAGGGTTTAAAGTGAAAAATAACAGTATGCCACTTACTGTTTTTTTGGTTTGTATTTCGATTTGTTAAAAATCGTAGTTGGTTCTGTTTTTAATAATTGGTCTAAAGTTACTTCATTATTTTCCATGTAACTTTTTACAATTTGCCAACCCAACCACTGGCCAATTCTTCCGGGAGATTCTTTATCTATTTCCAAATAGAATTTAGTAAATGGAGCATCTTCAATAAACCGTTGGTAATTTTTTATGTTGTTATCATAAAGCAATTTTTCCTCAACCAAATAACTCCACATTTGCAATTCGTTTTCTAAACAGAATTTTTCTTGCAGTTCGGTATATCCAATTTTTTGATAATTAGGCGTTTCAGGAAGTAAAAGATCTTTTAAATAATGTAATTTTCCATAATAAATCATTTCACTTATTAAAGTTTTGTCTTGCGAAGGCACAATTTTTCTGTACGCAAAATTAGTTGCTAAATCCGGTAATATTTGATGTGGTTCTAAGTTGGCTTTCTGATATTCGGAAAATGGTTCATAAAATTTATGATTTTTTCCTAAATAGGTATCTAAAGAAATTAAGATTAAATCGTTGGTGTAAAATGCTTTTTTATCAATTAAAACTTCATTAACCAATGTAATTACTCTTGGTGTTTTTTCTTCAGGAAAATAATGTTTAATTCGCGAAACCAGCATTTCAATGCCACTTTCAAATTTTGAATTGTCTGGAAATTGTTTAGTAACTTCTACATTTAATTCTTTAAAAATTGGATCATTTAGTTTGGCATGCCAAATTGAATCTGGAAATTGCGTTGGAAATAAAAATGGATATTGTTTTTTTAAATCGGGTAAAGTTTTTTGAGTAGCCGCAGCATAAGATTTATCGAAACGTTCGATATCTAAATCTATTGTTTTTTTGATATCTACAATTTCAATGGCATCATTTTTTTTACATTGTAGGAAGCAAAAAACTGAAATTAGCAAGAAGATTAATTTTTTCATCGTATGAAATTTACTATTTTTATCAAAAATTACTGAACTGCAAATATATAATTATATACCTAAATTATTTATTAAAATTATGTCAAATAAAACAACGCTACATTTAGAAGGAATTCAAACACATATTGTCAATTGGTTGAAAACTTATGCAGAAAATTCTGGTGTAAAAGGTTTTGTTATTGGAATTTCTGGCGGAATAGATAGCGCCTTAACCTCAACATTATGCGCACAAACGGGTTTTCCTGTTTTGTGTGTGGAAATGCCAATTCATCAAGCAGAAAGTCACGTAAATAGAGCGAATGAACATATATATCAATTAAAATCGCGTTTTCCAAATGTGTTTAACGAAAGAGTAGATTTAACTCCGAGTTTTGAAACATTTAAAAATAGCGTAACAACTTGCGAAAATGAAACTGCATTGTCATTAACTTTAGCCAATACCAGAGCGCGTTTACGAATGACTACTTTGTATTATTTGGCAGGAATTCACGGTTTTTTAGTGGCAGGAACCGGAAATAAAGTAGAAGATTTTGGCGTTGGATTTTACACAAAATATGGTGATGGCGGCGTAGATATAAGTCCGATTGCTGATTTAATGAAAAGCGAAGTGCGACAATTGGCTAAATTTGTGGGGGTTCCTGAAAGTATTATTTTGGCTAAACCTACAGATGGACTTTTCGGTGATGATAGAAGTGATGAAGACCAATTAGGCACTACTTATGACGAATTAGAGTGGGCGATGGAAGCAATGGAAAATGGAAAAACTATTGAAAATTTTGTTGGCAGACAAGCGGAAGTATTTAAAATTTACCAACGATTAAATACTATAAATCAACATAAAATGCAACCCATTCCGGTTTGTGAAATTCCAAAATCTTTGAAAAACTAAATTTTAGTTTAAAATCGAGCTAAAACGCGACCTAAATTTTTTGCGATTACTGAAGTTAACGATAAATAATCTTTAATAGTAGAGAGAATTTCTGAGTTATCAATGGTAACATCAGCAGTTATGTTGTTTTTATTTTCTTCAATAATATTGTTTAGCAAATACCAACGGTAAGACAAAATGGTTTCGTTTACACTTTGTGCTAAATTAATATTTTTATCTTCAACTACAATTTTTCTACTTTCCCATTTGTGTAAAATATCTCGTTCTTCAAGCATTAAAATAGAAGTAATTTTATTGGCTATTTCTGGAGAAGTTTGCGAAATGTATTTGTCAATTTCAAATTCGATATTTTGATTATAGTAATTAATAATATCCGTATAAATGGTTTTAAACATTGGATTTGACAACTCAATTTCATCCTCTTGAAGTGCCAAATATATTTTTTCGTATACTTTATAAGTGTTGGTTTCTTTGACTTCTAAAATGGTCCCTGCTTCGTCTTTTGATAAAAATGTTTCTGTAAAATCATCCGTTTTAGAACCGTTAATTAATAATATTTCAATAATTTTTTGTTCTAACTCGTATAAAATATCAATTTTTTCAGGTTTAAAATCAGCATTATTTTTATGAACTTCAAATGCTTTTTTCTCTTCAGTAAATTTTTTATTGGCTTCAGAAATATCTTTCTTAAGCATTTGAGCTAACGTATTATACAATACGTCTTCCGAAATATCCATAATCCGCGAACATTCTTTTATGTAAACTTCCCTTTTAATTTGGTCTGAAATTTTAGAAATACTTTGCACCATATCTCTAATTAATTCTGCTTTTTTTATGGGGTCGTTATTGGCTTCTTTAACTAATAAATCGGCTTTAAACTGAATGAAATCTTTCGAATTTTCGTCTAAATACTGTTTTAAAACCTCATATGAATTGTTTTTGGCAAAACTATCTGGGTCTTCTCCATCAGGGAAACTGCAAACTTTTACGTTCATTCCAGCTTCCAAAATCAAATCGATTCCACGAATAGAAGCGCGTAAACCAGCCGCATCACCATCAAAAAGTACGGTAATATTATTGGTTAATCGGTTTACCAAACGAATTTGGTCCGGTGTTAATGCCGTTCCAGAAGATGCAACAACATTTTCAATCCCACTTTGATTAAACTGAATCACATCGGTATAACCTTCTACCAAATAGCAATTGTCTTGCTTGGCAATAGCTTGTTTGGCTTGAAAAATGCCGTATAAAACTTTACTTTTATGATAAATTTCGCTTTCTGGCGAGTTTAAATATTTGGCTGCTTTTTTATCATTAGTTAAAATTCTACCGCCAAACCCTAAAACGCGGCCACTCATACTTTGGATAGGAAACATGACACGGCCTTTAAATCGGTCAAATGTTTTTCCGTCTTCTTGTTTTACGATGGTTAGCCCCGTTTTTTCTAAATATTCTAATTTGTATGCTTTTCCTAAGGCTTCTTTGGTAAACGCATCCCAAATATCAGGTGAGTATCCCAATTGAAATTTCTCGATAGTCTCTTTTGTAAATCCACGTTCTTTAAAATAAGACAAACCAATTGCTTGGCCTTCATCTGTATTCAGCATCGTTTTATGGAAATAATCTCGAGCAAATTCCGAGACCAAATACATACTTTCTTTTTCGTTTGCTTGTTCTATATCTTCATTAGAAACAATGGTTTCTTCTACTTCAATTCCGTATTTGTTGGCCAAATATTTTATGGCTTCTGGATATGTAAAATGTTCGTGTTCCATCAAGAAAGTAACCGAATTTCCGCCTTTTCCAGAACTAAAATCTTTCCAAATTTGTTTCACTGGCGATACCATAAAGGAAGGCGATTTTTCGTTCACAAACGGCGAAAGTCCTTTCATATTACTTCCGGAACGTTTGAGTTGTACGAAATCGCCAATGACCTCCTCTACACGAGCTTGGTCAAATACTTTTTCTATGGTTTCTTTTGATATCAATTTTTAAAATTTGATTTTAGCTTGTAAAAATACAATATTTAAAAACATAAAAAAAACCTACAAGAAAATTCCATGTAGGTTTTAGAAAAGCATTTTTATAACTCAAATTTTATGCTATTTTTTAATTCCAATCAAAACGAATACCTAATGAAATATTGTTTTGATCCACTGGATTGTTTTTAAAAATTGGGTTTAAATCGTATTTTAAATATAAAGAAGTAGCTCTGTAACCAATGTAAGTACTTACACCATAAGTAAAATCATTTACATTGAAATCGCCTTTTTGTAGTTCTTTAAATTTATACCCGTTTTGTTCGTATTCTATAAATTGTTTTGAGTTGGTATTTACACCTACAAAACCACCTATTCCAAAACGTGCTCCTGTATGCGATTTGAATACTTTTTTGTCATCCACTATTTTTGTTTTTGAAAAATCAAATTCTAAATGCATCGGTACTACAAAATAAACATTTTTAAAATACGTTCTGTTGGCTTTTGTTTCTACACCAGCATCTACTAAAATTGTTTGATTATTAATGTCTGCAAAAACCCTATTATTTGTAGCGTGTAGGTGGTTGTACATAAAACTAGCCCCGTATTTTAAATGCAATAAATTACTGTTGTTTGATAGACGTGTGTTCAAAGTAATACCAAATTCCGAAAATATAGAACGGCCATAACCAAATTGAGAATTGGCTATCATATCATTGGTTACTAAGTTGTTAGAACCTGTAGCAAGAACAGCCTGACTTGTGGTTCTATTTTCTGACTTATTTTTGTCGTAGTTTTTGCTTTTGAAACTACCATCAATAGTAAAGCTGTTTTTTTTCAAACTATCTTTAGATATGACAAAGCTATTTTCTTTCAAACCATCATTAGATTCTTCCACATTTACATTTCCATTAACTAAATCTCGTAATGCTTTTTCTTGTAAGGCAATTTTCGTTTCAATGTTTTTAGCTCGTTCTTCTGCAATTTTTGCTTTTGAAGTTTTTGCTTCTTCTTTAGTCATTTTACCTAATTCTACTGCTTTGTCAAGGGCTTCAACCTCAGCTTTTAAGGCTCTTTTTTCTTCTTCAGCAATAGTTTTTATTTGAACAGCAATTTCTTTTGCTTTTTGTTCAAACGTTTTTTCCTGCGCTACAACACTATTTACCAATGTTAGTAACGCCATACTGATGTACAAAATAATTTTTTGCATAATTTAGGGGGTTTTAAAAGTTAGTTATAATTTCTGTTTACAAATACTGATTTTGCTTGTTTCAATTTTGTGATTGTTTTTTCTTTAAATGTTTTATCTAATTCTGATTCTACGGCTTGTAATAATTCGTTTGCATTTACTTTTAACGAAGATTTAAATAAAATAGTGTTATTAACTATCTTTTGTCCTTGCACTTCTGCCAAAAGCGATTCTGGCGTGGTGTAATTATAAGTTTGTTCTTTAATTTCTTGTTTGGCGCTTTCATTTTTAATTGCGTATGTAGTAACTTCTTGTTGTTTTAATACCGCCGTTTCATAGACTTCTAATTTAGAATTTTCGTTTTGTACCGTTTTGATAGTAGTGCTTTTTTTCGTTTCTAAAACGTTAAATTTTATTGCGTTATTAGCCAATACATTTTCAAATGAAACACTACTTTCTTCCGTATTTTGTTTGCGCGTTTCTGTTTCGGAATTTATTTTAGATGTAACAATTTCTTCTGTTGATGGCGTTGTTTCTCCTTTCTGATTTTGTTGAAAGAAAACATATCCAACAGCCGAAAATAATAAAAATGAAGCTGCAATGCTTAACCAAAAAAAGCGTTTAGGTTGTTTTTTTTCTGCAGCAAGTGTCAACATGGCGTCCAATTTGTTCCAAGCCGTTTCGGATGGTTCAATTGTTCGAAAATTGAATTTTTCTTGTATGTTTTTGTTAAAATTATCTTGTTCCATTTTCTTTATTTTTTAATATTGTAATTTGAGATTGCAACTTTTTTTTTGCATGTGATAATTGCGATTTTGATGTGCCTTCTGAAATGTGTAATAATTCAGCAATTTCATTGTGTTTATAACCTTCAATCACAAATAAATTAAAAACCATTTTATAACCATCAGGCAATTTGTCAATTAAAAATTGAATGTCATCTACAGAAAAATCACCTTCCATTTCGTAATTTTCTTCTGTTTCTGAATATACTATGTCTTCAATATTTTTGTGATTAAAACTGTTTTTCTTTACTCGTAAATAATCGATACATTCATGAATCATGATGCGTTTTATCCAACCTTCAAAACTGCCTTTGTGCTCAAATTTTTTCAAATTGGTAAACATTTTCATAAAGCCAGTAAGCATTACATCTTCTGCATGATGCGTGTCTTTTATATACTGTCTGCAAGTACTCAACATTTTAGGTGCATATTTTGTGTACAACAAATGTTGTGCTTGGCGATTATTAGCAATCGCTTCACAAATTAGTTGCTGTTCTTCTTTATGCAATGCGATTACTTTCATAGATTTAATTAGTCAATGTGCCAATTAGACAGTGTGCCAATTTATGTGCTTATTACTATAGACGAGAATGATTTAAAAAAGGTTGTATCTTTATTAAAATTCCAAAATAAAAATTCCAAATTCCAATTTTGCTTCTATTTGTTTAGACAATTATTGTTTTAATATGGTTGTATCAAGTATAAAATTCACTGATTACTAATAACTGAACACTGCAAACTAGAATTATATCTTTCTTTCAATAACGTAATTTACCATCAAAATAAGGGAATCTTTATATATTGATTCTGGAAAATCTTGAATAAGAAGTAGTGCTTCTTGTTGAAATTGCACCATTTTATGTTCGGCATAAGTTAAACCGCCTTGATTTTTAACAAATTCAATTACTTCTTTTACTCTTTTTTTATCTTTATTGTGATTTTTTATGGAATTAATCACCCAACTTTTTTCTTTTGAAGAACAGTTATTTAGCGTGTAAATAAGTGGCAAAGTCATTTTTTGTTCTTTGATATCAATACCTGTTGGTTTTCCAATAGCATCTTCTGTATAATCAAATAAATCGTCTTTTATTTGAAATGCCATTCCGATTAATTCGCCAAATTTCCGCATTTTTTGAATAGTTTTCGCTTTTTCAGGCGCGACTGCACAAGCACCAAGCGAACAACAAGCAGCTATTAGTGTGGCTGTTTTTTGCCGAATAATTTCGTAATAAATGTCTTCCGTAATGTCTAATTTTCTGGCTTTTTCTATCTGAAGTAATTCGCCTTCACTCATTTCTTTTACGGCTACTGAAATAATTTTTAGTAAGTCAAAATCGTTATTATCTATGGAAAGTAATAATCCTTTGGAAAGTAAAAAATCACCAACTAATACCCCAATTTTATTTTTCCAAAGCGCGTTTATAGAGAAAAACCCACGTCTTTTGTTACTGTCGTCTACAACATCATCATGTACTAAAGTTGCGGTGTGTATAAGCTCAATAACCGATGCACCTCTATATGTTCTATCATTAACCGTGCCGCCAGAAATCATTTTTGCAGTTAAGAACACAAACATTGGTCGCATTTGTTTGCCTTTTCGGTTCACAATATAATGTGTAATACGATTTAATAAGGCCACTTTTGAAGACATAGCTAATTGAAACTTTTTTTCGAAAAGTTCCATCTCGAAAGCTATGGGTTCTTTTATTTGCTCGGTAATTTTCATTACTTCAAAGATACCACACATTAAAGGATTAGAAAAATATTTTTTTACTTTAAACCTTTTTGTTAACTTTGAGTCTAAATTATTGAACACTAAATTTTTAAAGATGAAAAAAATAGCTAAATTTTTATTACCAGTTTTAATATTGGTGGCTTTTTCTGCTTGTGAGAAAGAGAATGAAACTACTGTAGATACGTTAACTTCGGAAGACGCATTACTAAGTGCTAAAATTGATATGGCAAGTGACGACATATCAAATATTACAGATCAATTATTTGACAATGTTGATGGAAGTACTATTTCTTATAGAGGTACAAACAATGATAACGCCGTGTTTTCAAACTGTGCTACTATTACAAGAGTACCAGCATTTGGAACGGTTATCACTCCAGGAACTCAAGTAACAAAAACCATTAATTTTGGAACTACAGGATGTCAATTAAATAATGGAAACATCGTGAAAGGTAAAATTATTATTAGTTTCGTTTACCAGCCAACAGCCGTTTCTCATAATGTAACCTATACTTTTGATAATTTTTATCACAACAACATTAAATTTGTTGGTACAAAAACATTTACTCGTTCTTTAACAGCTGCTACGGCAACATCTGCTCCACATCCTATCGTAGTAATGCTATTAGATATGACCATTACGATGCCAAACGGAGATGTTTACACGCGTGTAGGAACAAGAACAAGAGAATTGGTAGAAGGCTTTAGCACAACTCAAATTTTCGCAGATAACATTTATAAAATTACAGGAAACTGGATTACTACACATCCAAACGGAACCATACAAACTGCAACAATTACTACTCCATTAAGAGCGAGAATGAGTTGTTTAGTAGTAAATAAACCTTTATTGGTATTAGGAGTAATTACTTTTGTTAAAAATGGCGTAACCGCTACTTTAGATTATGGAAATGGAGATTGTGACAATACAGCCGTATTTACAATAAACGGAGTTTCTTATACAATTACTATTGGTAATTAATTTATAATTTTAATAAAAAAAAGAGAAGCATTTGCTTCTCTTTTTTTATGATTTATTAGCAAGTTGACCGCAAGCTGCATCTATATCTTTTCCTCTACTTTTTCTAACTTTTACTATGATATTATTTTTTTCTAAAGCGGTAATATATTCTTTTGTGGCTTGTTCGCTGGCTTGTTGAAAATCGCCATCATCAATTGCGTTGTACTCAATTAAGTTGACTTTACAAGGTACATATTTGCAAAATTTTACCAAGGCATCAATAGAAACTTTGTTGTCATTTATATCTTTCCAAACTACGTATTCATAAGTAATTTTGCTTTTAGTTTTGGCGTACCAATATTCTAATGCTTCGCGTAATTCGGTTAATGGGAAGTTTTTGGTAAACGGCATAATCTCGTTTCTAGTCGCTTCAATAGCTGAATGCAAAGAAACCGCTAAATTAAATTTCACTTCATCATCCGCCATTTTTTTAATCATTTTTGAGACTCCAGAAGTAGAAACGGTAATTCGTTTTGGCGACATCCCTAAACCTTCGTTTGATGTAATCATGTCAATCGCTTTCATTACGTTGGGGTAATTCATCAAAGGTTCGCCCATTCCCATAAAAACAATATTCGAAAGTGGTCTGTCGTAATACAGTTTGCTTTCATTATCAATCGCAACCACTTGGTCGTAAATTTCACCAGGTGTTAGGTTTCTCATACGTTTTAATCTTGCAGTAGCGCAAAAATTACAATCTAAACTGCAACCAACTTGACTAGAAACACAAGCAGTTGTTCTGGTTTTGGTTGGAATAAGTACGCTTTCAACAATTAAATCATCGTGTAAACGCACTGCATTTTTGACTGTTCCGTCTTCACTGCGTTGCATCGTATCCACTTTTACGTGATTAATTACGAAATTGGCTTCTAACATAACACGAGTTTCTTTCGAAACATTGGTCATGCTTTCAAATGAATGTGCGCTTTTGCTCCACAACCATTCGTAAATTTGATTCCCACGAAACGCTTTATCGCCATTAGTAACAAAGAAATCTCGTAATTGCTCTTTAGATAAGGCACGTATGTCTTTTTTTTCTGCTTGCATGGTGCAAAAGTACTACTAAAGTGCCAATTAATCAATTTTCAATATGCCAATTTAATTAAACGCTGATTTATTAATTTTAGAAATTTCTTTAATCTGTGTTTAAACAATTGGAATTTGTACTTTTGTACTTTGAAATTTTAAAAAATTATGCACTTTATATCTGAAGATTTAGAAAATTACGTAGCCAACCATTCTCAACAAGAACCAGAATTATTGGTGCGATTAAGCAAAGAAACCCACCAGAAAATTTTGCAACCACGAATGCTAAGCGGCCATTTTCAAGGTAGGGTTTTGAGTATGTTGTCTAAAATAATTAATCCGAAAGCTATTTTAGAGATAGGCACATATACAGGTTATGCTGCTTTATGTTTGGCAGAAGG
The DNA here is from genome assembly GCA_945881885.1 of Chryseobacterium gleum. Classification (GTDB taxonomy): domain Bacteria; phylum Bacteroidota; class Bacteroidia; order Flavobacteriales; family Flavobacteriaceae; genus Flavobacterium. The sequence continues at coordinate 31,821 of CAMCVI010000002.1, read as the reverse complement.
TTTACAAGAAAACGGTACGCTAGATACTATTGATATAAATGAAGAGTTAGAAGAAATTCAAAAAAAATATTTTTATTTATCCGACTACTCCAATCAAATTGTACAACATATTGGCGATGCCATTGAAATTATTCCTACTTTGAATAAAAAATTTGATTTGGTTTTTATTGATGCAGACAAAGAAAATTACATTAATTATTTTCATTTAATTGTGCCTTTGATGAATAAGGGTGGTATAATTTTATCTGACAACGTATTGTGGAGTGGTAAGGTTTTAGAAGAAGTAAAAACAAACGACAAAAGCACGCAAATTCTATTAGATTATAATAAAATTATTAATGAGGATTCTCGTGTAGAAACGGTTTTATTGCCAATCCGAGATGGCTTGACTGTTACTCGCGTGTTGTAGGGTTAATCAATTTATTAGAAATTTTTTCAAACAAAAAATAAAATAAAAAACCTGTAAAGCCACCAAAAATAAACCCAGAAATAATATCTATAGGGAAGTGTAGTCCTAAATAAATTCTACTGTAGGCGAAAATTAAAGGATACAGAAAAATCAAGTAGCTATATTTGTAATATCTTCTAAGAATTAAGTATACAAACATCATAGATGCTGTTGAATTTGATGCGTGTCCAGAAAAATAACTGAAAGTATAGCTATCTTTTACAACTCTAATTAAGCCAGCTAATGTATCATCATTACAAGGGCGAATTCGTTGTACTGAAAATTTAATTACATCAGTAATTTCATTAGTAAACGTGATTAAGGCGGCTAGTGTTAGAATAGCTATTCCTAATTTTTTCGTTCCTAATTTTTTAAATAAAATAAAGAGTAAAATTAAAAAAAATGCAATCCAATTGGTTTGTTGGGTAATTAAAAGCCAGAAACTATCAAAAGGTGTAGATCCTAAATTATTAAGAAAAACAAACAATTTTTTATCTAAATGCACCAGGTATTCAAGCATTACATTTGGCGTTTTATTGGTCCGGTTGCATTTTCAACTTCTTCCTTAATTTCCGTAATTGGATTTGAAATTTCAACTGGATTTATATATTCTGACATGCTTTTTTTTGCACTTGCAATTTCGTCAGTAATGCCGCCAGTTAAACTTTTTAAATCAAGGCCATTTTCTTCTGTGCCTTTTTGAATTTCATGTTTAATTTCGTTGGTGGCGTTTTTTAATTGTGCCATACCTTTCCCCAAAGTTCTTGCAATTTCTGGAATTTTATCTGATCCAAAAAGCATTAGAATTACAAGAATTATAAAAAATATTTCGCCTCCGCCAATACCGAACATAGTTTTGTTTTTTATGAATTACAAAGGTAATAAAAGTTATGAAATTAATACTAAAAATTAAAGCCGTCATTGACGGCTTTAATTTTACTATTTTTTTTCTATTTGTTCAAATTTATCAACAACGGCTTCTTTTGGCCAAGTATTATTAGTAACATCAATATCAGCTGTTTCTAATTTTGGATCCAATTGAATTTTAATTACTTTTTTTTCAGTTGCAAAAACACGTTTCGCTGTAATATTGTTTCTTCTCCAAATTTGAACTGGAAATTTATGTGTTTCTGAAGTACCATCTTCAAATTGTAATTCAACAATAATTGGCATCATTAAACTTCCTGGTTTGTCAAATTCTACTTCATAAAAGTATTTCGGATTTTTTAATGCTGCTTTTTCTTCCGCGCTATAATTTTTGTTTAAGTAGTCATTTAAAGCCATTACTTTTTCTGTTTCAAGTGCTGTTTTTGATTCTGGTTTTAATTCTGAACTTTCGCTATTTACTAAGTAAATCATGGGCCCGCTGTTTGGCATTCTTCTACCTCTTCTGTTCACAGATGCTGCGTTTTCTTTAGTAGCATCTTCAGTTACATAAAATTGTTTTACGTTTTTGATGCCTAAATCTACTACATCAGTAGCGTAGAACCAACCTTTCCAAAACCAATCTAAATCAACTGCAGACGCATCTTCCATTGTTCTAAAAAAGTCTTCTGGCGTAGGATGTTTAAATTTCCATCGGTTAGCATAAGTTTTAAATGCGTGGTCAAATAATTCGTGTCCCATAATGGTTTCACGCAAAATGTTTAATCCAGTAGCAGGTTTTCCGTAAGCATTTGCGCCAAAATTATATACTACATCTCCATGACTCATAATTGGCTCTAAAAACTGTTGGTTTCCTTTCATATAAGGCACAATAGATTTTGCAGGACCTCTATCTGCTGGGAAATTTTTATCGAATTCTTGTTCGGTTAAATATTCTAAAAATGTGTTTAACCCTTCATCCATCCAAGTCCATTGTCTTTCATCTGAATTTATAATCATTGGGAAAAAATTATGTCCTACTTCGTGAATAATTACGCCTAGCATACCATATTTTACTCTGTCGCTAATTTTTCCATTTTCATCAGGACGACCGAAATTCCAACATATCATTGGATATTCCATTCCTTGATCTTCAGCAGAAACAGAAATGGCTTTTGGATAAGGATATTCGAATGTATATTTTGAATAGGTTTTTAGAGTGTGCGCTACTGCTATTGTAGATAAGTTTTCCCAAAGCGGATTGGCTTCTTTTGGATACATAGAAATGGCCATAGGTTTGCTGTTTCCAACTTGAACCGCCATAGCGTCTAATATAAACTTACGAGAACTTGAAAATGCAAAATCTCTTACATTTTCTGCTTTTAAATGCCAAGTTTTTGAGGTAGTTGCAAAATTTTTCTCTGCAGCAGTTGCTTCCGCTTGCGTTACAATTATTACAGGTTTGTCAAAAGAATTTTCCGCCAATTGCCATCTTTTTTCTTGTTCTGCAGTATAGACTTCACTTCTGTTTTGTAAAACCCCAGTTCCATCTAAAATATGATCTGCTGGAACGGTGATTTTAACGTCGTAATTTCCAAAAGTTAAAGCAAATTCACTTCTTCCCCAAAATTGCATATTTTGCCACCCTTCAACGTCATTGTACACGCACATTCTTGGATAGAATTGCGCAATTACATAAATTTTATTTCCATCAGGAAAAACTTCATAACCAGAACGACCGTTTCCGCCATCTTTCATGTAATCGTTAATGTTATACCACCATTTGATTGAAAAAACTACTTTTTCTCCTTTTTTAAGAGGCTTTGGCAAATCAATACGCATCATAGTATTATTTATGGTGTATTTCATAGCGTTACCTTTTTCGTCTTTTACATATTCTAAGTTAAAACCGCCATCAAAACCTTTACCCATATACGTTTTAGTAAAGTTTTCAACTGAGGTAGCTTGTGGCATTGTTTGGCTATCAATTAAAGGCGTTTGAGAATCTCTTCTCGCTATGTTTTGATCCAATTGCACCCATAAATAGTCTAAAGATTCAGGAGCATTATTATAATAAGTAACGGTTTCGCTTCCATACATTTTGGATGCTTTATCATCTAATTCTAAATTAATTTTATAATCCGCGCGTTGTTGATAATAGGCAGGACCCGGCGCACCAGAAGCCGTTCTGAACATATTAGGCGTAGCCATTTCGGCATACATTTGACTAAATTTATTGATGTCTGTGTGCCCTTGAGGTTCTTTTTTTACTTCTTGTGCAATTGCAGTAAGAGATGCGAAAATTAATGATGTAATTAAAATTAACTTTTTCATAATTATTTATATTTCAGTTTTTGATTGGTTTCTGTATTTGTAAACAAAATGGTTTTTTTGTTACCATTAATGTTCAAATGTACTAAATTTTGTTGTCCCTCAAAAATATCGGATAAAACATTATTGAAAATATCTAGTATTTTTATGTTGTCTTTACAAGGTATTTTTAAATAACAAATAACAATATTATCTTCTTGCTCTTTAGATAAAAACTGTAATGTTTGAACTTTATTATTAATTTTAATTTTTAATTTTTCAGATAAATAGCTAGCAATATAGGAGTTTGCGTCTGATATTTCATCTTTTGTGGTAAGGTAAAAATGTTTGTTATGTTTTTTATATAACGCCTTTTCTAAATCATCAATAAATAATCGTGCTGTAATTTGTACCGCTTTTTTTTCTTTAAAATAATCTATTTGAAAAACCCCAACATAAAATTTATGAAACGTGAAAGCACTAAAAAGTGCAAACAATAACATAAGTAAAACTATTTTAAATTTATTCATTTTTCTTTGGCTCTAATTCTGGTTTTGGAATAGTGGTGTTTTCTTCTGTGCTTTTTTCTGGTTCAACAGGTTTTGGATAATAAGGTTGTATGTTTTTCAATTTCAAAAAATCGACAGCTAGTGCGCTCATTCGGAAAGAAATTAGCGTTTTGTTTTTTGCTTTGGCTGCAGCTTTCAATTCTTCATCTTCTACAATATAAAAAACAAATCCTGACACAAATTCTTCAGGAATATGCAATTGATTCATAATAAATTCGGAATCAAAGTTAGTATTTATTTTATATTGTAAAAATTCTTTTCTTTCTACTTCTAATTCTGCTTTTAATTGTTTGGTTCTTCCTGAAATAGCGTTTAATAATGGGTCGATACTAAATGCTGTATTCAGACCAAATTGTCCGTTAAAATCACCCGCAGTTTTTACTCTTCGTTCTGCAGGCGTGTATTTTTTTTGTCCTTTGGGAACCAAACCTAGAGATTCTGCAGTGATGTCATCAGCATTCGTAACCATGATTTCTTTTATATGACGCGTGTAAATTTCTAATCTAATAAAAAGTAAATCTTTACCAAAATCCTTTTTTGTAATAATGTGTTTTTTGCCAACTAAATGAATGGCGCTAAACATTATGGTATCATTTACTTTGGCTTTAATTTTAAAATATCCGCCGTTTCCTGAAATGGTGTTGGTTTTGTTTGAAACATTTATAATTGTAATGCCTTCATTGTCGTTGGTTTCCACAATGATTTTCCCCTTAATTATAGAATCGTTTTGCGAAAATACAATTTGAGCGATTAGTAAAATTAAAATTTGTAAAACGGTTTTCAATTATTTTGATTTTGGTGTTTCGGGTTGCATTAACTTTAAGTAAGCTACAGCTAAATCTGCTAATTTAAACATTTTCGTATTCTTATCGTTACCATTTAATATTTCATGTGATTTTTTATCTTCTCCAATATAGTACAAAAAGCCATCAATATTATTCTCTGGAATTTGTAAAGTTTTTATAAAATACGCTTTTTCAAATTGATTTCTAATTTTTTCAATCAACATTTCTTTTTTCTCTATTTCCAAGTTCCTTTTCAGTTCTTTTCCGTAACCCGTAAATAAATTAATTAAACCCCCAATCCCAATTCCTCCGCCACCTGATTTCATTCTTCTTTCTGCTACTGTGTATCTTTTTTGTCCTTTTGGAACCAATCCCAAACTTTCGGCTGTAATTACGGTTTGGTTTGTTATGATTACCTTTTCAATTAATTTGGACCGCGGCGTCATTTTTATAAATAACAAATTTTGTCCAAAATCAGTTGCTGTCATTTTTAATTTTATCACATCAAACTGTAATGATGAAAATAGCAAGGTGTCATTCACTTTTGCTTTTATAACAAAATAGCCTCCATTTCCAGAAATTGTATTAGTTTTGTTAGAAATATTTACAATAGTTACGCCGTCATTAGAATTGCTTGCTACAACGATTTTTCCTTTAATTATAGAATCGTTTTGTGAAACTACTAATTGACAAAGTAATAAAAATAATATTTGTAAATGGTTCTTGATAATTATAAGAATTAATTTTTTGTAAAAATAAACGAACAAAATTATAATCAATATAAAATTTTGTTAAGAATAAAGTAAATTTAATAACACATATGAAAAAGGCGCTTATTGCAAGTACATCAACTGTTTTTGGAGGTACATTTTTAGATTATTTATTGCCAGTTTTAAAATCACATTTTGCTACCGTTTCAAATTTAGTATTTATACCTTTTGCCAGACCAGGTGGTATTTCTCACGAAGCGTATACAGAAAAAGTAAAACCTTTTTTTAAACAATTGAACATTGAAGTTAAAGGAATTCATGAATTTGAAAATCCAATTGAAGCGATACAAAATGCAGAAGCTATTTTTACAGGTGGTGGCAATACGTTTGTTTTGGTAGACATGTTATACAAATACAATTTATTAGATGCCATTCAGAAAGTTGTGGAAAACGGAACGCCGTATTTAGGCACTAGTGCAGGAAGCAATATTTGCGGCCTAACGATGGGAACTACTAACGATATGCCGATTGTGTATCCTCCAAGTTTTAGAACATTAGGTTTGATTTCTTTCAATTTAAATCCGCATTATTTAGATCCAATTCAAGGTTTGCAACACATGGGAGAAACTAGAGAAACCAGAATAAACGAATTTCATCAATACAATTCGCAACCGGTTTTAGGATTAAGAGAAGGTAGTTGGTTAGAAGTTTTGGGAAACAAAGTCACCTTAAAAGGAGATTTGTCAGCCAGATTATTTCAACAAAGTAAAGAACCAATTGAAATTGAAACCGGATCAGATTTAAGTGATTTAAAATAAAAAAGCCCCAAAAAAATTTGAGGCTTTAGAGCGAAAGACGAGGGTCGAACTCGCGACATTCAGCTTGGAAGGCTGACGCTCTACCAACTGAGCTACTTTCGCAGGGTAGAATTTTAAAATTCAATAAGTTTTAGAGCGAAAGACGAGGGTCGAACTCGCGACATTCAGCTTGGAAGGCTGACGCTCTACCAACTGAGCTACTTTCGCATTTTATTTTGGTGAGTGCAAATATAATAGGAAAAACTGATTAATTGCAAGTTTTTTAATGAAAAATAATAAAAAGCATGAAATACATTTATATAAATTATTAATTCACAATGCTTTATGGAGAAAATTTCACTCAAAGAAATTAATTATTTAGGCACATTTCCAGTTAGAAGCGCTGTGTTAAGACAGGGCAAACCCATTGAAACTTGCTTTTTTTTGGGTGATGACGCTGTTGATACAACACATTTTGGTTTGTTTACTGAAAATAATTTAATTGGAGTGGCTTCTGTTTTTAAAAAAAATAATGAAAATTTCGACCAAAAAAATCAATTTCAATTGCGCGGAATGGCCATTTTAAAAGAATACCAAAGCAGTGGTTTTGGAAAACTGTTGATTGAAGAAATTTTCAATTTTATCAAAACAAATCAAACAGAATTGCTGTGGTTTAATGCAAGAGAAACTGCTGTGCCTTTTTATGAAAAACAAGGTTGCATTAAAAAAGGAGCGTCATTTGAAATTCCTGAGATTGGCGCCCATTTTTTAATGTATAAATATTTTGATATTTAATTTGGAATCATTTATGCTATTGAGCTGTTATGCCAGTATTATTTAAAGTTTATTTTTTACATTTTAAAGGTGATTGTAAAATTAATCATGATTAAAAATTGAGAAATTTTATCAATATATAAAAATTAACATTTGATGATGAAACAAATTCTGCTTTAGTTAGACTAATAAATTTTATTTACAAATAATTTTATGAAGTGCCTTCAAAGTCTAAGTATTTTACTCTTTTTTCAAATTTCTTTTGCACAAGAAATAATTGTTCCAAATCCAGATTCATTTTTGTTAAATAAAAAAGAAGTTACTGCCGTAAAAATTAAAAAAACTGTAAAAATTGATGCGTCACTTGAAGAAGTAGATTGGCAAAATGTTCCAATAGCCAAAAACTTTGTAATGTTTAACCAAGATAATGGAAAACCAGAATTAAATGAACTTCGCACAGAAGTAAAAGTACTTTACGATGATGATGCCGTTTACATAGGGGCGATTTTATATGACAATGAACCCTCAAAAATCTTGAAAGAAATTTCAGAAAGAGACAATTTTGGTGTTACAGATTTTTTTGGTGTTTTTATTAATGGTTTTAATGATGGCCAGCAAGAATTTAGCTTTTTTTGTTAGTGCTTCCGATGGACAAATGGATTTAGTTAGAACCACAGAAGATGAAGATACTTCGTGGGATGCTATTTGGGAAAGCAAAGCGAAAATTACCGATATTGGCTGGGTAGTTGAAATGAAAATTCCCTATGCCGCACTTCGTTTTCCTAAAGAAGACAAGCAAACTTGGGGTGTTAACTTTCTTAGAGAAGTAAGAAGAAACCGTCAAATGTTCACATGGAATCCAGTAGATAACAGCAAAGGTTTTTTTACGCAACAAGCTGGAATTTTAAGAGGTATTGAAAAAATAAATACGCCAACACGATTGTTTTTAATACCTTATTCTTCATTTTATTTAAATAGTTTTGGTAAAGAAAAATCGTTCGGAACTTTAAAAGGTGGTTTAGATTTAAAATACGGTTTGACCGATGCATTTACGTTAGATATGGTTTTGATTCCTGATTTTGGTCAAACAAGATTTGATGACAAAATATTAAACTTGGGGCCGTTTGAACAAATATTTAACGAAAATAGACCTTTTTTTACCGAGGGAACCGATTTGTTTAATAAAGGTGGTTTGTTTTATTCTAGAAGAATTGGACAACGAGCGAGTAAATATCCTGAAATTTCAGAATCGGAGGAAGTAATTGAATTTCCAAACACAATTGATTTGGTGAACGCAGTTAAGATTTCTGGTAGAACAAAAGAAGGTTTAGGAATTGGTTTTTTAAACACAGTTACAAAAAAAACAGATGTTGTTATTCGGGATATAAATACCGGAAATACAAGAACAGAAACCGTTGAGCCGCTCGCCAATTATAATGTTTTGGTTTTAGATCAGCGTTTTAACGGAAATTCTTCCGTTTCATTAATTAATACAAATGTAACTCGAAATGGAAATTTTAGAGATGCAAATGTTACTGCAGCAACATTCGATTTAAATACTAAAAAGAACACGTTCAATTTAAATGGCGCTTTAAATTATAGTTACGTAAATAATTATGCCAATTTGCCTAATAAAAATGGAGTTTTAGCCAATTTAGGATTTGGCGAAACCTCTGGAAAAGTTAGGTTTTCAGTATATGGCAAATATGTTTCAAAAGAATATGACAATAATGATTTAGGCGTAAATTTTCAAACCAATTATTATTCCATTAGCGCCAACACCAACTATAGACTGCTACAATCAACAGAAAAATTAAACTCATTTAGGATAAGTTTTAATGCGTTTGCACAATTTGATAAGGCTACCAACTATCTTCAAGAACAAAATTTTAATATCAATTTAAATTTAACTAATAAACAAAATCATGCTGCAGGTATCGGAATTAATTTAAATCCGTTTGAAAGACATGATTTTTACAATCCACAAGTTAAAGGAAGGTTTGTAGTTTTTCCCAAAAATTATGGCATGTGGGGTTTTATTTCTACCAATTACAACAATAAATTTGCATTTGACATTAACCCAAATATTGGAGTCACAGAAACTAAAGGTTGGTGGTATTGGGGTGTGGATGTGAGTCCGAGATATCGTATTAACGATAAATTATCTTTAATTTATAGAAACAATTTCAATAACGAATACCAAGATTTAGGTCGCGTAGATCGAGTAGGAAATGACATTATTTTCGCAAAAAGAGACAATCAAACATTAGAAACGAGTTTGGAAGGAAAATATTCCATCACAGCACAAATGAATTTTGGATTAAAATTAAGACATTATTGGTCGTTTTCAGAAAATAACTCGTACTATAAATTATTAGAAAACGGTTACACAGAAGCCTATTCTTATACAGGTAACGCCAATCAAAATTTAAATTTGTGGAACTTTGATTTGTCATATAGTTGGTGGTTTGCACCGGGAAGTCAAATGTCATTTTTGTACCGAAATGCATCGGGTATTTTTCAAAATGAGATAGATAAAAATTTTGTTTACAATACCAAAAAAGTATTTAATCAAGAAGATTTAAATCATACTTTTTCTGTTAGTATTCGCTACTTTATTGATTACAATCAAGTCAAGAATGCTCTTAAATAATAAAACTATTTTCTAAGTATTTCGTTATATTAAAATTAAGAAAACCTTTTCGTTATTAACTTTTTTAAGTCGGCGTTCAAAAATTTAGTAACTTCGTAACTTAATATTTCATCGATGAACAAAAAAGTAATTTTAATGATTTTGGACGGTTGGGGACATTCTCCAGACCCTAAAGTTTCCGCCATAGATAATGCCAACACGCCATTTGTAGATTCGTTATACAAAAATTATCCAAATGCTGAATTGCGTACAGACGGACTTCACGTAGGTTTGCCAGAAGGGCAAATGGGAAATTCAGAAGTAGGTCACATGAATTTAGGAGCAGGACGAATTGTATACCAAGATTTAGCAAAAATTAATTTAGCAGTTAAAAATCATACTTTAAAAAATGAAAACCCTTTACTAGATGCCTTCAATTACGCAAAAAAGAATCATAAAAACGTTCATTTTTTAGGATTGGTTTCAGATGGTGGCGTGCATTCTCACACTTCACATTTACGCGGCTTAATTGAAGCGGCTCAAGAAAATGGCGTTTCAAATATGTTTGTTCACGCTTTTACCGATGGGCGAGATGTGGATCCAAAATCAGGAAAAAAATACATACAAGATTTACAAAATTTTCTTTTAAACAACAATGCAAAATTAGCATCAGTTATTGGAAGATATTATGCAATGGACAGAGACAAACGTTGGGAACGCGTTAAATTAGCTTACGATTTACTAGTCAATGGTTCTGGTGAAAAAACTTCAAATTTTTCGGAAAGTATTCAAAAAAGTTATGATGCAAATGTAACCGATGAATTTATTCAGCCCTTATTTTCTTCAGAAGGAAAAACGATTCAACCTGATGATGTGGTAATTTTCTTTAATTTTCGTACAGATAGAGGTAGAGAATTAACAGAAGTGCTTTCGCAAACCGATTTTCATGAGCACAACATGCACAAATTACCGTTGTATTATGTTACTTTAACCAATTATGACGATACCTATAAAAACGTTCATGTTATTTACGATAAAGACAATATAACTGAAACATTAGGTGAAGTACTTTCTAAATCTGGAAAAAAACAAATCCGAATTGCAGAAACAGAGAAATATCCGCATGTAACTTTTTTCTTTTCTGGTGGAAGAGAAGCACCTTTTGTTGGGGAATCTCGAATATTAAAAAACTCACCAAAAGTAGCCACTTACGATTTACAACCCGAAATGAGTGCTTTCGAATTAAAAGATGCTTTAGTGCCCGAATTACAAAAAGGGGAAGTGGATTTTGTGTGTTTAAATTTCGCAAATGGCGATATGGTTGGACACACCGGAAGTATGCCAGCAGCTATAAAAGCATGCGAAGCTGTTGATGTTTGTGTAAAAGAAATTATTGAAACCGCTTTAGCAAATAATTATACCACAATTGTAATTGCCGACCACGGAAATTGTGAAACCATGATAAATCCAGATGGTTCTCCAAATACGGCACATACAACCAATCCAGTGCCCGTAATTTTAGTAGATAACGATAAAATACAAATTAAATCAGGTGTTTTAGGAGATGTGGCGCCCACTATTTTAGATTTAATGGGAATTGCTAAGCCGGAAGTTATGACGCAACATTCGTTGTTGGTGAAGTAAATATGATAATCCGCTTAAATTCTCAAAATCTGTGTACCTATATTAAAATTCTGAACCCGTAAACAAATTCTGGTTCACTTCTTCAATATAAGTCAAAATTTCTTCTTTACCCAAAGCACTTTCGGCAGAAGTTACAAAATATTGTGGCATTTCTGCCCAATCGTTGGCTAATAAATTTTTCTTGTATGCTTCCACGTGTTTATGAATATGCGTTTTTCCTAATTTGTCTGCTTTTGTAAAAACAATACAAAACGGAATTTCACTTTCGCCTAAATATTCAATAAATTCGGTATCAATTTTTTGTGGTTCGTGTCTAATATCTACCAAAACAAACGCACAAATAAGTTGTTCTCTTGTTTCAAAATAATCTGTAATAAATTGTTGAAATATTGCTTTTGTTGTCTTAGAAACTTTTGCGTATCCATAACCTGGTAAATCTACTAAATGCCAGTTTTTGTTAATTAAAAAATGGTTGATTAATTGGGTTTTTCCTGGTCTTCCAGAAGTTTTAGCTAGGTTTTTATGGTTGGTAATCATGTTAATTAACGATGATTTTCCAACATTAGAACGTCCAATAAAAGCATATTCTGGAATTCTGTCTTTCGGACATTTTTCCACAATAGAATTACTTATTACAAATTCGGCGGTATTAATTTTCATTTGATTTATAGTATTTACACCACTTAAAAGATTGAAGTAGAATATTCTTTTTTCTTTTTTCTAAAAAAATAATTTATAATTTTTTCTCGCTAAGCCAACCAAACAAAAGTTCATTAAATTGGTCTGGTTCTTCCATCATGGCAGCATGACCACATTTGTCAATCCAATATAAATCTGAATTTGGAAGTAACTTTTTAAATTCTTCCGCTACTTCTGGTGGGGTTACTTTATCTTGTTTTCCCCAAATAATACATGTTGCCACATGCATTTTTGGTAAATCTTTTGCCATATTATGACGGATGGCACTTTTGGCAATAGTTAATGTTTTCAACAATTTAATTCTATCGTTTACGGTTGCAAAAACCTCATCAATTATTTCTTTTGTAGCCACTTCTGGATTGTAAAATACATCTTCTGCTTTTTTTCTAATGTATTCATAATCACCACGTTTTGGGTAACTTTCACCCATAGCACTTTCATATAATCCTGAACTTCCAGTAATTACTAATCCTTTAACTAATTCAGGATATTGTTTAGTAAAATATAAACCAATGTGTCCACCTAATGAATTTCCAACCAAAATTACACGTTCCAATCCTTTGAAAGTAATAAAATCTTTTACATATCTGGCGAATGCTTTTACGTTAGTTTTTAATAAGCTTTGGGTATAAATTGGCAATTCAGGAATAATCACTTTATATCCTTTAGATGGGAAAAAATTAGCCACGCCGTCAAAATTACTTAGGCCGCCCATCAAACCATGTAAAACAATTATTGGCGTGCCCTCACCTGCTTCAAAATAAGTATATTTTTTTTCTTTCTTTATCATAAAAATGTCTTCGTGATCAAATCATCTAATATTTACAAAAATACATTTTTTTTTCACATTTGTTTACTATTACATATTATTAAATTGTTTTCTAGCTAAAACCCTAATTTTCAAATTGTTTTGAGAATTGTTACTAAAATTAACAGTGTTTTTTCAATAATAGCAACCATCGTTAAAAACTTAATTTCTTTGTCAATATCTGTATTTTCAGCCCATAAGTGGTAATTCTATCATTTTTTCATAAAAACTTATTAACAAAGTGGTATTTTGTGGTAAAAAGTGGTAAAATATTTTTTAAATTTGTCTCATTATTAATTCATTTATAAAAGTTGAATACATTTTTAGGAACATACGAGTGCAAAGTTGATGCAAAAGGAAGGTTAATGATACCTGCGCCTCTTAAGAAACAACTGGGTAATTTTGAAGAAGGTTTTGTATTAAAGCGATCCGTTTTTCAGCCTTGCTTAGAATTGTATCCAATGAAGGAATGGAACACTGTTATGCAGAAAATTAACAAGTTAAATCGTTTCGTAAAAAAGAACAACGATTTTATTAGAGCTTTTACTGCTGGTGTAAAAATGGTTGAAATTGATGCAACAGGAAGGTTATTAATTCCGAAAGATTTGGTTTTATTTTCTAAAATTGATAAAGATATTGTGTTGTCATCTGCTGTTTCAATTATTGAAATTTGGGATAAAAATTTATATGAGTCAGCATTAAATCACGCGATGGTAGATTTTGCAGATTTAGCCGAAGAAGTAATGGGTAACCAAAATGACGCGGAAGATGGAATATCATAACCCAGTACTTTTAAAAGAAACGGTTGCCGGTTTAAATATTAAACCAGACGGAATTTACGTTGATGTCACTTTTGGCGGCGGCGGACATTCACGAGAAATTATGAAACATTTAGGACCAAACGGAAAATTGTTTGGCTTTGACCAAGATACAGACGCATTGGCAAATACTATAGATGATGAACGATTTGTATTAATTAATGAAAATTTCAGATTTATTAAAAGGTTTTTACGTTTTTATGGTGTCAAACAAGTTGACGGGATTTTAGCCGATTTCGGAGTTTCTTCTCATCAATTTGATGTAGCAGATAGAGGTTTCTCTACACGATTTGATGGTGCTTTAGATATGAGAATGAACCAAAACGATACGCTTTCTGCATATGAAGTGATAAATGATTATACAGAAAATGAATTAAAACGAGTTTTCTTAGATTTTGGTGAATTGAAGAACGGTGGTGCAATGGCAAATGTTATAGTAGCTGCAAGAGCTGACAAAAAAATTAAAAATTCTGAGCAATTAAAAGAAGTTTTGTCTCGCTTTTTGCCAGGTCATAAAGCGAATAAAATATTAGCTCAAATTTATCAAGCCATCCGCATTGAAGTAAACCAGGAAATTGAAGTATTGAAAGAATTTTTAATTCAAACTGAAGAATTATTGGTATCTGGTGGAAGATTGAGTGTCCTTTCTTACCATTCTTTAGAAGACAGATTGGTAAAAAGATTTATAAGAAATGGCATGTTTGAAGGAGAGCCAGAACGCGACTTTTTCGGAAATTTTGAAGTGCCTTTTAAAAGTATCGAAAAGTTAATTGTGCCTTCATCGGCAGAAATAGAAATAAACAACAGAGCCAGAAGTGCCAAATTAAGAGTAGCAGAAAAAAAATAATGGCAAAAGAAAGCAGTATATATAGTCTATTAAAAGCGAAATTCTTAATTGATGATGACGCACTTAAAACATGGAAATTTATAATTTTCGTTTTTTCATTAGCTATGTTGATGGTCTATTTTAACCACAACTACGATGAAAAAAATTATAGGATTACAAGTTTAACAAATGAAGTAAAAGAATTGCGTTCAAAATTTGTAGATACACGTTCTGAATTAATGAAATTAAAAATGGAGTCAACTGTTTCAAAAAAAATGGAAACAAGACAAATTTTGCCTTCAACCGTTCCACCAAAAAAAATTGTAATAAAAAAACCAGCAGAAAAAAGTTTTATAGATAAATTAAAAATATGGCAATAAAAAACGACAATATAATTTCTTACCGACTAGCATTTGTGGTGGTTTGCGTTGTTGCTTTTTCTTTTGCAATTGCTATAAAATTATTTAACATACAATGGGTTGGTGGTGATTATTATAGAGATTTAGCCAAACAGCGCACCGTTAAAAATTTCGAAATTCCTGCCAATAAAGGAAATATTTATTCTTCAGACGGAAGTTTATTGGCCACTTCTATTCCTGAATACACTATTCGTTTTGATGCGGTGACACCATCTGAAGAAAATTTCGAAAAATATTACGTTGCCTTATCCGACTCTTTAGCCAAGTTAGTTGGAAAATCTTCTGGCGAATTTCAAAGGGATTTACTAAAAGCAAAAAATACCAAAAACAGGTATTTTTTAGTCGCAAAAAAATTAACATTTACCGAATACATGCGCGTAAAAAAGTTTCCGCTTTTTAGGTTGGGTGCTAATAAAGGCGGCATAATTGCCGAACAGCAAACTGTGCGTAAACATCCTGTAGGCCTAATTGCAAACAGAACTATTGGTTATGAACGCGATGGTAATCAAGGTAAAGGTTTAGAATACGCATTTCGTAAATACTTAAATGGAACAAACGGGCACCATTGGATGCAAAAAATTGCAAAAAATCAGTGGAAACCTATTTCTGATATTAATGAATTAGATCCAGTTGATGGGTACGATGTAATTTCAACTATTGATGTATTTATTCAAGACATTGCGCATCACGCATTATTAAAACAATTAGAATTTTATAAAGCAGATCATGGTTGTGTAGTAGTTATGGAAACCAATACGGGTTATATAAAAGCCATTTCAAATTTAGGAAAATCGGAAGATGGAACGTATTTTGAATCTCAAAATTATGCACTTACGGAATCTCACGAGCCTGGCTCTACCTTTAAATTAATGGATTTAATTGCTCTAATTGATGATAAAAAAGCAGATACTAGCTCGGTTTACAATTCTAATGGGGGTTTAGTTATGATTCAAGGTAGACCTGTTAAAGATTCTAATCATCACGGATACGGAATAGCCTCATTAGCAAAAGGTTTTGAAGTATCTTCAAACACCATTTTGGTTCAAGCAACTTACAAAGCTTATAAAAACAATCCATGGCAATTTATCAACAGAATTAATAGTTATGGATTAAATAAAAAACAGGGTCTTCAAATTAAAGGAGAAGGACAACCTATAATTCCACAACCGGGAACTAAAAATTGGTATGGTACCACATTACCTTGGATGGCATTTGGTTATGGCGTTTCAATGACCCCTTTACAATCACTTTCCTTGTATAATGCGGTAGCAAATAATGGTAAAATGTTAAAACCAATTTTTGTAAGTGAAATTAAAGAATGGAATAAAACCATTAAAAAATACGATCCACAAGTTATTAATCCGAAAATATGTTCCGATGAAACTTTGTTAAAAGTTAGAAAAGTATTAGAAAACGTAGTAAAAAATGGAACAGGAAAAGGTTTGTATTCTGCAGATTTTTCAATGGCAGGAAAAACGGGCACCGCTCAGGTAGATTACAGTAAAGCAGAAATGTCATATGCTTCTTCATTTGTTGGATATTTTCCTGCAGATCAACCAAAATATT
The DNA here is from genome assembly GCA_945881885.1 of Chryseobacterium gleum. Taxonomy (GTDB): domain Bacteria; phylum Bacteroidota; class Bacteroidia; order Flavobacteriales; family Flavobacteriaceae; genus Flavobacterium. Next base: position 15,152 of record CAMCVI010000002.1, on the reverse strand, counting down.
CTTGCATAGTAGTGGTTCATAACCCAGATAAATCAAAAGGATATTATGGCGCCGATGTGGCAGGTCCAGTTTTTAAAAGAATTGCTCAAAAAATATTTACAGATGTTCCAAGTACAAATAAATTTAAAAACATAAAATTAAAAAGTCCAAAACAAGAAGTATTATATCGTGAATTTGAAAAAAAATCCCAAGGCTCCACAAACGTAATGCCAAATCTTAAAGGAATGGCTGGAATGGATGCCGTTTCATTATTAGAAAATTTAGGATTAAAAGTAACATTTACAGGAGTTGGAAAAGTCAAAAAACAATCCATCAATCCAGGTCAAGTGTTTAAGAAAAACCAAATTATAACTATAGAATTATCGTGAGTTTATTAAAAGACATATTATATAAAGTAACAATTGAATCGGTTCACGGTACTACAGATTTGGCTATAGAAAAAATTGAGTTTGATTCTAGAAAGGTTTCAAAAAACGATGTTTTTGTGGCAATAAAAGGTTCGCTTGTAGATGGCCATCAATTTATTGATAAAGCCATTTCTTCAGGTGCAATTGTTGTAGTTTGTGAAGATTTACCAACATCATTAACAGAAAATATTACCTATGTGAAGGTGCAAAATGCTAGTCAAGCCTTAGCGTTTTTATCAGCAAATTATTTTGATAATCCTTCACAAAAACTAAAATTAATTGGTATTACAGGCACTAACGGAAAAACTACAATTGCCTCGTTGTTGTATCAAATGTTTAAAAAAGCAGGATATAAAGTAGGATTATTATCAACCGTTAAAATTATGGTTGATGAGGTTGAATATAAAGCGACACACACTACGCCAGATTCGCTAACTATTAATAAATATTTAGACGAAATGGTTGAAGTAGGTTGCGAATTCTGTTTTATGGAAGTTTCTTCACACGGGATTCATCAAAAACGTACCGAATCTTTATATTTTGAAGGCGGTGTGTTTACCAATTTATCACATGATCATTTAGATTACCATGCAACGTTTGCCGAATACAGAGATGTTAAAAAATCATTTTTTGATGGTTTACCAAAATCTGCTTTTGCTATTACAAATATTGATGACAAAAACGGAGAAGTAATGCTTCAAAACACATTGGCCAAAAAAAGAACTTATGCTTTAAAAACCTATGCTGATTTTAAAGCACAAATTTTAGAAAATCAATTATCTGGCTTGGTTTTAAAAATTAATAACGAAGAAGTTTGGACCAAATTAATTGGTTCGTTTAATGCATATAATATTTTAGCTATTTATGGTGTAGCAATTGAATTAGGAATTGAAAGCACAGAAGCATTACGATTGTTATCGGAATTAGAAAGTGTTTCAGGCCGTTTTCAGTTTGTTATTTCTAACACTAAAATCACCGCAATAATTGATTATGCACACACGCCAGACGCCTTGGAAAACGTGCTGAAAACAATAGAAAATATTCGTACAAAAAACGAACAATTAATTACAATTGTTGGTTGTGGTGGTGATAGAGACAAAACAAAGCGACCAATAATGGCAAATATTGCGGCTACATGGAGTGATAAAGCCATTTTTACTTCAGACAATCCAAGAACAGAGCATCCACAAACCATAATTGAAGAAATGGAAGTTGGAGTAGAAGGTCAGTATTTTAAAAAAACACTTTCTATTTTAGATAGAAAACAAGCCATAAAAACCGCTTGTCAAATGGCAAATTCAGGTGATATTATTTTAATTGCTGGAAAAGGTCATGAAACCTATCAAGAAATAAACGGAGTCCGTCAGGATTTTGACGATATGCAAATTGTACAAGAATTATTAAAACAATTAGAAAAATAAATTCTAAATATTAAGTCAAACGACTTGGAATTTGGAATATAAAGATTTGGAATTTAAACCTATAAAATTATGTTATACTACATTTTTAAATATCTAGACGAAGCATATAATTTGCCAGGTGCTGGTTTGTTTCAATATATCACTTTCCGATCTGGAATAGCGGTTATTTTATCGCTTTTAATTTCTACCATTTATGGAAAAAGAATAATTAGTTATTTAAGAAACAAACAAGTTGGTGAAACGGTTCGTGAGTTAGGTTTAGATGGTCAAGTACAAAAAGCAGGAACCCCAACAATGGGTGGGCTTATCATTATTTTAGCCACACTTGTTCCTGTTTTACTATTGGCAAAATTGGACAACATTTATATCATTTTGCTTTTGGTGACAACAGTTTGGATGGGAAGTATTGGTTTCTTGGATGACTATATTAAAGTATTCAAAAAAGATAAAGATGGTTTAAAAGGAAGATTTAAAGTTATAGGTCAAATTGGACTTGGAATTATTGTAGGCGTTACTTTATATTTTAACCCAAACGTAACGATAAAAGAGGATGTGGTGCTAAAAAAACAAGGAATAGAAACGGTTATTAAATCCACTTCGCCAGAAGTAAAATCAATGGAAACAACCATTCCGTTTGTAAAAAACAATACGTTTGATTATGCCGAAGTACTATCTTTTATGGGAGATGATTATCAAAATTGGGCTTGGATAATTTTTATTCCAGTGGTCATTTTTATTATAACTGCCGTTTCAAATGGTGCGAATTTAACAGATGGTATTGATGGTTTGGCGGCTGGTACTTCAGCCATTTCAGTATTGGTTTTAGGAATTTTCACATTTGTATCTGGGAACATCATTTTTTCAAATTATCTAAATATTATGTACATCCCAAATTCGGGAGAAATGACTATTTATATAGCCGCATTCGTAGGTGCATTAATTGGTTTTTTGTGGTACAACACCTATCCAGCAACCGTATTTATGGGCGATACAGGAAGTTTAACTATCGGTGGAATTATCGCAGTAATTGCAATCGCCGTTAGAAAAGAATTAATGATTCCTGTTTTATGTGGTATTTTCTTAGCGGAAAACTTTTCAGTTGTGTTACAAGTATCTTTTTTCAAATATACCAAAAAGAAATTTGGCGAAGGCCGTCGTATTTTCTTAATGTCACCATTGCATCATCATTATCAGAAAAAAGGTTACCACGAAAGTAAAATCGTAACGCGTTTCTGGATTGTAGCTATCATATTAGCCATTTTTTCTCTAGTATCTTTAAAACTAAGATAAAATGCGATTAGTAATATTAGGTGGTGGCGAAAGCGGTGTTGGAACAGCTATTTTGGGAAAGAAAAAAGGATACGATGTTTTTGTGTCCGATTTTGGAAAAATAAAAGAAAATTATAAAGAAGTTCTTAGTATTAATGCAATTGCTTGGGAAGACTCAAAACACACTGAAGATTTAATTCTGAATGCTGATGTGGTAATGAAAAGTCCTGGAATACCAGAAAATGTTCCAATAGTAAAAAAGTTACTAGAAAAGAAAATTCCAGTAATCTCAGAAATTGAGTTTGCAGCTCCTTTTACAACTGCAAAAACAATTGGAATTACGGGTAGTAATGGAAAAACTACTACTACTTTGTTAACGTATCACATACTTAAACAAGGTGGTTTAAATGTAGGATTAGCAGGGAATATTGGAAAAAGTTTTGCCTGGCAGGTGGCCGAAAATAAGCATGATTGTTATGTGTTAGAATTAAGTAGTTTTCAATTAGACGGAATTAGAAATTACAAGCCAGATATCGCAATTATTTTGAATATTAGCCCAGACCATTTAGATAGATACAATTATGATTACAATTTATATATCGATTCAAAGTTCAGAATAACAATGAATCAAACCGAAAACGATTATTTAATTTATGATGATGACGATGAAGCCATTTCAAATTGGTTTGCCAATCATCAAACAAAAGCAAAAAAAGTGCCTTTTTCAATTTCAAAAAAATTAAATATAGGCGGGAGTATGACTGAAAACAACGAGATAAATATAAACCTAAACGAAGACCATTTTACTATGCCAATAAATCAACTTGCTTTAGAAGGAAAACATAACGTTAAAAACGCTATGGCTGCAATAACCGTTGCACAATTAATGAAAATAAGAAAAGCAACTATTAGAGAAAGTTTATCAAATTTTCAAGGTGCTGAACATAGATTGGAGAAAGTGCTTAAAATTAATAATGTACAATACATTAACGATTCCAAAGCCACAAATGTAAACGCTACATTCTTTGCTTTAGACAGCATGACCACGCCTACAGTTTGGATAGTAGGCGGCGTGGACAAAGGAAATGATTACGATGAATTAATGGCTTTAGTACGCGAAAAAGTAAAAGGAATAATCTGTTTAGGAATTGACAATAAAAAATTATCAGATAAGTTTGAAGGTTTAGTAGAAATGTTTATTGAAACAACTTCCATGTCTGAAGCTGTAAAAATAGCTAATAAAATGGCTGAAAAAGGCGATACTGTTTTGCTTTCACCAGCATGTGCTAGTTTTGATTTGTTTGAAAACTACGAAGACAGAGGTCGTCAATTTAAACAAGCGGTACAGAATTTATAATCGTAATTGAATTTTACAATAGCAAAAATTAATAATGAATAAAATAGTCAGCCAACTTAAAGGGGATAAAACAATTTGGGCAGTAATAATTTTATTGGCCATAGTTTCCTTTTTGCCAGTATATAGTGCCAGCACCAATTTAGTTTATACTGTTGGCAATGGCACGGGTTCTACTTTTATGTTATTATTAAAACATCTTACGCATCTTTTTATTGGAATGCTTATTGTATTCCTGGTTCATAAAATGCCTTTTGAAAAATTTAAAAAATATTCCATTTTTGCTATCTGGATTATTATACCGGCGTTACTTTTTACATTATTACAAGGAAAAACAATTGGTGGTGCAAATGCAAGTCGATGGTTGGTTATTCCTTTTGTAAATTTTTCATTTCAGCCTTCAACGCTTGCTTTTACAATTTTGATGGTTTATGTTGCCAGAACTTTAACCAAAATTAACGAAACCAAATACACGTTTAAAGATTCCGTTATTCAAATATGGATTCCTGTTGGTGCGGTTTTGATATTTATTTTACCGTCAAACTTTTCCACAGCAGCACTAATGTTTGCTATGGTTTTTATGTTATTGTACATTGGACAATATCCTCTAAAATATTTAGGAATTGTATTGGCAACTGGAATAGCTTTATTGGCACTTTTTTTCTTGTTGGCGCAAGCTTTTCCAAAACATAAAACCTTTAGCCGTGTCAATACTTGGGTGAGTAGAATTGAAAATTTCACGTCTGATAAACCCGATGAAGACAAATATCAAATAGAAAATGCTAAAATCGCTATTGCGGTTGGAAAAATAAACGGTGTTGGACCAGGAAAAAGTATCCAAAAGAATTTTTTACCTCAATCATCTTCCGATTTTATTTTTGCGATTATAATTGAAGAATACGGATTAATCGGAGGGTATGTGTTAGTATTCTTCTATATGTTATTGTTTTTTAGATTCTTAATTCGAGCTAATAAAACAAATAATTTGTTTGGAAAATTATTAATTATCGGACTCGGATTTCCAATTATAATTCAGGCTTTAATAAATATGGGAGTAGCTGTAGAATTACTGCCAGTTACCGGTCAGCCTTTGCCATTAATTAGTAGTGGAGGAACTTCCATTTGGATGACTTGTTTGTCTTTAGGAATTATACTTAGTGTAACAAAAAAAGAAGATGAAATTGCTGCCGATTTAAAAGATTTTCAAGATAAAGAAGCCGCTTTACAGCGTTTAATTGAAAGAGAAGTTGTAGTGATGAACGCTGAAAATTCAGATGAAACAACATCTGAAGACGAAAAAAAAGTAAATAATATGAAATATTCTATTCGGGAATCTTTAAAACAAGAAAACGAAATAGACCAACAAGGCGATAGTTTAATAAACGGACAAAATCCAATGAATGCGGTTATAAATAAAAAATAATGGAAAAAAGATTTATCATTAGCGGCGGCGGAACAGGTGGACATATTTATCCAGCTATTGCTATTGCAAACGAATTGAAAGTGCAATTTCCGGATGCTAAATTTTTATTTGTAGGCGCAAAGGATAAAATGGAAATGCAAAAAGTCCCGCAAGCTGGTTTTGAAATTAAAGGGCTGTGGATTGCAGGATTGCAACGTAAATTTACATTACAAAACGCAATGTTTCCTATAAAATTAGCTACAAGTTTAATTAAATCGTATTTTATTTTAAAAAGATTTAAACCTAATGTGGTAATTGGAACGGGAGGTTTTGCTAGTGGCGCTGTTTTAAAAGTGGCATCAATTTTAGGAATTCCAACGGTTATACAAGAACAGAATTCTTATCCTGGGATTACAAATAAATTATTAGCCAAAAAAGCCAATTCAATTTGTGTGGGATACGAAAATTTAGAGCGGTTTTTCCCAAAAGATAAATTGCATATTACGGGAAATCCCGTTCGTCAAGATTTAATGGAAGTGGCAAGCAAAAAAGAAGAAGCACTAACTTATTTTAATTTGGATGTTACCAAGAAAACACTTTTAATTTTAGGTGGAAGTTTAGGATCTAGAAGAATAAATCAACTAGTAGAAAAAGAATTGGATTTTTTATTACAACTTGATTTTCAAATTATTTGGCAATGTGGCAAGCATTATTTAAAAGAATATTCAAAATACAATGAAAAAGAAAATGTTCAAGTTGTAGCATTTATTGACAGAATGGATTTGGTTTATGCAGCTTCGGATGTGGTAATTTCTCGTTCAGGCGCGTCTTCTGTTTCAGAGTTGTGCATCGTTGGAAAACCAACCATTTTTATTCCTTCACCAAATGTGTCTGAAGATCATCAAACAAAAAATGCCAAAGCAATTGTGGAAAGAGGTGCAGCAATTTTAATTAAAGAATCAGATTTGGAATCAGAATTTAAAATTGTTTTCGAAGCATTAATTAAAGATCAAGGAAAATTAGAAAGCTTGGAACAAAACATTAAAAGATTAGCGTTGCCCAATGCAACAAAAGCGATAGTTGAAGAAATAAAAAAATTAATTAAATAATAAAAATAATTGCAACAGCAATAAAAAAATGAATTTAAATCAAATACATAACGTCTATTTTATTGGAATCGGTGGAATCGGAATGAGTGCCTTGGCGCGTTATTTTCAATTCCTTGGAAAAAATGTAGCGGGTTATGATAAAACAAAAACACAGTTAACTTCCGAGTTACAAGAAAGTGGTATGAAAATTCATTTTGAAGACAACATAAATTTAATTGCAGATAACTTTAAAAACACCGAAAATACTTTAGTAGTAATTACGCCGGCAGTTCCGAATAATCACACAGAATGGAATTTCTTTTTAGATAACGAATTTACAATAAAAAAACGCGCAGAAGTTTTAGGAATCATTACAAAAGACACTTTTTGTTTTGCCGTTGCTGGAACACACGGAAAAACCACAACATCAAGTATTTTAGGCCATATTTTGTATGAAAGCGGTGTAGATGTTACTGCTTTTTTAGGCGGTATTGTGGAAGGTTATGATTCCAATTTAATTGGTACAGGAAAAACTGTTACTGTAGTAGAAGCAGATGAATTTGATCGTTCGTTTTTGCATTTACATCCAAATGTATCTTGTATAACCTCAATGGATGCTGATCATTTAGATATTTATGGGGATGTGGCAACTATTGAAGCATCTTTTAAAGAATTTGCTCAAAAAGTGCCTTCAGAAAATTTATTTATTGTAAAAGGATTGCCTTTAGAAGGAAATACAATTGCTGTAAATGCTGGTGCGGATTTTGTCGCTCAAAATATCAGAATTGAAAATGGTTTTTATGTTTTTGATGTGAAGACAAAAACTGAATTAATTGAAAATGTAAAATTTGGGTTACCAGGACATCATAATTTAACCAATGCTTTGTTGGCTTTTGCTATGGCAAAGTCGTATGGTTTAGCAAACGAAAAAATCAGTAATGCGTTAGCTACTTTTAAGGGTGTTAAACGCCGATTTTCTTTTCAAATACGAACTGAAAAATTAGTGTATATTGATGATTATGCACATCATCCAACAGAAATAAATGCGGTGCACCAAGCCGTAAAAGAATTGTATCCAAATAAAAAAATAATGGCATGTTTTCAACCTCATTTGTTTAGCAGAACGAAAGATTTTGTTGATGGTTTTGCAGAAAGTTTATCTCAGTTTGATGAAATTCTTTTATTGGAAATTTATCCTGCCAGAGAATTGCCTATTGAAGGGGTAAATTCAGCTTGGTTATTAGAAAAAATAACAGCTAAAAACAAACAATTAGTAACTAAAGAAATGTTGTTGACTAGCTTTAAAAATTCTGATGCAGATGTTTATATTACTATTGGTGCAGGAGATATAGGAGAAATGGTAAAAGAAATAAAAAAAGTACTAGATGAAAAAATTTAATTGGCAAAATATTCGGTTGGTGGTCATGTTTTTTGTGGTTATTTTTCTCTATTCTTTTACACAAAGTAGAAGTCAAAATAAGAAAATTAATAAAATACAAGTTGATTTTCAGGGTGATAACAAAATGTTTTTAACAAATGAAATGGTTAATAACTTGTTAATACAAAATTTGAGTGGGACTTCCCTAATTCAAAAAGATAAAGTAGATTTGAAAGATTTGGAAAGTGCCTTAAAAAAGCAATCATTCATCGAAAATGCCGAAGTATTTATTTCAGAAGAAAGTGTGTTAATAACCAAAGTTTTGCAGAAGTCCCCAATCGCAAGAGTTGTTAATAATAATCGCGTTTTGTATGTTGATAAAAATGGCAGTATTTTTCAATTGTCCAATAATTTTTCGTCAAGAGTTCCTATTGTTCAAGGAAATATTGAAGGCGAATTTAAAAAAGGTTTCATAGAAACATTTAAGACAATTGAGAAAGATGATTTTTTAAGAAAACATATTATTGCAATCACAATTCAGAAAAATGGAAGTATGAACATGCTCACTAGAGAATATGATTACGATATCAATTTTGGAAAACCCATTTTCATTGCAAAAAAGTTTAAAAATTACAAAGCGTTTTATCAATACGCAGCGAAAGATTCGATAATTGAAAAGTACAAGTCAATAAATTTAATTTTCACACAACAAGTAGTGTGTTCAAAATAATGAATAGATGATGAACAAAGAAAGTATTGCAGTAGGTTTAGATATAGGTACAACAAAGATTGTAGCTATGATAGGCAAGAAAAATGAGTACGGAAAATTAGAAATCCTAGGGGTAGGAAAATCTAAGAGTTTAGGTGTGCATAGGGGTGTTGTAAACAACATCACGCAAACCATTCAATCTATTCAAGCAGCCATATCAGAAGCAGAAAATAATTCAGGATACCGAATTAATGATGTTGTGGTTGGAATTGCAGGACAACACATTCGTAGCATTCAACATAGCGATTATATCAGTAGAAAAAATCCTGAAGAAGTAATTGGAGAATATGATATTGAGCAATTAACTTGTCAAGTTCAAAATTTATCAATGCTTCCAGGTGAAGAAATTATCCATGCCTTACCACAAGAATTTAAAATTGACGGACAATCTGAAATTTTAGAACCAATAGGAATGTATGGCGCCAGAGTAGAATCTAGCTTTCATATCGTGGTAGGACAAGCGGCTTCAATCAGAAATTTAGGACGTTGTGTTAAAAATGCAGGTTTAGAATTAACAGGATTAACCTTAGAACCTTTAGCCTCCGCAGATGCTGTTTTAAGCGAGGAAGAAAAAGAAGCAGGTGTGGCACTTATCGATATTGGTGGGGGTACAACTGATTTAGCCGTGTTTAAAAACGGAGTAATTCGTCATACTGCTGTAATTCCTTTCGGTGGAAATGTTATTACAGAAGACATCAAAGAAGGCTGTTCTATTATTGAAAAACAAGCCGAATTATTAAAAACACGTTTCGGATCAGCTTGGCCAGGAGAAAATAAAGACAACGAAATTGTTTCTATTCCAGGATTAAGAGGTCGGGATCCAAAAGAAATTTCACTAAAAAACTTATCAAAAATTATTCATGCTAGAGTGGTGGAAATTATTGAACAAGTATATGCTGAAATTAAATTGTATGGGCATGACGAGCCAAAGAAAAAATTAATTGCAGGAATTGTATTAACAGGAGGTGGTTCGCAACTACAACATATTAAACAATTAGTAGAATATATTACAGGAATGGACACTAGAATAGGTTATCCAAATGAGCATTTAGCAGGAAATTCAAGCGAAGAATTGTCGAGTCCTCTATACGCTACATCTGTAGGTTTAGTTATGGAAAGTTTACGTAACCAAACCAATAGCGCTACTCCGTTTGTAGAAATGAAAATTCCTGAAACAGTAGTAGCTTCATCTCAATCTACTGAAGTAAATGTAACTGAGGAAGTAGAGGAAGAAACTAATTCAACACCAGTTGAAAACGAACCAATAGAAAGAAAAAAGAAATACGACTTTAATAACCTTTTAGGGAAAATTAAAGAGTTTTTAGATAATGTAGAATAAAAGTTATTAGTAGCAAATAACACATTAAAAACAAAGCCAAATATATGGAAAGCAACAACGAATTTGGAAACATTACATTTGATTTACCAAAAAATCAATCAAACGTAATAAAAGTAATCGGAGTAGGTGGCGGAGGTAGTAATGCCATCAACCACATGTTCAGACAAGGAATCATTGGAGTAGATTTCGTGGTATGTAACACAGATTCTCAGGCCTTACAAACAAGTCCAGTGCCAAATAAAATTCAGTTAGGAGTTAATCTTACAGAGGGATTAGGCGCAGGAGCAAAGCCAGAAATCGGTCAACAAGCCGCTCTAGAAAGCATTGAGGAACTTGAAAAAATGCTTGATGTAAATACCAAAATGGTATTTATCACAGCTGGTATGGGCGGTGGAACCGGTACAGGTGCTGCGCCAGTAATTGCTCAATTAGCAAAAGAAAGAGGCATTTTAACCGTAGGAATTATTACTATTCCTTTCCAGTTTGAAGGTAAAAATCGTTACGATCAAGCCATGGAAGGTGTGGAAAGATTAAGAAAACAAGTAGATTCATTAATTGTTATAAATAATAACAAATTAAGAGAAGTTTACGGAAATCTTGGATTTAAAGCTGGTTTTTCTAAAGCCGATGAAGTGTTAGCTACAGCTTCAAAAGGTATTGCAGAAGTGATTACCAATCACCTAACAATGAACATTGATTTAAAAGATGCTAAAACGGTATTAAGTGATAGCGGAACTGCCATTATGGGATCTTTTGTTGCTTCAGGTGCGGATAGAGCTAGAATTGCAATTCAATCTGCATTAGATTCTCCATTATTAAACGATAATAAAATTACAGGTGCTAAAAATGTGTTGTTGCTTATCACATTTGGTTCTGACGAAATTACTATCGATGAAATAAGTGAAATTAACGAATACATCCAAAACGAAGCAGGTCATAACGCCAACATTATCATGGGAATTGGTGAAGATGAAAAATTAGATGACGCTATTTCAGTTACGGTAATTGCTACAGGATTTAATGTAGAACAACAAATAGAAATCGTAAATGCAGAACCAAAGAAAATTATTCATTCTTTAGATGGTGAGCAAAAAGTAGAACATAATTTAACACCAAATGCTGTTCCTACCCCTAATTTTTCTTTTGAAGAACCAATTACTAATAAATTAAATTTTGAAGCAGAAACACCAAAGGAAGTAGTAGCAGAACCTGTTGCCAAAATTGTTTTTGAATTAAATGATTTAGAAGTGGCACAACCACAAATTGTTCAAGCTCCGGTTTCAGATTTAATTGAAACTACCGAATTTATTAAAAATTTAGATGTATTTTTTGAAAATGTTTCTGCAGAATTTCAAATAAAAGTGGTAGCACAACCTGTTATTGAAATGGTTAAACCTATTCAAGAATTCGAAATTATTTCTAACTCTGTTAGAGAAATTGAAGTGATTGATCCTGAATTTGTTGTAGCACCGTTAGATTTCAACTTCTCATTAGATTTGTTCGATGCTAAAATAGAAAACACACAAAATACCGTTGTTTTTGAATTAAGCGAAGAAACCAAAGATATCAAAGTTAACGAAGCAGTTCAGTTTTTTCCAGTTACCGAACTAGGTGAAGAAGGAATTATCAAATATACATTAGAAGAAGAATTAGAAGAAGCATTTGAGCCAGTTGCACATATTCAAGTTGCGGCAGAACCTATTGATGAAGAAATAAATTTTACTATCAAACAAAAAGAGCCAGTTGCAGCACCAATTAGTTTTGATCCTAATTTTAATTTTGATGGTGTTTCTCCAGTGGAAATGTCAATTGAAGATATTTTAAAATCAAGAGCAGAAGAACGTAAAAGTAAATTGAAAAACTTCAATCACAAATTCAACAATCCAAACCGAATTGACGATTTAGAAAAAGAACCTGCTTTTCGTCGTTTAGGATTAGATGTTACAAGTATGCCAAACCAAAACCCGCCTTCGCGCATGTCTTTAGGAATGGACAGTAACGACGACATGCAATTGCGATCTAACAACTCGTTTTTACATGATAATGTAGATTAACCAAAAATAAACAAACCAAATACTATTAAATCCCGACAAGTTATAAACGAGTCGGGATTTTTTTATTACTTTCGCATAACAATTACACAAAACAAAAAAAATAAAAATATATGAGCTTAGCTACACAAATTATGGATAGCATGAAAGATGCCATGAGAGCCAAAGATACTTTGGCACTTGAAGCATTACGTGCTATTAAATCAGAAATATTAATTGCGCAGACGGCTTCAGGTTCTAAAGAAGAAATTTCAGAAGCAGAAGAAATTAAAATTTTACAAAAATTAGTTAAAATGCGTAAAGACAGTTACGAAATTTTTACTTCACAAAATCGTGCCGATTTAGCTGAACCAGAATTGGCTCAAATTGCTGTAATCGAAAAGTTCTTACCCGCACAATTATCAGAAGAAGAAGTAGAAGCTATTGTAGCTAAAATTATTGCAGAAACTGGTGCGTCAGGTATTGCAGAAATGGGAAAAGTTATGGGTTTAGCCGCAACACAAATTGGCGGACAAGCAGAAGGAAAAACAATTTCTACGATTGTAAAGAAACTATTGGTTTAGATAAATTAGACTTCTTAGACAGGTTAGATATCTTAGACAGATTAGATGACTTAGATTTTATCTAACTTTCTATAAATCCAACACTCTAAATTGTCTTAAAATCCAAAGATCCAACAATCTAAAAAACGGCTTCGTAGTTCAACTGGATAGAATGACGGATTTCGGCTCCGTTGGTTGCAGGTTCGAACCCTGCCGAGGTCACTATTCACATCCCAAAACTATTGATTTTCAACGTTTTGGGATTTTTTATTATCTTTGTGTGGCTATTTTGTGGCTACAATTATAACTTAATGCAATATAATAAAAATATGGAATCCTACGTATTTGATAAATTAATAAATTTTATTTACTTTTTGGAAGATGAAAATGAATGGGAGAATTATGGAATAAGTGGTTTTGATATGTTAGAATCTCATCTTGAAAATTTCCACAAAGAACTTAAAAGCAATCTTTTTGGCAAAACATTTATTGAAAAGAATGACATTGTTACTGAATATGTTTTTAAAATATATGAAAATTTACTTAAAATAGAAAAATTTAAAAGTAATAGTTCAATTATAATTTATTTAAATGAGACTTATAAAAACCTTATAGACCTTATAATTCATATTTCTTTTTCTATTGGAATTGATTTTAAAGACATTATTTTAAAATTGAAAATATCAGACACCTTTTTCAATTTAGAAAGTTACAATCAACTCAACAATTTTTTGTTTGGTTCAGAAAATCCAAATGGTTCTGAACTGTCAAGTCTTTTTATTTTTGATAATCCTAAATCGTATGATTTGTTTATTTATTTTTATGAATTACATAAAGATAAAAAATGTTATTTGGCTGATATAAGTTATATCTATCGAGTGATGTATGATGAAGGAAATATAAAATCCTTTTGTAAACCTGAAATTTTTAGGCAGTGGTTGGATGACAACAACCTTAATAATACTAAAAGTAGTTTAAAAATTTATTATAACCTTTCTTCGAACAAAAGGTATCCTTATTTTAAGGAAATAAAAATGAAAATATGCAATTAAAAACGTTGAGTAAATTAAACAAAACCATTGAGTAAATTCAATGGTTTTTTTTTATTCAAAAAATAAACTATCAATAAATTTGACGAAGTAATAATTACTCAAAAAAAACATTATGAAATCAGAAAAAGAACCTCCAGTGCTTTGGAATAAAAAAGAAACAGCTACTTATCTACGTAAATCTGTAAGAACAATCTCAAGACTTGTTAAAAATGGTCGAATAAAATCATTTAAGGCTGGTGTAAATGGTGGTGTATTAATTTATGCAGAGACGGTTACAGAAGAAAACCTAAATTCTATTAAACCTAAATTCATCTAATTCTTATTAAAATGAAGCATGTTTACACCAAAACCTTTTCGAGAAGGACAAAAGAAGATATTAAATCCATACGTAGAGTTACAAGTATAAAAAAGTATGAAGTAGATTTAAATAAAATGTGGGTTACTTACACAGATATTGAAGTAATGAAATTCAAAAGAGAAATTAAAATAAAAGAATTTTTTGAAACTTATAAATGTAGTATAAGATATTCCTTAATTGAATATGTAATTGAACATCAAGATGACGAAAAATTAGATAGATTTTTCTTTGCCTTAAAGAAGAGCTTATTAAATAATAATTCAAAATTACTTGGTTACATAAGATTAGCGGATTTAGGAAATAATGGAGGAATACATCATCATATTGTTGTAGCCATTCCTAAAATTCAAATTAAAAACAAATCATTTCCAGAACATTTAAAAAGAACATTTAATGGTAAAAAAGTACACGGTGAATTTGTTAGAAATATAAATAAAATAATAAATTATTATGTACCTAAAGAAATTGTCGAATTAGGAATTAGAAAAAGAACATTTTCTCGTTCACAAAAATTTAAAGAAATAAAAAAAATAGAAAATAAAACAACTTCCAAATCAATTAAAAATGAAATATAAAAAAAGATATTATGTTCATTGGTAAAAATAAAAGAGTATTTGGTAAAAGTAATAAATTAATAAAAAAAGTGTAATTAAAACGTTTAAAGTATGTTAATGAAAAGATGTAAGGCAACTGGTAATTTATTTTATCCAAGAAGAGAAAAT
>CAMCVI010000001.1 GCA_945881885.1 Chryseobacterium gleum | reverse complement strand
TTAGATAATTTCATTTAAAACCAATAAAAAAACGCAAACCTTTAATTATTAAGGGTTTGCGTTTTTATTTTGTGACCTCGTCTGAATGATGTTCTTAGAAGGTTTTTTATGATTTTATTGGCTTTGTAGCGGTTTATTGGTGCTTTGAAAAAGTTGTTTTTCAAAAAAGTGGACACAAATTGCCAAAACAGGACCTAAATGGACACAAAAATGGTCACACGAATTGGATAAAAAACAACTCATTTATAACTTTAAAAAAGTAACAATTTAATTTTTTAAAGTATGAAAACGAAATTTTATCTTCGTAAAGGTAGTGAAAAAAGTACTATCCAATTTGAATTTAGACATGGAAAAAATTCAAGATTTAGAGCATCAACCAATTTTGTAATTAATTCCGATAAAGATTGGGATAGTAACAAACAAAAAATGAAGTTACCCTCTTCGACATTCAATGCAAAACTTATTAATAGTAAGTTATCAGAATTTGAAAATCAATTAAACGATTTACTGTACAGAGAAAATGAAAAGGGCTTAGAAATTGATACTATAAAAATTATGTTTTTAAAAGTATTTAACATTTTTGAAAAACCAATTTCAAAATTTCAAAGTAATACTTTTAGCGAAAATCAAAATGATGTAGATACCAACAAAGATTTCATTAAATATTACGAATGGTTTTTAGAATTTTACTCAAAAAACAATTCACCATTTTCAAAAAAAATACTTACTAAAGGAACTTTAAATACTCTAAAAAGTTCTTTAAATGTTGTTAAAAAGTTCTTGATTTATAAGAAAATAAAAAACTTAAATTTTGACGATATTAATAGGGGTTTTTACAATGAATTTATTGACTATTTAACCAATGAAAAAAAATATACCAAAAACTATATTGGGACAGTGATTCAAAAACTAAAAACAGTTATGGGATATGCATATGATGAAGATAAACATACTAATCTAGAATTTAAGAAAAATTATTTCTCAAAGGTAACTGAGGTTATAAATCATCCCTATTTAAATCAAGATGAATTATTGAGAATTGAAAATTTAGTTTTAAATGATGAAGAACTAAATATCGCTAGAGATATCTTCCTAATAGGATGTAATACAGGATTGCGTATTGGCGATTTATTAAACTTCTTGAAAAAACCTGAAATAATTACACAAGATGAAACTCAATTTATTCGTATTAAACAATCTAAAACTTCAAATTTTGTTGTTATACCAATCAATTCTGTTATTAAAAGAATTTTAGATAAAAGAGAAGGTAACTTACCAAAATATCTTCACCAAAACAGAATAAACGAACATATAAAATCAATTTGTAAAAGAGCTGATATTAAAGAAAATTACAAATTTACTAGAACAGAGGGCGGTACTCAAGTGGAACGTTTAGAACCAAAATATAAATTTATCTGTACACACACCGCTAGAAGGTCATTTTGTACTAATGCATATTTTTCTGGTATTCCACCACACGATATTATGGCGATTTCTGGACATAAAACTGAAAAAATATTTTTTAATTATATAAAAGTTGAAAAAGAAGTAAATGCTTTGAGGATTTCAAAATATGCTTTTCTACAATGATTTTCTTAAGATAAAATTTGAAAGGGCTTATGAAGCCCTTTTTTTATTTAATAAATTCAATTTTAAAAAATAAGATATGAAATAGTTTTTGTAAAATTTTAAAATAAATAATAATAATTCTTAAAAAAAACATACGTCTCCAATTCAAGGGGGAAATCTGATATTTCAGTGATAATCGCTATGTTTAATAGTTATGCTCGTGCTAGCAGGGGGAATCCTTTTTATTATTGATAGCGTCATAAAAGATACTTGCCAAGAAATCATCACAATAAAAAAAGAATTGATTTATATTGAGGGCTCGGATTACAAATCCACGGTATCGGGTTGTTAAAATTATTTATTTTTTAACTATTTTGTAACTAAATGTTTCATTTTCTGAACTAATATTTAAGAAATATATTCCATTTTCAAAATTGCCAATATAAATTTTAGAAAAATCATTTCTTTCTTCTAGTAATACCTTTCCATTTATATTAGTTAAATAAATTTTATCAATGTTTTTGTGTGAGTTATTTTCAATAAAAACAAAATCATTTGTTGGATTAGGATATATTATTAGATTAACAAGAGGATTAATTTCTTCAACATTTAAAAATGCTGAACAATTAAATAGAGTCATTACAGAAGTAGTTGTAATGGCACTACCTAATCCTAATTGACCATCTTGGTTACTTCCATAACCCCAATGCGTACCATCTGATTTGCTTGCAAAAAAATGTGCAAAACCTCCATAAATATTGACCCAATTAGTATCGATACCTATTTGTTGAAATCCACTGCTGCTATAGTACCACAAAGTACCATTTTGCTTAGTTAAAACTACTCCCAAATTTGTACCACTAATTTTACTCCAATCATTACTGGTTCCCAGTTGTATGGGCTGTAACACATTACCTCCGCTCCCAAAAATCATACTTTCGTTGTAACCCCAACCCCAAAATGTGCCATCAGACTTTAAAGCATAAGATTGTTTACCTAGGTAACCGGAAGCAATATCAGACCAATTATTATTACTTCCAATTTGAACAAAATTTAATCTATTAATTTGTGTTCCATCTCCAATTTGTCCTTTATCGTTTAAACCACAAGCCCAAAGTGTACCATTATTTTTTAGAGCAATCGTATGTAAAGACATGTTTATCTTGCTCCAGTTTGTTTCAGTACTTATCTGTACAGGTGTAAACTGTAAGCTAGTAGTTCCTATGTTTAATTGCCCATAAATATTTGAACCCCACCCCCAAAGTGTTCCATTATTTTTTTTAGCAATCGTACCACTACCAGGATATATTTCGTTCCAATCTACATCTGTACCTATTTGAGTTAGTGTGCAAACATCATTTTGATTACCAGTGCCTAGCGAGCCGCCACTACCATTACCACATGCCCAAAGTGTACCATCATTTTTTATTGCAAACGTTTTATCACTACCTGTAAAAATTTTAGTCCAAACGGGTTGATTACTTAATTGGGTAGGTCCAAAAACTGGAAGTTGTCCATTGCAAACACCAACTTCACTTTCGGAGTTTTTTCCCCACGCCCATAAAGTCCCATCATCTTTTATAACAATTGAATTACTACTGCTAGAAGAAAATTTTTGAAAACATTGGGCATTAATTTTCAAAGAAATTAATATTACTAATATACAAATATAATTTTTCATATTTTTTTATTAAAGTTAATAAAAAATTAATAGTTTACACAACATTTCTCATAATAGATACTAATTGGTAACTTTGATATATAGGATTTATTTGTGTACCTATTATATTGTCAATTTTAATAAATGTAGCAATATCTCCATTATTCATAATAAATGAGTTGCCTGAAGATTTTTTAAAGAAAATATTATTAGTGTTTATAAAAGTAATACTGCCTTGGTCAGCTCTTATTGTCAAAAATTCACCAGCGCAAATTGATGATTTTATTGTTTCAATAATAGTAAATGGATTAATAACAGATTGATCTATAAATACAAGTTTATGGCCAGAACAATCTATTGAATTATTTGATTGGATAATTATTTTTTGATGTATTCCAAATGTAATTCCTAACTTATCTACTTGAAATGTATTTCCTTGAGCTATTACACTACCAATTTCATTATTATAAGCAACTATAAATCTTGAATCTTCGTTAAAATATATACCATTTGGATCTGTAACGGCTGTATAATTGTTATTTATATTAACGAATGAATTTGATATGTTTACACATTGACCATCCTTAACATTTAATGGTGCATTTATAGAACCAAAACCAGCAGCATTTGCAAATCTACTATTTAGAACATTTATACTTTTTGAAGGTTTAAATTCACTTTGTGGTGAGGTTTGATTACTTTTAACAATAACTGAAACACCTAGCATTTCAAACCAACAATTATCAATAGTTATATTTTCTCCCCATGAAATGTACATACCGTAGTCGGCATATTGAAAAGTACAATTAATAAATGATATTACAGCCGATTGGTAAATATCGTTATTTTCTATCCAAACATTTTTACCTTTTTTAAATGTATATACATCTTCTGATGTTTTAGTAAAATAACCATCAAATTCACAATTTAAAAAAGTAATTTGTCCATTTTGTCCAGTTAGCCGTAATGAATTGTAATTATCACTAAAATTAAATACGCGGATATTTTCGAAAATATTAAATTGATTTGGTATTAAATAATCAGAATTTGTTCCTCCACCTTTTAAAAATATACCATGACCCAAAAAACCATAAATTTGAATATCATTAATTCTTGAATTCCATAGTCCTCCATGAAATGGAACTGTAGATTGTCCATCTGATTCAAATAAAAACGCACCACGTTTCGTGTTTTGTCCTGATAAATTTAATTTTGATATATTAATAGTGACGGGGCCACTTTCCATTTTAAACATGTAATCATTACTAGAACCTGAGGTTGCGTATAAGATTGTACTTTCCATAGATTCTCCAATTATTGATATCCCAGTTTTAAGTAAAATTGAAGAAATTACATAACTACCATTTGGGATAAAAACAGTTGACCCTTTTAAAGTTGGATTAATTTCACTGTTTAAATTTGCAAAATCTATTGCATTTTGTAAAGAATCCGTGTAATCATTTCCAAACCCTAAGGCACCAAAATATAATACATTAATAAATCCTTCATATTGTCTAACCCAGCTACCTTGATTATTAGGAACTAGATTAGATTTTATTATTGTTCCAAAATTTTCTGAACTATAAATACCTGTTTGAAATTCGCTTTCAGTTCTCCATAAAAATAATCCTCCGCCTCCATCACCTTCGTTTTCGTAGCCTTTTACATAAATAGTTTCTGATGAAATTTGTAAGTTCCTTAAGTCTGTTAAATTTATTACTTCTGTCATGTTATAATTAATATTAGTTATTTGTTTATTTTAAATTCTTAGTTACATTATTAATTTTGATTTAAATTTATTGTATTGAATTTTACTAAATATTATTCCAAAAATTATCCTTTTAAAAAAAATTAAATAAAAATTAATTTACTAATTAAGCAATTAGAATTTTTAATATTTACGGTTTTTTGAGGAAATATTTACGGTTTTTTTATAATTCATTTGGCGTTGATTTATGATGTACAATTATTATCACGTTGACATTGGTCGGTCTTCCCTGTTGACTTTGCTAGTCTTTTTGGGCCTTTTTTTAGTGCCATGATTACAATTGTTTTAAAGATTAGTAATATTCTGAAATTTAATATTTGAATTTTGCGAAACTAACTAGTTCTTAATTATTTGTTTTATTTAAAAATCTATTTTTGAGTATTAATAAAAAACCCATAATCAATAACTAATAAATATTCTATGTTTTTTTTTGTAAAAATAGCAGTTTGATTTTAAAAAAAATTGAGCATTATTACGCTATTTTTCTATAAAATTATATTCTTCATTTAATGAAAAACTTTAATAATATTTGTAGCCATTTACAAAGCTTTTATGAACTTTTTAAATTCCTTATCATCCAATGCACCCATAGCTAATTGACCTGCTGTATTCATTGCATATATATTTCTTTTTGAAAAATCGATGTAGGAATTTGTATGTAATGGTTTGAAAACATCAAAATCTTTTGTGGGTACATCAATTCTATAATAATTTACAGTTTGGTTTGGCAAAAAACGTTGCTCAACAAATTGAGTTGCACAATCTTTTGAAATTATTTTTATTTTATTATTCGTAGACTGTATTGTATTACTCCCAGCTCCTACTGAAAGAATATTTACCACTTCATATTCGGAAAATGCTTTTTTAAATATTTTATCTTCTAAACAGTATTTTGGATTTGCAGATATATGTTCTCCACTACAAAACATAGTGTCATTTATCTTAGTTGTTTTGAAAAAAGGAGAAGTTGCAAGTGAGGCATTTAGCAAATCTTCTGCTGTTAATTCGCTTGTAACTGCATTTACAATTTCAATTTCTCCTTTTGTTAGATTGTATAAGGGTATAATATTATTTTTACTGTTTTTTACATTTTCTAGATTATTGAATAAATGACGTACACTTTGTTTCAATTGCTTTTGACTACAAATTGTATTGGAGAGTTTTAAATACGAAGACCATTTTTGATTGTATATTGTTTCAGCATTAGCCTTATAATGTTCCATGACCTGTTGAGCAGAATAAAAATCACCTCGGTTGTCTGGAATTTGATAGAGATAACTTAAAAGTGAGCTAGAACCAACTGATACAAACGTATCAAAAATGTCAACAATTTTTAGTTGTGAGTTGTTTTGCGTTTTTTGAAGTTCTTCTTCTATTTTTTGTAAGATGTATGCTGAAATTAAATTTCTCACACCTCCTGAATCTACAGATAAAATATTTATTTTTGTTTTCATACCAAATAAAAAAACAAAGTTATTAGGTATGAATATTTATATATTGCGTAATATTACGCAATATATAAAAAGTTTAAACTAGTATTTTTACGCAATTAATTTTTAATTTATACTATAATGGAAATCAACAAAAACACAGGAGAACAAATTACATTAGCTCAAGCTCAAAAAATGGTAAATGAATTTAGAAAACGTTATCCAGATTCAAAAAAAGGGTATTTTGCAGGTGCGAATCATTTTGACAAAATATTACAACAAGAAGATTGCATCGGTTTAAGAATCTATAATGGATATGATAATGAAACTGACTGCACTAATTTAGTTATTGTTGGTGTAAATAGCAATAACGAAGATATGACAAATGGGTATATTTTAGATAAAACTACACCATGTCCTACTACATGTCCAAAAAATAATGATTTAATGTAATGTTTGAATTAATTGTATATTTTCTATTATCATTATCTTTTGGATTGCTTTTATATTTTTATTTGAACAAACAATTATTGTATAATTTGAATATATATTACCTAGTATTATTGTTTGGACTTGGTGCTTTGTCTGAATTATCCTTTTCAATAATACTAAATTTTGATTCTCAGTATTGGTTTAAAATATATTCTTATCTTGAATTTTTAACTCTGCTTTTATTCTTTAGAAAACTGATTGGTATAACACAATCAGTTTTCTATTTCATAATTATATTATATTCAATAATTTACGCTTTCTTAGCTGTAATGTTTTTCAATAAAATCAATATAAATCTCTTTGAATTATTTATTCCAATAGCGAATTGCCTGTTAGTATTTACTGGTTCTACTAAATGGACTATTCAACAGTTTGAAAAACTAGAAACCAGTAGTTTACTTCATTTTCCTGTGTTTTATATTCTTTCGGGTATGATTTTGTATTATTCAGGTACGTTTTTTATTTTTGGTTTAGAAACTATTTTCAGATTTACTAAAAGTCCTGTTTTATTATACTTTTGGTACATCAATTTACTGTTACTATTTATCTACAGATTGTCATTTTACATTGCCATATGGAAAGCCAAGAAAGTTTAAATAATGTCATAATCATTGCTAGTTTAGTAATTTTTATTTTTGGTATGTTCCAAATTGGTGTGGCGGTTTTTTATCATAAATACTATATCAATTCCAAACGTTTAGATACCGAAAAAAACTACAGAGAAAAACTTGATTTAGAAAGAAATGAAAGAGCTAGAATTGCACATGACTTGCATGATGGCTTACAAAATGATTTTGTGGCAATTAAAAACTATGTCAACCTATTGTCATTTGATGAACAAAACCAAGAAAAAATTAACTACATCAAACATTTAGAGCAATCTATTGATTTAGCAACTAAAAGTATTAAAGATATTAGTTATTCTCTTATGCCTTCCAAATTAAAGTTGGAAGGATTAATTCCTGCTGTTAGTGAACGATTTGCTACTTTATCAAAGGGAAGTCAAACTTACTTTGAACTGGAATATGAAGATGAAGAATTGATTATTGATGAAAATATTGCCTATCAAGTTTATCGCATCATTCAAGAAATTACAAATAATCTCATTAAGCATAATAGAGCTAGTTATTGCAAACTCTCTATTATCGTTAATAAAAATACGCTAAAATTAACTTTTGAAGATGACGGTGAGCATTTTAATTACAAAATGGCATTGAACAATTCTGCTGGAATGGGACTGCTTGGATTAAACGAACGATTGAAGTCTACTAATGCAAAACTTAAACATATAGTTTCCGAAAACTTAAATATTTTTAAAATTACAATTGAATTATGATAAAAATCGCTATAGTTGAAGACCACCATTTGGTGAGACATGGTTTTATAGAAACATTCAAAAAAATTGAAGATGTTCGAGTGGTGTATGACACAGATGATGGAAATAGCCTTTTTGATTATCTAAAAAACTATCCAATTGATTTGTTAATTTTAGATTTACAAATGAACAAAATGGGTGGCCTAGAAATATGCAAACATATTAAATTGCACTTCCCAAAAATTAAAATTTTAGTACTCACTCAATTGATTAGTGAATTATCTGTTTCTAATTTAATTAAAGCTGGAGCGAATGGTTATTGTAGTAAGTTAATCAATTCTTCCGAAATAGAAATTGCTATCAGAAAAATTATGGATAATCAAACGTATTTTGATTCCTCTACAAGAGCTATTTTACCTGAATTATTAGAATACAAATCAATTATAAAACCTAGTACTTTAAATCAATTTAAACTCACAGATAGAGAAATTGATATCATTCGTTTAATTTCCCGACAAAAAGACAATCAATATATCGCAAAAATACTTAATATTAGTCCTAGAACTGTTGAAAATCATAGAAGACGAATCATACAAAAAACCAATCAAAAAAACATTACTGATGTGGTTACCTTAACTTTAAAAAATCGAATTATAAAACTAGAAGAATTATAAATTTCTTAAAAATCACAATTAGCGATTTGAAAGTAAATCAATATGTTTGCTACTCCTATTTAACTACTTAATTAGCGCTATATTACTTACACACACCACAGCTGCCTCCAACTTTAGCAAAGTATTTACAATACTTGCAATTTTTAATTTTTCAACGTCGTAAAGGAACAAATTGTAAAAATTAGAAAATGAGCGGAGTTTTTACGAAAAAAAAACACTAACTTATTAGATAGGATACTAAACATTTTAAAAAATTTTTAGTATTATTTATATATTAAAATCACTTTAGGTTAAGTATGTCTTTTACCTTTGAAATTCTGTATAATCGGTAGTCGTTATTGTAAACTTGTTCAGAGGTGTTATCAAAAAATTCTGTTTCGCTTTTAAGTTTTTTATCTTTAGCTATAATCTTTAGTAAAGGAAAAAGTTCGAAGTAGAAGCTACTTTTACTAATACCTTTTGTTGAAAATTGGAATAATTCGTAAATACTTCCACAATCACCATGTAACAATTTTAAAAGAGATTTTATTGATTTTGATTTATCTTCTCCATTTTCGATTGATTTTTTCTCTAACAAATCTATTTTTTCATTCATTACATTCTCAAAATCATCTTTGGAAAGTTTCGATTTGTTATTATGATTGTAATTCCTTCTTCTAATTCTTTTAGTAAAATCAACATGAATTTTATTAGTAACTATACCGTTATAACTAACATTACCTATAAAATATTCTAATGCATTTAAATGAAATTTTGAACTTACATAAAAAATGCAAGAATAAAGGTATGCATCTGGAAAAATAAGTAAGCCCTCTATTTTTTCTAATCTTCTAATTTCAGATTCAATTTCGTTTATGTCAATCATCCACTTTAAAGTAGCATAAGTAAAACCACATGATTTTAATTTAGAAATTACTTCTTCATCTTTTGAAAAATAGATAAGATGATTTAAATAAGGAACAAATTGCAAGAAGAAACTATAACAAGCATTAATTTCTGCCTTTGAATTATATATATTAAAATCTTTTGACAGAAAATCTTTCTTAATTATTTTACACTCTTGACGAATAGAAATTAATTGTTCTTCGAAGTTGTTTTTACCATCTTGATATGTTTTTAAAGTTTCTTCTGGAAGGTCAATCATATCGTTTTATATTCCTTTGTTTGGATTAATAAAATTATTTTTAGGATTATTTATTTTATTAAATACTTTTGTTACATTGCAGTAAGTTATAAATGTAGCCACAAAATGGCCACACAAAGATAATAAAAAATCCCAAAACATTGAAAATCAACAGTTTTGGGATTAAAGTAGTGACCTTGTCTGGATTCAAACCAGAAACCTCTTGAGCCGTAATCAAGTGCGCTATTCAGTTGCGCCACAAGGCCGATTTTTGTGAGTGCAAATATAGTATTAAATTATAAATTTAATTATAATATTTTTATTTTTTTTCTAAAGCGTGAATCGTTACATAATAACGCCAAGCAATTATTGCTTTTTGCAGTTTTGTAGCTCTCGACAAATCAAGACGTTGCTTGGAATAGCTCGGTAAAATTGCTTTATTAATTTTTGCTAAAACTTTAAACATTATTTTAATTTTAAGGCAAAATTACAAAAAAATCATTCCAATTCTTTCATCAATACATATCATAATTTTAATTTAATGCCACTCAGCAATTAAAATCATAAAAAATATACTGTTTTCTTAAAAAAATAAACCTTAAATTTGCGTAGCTATGCAAAAAATCATAAACATATTAAACAAACGTGCCCGATTTGACTACGAAATTATAGACAAATACGACGCTGGTATTGTACTTACAGGAACAGAAATTAAATCAATACGATTAGGAAAAGCCTCTATTGCGGAAAGTTTTTGCGAATTTAACGAGCAAACCGAATTGTTTTTAATCAACGCTACAATTGAAGAATATGCTTTCGGAACGCATTACAACCACAAAGCCAAAAGCGAACGCAAACTTTTATTAAACAAGAAAGAACTTAGAAAACTAGATAAAGATTCGGATAACAAGGGATTGACAATTGTACCGTTGAAATTATATACGAATGAAAAAGGCTTTGCAAAAGTTGAAATAGCTTTGTGCCGCGGTAAGAAAAATTACGATAAGCGGGAAACCATGAAAGAAAACGACACAAAACGAGATATTGCTCGAATTAAGAAAGAATTTAGGTGATTTACGAATTACGATTTGGGATTTACGATTTAAAAAAACCAGAATTTTCATTTGAAAATTCTGGTTTTTTTTTTACTTTTTACTTTTCCCTTTATCCTTTTGTAAATCCGTTTTTAGTTTTTCTAAATCGGTTTTGGTTTTTTCTAAATCTTGTTTTAATTTTTCTAGATCTGATTTGCTGGAATCATCCTTTAAATTCAAGTTTTTTTGAATTTTCATTTTACCAATTGGGTTGCCATTTCCGTAATTTTCTGAAAAAATCATGGTGTTTCCTTTTCCATCAGAATATTTTTTGGTTGTGGTTCCGTTTTCATCAGTTTTTTCTTCTTCTAATTGCATATCAGGATTGTCGCCAATAATTTCACCATCTTTAAATGTAAATGATTTGAAATTTCCACCTAAAGAATCGGTTTGAAACTCATTTTGCAATTCTTTAAACTTGTCTAAATCAATTGAGTTGCCATCTACAAAACCTCTAATAACGTTATTGTCTAAATTCATAAACAAATCGTTATTAAACATGCCGTTAAATCCTTTCATGTCAAAACCATTCGCAAACATATCATTTTGAGAAGCACCAGATTTAATATTAATTAGGCCTTTTCCTGTGCCATCAAATTGTTTGGTAATTGAAATAGGCTTAATTGGCGTTTCCGCACTTACGTTATAATTTCCAGAATTTCCATCTTGGTCTTTGTAAGCGATTTTAATCGCTGTAATTTGTTTCTTGTCGTTACGTTTTACACCAGAAAAAGTAACTTCAAAATCAAATTTCTTAGCGTCTGTTTCATCTTGTTTCAATTGCGCATCGGTCATAGCGTTGTCAATTCGAAATTCGAAACTGTTGTTTTTTTGTTGTGACAATTGATTGAAACGATTGTTTTGTGCAAAAGTTGTAGTAGGCAAAAAAGTGATTGCACTTGCCAATACTAATCCTTGAAATAACATTTTAACATTCATAATTGTATAATTTTAATTTAAAAGTCAAAAATAGGAATTTTATAAAAACGAAATTTTAAAATTTTGTTAATTAACGAGATTTAACATTTTTTCCTTTTCCACCAAACGAAAAACATAAACACCTATTAAAGTAGCAGTAATACCTAATGTTCCCATGAAAAACCAATTGGCTTGGTAACCATAATTTTCAATAATAAACATACCAGCTTTAGCACTTATTATGTGTGCTAAACTATAACTCATAGTAAAAATAGCCATATAACGACCTTGTTGGTGTTTTGGAGCCCTACTAATTGCAAACGCATTAGAAAATGGAAAATTAAACATTTCTGAAAACGTCATAAATAGCATCATAATTAATAAAATACCAGCCCAAGTATTAACTAACATTAAAAATAAACTGATACTCATTAAAAAACAACCTAAAATAATGACTTTTAATTTGTCCATTTTATGCTTTTCGATATAATTTACAATTGGCATTTCTAAAAAGAAAACCAAAACACCATTTAAGGTTAATAACAAACCTGTTTGTAATTCGGTTAACCCAAATTGTTCTCTGTGATAAATTGGAATGGTAGTAAATAATTGAAAAAACATAATCCCTACAATTAAAGATGTAGTTAAAAACAACCAATAAATTTTATCTTTAAAAACCGATTTTACCAATACTTCTCCAGGTTGGGCTTTATCTAAATAGGTAGATTTTTTCTTTTCTTTTACTTTGATCCAGAAAATTAAAATGGCTATTATGCAAGTCAAACCATCTACCCAAAACAAGCCCTTATAACCAATACTCATTATAATTAATCCGCCTAAAGCTGGTCCGGCTGCAAATCCAAGATTGATTGCCAATCGGACTAAAGTTAAAGCTCTGGTCCTATTTTCTGGTTTTGCATAAGCACCCAAAGACACAAACATAGCAGGACGAAACATATCTGAAACAGACATAATTAAAAACATACTGATGCATAATCCGTAAAAAGAGGTAACAAATTGTAATCCGAAAAACATTAAACCGCTTATTAACAAGCTGAATATCATTATTTTATAAAAACCAATAGCGTCTGATAATTTTCCGCCTAACCAAGAACCTAATAAAGAACCTAAGCCAAAAAAAACCATTATAGTCCCTACTTGAGAATAAGAAAAATGCAAATCTTCATGTAAATATTTAGATAAAAATGGCAAAACCATTGTGCCTGCCCTATTGATAAATGTGACGAGTGTAAGTATCCAAATTTCTCGAGAAAAACCTTGAAAGTTTGAAATGTATTGGCGAAATGCTTTTTGAATCATAATAAAATATCTGATACAAATTTAGACAAATAACTTGTTAAAATATGTTATTTTTGTGAAAACAATTTTATGAAATTTGTTAACTTACATACACATTCTTACACCAATTCTGAAGCAGTTTTAGAAATTGTAAACCAATATCCAAATGAATTTATAGCTGATATTCCGCACTATTCTATCGGAATTCATCCTTGGCATATTGTTGATGAACGCGTAAGTGAAGAATTAAATTATATTAAAAACAAACTTCAGTTAATAGAATGTACAGCTATAGGAGAATGTGGTTTAGATAAAAGAATCGAAAAGAAAATTGAATTACAGATTGACGTTTTTGAATCGCAATTATCTCTTTTACACGAAATTTCTAAACCTGTTATTTTACATTGTGTAGCGGCATTTGATGAAATCATTTCTTGTAAAAAAAATAGTGGACTACAATCGCCTTTCATAATACACGGATTTTCAAAAAATATTCCTTTGGCAAAACAACTTTTAAATCAAGATTTTTATTTGTCTTTTGGAAAATATTTACTTCGAAATCCAGAAATAGAATCGGTTTTTAAATATGTTCCCAACGATAAAATTTTCTTAGAAACAGATACAATTTCGGAAAGTTTAGAAGAAGTTTATATTTTTGCAGCAAAATGTAAAAATATTTCTGTGGAAGAAATGAAAGAAATAGTTTGGAACAATTATCAAACTGTTTTTACTAAAAAGCAATAAATTATGGCAAAATGGCAAGAAAGAGCTGCTTTATTATTTAAAGAAGAAGGCTTGAATAAATTAAAAAACTCAAACGTATTAGTTGTTGGCTTAGGTGGCGTGGGTTCTTTTGCTGCCGAGTTTTTAGTTCGCGCTGGCGTTGGAAATCTAACAATTGTAGATGGTGATACTGTAGATATTACAAATATTAACAGACAATTACCGGCTTTACACAGCACTATTGGCCAACCAAAAGTTACGGTTGTTGCGAATAGATTACTGGACATCAATCCAGAATTACAATTGACTTGTGTAGAAGAATTTTTATCACCAGAACGTGCTTTAGAGATTGTAACACCCAAATTCGATTATGTTTTAGATTGTATTGATAGCATTACACCAAAATTAAATTTAATAATTGCTGCCAAACGCAAAAGAGTTAAAATTATTTCATCAATGGGTGCTGGAGGAAAAATGGATGTTTCGAAAGTTAAAGTGGCAGATATTACAAAAACAGAAAATTGTTTTTTAGCAAAAACGATTCGGAAACGCCTAAAAGAAGTGAAAATTGATAAATTGAAAGTGGTTTTTTCTTCTGAAATTCAGGATGAAAGCAGTTTAAAAATGACAGACGGCACAAATTATAAAAGATCATTTTACGGCACAAATAGCTGGATGCCAGGGCTCTTTGGCTTATACGCTGCCGAAACTGTTGTGAAACATTTGATTATGGAATAAAACAATAAAACCTGACAGGTTTTTGAAACCTGTCAGGTTTATCAATTTATAATCTGAAACAAGTTCAGATTGACAAATTTTGAGTTTTATTTAGCTAAATACGCTTGCACGTTATTAAAAATTCTTTCTTCGATATTTGAAATATCTTCTTTTACGAATTTTTCTCCTAAAATATTTTCAAACAATTCAATATATCTTTCAGAAACGGATGCAATATATGCAGCATTCATTTCTGGGATTTGTTGTCCTTCTTTACCTTGAAAACCATTTTCAATTAACCAACGACGTACAAATTCTTTAGACAATTGTTTTTGTTCTTCGTTATTATTTTGTCTTTCTTGATAACCTTCTGCATAAAAATAACGAGAAGAATCTGGAGTATGAATTTCGTCAATTAAAACAATTTTTCCTTCTTTTGTTTTTCCGAATTCGTATTTTGTATCTACTAAAATCAAACCTTTAGATGCGGCTATCTCTGTTCCTCTTTGGTATAAATCTCTAGTGTATTTTTCTAAAACTAAATAATCTTCTTCAGTAACAATTCCGTTTAATAATATCGCTTCACGCGAAATGTCTTCATCGTGCGAACCATTATCTGCTTTGGTTGTTGGTGTAATAATTGGAGTAGGAAATTTGTCATTTTCTTTTAAACCTTCTGGCATCGTAACACCACAAATCGTTCTTTTTCCTAAAGCATATTCTCTAGCTGCATGACCCGATAAATACCCACGAATTACCATTTCTACTTTAAAAGGCTCACATAAATGCCCAATAGCTACATTCGGATCTGGTGTGGCAATTAGCCAATTTGGAACAATATCTTCCGTTAATTGCATAAATTTTGTTGCAATTTGGTTTAAAATTTGTCCTTTGTATGGAATGCCTTCAGGTAAAACCACATCAAAAGCGGAAAGTCTATCCGTAGCAATCATTACCAATATATCGTCATTGATTTTATAAACTTCTCTTACCTTTCCTCTGTATACTGATTTTTGACCTGTGAAATTAAAATTTGTAGTTGTTATTGTGTTCATTTTGTGAGTTATTGTTTTGTTTTGCAAAAGTAGTTTTAAAATCATTTTTTAACAAAAAAAAGAGGCGTTTATTTTAACACCTCTTTAGTTTTTAATCTGTATTTTCTATACTTTTATAAGCATTAATTACTGCTTTCACCAATCTGTGTCTTACAATATCTTTATCGTCTAGGTATAAAATACCAATTCCTTCAACATCTTTTAGTACTAAAATTGCTTCTTTTAAACCAGAAATGGTTCTTCTTGGTAAATCTACTTGCCCAGGATCTCCTGTAATAATAAATTTAGCATTTTTTCCCATTCGGGTTAAAAACATTTTCATTTGAGAATGGGTGGTATTTTGCGCTTCATCTAAAATTACAAAAGCATTATCTAAAGTTCTTCCTCGCATAAAAGCCAAAGGAGCAATTTGAATAATTCCTTTTAAGATATAATCTTCTAAAGTTTGTGGCGGCAACATATCGCGTAAAGCATCATACAAAGGTTGCATGTACGGGTCCAATTTTTCTTTCATATCTCCAGGTAAAAAACCTAAGTTTTCG
Source organism: Chryseobacterium gleum (assembly GCA_945881885.1). Taxonomy (GTDB): domain Bacteria; phylum Bacteroidota; class Bacteroidia; order Flavobacteriales; family Flavobacteriaceae; genus Flavobacterium. The sequence continues at coordinate 281,446 of CAMCVI010000001.1, read as the reverse complement.
CCTGCTTCTACTGCTGGACGCGTTAAAATTATTCGTTTAACTTGTTTTTCTTTTAGTGCTTTAACGGCTAGTGCTACGCCAGTGTAGGTTTTACCCGTTCCAGCTGGACCTACCGCAAAAACCATGTCGTTTTTAGCTACAAAATCGACTAATTTCTGTTGATTTGGCGTGATGGCTTTAATTAACTTTCCGCCTAAACCATGAACCAAAATTTGATCGCCTTTTGGCATTTCACCTGTTTGTTGCGCATCGCCTTCAATAACACGCATTATTACGTTGTCGTCTATCGTATTAAAACGTGTAAAGTGTGCCATCAAACGACGAAAGCGTTTTTCAAATTCATCTAAAACTTCTGCTTCACCAAACGCTTTTAAAACAGTGCCTCGCGCTACAATTTTCAATTTTGGATAATACTTTTTAATTGTCTCTAAATGACTGTCATGTGCACCCCAAAAATCTTTTGGTGCAATGTTTTCCAATTCAATAATTTTTTCGTTCAATGGCTTTAATTTTAAATTGTTTTAAATCTGTAAAAAAAAGAGTAATTTTGTGAGATTCAAATATAATAAAAACAACCATTCCATTTAAAATAAGTTATAAACAATAAAATGTCAATAATTACGCTTACTACAGATTTTGGTATAAAAGACCATTTTGCGGGAATTTTTAAGGGTAAGATATATTCGTTATTTCCTGAGACAAATATTATTGATATTTCTCATTCTATAGATAAATTTAACGTTTTAGAAGCCAGTTATTTATTGGCTACTTCCTATACTCATTTTCCAAAAGGAACGGTGCATATTGTGGCAGTTGATGCGTCAAGAAATTCAGACACCAATCATATTGCCATTCTGTACGATGGACATTATTTTATTGGTGCCGATAATGGTATTTTTGGGGGCTTAACCAATAAAAAAAATCCCGAAAAAATAGTCCAAATTACTATTCACGATCGTTTAATTGCTGGTTCAAGCGATTTAGATGTTTTTGCAACGGTGGCTACTCATTTGGCAAAAGGTGGCGAAATGACAGTAATTGGTACTCATATAACTGAAATTAAGAAAATGAATATGTTAGTTCCTATTTTGGATCAAAATTTAAAATCTATTCGCGGACACGTTGTTTATATTGATGATTTTGGTAATTGTGTGACTAATATTTCGAAAAATTATATTGAAGAAGTAGCTAAAGGAAGACAATTTAGTGTTCGTTTTTCTGTTTACACTATAAATAGAGTAAAAAACAATTATGCCGATTTTAAAAACAACAAAACTGCCGAATTAAATGCGATGGCTGGTAACGAAATAGCACTTTTTAATCAAGATGGTTTTTTAGAAATTGCAGTTTACAGAAGCAATCCAAACCGCTCTGGATCGGCGCATACTTTACTAGGTTTAAAAATGCAAGATGCCGTGATTGTTGAATTTAGTGAATAATTTGGGATTTACGATTTGGGATTTACGATTTAAAAATTTGAAATTATATGTTTATACGAATAGTGAAATTAACGTTTAAAGAAGATAAAATTGCAGCTTTTTTAGAGAATTTTAATGAAATTAAACATCAAATTAGAAGTTTTGAGGGCAATGAATTTTTAGAATTATATCAAGATAAACAAGATGTGCGCGTTTTTTTTACTTACAGTTATTGGCAAGATGAATTGGCCTTAGAAAATTATAGAAAATCGGCTTTTTTTAGTGAGGTTTGGAGTTATACAAAAACACTTTTTGCAGAAAAACCAGAAGCTTGGAGCGTGAATAAATTAGATTCTTTACTGTAAAGTTTCAAGTTTATAAATTACTTTTGTCAATATAAAACAAGCATAATATATGAAAGCAGTTTTGCTACGTGAAATAAAATCCTTTTTTGGTTCGCCAATTGGGTATTTAGTAATTGCCATTTTTCTTTTGCTAAATGGATTATTTTTATGGGTTTTTGATGGTGATTTTAACATTTTAAATTCTGGATATGCTGATATGAGTCCGTTTTTTAAATTGGCACCATGGATACTTATTTTCCTAATTCCAGCAGTAACTATGAAAAGTTTTTCAGATGAAAAAAAACAAGGCACATTAGAAATACTTTTTACCAAACCTTTAAGTCTTTGGGAAATTGTTAATGGTAAATTTTTAGGTGCATTTATTTTAATTTTAATTGCCATAATACCTACATTTTTTTATGTTTTTATAGTTTCCAGCTTTACAGCAGCTCAAAATAGTTTTGATTATGGCAGTACCATTGGCTCCTATTTTGGATTGTTATTCTTAATTGCGGCATACACTTCTATTGGAGTTTTCACTTCTACCCTTTCAGATAACCAAATTGTAGCGTTTATTATTGCCGTTTTTTTATGCTTTTTCTTCTATTTTGGTTTTGATGGATTATCTAATTTGTTTGGTAATTTCAGTGGATTTATTAAAACTTTAGGAATGGATTTTCACTTTAAAAGTATGAGTCGTGGCGTACTGGACACTCGAGATATTATTTATTTTATAAGTATCACCATTTTATTTTTAGCTGGAACTGTTTATCAACTTAAATCGCTTAAATGGTAATTATGGATATTCAAAAAAATAGTTTAAAAAAATTAGGGTTTTTAGCGATTGTTTTATTTCTTATAAACTTTGCTAGTTATTATATTTATAAACGTTTCGATGTTACGCAAGACAAAAGATATACCCTTTCTGAAACCACAAAAAAAATTATTGATGGCGTAGATTCACCTATGCTAATTGATGTGTTTTTAGAAGGTAATTTTCCAGCAGATTTCAAAAAGTTACAATCAGAAACACGTCAGTTATTAGAAGAATTCTCCGCTTATAATTCAAACATTAGTTTTCAATTCGTAAATCCGATTGAAAACGAAGGTGAGCGTGTAGAAGTCATGAAAAAATTCTTTGAAAAAGGATTAACGCCAATAAACGTAACTGTTGAAGAAAAAGGAAAACAAACTCAAGAAGTGGTTTTCCCGTGGGCTTTAGCAAATTATGGTGATAAAGGTGCAAAAGTGCAATTATTAAAAAATTTAATGGGCGCTTCTACTGAAAAAAAAGTAGAAAGTTCGGTACAACATTTAGAATATGCTTTTGTAGAAGCCATTCACAAAATATCAAAAGAAAAACAACGTAAAATTGCCGTAATTAAAGGAAATGGCGAGTTAGATGATATTTATATTGCCGATTTTTTAAAAACCATTCGTGATAATTATTATATAGGACCTATAACTTTAGATTCTGTAGCATCGCAGCCAATAAAAACATTAAAAGCTTTAAATGTATACGATTTGGCTATTATTGCGAAACCAAAAGAAAAATTTACTGAAGCGGAAAAACAAGTGTTAGACCAATTTATCATGAAAGGCGGAAAAACGCTTTGGTTGGTTGATGGAACTACTGCCGAAATGGAAAATCTTTACAATGAAACTGGTTCAAATTTAGTTAGCAACAACGATTTGAATTTAACCGATATGTTTTTCAAATACGGATTCAGAATTAATCCACAAATGATTAAAGATGAATACGGAACACCAATAAAATTAGCATCTGGAAAAGAAGGAAGTGAAAGTCAATTGGAAACTTACAACTGGAAAATGGCACCGTTTATTTATCCAGCTTCAAATAAACACCCGATTGTAAAAAATACTGATGGTGTAAAATTCGATTTTTGTTCGCCAATTGAGTTATTAAAATCTAATGTTACAACTACCGTTTTACTAGAAAGTTCAACTTATTCTAAAGAAATTGGAACGCCAAACGTGGTTTCTTTAGAAATGATTACCGAAGAAACCAGTCCAAAAGATTACCCAAACGGCGGTTTAATTCCAGTTGCGGCGTTATTTGAAGGCAGTTTTACTTCTATGTATAACAATCGTGTGGTGCCATTTAAGGATAATAAATTTTTAAATAAAAGCGTTCCCACAAAAATGATTGTAATTTCTGATGGTGATGTAATTAAAAATCAATTAGATAAAGGCGCGCCAATTGAATTAGGTTATGACAAATACACCGGACAATATTTCGGAAACAAAGAATTTATCTTAAATAGCGTAAATTACCTTTTGGATGACAACGGACTTATTAACATTAGAAGTAAAGATGTGTCTCTGCCTATATTAGATAAACAACGCGTTCAGGATAACTATAGCCAAACACAATTGCTAACTGTTGCGTTACCAATTGTTTTACTCGGAATTTTCGGAATGCTGTTTACTTATCTAAGAAAGAAAAAATATAACTACTAGTTGTTAATAAGTATATTTTTAGATTTAATTGTAACCCATTATATTTGTAAAAGCAAAAAAAATTAAAAATGATGAATTTTATAGTATCCAGTTCGTATTTATTAAAACAATTACAAGTTTTAGGAAGTGTTATCAATAGTAACAACACGTTACCAATTCTTGACAATTTTTTATTTGAATTAGACAATAATCAATTACACGTTTCAGCTTCTGATTTAGAAACTACGATGTCTGCAAGTTTAGAAATTGAATCCATCAGCAAAGGAAGTGTTGCTATACCAGCAAAATTATTATTAGATATATTAAAAACATTTCCAGAGCAACCCTTAACTTTTACAGTTGAGGAAAACAACACCGTTGAGATTAGTTCAAACTCAGGGAAATATGCAATTGCTTATGCCGCTGGCGAAGAGTTTCCAAAAGCAGTAGCTTTAGAAGACCCTTCAACAACATTAATTCCTTCAGAAGTATTAGCAACAGCTATTGGGAAAACCATTTTTGCAACAGGAAACGACGATTTACGTCCAGTAATGAGTGGCGTGTTTTTTCAGTTTTCAACAGAAGGTTTAATTTTTGTAGCTACTGATGCACATAAATTAGTTAAATATGCACGTGCAGATGTAAAAGCATCTCAAAGTGCAGAATTTATTATGCCAAAAAAACCATTAACTATTTTAAAAGGAATTTTAGCCACTTCAGATGCAGAAGTAAAAGTAGAATATAACGATTCAAACGCTACCTATTCATTTGAAAATTATATATTAACTTGTCGTTTAATTGATGGGAAATATCCTAATTACGAAGCGGTTATTCCAAAAGAAAATCCAAATAAATTAATTTTAAGTCGTGTAACTTTTTTAAACTCGGTTCGTCGTGTAGCGATTTTTGCTAACAAAACTACGCACCAAATTCGTTTAAAAATTGCAGGTACTGAATTAAATATTTCTGCTGAAGATATAGATTATTCAAATAAAGCAGACGAACGTTTAACTTGTGATTATCAAGGTGACGATTTACAAATTGGTTTCAACTCTCGTTTTTTAACAGAAATGTTAAACAACTTAACAAGTGATGAAATTCAACTTGAAATGTCATTACCAAATAGAGCTGGAATCCTTACTCCTATTGATGGATTAGACGAAGGCGAAACCGTTACAATGTTAGTTATGCCAGTAATGCTTAATAACTAAAATATACAACTAACCTAATTACTACTTAAAACCACAATTGCTAATAGCTTTTGTGGTTTTTTTATTGGTGGTATGGGTACACAGATGAAGCAGATTAGAATGAATTAAACTGATTTTTTAATTTGATAATTCGTAACATAAAAAATTAACACGACGTTTGTCACCCTGAAAGGGTCTCACGCTATACGCTTCACTTTTGTACTTAAACAAACAATAAGAGATCCTTTCAGGATAACAAACGTTGTAGTCATAGTGTGGTGACTGAGTCAATTGATATTTCCTGTTGCTAAAACACTTTTTATTTCCGGTGGCTAAGATATTAAAATCTTCCGGTGGCTGAAGCTCTCGAAGCCACCGGAAATTTCAATGGTGACTTCGAGTGCCTCAGCCACCAGTAACAAATTAACTTCTCCAAAAAAAACTATTCACTAATTACTAATAACTAATTACTAAAATTTTATCTTTGCCAAGAAATAAAACTTAAAAAATGATTCCACAAGAAACCATAGTTGCCCTAGCTACGCCATCTGGTGCAGGTGCTATTGCTATCATCCGATTATCAGGTAAGGATGCTATTACTATAGCTGCCGAAGTATTTGAATCGGTTTCTGGAAAAGATATTACTAAACAAAAAACACACACCATTCATTTAGGACATATTATGGATGGTGCCAAAACATATGACCAAGTATTACTTTCCATTTTTAAAGGTCCAAATTCTTACACAGGAGAAAATGTAGTCGAAATTTCGTGTCATGGTTCAACTTTCATTCAACAACAAATAATTCAATTATTGCTTCGTAAAGGAGCCAAAATGGCGCAAGCAGGAGAATTTACTTTACGCGCGTTTTTAAACGGAAAATTAGATTTATCGCAAGCAGAAGCCGTTGCCGATTTAATCGCTTCAGATAACGAAGCAAATCATCAAATCGCTATGCAACAAATGCGTGGTGGATTTAGTAATGAGATTTCAAAACTGCGTGAAGAACTTTTAAACTTCGCATCGCTAATTGAATTAGAACTTGATTTTGCAGAGGAAGATGTTGCCTTTGCAGACAGGAAGGCATTTGAAGAATTATTAACTCGAATTGAGTTTGTTTTAAAAAGATTAATAGATTCTTTTGCTGTAGGCAACGTAATTAAAAACGGCATTCCTGTAGCCATTGTAGGCGAACCAAATGTAGGAAAATCAACACTTTTGAATGCGTTATTGAACGAGGAACGTGCTATTGTTTCTGATATTGCTGGAACAACCCGAGACACCATTGAAGATGAACTAGTAATTGATGGTATCGGTTTCAGATTTATTGATACAGCTGGTATTAGAGAAACGAAAGACGTAGTAGAAAGCATCGGGATTCAAAAAACATTTGAGAAAATTGAACAAGCGCAAGTGGTTCTGTTTTTAATTGATAGTTTACAATTGATAATTGAGAATGAAAACAAGTTTAAAATTGAAATTGAAAAAATTAAAAATAAATTTCCTCAAAAAACACTTGTAATGATTATTAATAAAATCGATTTTTTAAACGATGAACAACGAAACCTTCTTTCAGAAAAATTATCCATTATCAATTATCCATTATCCATTACTATATCTGCCAAACAAAAAACAGGTATTGATGAACTTAAAAACACTTTGCTTTCTTTTGTAAATACAGGTGCATTACGAAATAATGAAACCATTTTAACGAATACACGCCATTACGATTCTTTATTAAAAGCTTTAGAGGAAATTCAGAAAGTAAAATGGGGCTTAGATGCTGGAATTTCTTCTGATTTAATAGCCATTGATATTAAAACCGCCTTGTATTTCTTTGGTGAAATAACTGGCGAAGTAACTAACGATGAGTTACTTGGCAATATTTTTGCTAATTTTTGTATCGGAAAGTAATAATACTATTACTTAATATAAAACAATCTGACTTAATCTATACAAATCCTTATATTATAAGACTTTATATAGTACTTAAAATTATTTTTATTAATATCTACTTGTATATAATAATATAAAAATTGTATCTTTGATGTATCTTAATGCTTCAGGGTACAATTATTTACATAAATAATATATTATTACGATACTTCCTGTTACATTATGTTACAAATTTTTACAATAATTTATACAAATGAGCAGCAACATTATAATACCCAAAATTTGTTTAGAGTGTAATAAAGGTTTTATTGCTAAAACTACCGTTACAAAGTTCTGCTCACAAAAATGTGCAGCAAAAGCATACAAGAAAAAAAAGAAATCTCAAAAAATAGCAAATACTCAAAAAATTGAATATGAGAAATCAGTAGGAATAAATATGCAGTTAATTCAATCTAAAGAGTATTTAAGTATTAAAGAGACTTGCTTACTACTTGGAATTAGTAGAATGAGTTTATATAGGTACATAAAGAACAAGACGATTGCTACTTCTAATATTGGGGGAAAAGTAATAATAAAAAAACAAGTAATTAACGACATAATAAAATAGAAAATGGGAGTTCATTTAAGAAAAAAGAAAATAGCCAATGGGAGAGAAAGTTTGTTTTTAGACTTTTATCCCCCAATAAAAGGAAGCAATGGAAAATTTACACGTAGAGAATATCTAAACAGATATATTTATGAAAAACCAAAAACAGCAGAACAAAAACGCCATAATCAAGAGAATATTAATTTTGCTGAAGGAGTTAAAAATAAAAGGGAAAAAGACATATTAAATGAGCAAGATGGAATTTTCAATTCTCAAAACAAGAAACGAGACTTTTTAGTTTTTTTTCAACATTTGTGCGAAAAACGTAGAGAAAGTGATGGTAATTACGGTAATTGGTTAAGCGCATTAAAATACTTGAATGACTTCACTAACGGAAAATGTGTAATGGGAGATATAACTGAAGATTTTTGTAATAAATTTAAAGAATACCTTTTACATGCTGACCGATTAAACACAGTTAAAGGCTTAAGGCTATCTCAAAACTCTGCATTAAGTTACTTCAATAAATTTCGGTGTGCCATCAACGAAGCATTTGATGGAAGACAATTAAATGAAAATCCATTACGTCACATTAAGGGAATCAAACAAAAAGAAACTAAGAGAGAGTTTTTAACACAAGAAGAACTTCAAATTCTGGCACAAACAGAATGTGATTCAATAGCATTAAAAAATTTAGCCCTTTTTTCTGCGCTTACAGGGTTAAGATGGTCTGATATTAAGAGTTTAAAATGGATTGATATTCAACAAACAGCAAAAGGTTATTTTATACATATCATTCAAAAGAAAACTTTAGACGTTATTATGCACCCAATAAGCGAAACAGCAGTTAAACTACTTGGGGTAAAAGGAAAACCAAATGAACTAATTTTTGGAGGTTTAAAGTATTCAGATAGTAATAATGACAAGATTAAAAGATGGATATTAAGAGCAGGTATCCACAAAAAAATAACACTACATAACTTTCGTCATACCTATGCAACTTTACTTCTAAATAAGGGTGTCGACATATATACTGTTTCTAAAATGCTCGGTCATAAAAAAATTGAGACAACAATGATTTATGCAAAAGTATTAAGCGAAACAAAGGTAAATGCAGCAAATTTAATTTATATTGAGTTATGACAGAAGATAGTCACCTTAGAACATCATACAGACACGTATATGATGTTGATGCATTTGAAATTCTCGATAGAATGAAAGAGAAATACAAGTCAAATAATAATATTATATCAGTGAAATCTTTAAAATTTGAAGAAGATAATTTAGTTAAATTTTTGATTGAAGAAGGCTTCAATGAGGTTGAAAATCAAAAAAATAGAAATTTTATTCTTCCTTCTAATTATAATTTGTACAATAAATTTCTTAGTTATAAATTATTGACTATGGATGTGTTTAAAATTGAACCATTATTATCTTATCAGTCTGTATTATTCTTGGGTAATGAATATGCATCTAAAGATAATTTTATTGGACTTCTTGAGTTTTTAATTTATGATATTGTTAAAGAAAAGGTATTGCCAAATGAGCAAATACGGTTAGAGAAAATGGTTAATTGGCTTGAAAGAAACAGAACATTTTTAAATAAGAAAGCATATTATAAAACTCCAAGGATAAATGATTCAGAAAATAAGAGAATAGTTACTATGGATACTGATTTTGCAAATGTATTTTTTGAAAAATTTAAAGTCTTTTTTAAAGGACAAGAAACTGAATTATTTGATTTTTTAATTAACAATGAGTCAACAGAATTATTGAACTTCAATGGAAAATCGAATCAATTGGCGGAGTTATTCAAAAGATTAAGATATAATTCAAAAATTCAAGTTTCCAGCATTAAAGAATTAGCAAATTGGATAGTTAAACATTTTACTGCAAAGAACAAACAAAAGGAATTTGTGGAATTAAAAATTAATACTATATCTCAAGTATTAAGTAAACCAAAAGCAGAACCAATAAAAACAAAAAGGATTTTATTAGATGTAGCAGAATTTATCCCCCAAAATCAAAGAAAAGAAAAATAATTATTTAATAAAAGAAAAAACAATACCCTAAACAATACCCTAAAAATTTAGGTTATTGTTTAGGGTATTTCGCGCTCATTAATTTTGTGTCATATTTATTCATAACATTTAAATTTAATCAAAATGAACAAAGAGCAAGTACCAGTAAGTGACTTACTACCACAGATTTTCCATCACATTAACGTGGTGGTTCGTTCCTCCGTTAAAGAAGCAATGGAACAAATTTCAAAAAACAAATCATCCAAAGAACCAAATATGGATGAGGATTTTCTTTCGGCTGAACAAGCGGCATCATTTTTAAAAATCAAACTTAATACTATTTATTCTAAAGTGGAGAAAGGAGAATTACCTTATTCCCGCAGCGGCAAACGTAAACTGCTTTTTTCAAAAAAAGAGTTAGAGAGATATATTGCTAACAGAAAGGTAAAAAGCAACGATGAGATAAAAGAAGAAGTAGAAAATTATATTGGTAAGAAATAATGAGCGACATTAAAGACGATAATTCAGAAAGAAAAATAACTTCTGAAGGTTTAAAAAAAGAGATTGAGGGGTTAGCAAAAAATACTATTATATATTCGGAATCGTTATCAAAAATAATGTTGACAACAGAAAAAATTAAAAAAATAAAAGAAAGCGATATACGATTTGCAGACCCAATATTAAGGCAAAATGATAATGCTATAATATTTCCGCACACAATCAATGTTATACAGGGACAAGCAGGTGTTCACAAAAGTAGATTAGCCGAATTTATATGTGCTGCTATGTTAAAGCGAAACGGATTTAACAAAGAATTATTAGGCTACAAACGGGAAAACTTTGAAGCAAACAATACTGTTGTATACGTAGATACTGAAAGAAACCAATCGGAGCAATTTCCTTACGCTTTACAATGTATTCAAATTAAAGCAGGGTATGACAAAAAAGACCATCCCGAAAATTTTAAATACATATCTCTATTAGAAATAACCCGTAAAGAAAGATTTGCAGTTTTAGATGAGTACCTAAAATTATTAAAACAAGAAACCGAAAATCCACTCTTTATTGTTCTGGATGTTTCAACAGATTGTATTGAAGACTTCAATAAAACTGATAAGAGTATGGAGTTGATAGATTTAATGAATGTAGCAATAAACGAACATAATGTTGTGTTTCTATGCTTAATCCACGAAAATCCAAAAAGCGAAAAAGCAAGAGGGCATTTTGGAACTGAATTAATGAATAAGGCAAGTACGGTCATACAAGTTTCTTATGAAAAAGATACTAAACAAAGAGATACCAATTTAATTAAGATAAGATACCTAAAATGCAGAAGTACTGCCCGACACGAACCTTTTTTTGCATTATATTCAGAAGAACAAAAAGGGTTGGTTTTAGCAAGTAAAGACGATATTCAAGAAGTTATGAGTGGTAAAAAACAAAAGGCTGATTTGGAGTTGGTTTGTGAACTTTTGGAAATGTATTTAGGAGATTCCACCTATTTAACCCGAAGAGAATTGCTGGACAAACTTATTGAAGAATTGGATGCTTCTGAAAAAACTATTGAAGATAGGCTTAAAGAAATTTTCATCAACAAAAGAACACTTCTTAATCAAAATGGTCAAGAGTGCTTCTTGGAGAAAGATAAAAGTGAAAAAGTAATGAGATATTTTTTATGCAAAAAATAAGCACTATAACCAATGTTTGTAATTGCAAAGAAACTTTGTAAATCAATTTACAATGATTGTATCCTTGTAAGGCCTTATATAGGCGATTGCAATTACAAACATATAAGACTAATTTTATGACAGATTATAAATTAAATAGTAAAAACCGTTTTAATGTTAAAAGTTGCCCTTGTGGAAAGGGAAATAATGATGGGAAATTTGTACCATTTGATGATTTCATAAAATTTGGATTTTGCCATTCTTGCGGAGAAACATTTCTGCCTAATATACAATCGAAAACTGAAATTGGCTATTACCATTCACAAAATAGAGAAGAAAAAATTATTTATATACCTTCAAACTACTTAGACAAAAGCATCAGTAATATTTACGCAAACAATTTTGTAAATTTTTTAAAAGTACAATTCGGAATTGAAGATACTAAAAGTGTTATTGAATTATATAAAATTGGAAGTTCAAATAATTGGAATGGTGCAAATATATTTTGGTATATAGACAAGGATAATAATGTTAGAACTGGTAAAATAATGTTATACAATAATGATAGTGGCAAACGTATAAAAGTTCCATACAATCACATAACTTGGGTACATAAAAAACTTAAAATACCAAATGAAAATATCCGTAAGTGTCTTTTTGGCGAACATTTACTTCCGATTTATCCGAATAGACCTATTGCTTTAGTAGAGAGCGAAAAAACAGCAATTATCGCAAGTTTGTTTTTTCAAGATTTTATTTGGATGGCGACGGGTGGTATTAGCAATTTATCATCTAAATATTTAGAACCATTAAAGAATCGAAAAATCATTTTGTTTCCTGATATTGGTGCTTATGATTTATGGATGGAAAAAACTAAAAAACTTGAAAAGAGTTTCGATATTAAAGTTTCTAAATATTTAGAAGATAATGCTTCAATTGATGATAAAAGAGAAAAATATGATGTCGCAGATTTTATTTTAAATTTTAGAAAAAAATCATCTTAATGTATTTCACCGCGTATTAAAATAAAATAAATGCGATTGTTAATAACTTTTATGCACTTATTATTCACATTAAAACAAATTAAAACACATTTTCAAAATTAAGCAATTTAACCCTATTGGGTAAGTCTATTTTACATCATATCTTTGAGTAAAAACATATAGATTATGATTAGAAAAGACTTATTTACAGGTGAACCATTTGTTCCAAAAAGAATTAATCAGCGCTTTGCAAATTCATTTAACCGTATATCTTATTACAACAAAAAAGCTAATGAATTGAGACATAGTGCAGCATTTATAAACAAACCTTTGCATATTAACCTCCGAATACTTAACGAACTTATGGTTGGAGAAAATGAAAAAATATTTTTCAAGCAGTACCTTTTGGGAAAAGGTTTTTCATTTAACGTTCATAATAATGTTAAAAAGCACGATGGGAAAAACCACTATGCTGTTTATGACTATGTAATTATTACTTTAACTAATGAACAAATTAAAATAATAAAAAAATGATAGATTTCACAACATTAGAAGCGAACCCTATTCCACCTCCAATTTCAGATTTGCAAAAACAAAATGTAATACTTAATGGAAAAAACAAAGTGTTTGAAAAAATTATTTTCGGTGTTATTGCAACAAGTGCATTGGTATTGATTTATCATGTGATTAAAACTTCTTACCCAAGAGAAAATGAAAAAGACTAATATAGGAAGTATAAACCAAATCTTAAAGGAAGAATTGCATAAAGACAAGTATGTAAAAACGACTATATACATTGCAGCAGGTGTTGTTGGGTTATTTGCTTTAGGCTTCGTTTTAAAGGCTTTAAATTATGCTCTGCATAACTACAAAGCATTAAATAGAACATTAAAATCATAAATTTATGGAAAATATTAATGATTCAAATCACAAGTCGCCATCTATTGCCGCGTTTCCAAAAGTCGGTAAACAAATGAAAATCAAAAGATTAGATTTTTGCAATATACCTCTGATTTAGCATATAAATTTGACCTTTATGAAGAAGTGTAAAGCAGTCACAAAACTCGTCCCGTGAAGCATGAACTGTTGATGAAACTTCGTGAGGGAGAGTATTCGTCTATTATTGTTTATAAATTGGATAGATTTGCGAGGTCATCAAGAGAACTTATTCTTGAGATACAGGAGTTAGTTGATAATGGTATCGGATTGATATCGATTTCAGAAGTTCTATGGGGAGATTATATTTCCAAATTTAGCAGCCTTTGCAGAATTTGAAAGTAGTCTAATTTATAAAAGAACAAAAGTACAAGGAACAATACTTTGCAGACCGAAAGGTAGTAAAGATTCCAAACCAAGACCAAAGAGTGGCTATTTGACGCGTGAATTGAATAAACGTAGAAGCAAAGAAAAAAAGGAAAATTATAAGTCTATTGACAGTTGCATTTATTAAAAACCTACATATTTCATTTTTTGCTTTATTGGTAATTTTAAAATTTCATTTTCAATATTAACTCTTACGGATTCAAAATTAACATTAGGGTATTGAATATTTTTATTTATTATGTTGTCGATAATACGACAAACATTAGCATCGTGTAAATCGTCAGCAAAAAGTGTACTGATTATTCCAGATATGAGCGAAAACGCTGTCAGCATAATACTAAATAAAATACCATTTCTTATTTCATTAGGAATCAATGCCAAAATATGGGATATGACCGAAGGCAAAACTGATGAACAATTAAAATTTGAAGGGATTTACAATAATGATTTAGAAGACGTTTTTAGAGAAATCAATACTATATAATTAATTTGCAAAATTAATCTTCATGAGTTATAAAACAAAAAACACAATTCGTAATTATTTTTATTTATTGTAAAAAAATATTACTTTTACAACAATGAAAATACTAAACATCATATTATCAATATATATAATTATGCTTACTGCCTATCCTTGTGCAGATAATCATAATGATGCTTTAGTGAAATCTTCACACACACAAACAAGCTCACATCATAATCACTCACACGATGAAGAAACAGATTTATGTTCTCCTTTTTGTGTTTGCAATTGTTGTGGTCAACAAACATTAAGCTTTTTTGAAATACAATCCTTTCAATTTTTAGTACAATTTCAAGAAATAAAAACTTCTATTTCTTTTTATAAGTCAACTTCTTTTTCAAATTTCTTCGGAAGTATTTGGCAACCACCTCAGTTAGTATAATGAAGCCCGAGTAATTTCGGGTTAATAAGTTGTGTCTTTTAAGTAACTTAAAAAGAAAAACAGTTATCTGTTTATTAATTCATTATACAATAAAAATGTTAGATAAAATCATTCATTTTAGTATCAATAATAAATTTATTATTGGACTTTTTACACTCGTATTAGTTATCGTTGGTAGTTATTCATTATATACTTTACCAATTGATGCGTTACCAGATATTACAAACAATCAAGTACAAATAATTACGAGTTCACCTACTTTGGCAACCCAAGAAGTAGAGCAATTTATCACTTATCCAATAGAACAATCAGTTAAATCAATTCCTGATATTGTTGAACTTCGTTCAATAAGTCGTTTTGGTTTAAGTGTTGTAACAGTAGTATTTAAAGAAGAAGTAGATATTTATTGGGCAAGAGCACAAATTACTGAACGAATAAAAGAAGCCGAAAACACCATACCAAAAGGAGTCGGTACACCTGAAATGGCTCCAGTTAGTACAGGATTGGGTGAAATATACCAATATGTAGTATTTCCAAAAAAAGGGTATGAAGAAAAATACAACGCAACCGATTTAAGAACAATTCAAGATTGGATTATAAAACCCCAATTAATTGGGACAAAAGGTGTTGCTGAAGTGAATACACTTGGTGGAAATCTTAAACAATATGAAATTGCTGTTCAGCCAGATAAACTGAAAAGTATGAATACTACAATTACCGAAATTTTTGATGCGTTAGAAAATAACAATGAAAATACAGGTGGTGCATACATTGATAAAAAGCCTTATGCTTATTTCATTCGTGGTGTGGGAATGGTAAATGGTATTGAAGACATCAATAAAATTGTAGTTAAAAATCAAAATGGAATTCCAATTCTTATTCGTGATGTTGCAAAGGTTCAAATAGGTAGTAGTATCAGATATGGAGCAGTTACAAAAGATGGAAAAGGCGAAGAAGTATCAGGAATGGTAATGATGCTTAAAGGCGAAAATAGTGGTGAAGTTGTTAAAACAGTCAAAGAAAAAATGGAACAAATCAAAAAATCACTTCCTGAAGGTGTAGAAATTGAGGCGTTTATGGATAGAACAGTTTTAGTGGATAAAGCCATTAGTACTGTTCAAACCAATCTTATTGAAGGTGCATTAATTGTAATTTTCATTTTAGTATTACTTCTTGGTAATTGGAGAGCAGGTTTAGTAGTAGCTTCGGTTATTCCATTAGCTTTATTATTTGCCATTTCAATGATGAAACTTTTCGGAGTGAGTGGAAATTTAATGAGTTTGGGAGCAATCGATTTTGGATTAATCGTTGATGGTGCTGTTATTATTGTAGAAGCAATAATTCATCGACTCCAAGTCAGTAATAAAGGTAAACTCACCCCACAAGAAATGAATGATGAAGTGTATAAAGCATCTGCAAAAATTAGAAGTAGTGCCGCTTTTGGTGAAATAATAATTTTGATAGTATATCTGCCAATTTTAGCCTTAGTAGGAATCGAAGGGAAAATGTTTGGTCCAATGGCACAAACTGTTTCATTTGCCATATTAGGAGCATTTATATTGTCATTAACTTATGTTCCAATGATGTCTGCTTTGGCATTAAAAAAAGAAACAGGACATAAAAAGAATTTTAGTGATAAAATAATAGATTCCATTTACAATTTCTATACGCCAATTTTAGAAAAAGCATTACGAGTTAAAGCTGCTATTATTGGTATAGCTATTACGTTATTTATAGGTTCGTTAGTCTTATTTAACACATTAGGTGGCGAGTTCATTCCCACACTTGATGAAGGTGATATTGCTACGCATTTGATTATAGCTTCAGGTAGTTCTTTATCACAAGAAGTTGATGCAACAACAAAAGCAGAACAAATTTTAAGAGACAAATTTCCTGAAATTAAAATGATAGTAACCAAAATTGGTTCGGCTGAAATTCCTACTGACCCAATGCCTATTGAAGCAGGTGATATGATTATCCTCTTGAAAGATAAAAGTGAATGGACATCAGCTGAAACCAAAGAGGAATTAATGGAAAAAATGGAACACGCTTTGTCTGATATTCCAGGTGCATTTACAGAGTTTTCTCAACCAATTCAAATGCGTTTTAATGAGCTAATGACAGGTGTAAGAAGTGATGTTGCCATTAAAATTTTTGGTGATGATATTGATATGTTAGTCAGCAAAGGTGAAGAAGTAGTTCAGTTAATTAATGGTGTTGAAGGTGTTTCTGATGCTAAAGCAGAACGAGTTGCAGGGTTACCACAAATTACAATTCGTTACAATAAAGACAAATTAGCACTTTACGGTTTAAAAATTGGCGACTTAAACAAAGTAGTCAGAATGGGATTTGCTGGAGAAACGGCAGGTGTTGTTTATGAAGGTGAAAAACGTTTCGATTTAGTTGTACGATTAGATAATGACAGTAGAAAAGATATTGAAAATCTAAAAGCTTTATTTGTAACCTTACCATCAGGTAATCAAATACCTTTAGAACAAATTGCAGATGTAAAATATGAAGATGGACCAATGCAAATTTCTCGTGAAAATGGAAAACGTAGAATTGTCGTAGGTTTCAATGTTCGTGGTGCTGATGTAAAAACGGTTGTAGAAACCATTCAAGCTAAATTAGACGAAAAACTTAAATTACCTGAAGGATATTACACTACTTATGGTGGTCAATTTGAAAATCTTATCGAGGCTAACAAACGACTTTCTGTTGCTGTACCAGTAGCATTAGGTTTAATTTTAGTACTGCTTTATTTTACTTTTAAATCAATCAAACAATCATTATTAATATTTACTGCTATTCCATTATCTGCTATTGGTGGTATTGTTGCCCTTTGGTTACGAGATATGCCATTTAGTATTTCGGCAGGTGTTGGATTTATTGCTCTTTTCGGTGTAGCTGTACTGAATGGTATTGTTTTAATTGGATATTTTAATGAACTTAAAAAGCAAGGTGTGGACAATGTATATGACAGAATAAAAGAAGGTACTAAAGTAAGATTAAGACCTGTTATATTAACCGCTGCTGTTGCTTCACTTGGATTTTTACCAATGGCAATTAGTAGTAGTGCTGGTGCAGAAGTTCAAAAACCATTAGCAACTGTTGTTATAGGTGGGTTAATAACAGCCACTTTACTTACATTAATTGTCCTTCCAATTCTGTATTTGTATTTTGAGAAAGGCATTAAAATCAAAAGAAAAACTATGAATAATTCGGCTTTAGTAATTACATTTTTATTTGGGATATTCGGAGCAAATGCACAGGAAACTCAGAAACTTGATTTAAAACAAGCGCTTGAAATAGGCTTAAAAAATAATCAAAGTATTCAAGCTTCAGAATTAGAAGTAAAAATGCAAACACAATTGCAAAAAACTGCATTTGAACTTCCTAAAACGGAATTGTCAGGAACATTTGGACAGATAAATTCACAAGCTCAAGACAAAAATTTTGGAATCAGTCAAAGTTTTAATCCATTTCAAATAAGTGCTAAAAGAAGTTTACTTGCAGCATATAGTAATGCAAGCGCAACGAAATTAGGTGTTTCAAAACAAGAAGTGACTTATTCTATTAGGCAATCTTGGAATACTTTATTGTTTTATGAAAAACAAAATGCTGTTTTAGAAAAACAAAATACAGTGATGCAAAAATTTGTAAAGTCAGCCAATCTAAAATTTCAAACAGGTGAAACAAATGCTTTAGAAAAAACAATTGCATTAGCGAAACAACAAGAATTAGAACAAAAAATAAAGCACAATAAAACACAAATCGCCATTGAAAAATCAAAACTAAAAGCAATTTTAGATTTAAAAACCGAATTTATAGCAACGGATACTTCATTTGTTCCTTATCCTGCTATGGCGAAAGTTGATAGTTCAATGGTAAAACAAAATCCAATTGTTCAATTAGCAGATCAACAAGTTAAAATAGCACAAGCCAATCATAAAGTAGAAAAATCAGCATTGTCTCCAGATTTTTCATTAGGTTACTTTTTGCAGTCAATAACTGGTAATCAAGATGTAAACGGATCACCAACATATTATAATAGCACACCTCAATTTCAAGGTGTTGTAATTGGTTTGTCTGTTCCAATATTTGCAGGTAGTAGTATTGCAAGAGCAAAATCTGCAAAAACAAATATTGAACGAGAACAGAAAAATGCCGATTATATAAATCAGCAATTTAAGAGTCATTTAGAGCAACAATCTGAGCAATTAGCTACATATGCTTCATTAATTGATTATTATAAAAATACAGCAGTGCCAAATGCTAATTTAATAATTAAAAATGCAACAAAAGCATATCAAAACGGTGATATTTCATATGTGGAATATGTTCAAAGTTTAGAAACAGCAAGTCAAATTCAATTAAATTATAGCGAAGCGATTTATAATTACAATCAAACTATAATTACAATTCAATACAGTATCAATCAATAATAAAAAGTAAAATGAAAAAATCGAATATAATATATGCATCAATAGTAGGAGCAATAATCCTTGCTATTATTTTATATTTTTCTTTGCGTCATACTGAAGGCGATGGACACGTACATACAGATGGTGAAGCTCATACAGAAGAAAGTCACTCTGAAGAAAAAGAGCCAACAGCAATTAAAGAAGTTGAATTAAATGAAGCTCAGTTTAATGCATCAAGTATAGAATTAGGTACTTTTTCAGATAAAAATTTAAGTGAAGTAATTAAGGCTAACGGCTATACGAAGTTGCCACCACAAAATCAAGCTGATGTATCTGTTTTTACTACAGGAATTGTAAAAACAATAAATGTAATCGAAGGACAAAGAGTAAGTAAAGGACAAACTATTGCTACAATTGAAAGTCCTGAATTTACTAAAATTCAAGAAGCATATCTAACTTCAAAAAGTAATTTAGAGTTTCTAAAATTAGAATTTGAAAGACAAAAAACATTAAGTGATGAAGAAGTAAATTCTAAAAAAGTTTTTCAAAAAACTAAATCAGATTATGAAATTGAAAGAGCAAGGTTTAATTCATTACAAAAGCAATTGAACACTTTGCACATTAGTGGTAACGGAAACACAACTGCAACTGTTCCTGTTATAGCTCCAATTTCAGGAAATATTACAGAAATTTATATTAAAATTGGTAGTAATGTAGAAGCAGGTAAACCCTTAATGAATATAGTTGATAATTCTAAATTACACGTAGATTTATTGGTGTACGAAAAAGATTTATTCAAAGTAAAACAAGGTCAAAATGTTCGTTTTATCCTAACTAATCAAGGTAATAAAGAAATTAATGGAAAAATATTTAGTGTGGGTAAATCATTCGAAAATGAAACAAAATCGGTAGCCGTACACGCTGATATTTCAAACTTTCAACAAAAATTAATACCAGGAATGTATGTAAATGCACTTATCGATGCAGGAGCAAATACAGTTAAAGCTTTACCATCGGAAGCAATTATAAAAGCAGATGGTAGAGAATTTGTTTTTGTTTTAGAAGAAGGTCATAAAGAAGAAGTAGCTCACGATGAAAAAGACGGACATAATCACGAAGATGGAGACAAGCACGAAGAAGCAGAAGGAAAAACATTTCACTTCCAACGTATTGAAGTGAAAACAGGAACTTCACAATTAGGATATACTCAAGTAACATTGCTTCAAAAAATTGAACCAAACGCAAAAATTGTCTTAAAAGGAGCTTACTACATTCAAAGTCATTTACTGAAAAGTGAAGGTGGCGGCGGTCATGAACATTAATAATTTAACTTTAATAAACATAAAAAATGAGGAAATCAATTTTAATAATAGCTTTTGCTATTGCAACATTTAGTACAGTTTCTTGTAACAAAAAAGAAAACTCAGAAGCTACAACTGGACACGAAGGACATAATCACAAAGAAGGAGAAGCTCACAAATTAGCTTATGAATGTCCAATGGATTGTGAAAAAGGTAAAACGTACGATAAAAAAGGAAACTGTCCTGTTTGCAAAATGGAATTAATTGAAGCCAAAGCTGATAGTCACGAAGGTCACGACCATTCAAAAGAAAATCACGAAGGACACGACCATTCAAAAGAGAACCATGACGGACATAATCATTAATCTAATAAATAAAACATGAAGAATTCAATTTTAAAATCATTAGTCTTAGCTGTATCATTATTTTTCTTTTCAAATTTTGTTTCAGCACAGAAAACAACTCAAAAAGTAGTAATAAAAACATTTTTACATTGCGACCATTGTAAAGAATGTGAAACTTGTGGACAAAAATTCAAAACTGAAATGCTTAAAATTAAAGGGGTTAAAATGTATGAGTTAGACGATAAAGCAATGACTTTTACTATTTATTACAATTCAAAGAAAACTACTTTGCAAGCCATTAAAGAAGGTATTTCTAAGTTAGGTTATGATGCAGATGATGTAAAAGCTGACCCAGAAGCTTATGAAAGTTTAGACGGTTGTTGTAAAGCATAGTAATGGAATTCAATATTAAAATGCCAAATAAACTAATTCCTTTTTATCAAAAAGAGTTAGAAGCATTTAAGGATAATTTAGAAAAAGATAATTTGCAGAATGCTTGGTATCATTTAGAACGAGCGCATATTATTGCACAAAAATTTCCGTGTGAACACACATTTGTACATTGGAAAATGTTACAATTTGGCATTAAGATAAAAAGTTCAAAAGAAATTATTGGTCAAATACCACGATTATTGGTAGGAGGTGTAAAATCATTTGTTGGTCAAATTCCAGTAGGTAATACAGGTGGTGCAAATGTGCCACCTTTAAAGGTGATTGAAATACCCGAAGATATTAAAGAAATATTAAATTCTAATTCATAACAATTACATTATGGAACATCAGCACATTTATGACAAAAATGGAAAACAAATTTGTTGCTCGTTTGAAGAAAAAATAAATCAAAGTACGGAACATCATTCCGATGATGACGGACACAACCACGACCATTCAAGAGAGGAGAAATCAACCTTTCTAATGTTTTTACCAGCAATAATAAGTTTCGTTTTATTAATGGTTGCTATTGGTTTTGACAACTATTTTACACAATCTTGGTTTACTGGTTGGGTACGTATAGTTTGGTATATTGTAGCTTATATTCCTGTTGGAATTCCAGTAGTTAAAGAAGCGTTTGAAAGCATTCGAAAAGGTGATGTATTTTCAGAATTTCTATTAATGTCAATTGCAACAATAGGAGCATTTGCAATAGCTGAATTTCCTGAAGGTGTAGCTGTAATGTTATTTTATGCTATTGGAGAAATATTTCAAACATTGGCAGTTCAAAGAGCAAAAGCAAACATCAAAACATTACTCGACCAAAGACCAGACGAAGTTACTATTTTAGAAAATAATGTGGCTAAAACAATCAAAGCATCAAAGGCAAAAATTGGAGATATTATTCAACTCAAAGCAGGTGAAAAATTAGGTTTAGATGGCGAATTACTTTCAGATACAGCTTCATTTAATACAGCAGCACTTACAGGCGAAAGTAAACCAGATACGAAAGCAAAAGGCGAAACTGTTTTAGCAGGAATGATAAACCTTAATTCTGTTTGTCAAGTTAAAGTTACAACCGCTTATACCGATAGTAAACTGTCAAAAATACTCGAAATGGTGCAAGATGCTACAGCTAAAAAAGCACCAACAGAATTATTTATTAGAAAATTCGCAAAAATATATACACCAATTGTAGTTGCTTTGGCAATTGCAATATGTGTTTTACCAATGTTTTTTGTAGAAAATTATCAGTTTAATGATTGGTTATATCGTGCGTTAATTTTCTTGGTTATTTCTTGCCCTTGTGCATTAGTAATTAGTATTCCGTTAGGTTATTTCGGCGGAATTGGAGCAGCTTCTAAAAACGGAATTCTGTTTAAAGGAAGTAATTTTCTCGATGTAATGGCTTCTATTCAAAATGTGGTAATGGACAAAACTGGTACAATGACCGAAGGAGTTTTTAAAGTTCAAGAAGTCGTTTTTAATTCCGATTTTAATAAAGATGAAATACTGCAAATGGTTAATGCTTTAGAAAGTCAAAGTACACATCCAGTGGCAACTGCCATTCATCAATTTGTTGGAAATATTGATAGTACAATTCAGCTTAAAGATGTAGAAGAAATTTCAGGACACGGTTTAAAAGCAAACATAAACGGAAAAGAATTATTAGTGGGTAATTTTAAATTAATGGATAAATTTTCTATTACTTATGATATTGACCCTTCAAGTATAGTTTATACCTTAATTGCGGTTGCATATGATAAAAAATTTGTTGGTTATTTAACTATTGCAGACAGCATCAAAGAAGATGCACAAATCTCCATTGACAAACTAAAAGCCTTAGGTATAAAAACCACAATGCTAAGTGGTGATAAAAATACAGTAGTACAATTTGTAGCTCAAAAACTCGGAATTACAAACGCTTTCGGAGATTTGCTTCCCGAAGATAAAGTAAACAAAGTCAAAGAAATCATTGCTAAAAATGAAACGGTAGCATTTGTTGGTGATGGTGTAAACGATGCGCCAGTAGTTGCTTTAAGTAACGTAGGTATTGCAATGGGTGGTTTAGGAAGCGATGCTACAATAGAAACTGCCGATGTCGTTATTCAAGACGATAAACCAAGTAAAATCCCAATTGCTATAAATATTGGCAAACAAACCAAGAAAATAGTCTGGCAAAATATTATTTTAGCATTTAGTGTTAAAGCAATAGTTTTAATTCTTGGAGCAGGTGGTTTAGCTACAATGTGGGAAGCTGTTTTTGCAGATGTTGGTGTAGCGTTATTAGCTATCTTAAATGCGGTAAGAGTACAGAGAATGAAATTTTAACATCATTTTATTATTAAATAATAAGTTTTTATTAACTTTGCTGTATTATCATTTTTCAAATGAAAAAATACCACATCATATTAGTAGTTCTTTTAAGCATATTCTTT
This sequence comes from Chryseobacterium gleum, assembly GCA_945881885.1. GTDB lineage: Bacteria > Bacteroidota > Bacteroidia > Flavobacteriales > Flavobacteriaceae > Flavobacterium. Next base: position 257,713 of record CAMCVI010000001.1, on the reverse strand, counting down.
ATGCCTGATACTGCTATGGCTTGTGGTAGTGATAATTTGAAACACACTTGTAAAAAAGAGGTTTCATCTACAGAGACAGAGAAAAAGTGTTGTTGTGGTAACGACAGTTCTAAAAGCAAGGAAGATAAAGGATGTAAAGGTGATTGTGGTCATTCAAAATGTGGTTGTTCTTCAACTTGTTCTTCTTCTTCAGTAAGTTTTTTACCAGAAATTATTTTTAAAATTAACTTTATTCGTTATTCTTCAATAGAGAAAGTTAAATTTTCATACACAACTCCATCAATTTCAGATGGTTTTCATTCAATTTGGCTAATACCTAAAATAAGCTAAATTCATTTTTTGACAGCCATTATTGTGTCAAATCCTTAGCTATAAGCTATAATTTTCAAACAGTTTAATGAATAATTTTTGCTTTACAATTATTGTATTGCATTAACTTTTATTTCCAAACTGCTATTTATTCAAATTTATTTTTATCAATCAATCAAAGTGAAATACTTTGATTACTAATACATTATTAAAATGAAAAATTCATTTAAAAATATAATGGTTGCAACTTTCGTATTGCTATCATTTACAATCAATGCACAAATAAAAAATTCAAAAACAGAAACAGTGAAAATCTATGGTAACTGTGGAATGTGCGAAACCAATATTGAAAAAGTAGGAACTATTAAAAAAGTTGCTAAAGTTGACTGGAATCAAGAAACTCAAATGGCAACTCTAACTTATGATACAACTAAAACTAATCAGGACGAAATACTAAAGAGAATTGCATTAGCTGGTTATGATAGTGATAAGTTTCTTGCGCCTGATGATGTTTATAATAATCTTCACGGATGTTGTCAGTATGACAGAGTAGCAAAAGTTCCTGTTAAAGAAGAAACTAAAACTGATGTAACTACTGAAAATCATAATAATCACGGTAACCATACAAAAACACCAAAAACAGAAGTTCAAGAAGTAAACCAACTTAAAGCTGTTTTTGATAATTATTTTGTTGTAAAAGATGCTATGATTTCTTCAGATGGTAATGCTACTTCAATTGCTTCAAAGGAGCTATTTACAGCAATCAGCAATGTTATAATGGAAAAATTAGAAATGGATGTACACGTTGTTTGGATGAAAGTTTTAAATCAAATTAAAGAAGATTCTGAACACATTGCAGATACAAAAGACATTAAGCATCAACGTGAACATTTTACAACATTATCAAAAGATATTTATGCATTGTTAAAAGTTGCAAAATATGATGTACCAGTTTACTTTCAATTCTGTCCAATGTATAATGATGGTAAAGGTGCAAATTGGTTAAGTAAAGAAAATACAATAAAAAATCCTTACTATGGTTCAATGATGTTAAGTTGTGGAAAAACAGTTGAAACTATTAAATAATCTAAAATGAGAAGAATAGTTTTTGCGTTTTTTTTAATTGCTAATATGGCTACTGCACAAATTAATGTTGGCGATTCAATACCGTCAATTACATTGAAAAGCAGTAGTAATAAAGATATAAATATTACATCTTTTAAAGGAAAACATATACTTATTGATTTTTGGGCATCTTGGTGTGCACCATGCCGTTTGGGTAATAAAAAATTAGTCAAGTTATATAATGAAGTGAGTTCAGATAAAATTGAAATTATAGGAATTTCAATTGATACAGATGTAAATAAATGGCTTAAAGCTGTTGAAAAAGATAAAATTAAATTTACTCAATTGATAGATTCCAAAGGTTTTGATGCTGAAACAGCTGTACAATTTGGTGTTGATGAATTGCCTTCAAAATACTTGTTTAATCAAGAAGGTATTCTAATTGCAAAAAATCCAACAGAAGAGGAAATAATAAAATTAATAGAAAAGTAAAATGAAAAAAATAAATAAAGTTTATATAATGGTTGCATCAATGATTTTGATGTTTTCGATAAAAAGTAACGCACAAATTGTAAAAGCTGAAATTAGAGCAACTGGTTTAACATGTTCAATGTGTTCAAATGCGATTAACAAACAACTAAAAGCATTACCTGAAGTAACAAATGTTGAAACAGATTTAAATACAAATACATTCACTGTAACACTTAAAGAAGGAAATGAATTAAGTCCAAAAACATTTAAAGAAAAAGTAGAAAAAGCAGGTTTTTTCATTGGCTCATTAATAATAACTGCAAAATCTGAAACTATTAGTAAAAGTCCTTACATTTTAGTTAATGAGAAAAAAAATAACGCTACGGAAGTTCAATTTCAGATAGTTGACAAAGGGTATGTTACAGAAAAAGAGTTTAAAAAATTATCTAAATCATATAAAGGTATTGCAACTTATGTTGCAAATAGCGAAGATGATTTTCATATTAAAATTTTAAACTAATGAGAAAAGTTTTTTTGTTTTTCATTGCGATATATTGCCAAAATATTTATAGTCAAGAATTATTTGTAATTACCGACCCTGCAAGCAATGTTCCCGCAAATTCACTTGGAGTTAATGTAATGCAGTCACTTTTTAAAGAGGAAATGAAATCAGGTTATAATTATCATTTTATGCCCGAAGTATCATATGGATTAAATAAAAATATAATGTTTCGTGCTTCTGCTTTTGTGAGTAATAGAAATAGCCAATTAGTTACTGAAGGTGGTAGTTTTTATACGAAATATCGTTTTTATTCTACAGATGATTTAAATAGTCATTTCCGATTAGCAGCTTATGGTAGATATAGTTTCAATAATGCCGACATTCATCAAGAACAGATTGAAATTTTAGGACACAATTCAGGTTTTGAAACAGGATTAATAGCTACAAAATTGATTAAAAAAGTTGCAATAAGTTCTTCAATAAGTTTTGAGAAAGCTTTAGATAACAAACCAAGTTATCCATTTCCGGATAATATTGGTGATAATGCAACTAATTATACACTTTCTTTTGGTAAATTGATGTACCCAAAAAAGTACACCAATTATAAGCAAACAAATATTAATTTAATGGTTGAATTTGTTGGACAAACTATTAATGAAAATGGTAAATCATATTTGGATGTAATGCCAGCAGTACAATTCATTTTTAATAGTCAAGCACGTTTGGATTTTGCATACCGTCAAGAGTTAGTAAGTTCTATGATTCGTTCTGCTCCAAATGGCTTTTATTTCAACCTATACTATACTTTTTTCGACTTAAAGAGTAAAAAATAATTTAAAAATATACATATGAAAACACTTTTTTTAACTGCTATTTTAGCAATCACTTTAGTTTCTTGCAATCATAAAACTAAAGAAACGGAAAACAAAACTTCTTTAAATTCAAATGAGATATTTGCTTGTTCAATACACCCAGAAGTCACTGGGAAAAAAGGAGAAGATTGTTCAAAATGTGGAATGGAATTAACTGAACCTGTTGCTCAATCTGAGAACCACAATGACGGAACTCATGTTGATAAGGATAGTACAAAATTACCAAGCAATGAAACTAAAAAAAATGTTGTTGAAACAAAAACAGTTACAACTACGTTTTCAATAAGCGAAATAGTTACAAACTATTTGAAAATTAAAAATTCATTGACGAAGGATGATTCTAATGGTGCCGCAAATGCAGGAAAAATTTTATTCAAAACTTTAAATACAACTGGCACTAATGATTTAACATCAAATCAAAAAAAGGACTATTTAAAAATTGTTACTGAAGCCAAACAAAATACAGAACATATAAAAAACAATACTGGCAAAATTGAACATCAAAGAGAACGTTTTGCTATGCTTAGTAAAAATATGAATGATTTGATTAAAATGTTTGGAGCTAAGCAAAAATTATATCAAGATTATTGTCCAATGTATAATGACGGTAAAGGCGGTATTTGGATTAGTGAAATAAAAGAAATAAGAAATCCATATTATGGTTCTGAAATGTTAAATTGTGGTACAATTAAAGCAACCTATTAATTAATGAAGCTTTATGTAAAAAATATGGTTTGTGACCGATGTAGGTGGGTAGTTAAAACTGAAATTGAAAAGTTAGGTTTTAATGCTAATGTAATTGATTTAGGAGAAGTTGAACTTGAAGCCAACATTGATGCAAAGCAGAAAAATCAAATTAAAATAGCTTTAGAAAATTTTGGTTTTGAATTGATTGATGATAAAAAAAGTAAAATAATTGAAAAAATTAAAACTTTAATTATTGATTTGGTACATCAGAAAAACAATGAACTCTCAACTAATCTTTCGGAATATCTATCAAATCAGTTATCACAAGATTATTCTTCACTTAGTAATTTGTTTTCAGAAGTGGAAGATGTTACTATTGAAAAATACTTTATTAGTCAAAAAATTGAAAAAGTAAAAGAGTTATTGGTCTATGATGAATTAACATTAAGCGAAATTGCTTTTCAACTTAATTATAGCAGTGTGGCATATTTGAGTAATCAGTTTAAAAAAACAACTGGTTTTTCGCCATCACATTACAAACAACTAAAAGACAAAAAGAGAAAACAAATAGAAGATTTATAAATATTACAATTCTTACCCAAAATTTCACAACATTGATGAACTCGTAATTTCAGAACTTTGTATTATAATTTTTAACAATTAAAATTCAAGATTATGACACACCAATATCAAATAACAGGAATGACTTGTAGTAGTTGCGAAGCTAAAGTAAAATCAGCTTTGCTTACAATTGAAAATGTAACAAGTGTTGAAGTTTCAAAAGATACTAATTCAGCAACAATTACAATGGATAAGCATATTGTATTATCAGATTTTCAAAAAGCATTAGACAATAAATGTCAAATTTCTGCTGTAAATCATAGTGAAATTGAAGAACAGGCTAAATCGTGGTTAGAAATCTATAAACCAATTTTATTGATTTTTTTCTACATTAGTTTGATAACAATTCTAATACAACAAAAAAATGTAGACTTCAATTTAAGGGAAGCAATGCAACATTTTATGGCAGGTTTCTTTTTAGTGTTTTCTTTTTTCAAATTGCTTAATTTAAAAGGGTTTGCAGAGAGTTATGTCATGTACGATGTAGTAGCAAGGAAAATTCCAATTTGGGCATACATTTATGCTTTTACAGAGTTAATACTCGGTTTAGCTTTTCTTACTGGTTTTAATCCCTTGATAACAAATAGCGGTACATTTTTAGTAATGAGCGTTAGTATAATTGGAGTATTACAATCTGTACTAAATAAAAAGAAAATTCAATGCGCATGTTTAGGAGTAATATTCAATTTACCAATGAGTACCGTAACAATCATTGAAAATGCTTTAATGATTATAATGAGCGGATTAATGATAATCCACCTAATTTAAAAATGAAACTATTAAAATGGATATACAAAACATTCTTTCAAAAAAACTGTTGCAAATAGTAGTATTACTTTTGACTACTCAAGCTTTGTTTTCTCAAAATATTGTACGATATGATTTATACGTGCGTGATACAATTGTAAATTATTCTGGAAAAGAAAAAAGAGCTATTGCAGTTAATGGTCAAATTCCTATGCCAACACTTACATTTACTGAAGGTGATATTGCCGAAATTTATGTACATAACGAATTGAAAGAAGAAACTTCTTTGCATTGGCACGGACTATTTTTACCTAATAAAGAAGATGGTGTACCTAATTTAACACAAATGCCAATCAAACCTGGTACTACTCATAAATACACTTTTCCAATCATACAAAATGGAACGCATTGGTATCACAGTCATTCAGGCTTACAGGAGCAAATCGGAATGTATGGAATGTTTATTATGAACAAAAAGCAAAATGATAAAACATTCCGAAAAGGAATAGATGATTTACCTACTGTTCCAATAATTTTAAGCGAATGGACTGATTTAAAGCCCGAAAATGTTCATAGAATGTTGCATAATGCTACCGATTGGTTTGCTATTAAAAAAGGAACAACACAAAGCTATACGGAAGCCATAAAGCAAGGTCATTTCAAAACAAAGGTTGCAAATGAATGGAAACGTATGAATGCTATGGATGTAAGTGATGTATATTATGAAAAGTTTCTTATAAATGGTAAAAATGAAAGTCAATTATCGCAATTCAAAGGTGGTGATAAAGTTAGACTTCGTATTGCTAATGGTGGTGCATCATCTTATTTTTGGTTAACCTATGCAGGCGGTAAAATTACTGTAGTTGCCAGTGATGGAAACGATGTTGCACCAGTTGAAGTTGATAGATTGTTAATTGCGGTATCTGAAACTTATGATATTATATTTACAATTCCAGCAGATAATACTTCCTATGAGTTTTTAGCTACCCCTGAAGATAGAACAAAATCGGCATCATTATATTTAGGAAATGGTATCAAACAATTGATTTCTCCTTTACCTAAATTGAAATATTTTGAAGGTATGAAAATGATGAACGGTATGATGAAAATGAATGGAGATTTGGACGATATGGGAATGCAAATGTCATTGAACCAAATGGATATGAATGTAGTGATGTATCCAGAAATAACTGGTGTTTCAAAAACAGAAAACAAGCATACTATGAAAATGGAAGATAATAATTCCAATCAAAATCAATACAATGCAAATGCGTTATCTAATATCACAACGCTTAATTATGCAATGTTAAAAGCCACAGATAAAACAACTTTACCAAAAAATGCACCAGTTAAAGAATTACGTTTTGAATTAACTGGAAATATGAACCGTTATGTTTGGAGTTTAGATAATAAGGTTGTTTCTGAAATTGATAAAATACTGATAAAGAAAGGCGAAAATGTAAGAATTACACTTTATAATGGTTCAATGATGCGTCACCCAATGCACTTGCACGGTCACGATTTCAGAATTATTAATGGTCAGGGAGATTATGCACCTTTAAAAAACATAATGGATTTAATGCCAATGGAAACCAATGTAATTGAGTTCAATGCGAATGTAGAAGGCGATTGGTTTTTTCATTGTCACATTCTTTATCATATGATGGCAGGAATGGGAAGGATTTTTACTTATGAAAACCAAGCTCCAAATCCTCTAATTCCTAATCATAAGTTAGCGCAAAGAAAACTATTTGCCGATGATAGAAAATTTCATTTTATGGCAGAAAATGATTTTGCTACAAATGGAAATGATGGTGAAGCAATGTTAGGAAACACACGTTGGAATATTGGAACAGAATGGCGTTTAGGTTACCAAGAGCATCACGGTTATGAAGTTGAAACCCATATTGGAAGATATGTAGGAAAAATGCAATGGATAATGCCATTTATTGGTTTTGATTGGCGTTATAGAAAAATGGGGATAGACGAACACGAAAGAAATCTTTTTGGTCAAGAAGATACAAAAGACAAACGAGGTGTTTTCAGTGCAGGTCTTGAATATACTTTGCCCATGCTTATTAAAGCACAAGCAGAAGTATTTAATGACGGTAATTTCAGATTACAATTTGAGCGAAAAGACATTCCTGTTTCTAAAAGGGTGCGAATGGGTGCTATGTGGAATTCAGACTTTGAATACATGGCTGATGTAAAATACATTTTTACAAGAAATTTTAGTGCCCGTGTACATTATGATAGCGATATGGGAGCTGGTTTAGGATTGAATTTGAATTATTAAGAACTATATATACTTCTAAGTTAACATCTAAACAACCATTGCAATGAAATAAAAAAAAATCAATTGTTGTTTGTATATGTCTTTTCTTTAAAGGAATTATAAAATTAAATTTTCATTCATTTGTACCTCATTTGTACCTCAAATCAAAAACGGTCTTTAAAATAAATAGTTTAATATTTCTGTATCGGAAAGTAACAAAAAAAACACCAATTTAAAAAAATTGGTATTTTGAAAAATATGAAACTATGATTTAATCTTCGTCCGCTTCTCCGGTCGTATTAGTTTCTAAATTAGTTCCAACGGTTGTGTTAGCTCTAATTTCTGTATGACGAACTTCGCCACCAGTTGTACCCGTTTGTTTTCCAATAAACACAGCTACTAAAGCAATTACGAAAGCAAAATACGATACTAAGCTAGCTTTAGCATGATTTCTAAGATTCAAAAATAATCCAACTAAAGAAATTCCAGCTAAAACATATAAAACTAAAGCCAATTTTTCAGCCATTTCTTCATGTTCATGAATAATTTGGTCTGTTACAGACGGTAATTTTTCAGCAATTTCTTCGGCACCTTCACCAGTAAACATACTCGCAAAGCCAAAAATAGCCGAAATACAAAAAAGTACATACGCTACATTTTTAATAACGTTTTTTTTCATTACAATACCTGTAATTAAAATTCCTAATCCAAAAATTGTTCCAATAATTGGAAAGTGGTTCACCACCATGTGTAAATGTGCATCGTTCATAATGTTGTGTTTTTAATTATTATTTTAAAGTTAACTTAAAGTTAATTTATTGTATATTTGGACAAAATTCCAAACCAATGAAAGGCATTCTAAAACATCATTTAGTATACACAAATATAGCGATTTTTTATTTGATTGTAAGCTTTTTAACCCGATTAGTTTTACTATTTCATCCTATCACACAAAGTAAATTTTCTATTCTTGAAATTAGTAAAATATTTGGTCTTGGCTTATTGTCCGATTTGTTTATTTATATAATTTTTGGAACAATTTTATGGCTCTACCTTATATTTTTATCTAATTCTAAATATAAAAAACCTTATGGATATATAATTTTAGGCGTATTTGTAGCACTACTACTTTACATTCTTTCTGGAAAAAGTATTTTAAGCGAATACGGAGGCGTATTACCAGAAATAGGAATTGCTTTTGTAAGTTTAAAAACGATATTTTTTGCAGCCTTATTGTTTACTGAAAAATATAGAAAATCAATCCGTTTGGCTTTATTTTCTTTAACCATTTTCTTATTTGTTTTATTAATCATACAAAATGCAGTTAGCGAATTCTTTTTTTGGAATGAATTTGGGGTGAGATACAATTTCATTGCCGTAGATTATTTAGTGTATACCAATGCCGTTATTGGAAACATCATGGAATCTTATCCCGTAGTGCCGCTTTTTGCTTCGGTTGGAATTTTAGCTTTCGCGGCTACTTTTATACTTATCAAAAAATCAAAAACATATTTAGATTATTTACCCGATTTTTCAAATAAACTAAAAATCATTGGGGTACAATTATTATTGGTTGGTGGCGCTTTGTTTATCCTTCCTAGTATTACAACTCAACAAAATAGTTCAAATGTGTTTGCAAATGAATTACAAAGTAATGGCCTTCAAAAATTCTATAAAGCATTTACAAATAGTGAATTAGATTTCTTTGAATTTTATGAAACACTTTCTAATGAAGAATTGGCTCAGTTTGACACAATTATTGGAGTAAATTACAATCAAAATAGTACTTCTATTACATCGGACGGAATAGAAACTAAGAAAAATGTTGTATTAATAACCGTAGAAAGCTTAAGTGAAGAATTCATGAAACATTATGGAAATCAAAACAACATTACGCCTTTCTTAGATCAATTAGCGGAAGAAAGTTTGTTTTTTACCAATTTGTATGCAACTGGAAACAGAACAGTTAGAGGCTTAGAAGCGGTTACATTGTGCTTACCACCTACTCCTGGTGAAAGTGTTGTGAAAAGAAAAGATAATAAAAACAAGTTTACAACAGGAAGTGTATTTCAATCAAAAGGATATACTACAAAATTTTTATACGGTGGCGATGCTTATTTTGATAATATGCAAGACTTTTTTGGAGGAAACGGATATGATGTAATCCACAAATCAGACTTAAAAACAAACGAAATTTCATTTTCAAATATTTGGGGCGTTTGCGATGAAGATATGGCTAAAAAGGCCATTCAAGTTATGAATGAAGATGCTAAAACAGGAAAGCCTTTCTTTAATCATTGGATGACAGTAAGTAATCATCGTCCATTTACTTATCCAGAAGGAAAAATTAGTATTTCAGGTACTGCAAAATCAAGAGAAGGTGGAGTTATGTATACCGACTATGCTTTGAAACAATTTTTTGAAATGGCTAAAAAACAAACCTGGTTTAAAAACACTGTTTTTGTAATTATTGCAGATCATTGTGCCTCAAGTTCGGGAAAAACAGAATTACCAATGGATAAATACAGAATTCCTGCGTTTATATATGCCCCTGGATTTATTGAACCACAAAAGATTGATAAATTGGTTTCTCAAATTGACTTAATGCCAACAGTTTTAGGAATATTAAGCTTTAAATATGAATCTAAGTTTTTTGGAAAAGATGTACTAAAAACAAATTATATTCCGCGGGCTTTCATAGCTACCTATCAAGATTTAGGATATATAAAAGATAATGTTTTAACTATAATTTCACCTCAAAAAAAATTAAAACAATTTGATCTAATTCAACAAAAAAACGAAACATTAGGCACTAAATACAGCATTATTTACGAAGAAAAACCGAAAACAAAAATAGATATACAATTGAAAAATGAAACAATAGCTGTTTATCAAACAGCATCTTACATTTTAAAAAATAAAAAATATCAGAAAATAAAATTACCCAATAACCGATACACCAATTAGTTTTCCAATTCCGAAAGTAATTGCAGCGGCTAACAAACCAAATAACACTTGTCTAAAACCTGAATACCATATGCTTTTACCTGTAAACAAGGTAATTATAGCACCTATTAAAAATAAACCAACAGCGCTTAATAAAGTACTAATTAGTACCGCTTTCATTCCACCAAAAAAGAAAAATGGCGCAACCGGAATTATGGCACCAATACCAAAAAGCACAAACGATGTTATAGCCGCTTCCATAGCCGAACCTTTTAAATCTTCTGCATTTATACCCAATTCTTCTTTAATTAAAAATTGATGTGCCAATTCCTTATTGGAAATAATATCAGTAGCCATTTGGTTGGCTTGGTCTTGCGGTATGCCTTTAGACATATAAATTAAGGCTATTTCTTTTCGCTCTCCTTCAGGATTGTTTTCTAATTCGTCCATTTCCAACTGCATTTGGTTTTCGTACAATTCTTGTGAACTTTTAACAGAAATCCATTCTCCTAAAGCCATAGATAAAGCGCCTGCTAACAAACCAGCCATTCCCGCAAGCAGTACTTCACTTTGCCCGCTAGTGGCGCCAGCAATTCCCATTACCAAACTAAAATTGGATACCAATCCGTCATTTCCACCCAAAACGGCAGCTCTTAAGGCATTTCCTCCTACTGAACGATGTCTTTTTTCAAAACGTGCTAGATTGGAGCCAGACACTTTGGTATTTATATTTAAAATATTTTTTAAAATAGTAACATGAGCTGTATCTGATATAGATTGAGCCGAACTGTATTTTTTTCTAGCACCAATAACCGAATTAGATATACTTTTTTCAGTATCCAATAAAACGCCTAAAACATAATCGTAACCAAAAACCTTTCCTATTTTATGAAGTGTTTTAGCACGAAAAGAAGGCGATGGCAAATCAGTTGCTGTTAAATTATTTTTCTGAATAAAGGCCACAGCGTGACTGTGTTCAATTTCACTCATTTGTTTAAAAACTTCTGCAACGGCTTCATCTTCCTCGTTTTCAGCAAGTATATTATACAAATAACTGGCATCAATTTCTGTTTGAATACTTTTTAAACTAATCATTTTTGAAGTTTTTAAATTATAGTAATCCGTTGTATTTTCTAATGAACCATTCTGAAGTTAAAGATATCGCTAAAATTATTAACAACCACAAAGAATCAATTAAAGGTGAATTTTTAATTATAGTTTTTTCAACTGGCAAATAAGTATTTTCTTGAAGTAATTTCTGAATTAACTTTTCTATTTGATTAGGAAATATAATTTCTCCGTTATTCTGATTGGCTAACTGTTGCAATTTTGAAACATCAGGATTGACAAATTGTTTTTCAACATCAAAATCTAAAACTTCAAAAGTTCCGTTATAACTGGCGTTACTTGTAGTTTCTTTCACTTGAAAAGTATAATTTCCTGGAGTTAATCCGTCAAAAATGGCTTGATAACCATTATTCGCCTTTGAAAAATTATAGTTTTTTGTTGATTTAGTTTTCTTATTCGTTAAAGTGATTGAAAGATTGGCGTTTTCGTCCAATTCGTAACTTTTATTGAAATATTGTGCAAAAATTTCAATGGTCTCACCAGAATTATAAAAACTTTCGTGTTGCACCAAAAGCGATTTCTTAGCAGAATTAATAGCTAAATACTGAATAATTTTATCAACAAACAGGTCGTATTTCTCGTAAGATTGATTGAGTACAAAACTTTCCATACGCCACTTCCAAGAATTTTCACCCAATAAATAAGCATTTCTGCTATTCCCTTTTTCGGAAAAAGTTAAAATAGGGTTGCCAACTTCAATGCCGTTTACTTTTGCAGTAAGTAAGGTATTAAGACTTCCTTTTTCAGTTATTTTACCAAAAGGATTTTCAAGTGGTGGCAACTGCGAAAATTGAATGTCATTTTGTACAAAAAGATTAAAATCGGTTACAAATGAGGGGGAGAAATCTTCTTTTTTATTGGTTAATTTAAACTGCAAATCGGATTGCATTTGATTTAGAAAATTAAAATCAGTTGCCATTCCGGTAACGATAAATGTATTTATTTTTAAATTTTTATTTACTTCAAATATTTTTCTAAACGAAGCCGTTGGTTGGTATAAAATTAATACATTGTATTTTTGTAAATCACTGATTGAATTGGTTTTAATAATTGTTACCTTACGTTGTGCGTTAGATTCTATAGCGCGTTTAAATGCACCTAAATCTGGATGAGAAATGTCTGAAATAATTGCAATTTCTTTTTTCTGATCTAATACTTCTACTGCAAAGTTTTTATTATTATTATAAGTGTTTTTTTCTTTAACAGAGGAAGAAAGTACGGCTTTGTATTTTTGTAATCCTACTCTATCCGCTTCTAATAAAATTTGCACCGTTTGTACTTTGTTTTTTTTATCGAAATTTACCGCTTGACTAATAACTTTCTTACCATTTTTCTCGATTGAAAAAGTTGTTGAAACAGACTTATTTCCGTTGTATTGCAAGAAGACTTCTACGGGAAACTTATTCTTTAAAAAAGCGTATTTATTCGCGTTAAGCTGATTAATTTTCAAATCAAAAGTAGCCGTTGTGTCGCCCAAAACAACCGGAAAAACAGTAGTTGATTCTTGAAAACTAAACACATAATCATTTCCAATTGTCTGATTGCCATCTGTTAACAACACAACAGGATAAAAAGTATTTTTATTTAATTGCTTTAAATTGCTTGCAACATCATCTATATTCGATTGGTTTCCTTTAAAATCTAATGACTTTCCAGCAATAAATGTATCATCAAAAGTATAACTTTGAATTTCAAATTTTTCTTTTAATGCCGAATTCGAATTTAGTTTTTCAAATAATTTCAACGCCACAGCATTGGCTTTTAATTCTGATATAGAGCGAGAATTATCGGCAACAATAGAAAGCGGAATTTTGTTGGTTTCAATTATTTTTCTTGAAACCACAGGATTAATCAACAACAAAAGCAACGAAAAAACCGATATAAAACGCAAAAAAGTCAATAACCAATTTGTTTTATTTTGGTTATCGACTTTAAAAAAATACTGATAAAACGCAACAACTCCAGAAATAATAACCGAAAGTAGTATTAAAAGGATTGTGCTAGTTGTCATAAATATAAGTAATTAGTAATTACTGATAAGTGAAGAGGAATAGACTAATTGCTATTTACTTATCACTAGTTACTTTTATGTTAGCATTCCCCCATCTACATTAATAACTTGTCCAGTTACATAGGCGCTCATATCCGAACTTAAGAAGACACACACATTTGCTACGTCTTCAGGCGTTCCACCACGTTTTAATGGAATCGATTCTCTCCAACCTTTTACTACATCTTCATTTAATTTAGCCGTCATTTCAGTTTCAATGAAACCTGGGGCAATAGCATTGCATCGGATATTTCTTGAACCTAATTCTAATGCGATAGATTTTGTAAAACCAATCATACCAGCTTTAGATGCGGCGTAATTTGCTTGACCTGCATTTCCTTTCACACCCACTACAGAACTCATATTCACAATAGAACCTTTACGGTTTTTAAGCATGATTTTTTGTACCGCTTTTGTCATATTAAATACCGATTTTAAGTTGATATTCATCACTGCATCAAAATCTTCTTCAGACATTCGCATTAATAAATTATCTTTTGTAATCCCGGCATTATTAATCAATATATCTATATTTCCAAAATCAGCCATTACATCATCAACTAATTTTTGTGCTTCGTTAAAATCTGCAGCGTTTGATTTATATCCTTTAGATTTTATCCCTAAAGCGTTTAATTCGTTTTCCAAAGCTAAGGCAGATTCAGTAGATGAACTGTATGTAAATGCAACATTTGCACCGTTTTGAGCAAATACTTTTGCAATTCCGCTTCCAATTCCTCTACTTGCACCTGTAATAATGGCAACTTTTCCTTCTAATAATTTCATACTTTTCTATTTAAATGATATATGTACTTATAAAAGTCAAATATAATAATAATTTAAAGCAATAAAAATTTCTTTTATATTAAACCTTTTTGTTTATTTTTGGTCTAAACAGAATTAACCAAAACAAAAAGCCTATGAAAGCCTTCAAAATCTTACCATTTTTAGCAATTGCTATTTTATTAGTTTCATGTAATGATTCTAATGAAGACAACTACACTGCTATTACAGAAACCTACCCTGCTGTTCAAGCAGAATTTGGTAGCTTGGTCGATTTAAACAATTTAGCCAATTATGCGAACCAAACCGTTCCTGCATACATCACTAAAGACAATAGTCTTTTAAATCCTATCACAGATAAAGGCGCTACTTTAGGAAGGGTTTTGTTTTACGATAAAAAAATGTCTTCAAACAATACCGTATCTTGTTCAAGTTGTCATAAACAAGCAGTGGCTTTTGGAGATAATAGTGTAGCAAGCACAGGAGTTAACGAAACTACTGGTCGTCATTCTATGCGATTAATTAATACCCGTTTTGCCACAGAATCTAAATTCTTTTGGGATGAACGTGCTGCAACTTTAGAAATACAAACCACCATGCCTATCAAAGATCACGGAGAAATGGGTTTTAGTGGCACAAATGGCGATTTAAATTTTAACGCCTTAATTACAAAATTAAGTGCCATAAATTATTACAAAGAGCTATTTAAGTTTGTATATGGTTCTGAAGAAATAACAGAGACAAAAATTCAATTTGCTTTAGCACAATTTATTAGAAGTATTCAATCTTTCGATTCAAAATACGATATTGGACGTGCAGGCGCACCAAATGATGGAGCACCATTTACAAACTTTACCACACAAGAAAATCAAGGGAAAAACCTATTTTTAACACCTCCAACATTTAATGCTTCTGGTGTAAGAACAGCCGGAGGAATGGGTTGTGCAGGATGCCATAGAGCACCCGAATTTGACATTGATCCAAATTCAAGAAACAACGGTATAATTGGCAATATTGTGGGTACAGGCATTGATGTTACGAATACCAGAGCTCCTTCATTACGTGATTTAGTAAAAGTAGACGGCACCACAAACGGCCAAATGATGCATACAGGTGTAATAACTACACTTCAACAAGCTATTGGTCATTATGGTACAATAAATATTGCACCAGGAAATAACAATTTAGACCCGAGATTAAGACCAGGTGGTGTAGGACAACAATTAAATTTAACCGCAACAGAGGTAAACGCAGTCATTGCTTTTTTAAGAACTTTGTCTGGCACAGATGTTTATACGAATACGAAGTGGTCTAACCCATTTAACTAAAAAAAATCCCGTTCCAAAATTATTGAAACGGGATTTTTTTTATCTATTTATTTTTTAGAAAGCTACATTCCATTTCGGAAGTGTACAATTGTCTTTTAGAAAACTTTGTAAAACAGTAGCTTCAACAAATGTTGGAATGCTTTTTGTTTTTCCTGTAAAAGTTTCATACCAAACTACTTCTAAAGCAGTAATTTCTTCATTTTTCATTTGTGCTGGCCAAGAATATTTTCTTCCCGTTTTAGCAAATTGGTGTCCGTTTACAATTTTATCGTACAAACCACCGCTTTTTACTTTCAACGTACCATCATTCTGAACCGTACCTGTTGAACCTACCATAATTAATTGTTTTTCTTCGTTACTTGCATCAAATACTAAGAAAACACCACTTGCTCCATCTGGAGCATTACAAACTTCTTCTAAATTTAAATCGGTTGTAAATAAAAAACTATTTGTTGATTTGTATTTTTTTAATTCTTTTTCCATTTTTATTTTATTTGTCACGACAGCTTTTAAATACTTCGTGGTATTATTAAACAAAAACTCCATCTTGATGTCATCTTGATGGAGTTTTAATATATTTTAAGATTAAAACTTTAATTCAAATTAAAGTGATTATCCCATAATTTCTTTTACTTTTTTTCCAATTTCTGCAGGAGAATCAACTACATGAATTCCGCATTCTCTCATGATGCGTTTTTTAGCTTCAGCAGTATCGTCTGCGCCACCTACAATAGCACCTGCGTGACCCATTGTTCTACCTTTTGGAGCGGTTTCACCAGCGATAAAACCAACAACTGGTTTACGGTTACCATCAGCTTTTACCCATTTAGCTGCATCAGCTTCTAATTGACCACCGATTTCACCTATCATAATAATACATTCTGTTTCAGGGTCGTTCATTAATAATTCAACGGCTTGTTTTGTGGTAGTTCCAATAATTGGATCTCCACCAATACCAATTGCAGTTGTAATGCCTAAACCTTGTTTTACAACTTGGTCAGCTGCTTCGTAAGTTAATGTTCCAGATTTAGAAACAATACCAACTGTTCCTTTTTTGAATACGAAACCTGGCATAATACCAACTTTAGCTTCACCTGGAGTAATTACCCCTGGACAGTTTGGACCAACTAAACGACAATCTTTACCTTGGATAAAATCGTATGCTTTAATCATATCTGCTACTGGAATCCCTTCTGTAATACAGATAATTACTTTAATTCCCGCATCAGCAGCTTCCATAATGGCATCTGCAGCAAATGCTGGCGGAACAAAAATAATTGAAGTATCTGCTCCGGTAGTTTTTACAGCATCTTTAACTGTATTGAAAACGGGTCTGTCCAAATGTAAAGAACCACCTTTACTTGGCGTTACACCCCCTACAACATTTGTTCCATATTCAATCATTTGTGAAGCATGAAACGTTCCTTCACTTCCTGTAAATCCTTGAACTATAATTTTTGAATTTTTATTAACTAAAACACTCATGATGTTATTTGATTTTTAAAAGTTGAGCAAAAGTAAGTTTTTTGCCAGTAATAAATGAATTTTTTGAGACTTTTTTTATACTTTATTTTGTTAATTTAGTAAGCATCTAAATTTTGTTTGATCAGACAAAATATAATAATCTATTTCCCTTTTAGTTTCTCTAATATTTCTGGAATACGCTTAATGTTGGCAAGTTGTTTTAATTTTTCACGAGATTCTTCAATTGGTGTGCCAAAATAAGATTTTCCGCCTTCTACAGATTTAGTAACTCCTGTTTGCCCCATAATTACAGCTTTTGCACCAATAGTAATGCCACTAGTTGTGCCTACTTGACCCCAAAGTGTAACCTCATCTTCAATAATTACACATCCTGCAATTCCGGTTTGAGAAGCAATTAAACATTTTTTCCCAATAATTGTGTCATGCCCTACATGAACTTGATTGTCAATTTTTGTACCTTCCCCAATAGTAGTATCTCCTGTTACGCCTTTATCAATAGTGCAAAGCGCGCCAATTCCCACATTATTTTCAATCACAACTCGTCCACCAGAAAGCAATTGATCAAAGCCCTCTTCACGTTTTTTGTAATAAAAAGCATCAGCGCCTAAAATAGTTCCAGCATGAATAATTACGTTATCGCCAATTATAGTATTATCGTAAATAGATACATTGGAATGAATCAAACAATTTTTACCAATTTGAACTTGATGACCTATAAAACAATTGGGTTGTATAATTGTTCCCTCTCCTATTGTTGCAGAATCTGAAATAGCAACATTTGCAAATTGAAAAGGTCTAAAATATTTTGTCAATATATTAAAATCTCTAAACGGATCATCTTAAATTAATAATGCTTTTCCTTGCGGACATGGCACTTCTTTATTTATAAGTACAATTGTAGCTGCAGATTGCAACGCTTTATCGTAATATTTTGGATGGTCTACAAAAACAATATCGCCAGTTGTTACCACATGAATTTCATTCATTCCCAAAACAGGAAAATCATCAGTCCCAACATATTTAGAATTGATGATTTCGGCAATTTGTTTTAATGTATGTGTTTTGTTAAATTTCATTTATCTCAATTACTCTTTTACACGTTCCATGTAAGAACTAGAAGTTGTATCAATTTTAATTTTGTCACCTTCATTAATAAATAAAGGTACATTTATTGTAGCTCCAGTTTCCACAGTCGCAGGTTTAGTTGCGTTTGTAGCTGTATTTCCTTTTAAACCTGGTTCGGTATAAGTTACTTCTAAAATAATAGAAGCAGGCATGTCTACTGACAATGGCAAATCTGTTTCTGTGTTAATTTGAACCATTACATTTGTACCCTCTTTTAATAAGTCTGGTGCATCTAAAATGTTTTTATTTAAAGTAATTTGTTCAAATGATTCTATATTCATAAAATGAAAATCATTTCCTTCAGGATATAAAAACTGGTAAGTTTGCGTTTCTACTCGAACTACATCAATTTTATGTCCCGCTGAAAAAGTATTGTCTAGTACTTTTCCATTTGTTAAAGACCTTAATTTTGTTCTTACAAAAGCCGGACCTTTTCCTGGTTTAACGTGTAAAAATTCGATAATTTTATAAATATCGTGGTTAAATTTAATACATAAACCATTTCTAATATCTGATGTACTTGCCATTTTGTTTGTGTTTATATTTTGTTTTTATTTAATTTTATTTTAAACGCTTCCAGTGTAACCTTTCATGATACCGCGAGAAGAATTTCTAATGAAATCTAAAATTTCATCTCTTTCGGTTGTCGCTTCCATTTCAGCTTCAATAATACTCATTGCTTGAGAAGTATTGTAATTTTTCTGATATAAAATTCGGTAAATATCTTGAATTTCTTTAATTTTTTCTGTGGTAAATCCTCGTCTTCTTAATCCTACAGAATTAATACCCACATATGATAAAGGTTCTTTTGCTGCTTTTGAAAAAGGTGGCACATCTTTTCTTACTAAACTTCCACCAGAAACCATCGCATGGTCACCAATAGAGATAAATTGATGTACTGCCGCTAAACCTCCAATTACTGCATATTGACCAACTGTCACATGCCCAGCTAATGCTACGCCGTTAACAATAATAGCATTGTTACCAATCCTGCAATCGTGGGCAATATGAGCCGTTGCCATAATCAAACAATTATTACCAATTACTGTTTTTCCTGAAGCAATTGTACCCCTATTTATGGTTACACATTCTCTAACAGTAGTATTATCACCAATTACAGCAAGAGAATCTTCGCCGCCAAATTTTAAATCTTGAGGTACTGCAGAAATAACTGCTCCTGGAAAAATATTACAATTTTTACCAATTCTAGCGCCTTCCATAATGGTTACGTTAGAGCCTATCCAAGTTCCTTCTCCAATTTCAACATTATTGTGAATGGTGGTAAACGGATCAATTACCACATTTCTTGCGATTTTTGCACCTGGATGAACGTATGCTAAAGGTTGATTCATATATTTATATTATTTTATGTATAAATGTTGAAAAGTGATTGAAACACTTCTAAACAAAGAATTCTTTATTTAATCGTTTTTAACTTTTACAATTTGTGCCATTAATTCGGCTTCAGAAACCAATTTTCCGTTGGCATATGCATAAGCCTGCATGTGGCAAATTCCTCTTCTAATTGGCGTTATCAATTCGCATTTAAAAATTAAAGTATCACCTGGTAACACTTTTTGTTTGAATTTTACATTATCAATTTTCATAAAAAAGGTAAGATAATTTTCTGGATCAGGCACTGTGCTTAAAATTAAAACCCCACCTGTTTGTGCCATGGCTTCTACTTGCAAGACTCCTGGCATAACTGGCGCACCAGGAAAATGTCCTATAAAAAAAGGCTCGTTCATGGTTACATTTTTCAATCCTACAACATGTGTTTTAGACAATTCTAAAATTTTATCTACTAATAAAAAAGGAGCTCTGTGAGGCAATAAATCCATAATTCCATGAATATCCAAAACCGGGTCTTTATGTAAATCGTAAACAGGAATTTGGTTTTTCTCCTCCAGTTTAATAATTTTCGAAACTTTTTTAGCAAACTGTGTGTTTACAAAATGCCCTGGTTTATTGGCAATTACCTTTCCTTGAATTCTTCTTCCAATTAAGGACAGATCACCTACCACATCTAATAATTTATGACGTGCTGCTTCATTTGGATGATGTAAGGTTAAGTTATCCAAAATTCCGTTTTCTTTAACTGAAATATGTTCTTTATTGAAGGCCTTCTTTAAATTACCCATAGTTTCGTCAGAAATTTCTTTATCTACGTAAACTATGGCATTATTTAAATCGCCACCTTTGATTAAACCATTGTTCAACAAAGCTTCTAATTCATGTAAGAAACTAAATGTTCTACATTCTGCTATTTCCGATTTAAAGTCAGAAATGTTTTTCATATTGGCATTTTGAGTTCCTAATACTTTTGTACCAAAATCAACCATTGTAGTTACACAATATTCTTCGCTTGGAATAATAGTAATTTCACTGCCTGTTGCTTCATCTAAATATGAGATAACGTCTTTTACTACATATACTTTGCGGTCTGCTTCTTGCTCAGTAGTACCCGCTTTTTCTAGTGCTTCAACAAAATATTTTGAAGAACCATCCATAATAGGTAATTCTGATGAATTTAATTCAATTATCACATTATCTAAATCGCAACCCACTAAAGCTGCCAAAACGTGCTCAGGTGTTTGAATCATGACACCTAATTTCTCTAAATTTGTACCACGTTGTGTATTTACCACATAATTGGCATCTGCTTCAATTACTGGGCTTCCTTCTAAATCGACACGTACAAATGTAAAACCGTTATTAATTGGTGCGGGTTTAAAATTAATTGTAACTTCTTGCCCCGTATGTAGTCCGACACCTTTTAAAGAAATTTCGCTTTTAAGAGTTGTTTGTTTTAACATGATTTTATTTATTATTCATTTTTAATTCTTCTATCTCATTCACGATTTTTGGTAAGTTTCTAAAATGTACAAAAGATTTAGCGAAATCGCCATAATTAAATGCCGGACTTCCTTGCACCACTTCTCCGTCTTTTAAACTTTTTCCGATACCTGATTGGGCTTGAATTTTTACCCTATCGCCTATTGTAATATGTCCAGCAATACCTACTTGTCCGCCAATTAAACAGTTTTTACCAATTTTAGTAGAACCTGCAATGCCGGTTTGTGCAGCAATTACAGTATTTTCTCCAATTTCTACATTGTGAGCCACTTGAATTTGGTTGTCTAACTTCGCTCCTTTTCGAATATACGTAGTTCCTAATGTGGCTCTATCAACTGTAGAGCATGAACCAATTTCAACATCATCTTCAATTACAACATTGCCAATTTGAGGGATTTTGGAAAAAGAACCATCTTCTAAAGGTGCAAAACCAAATCCATCAGAACCAATAATTGTTCCTGAATGTATGGTAACATGATTGCCTATTTCTGTTTCAGAATAAATTCTTACCCCAGCAAAAAAGACACAACCATCACCTATAACTACATTGTCACCAATAAAACTATTGGGATATATTTTTACATTGTTTCCAATACTTACGTTTTTACCAATATAACAAAAACTCCCTAAATATAAATCGTCACCGTAAGTTACGCCTTCCGAAATTACTGAAGGTTGCTCTATACCCGATTTCATGAGTTTTACTTTATTGTAATATTCTAACAATTTTGAAAATGAACTGTAAGCATCATCTACTTTAATTAGTGTCGCTTTTACTTCATTTTCAAGTTCATAAGATTTATTTACAATAACTATTGTAGCGCTTGTGCTGTATAAATAATTGGCATACTTGGTGTTGGCCAAAAAAGTTAATGAACCTGTAGTTCCTTCTTCTATTTTAGCTAATTTATAAACTTCAGCATCTGGATTTCCAAAAACTTCTCCATCCAATATGCCCGCTATTTGTGCTGCTGTAAATTTCATCTTTGCAAAAATATAAAAATTAACCTTAATCTACCGCTTTCGGGTAACAAATAAAATATTTGACTATGGTTTTAGACAAAGCTTTTAAATGCATTTGATCTGATGCCTCCACCACATTTTCAATAGTTTTGTCTTTTTTTAATATTCTAATTGGCTCAGAAGATTTGCTATAGGCTTCGTTTTTAATTTTCCCTTTGAATACAAAATAGCCTACTTCATTTTCAGAAATTGCATACTGTTTCATATAGGTTTCTTTTAACTCTAAAAGTCTGTCTTTATTTACTTTATCTTCACTTACTTCAATCTTCAATAGATTTCTAGTGATTATCATTTTACTTAAAGAACTCAACACAAAATCATCATGAAATTGCCATTGCTTTATCGCACCTAAAACATCATAATCATCTAAGTTAGAAAATTTATCTAAAATGGTTTTATCAATTTGATTTAATTCTATTTTGTTATTTAAGAAAAACAATAAAAACGGACTTCCAAAAAGTACTTCGCCTTTGGTTGTAAGCTCTTTCGCTCGTTTCAAAATTTTTGTCAACGTTAATTCGGCAACAACGCTGGTTTTGTGCAAATACGCTTGCCAATACATCAATCGGCGCGCCATTAGAAACTTTTCTATAGAATAAATTCCTTTTTCTTCCATGACCAACACATCGTCTTGTACGTTTAACATTTGAATTAAACGTTCGCTGTTTACGTTACCTTCATTGACACCAGTGTAAAAACTATCGCGTTTCAGGTAATCCATACGATCCATATCTAACTGACTAGAAATCAACTCCAACATAAATTTTCTATGGTATTCACCTTTAAAAACCTGAATGGCCAAAGCTAATTTTCCGTCAAATTCAGTATTTAATTGCTCCATGAACAACAACGATAATTCTTCATGATGCACTTCTTCCACAACACTATTTTCCAAAGCGTGACTAAAAGGGCCGTGCCCAATATCGTGTAATAAAATCGCTACGTATAATGCATTTTCTTCTTCCTCAGAAATGTCAACACCTTTAAATTTAAGAGTTTGAACCGCCTTTTGCATAATATGCATACAACCTAAAGCATGATGAAAACGGGTATGATGCGCGCCTGGATATACCAAATAAGACAAGCCCATTTGAGAAATACGACGCAAACGTTGAAAATACGGATGCTGAATTAAATCGTAAATTAAAGTATTGGGAATGGTTATGAAACCATAAATTGGATCGTTGAGTAGTTTTAATTTGTTGATTTGGCTCACAGAATATGTTTTTGTGTAACAAATATAATAAAAAATAGAATATGTTTTTTACTGATTTATTCAAGAAGTTTGTGCAACTTAAAAATAGTAAGGATTTAAAACATTTCTTATCCTATTTAAGAACCGCGCAAGTTTTAATTTTAGAATTTTAGAATTTTACACAATTTTTAAGAAAAAATACGTTATTTAAATAGTAAATTGCACTTTTAAATCAGACAAACGATGAACAATATAAAAATACTTTGGGTAGACGACGAAATTGACTTATTAAAACCACATATCTTATTTTTAGAAAAGAAAAACTATACGGTTACTACCTGTAACAACGGCCAAGACGCGATTGACTTATACAAAGAAACCGCTTTTGATGTGGTTTTTTTAGATGAAAATATGCCTGGACTTTCGGGTTTAGAAACGCTTTCGGAAATGAAAGAATTTAAATCTTCCACACCTGTAATTATGATTACTAAAAGTGAAGAAGAGTACATAATGGAAGAAGCCATCGGAAGTAAAATTGCCGATTACCTAATAAAACCCGTAAATCCGAATCAGATTTTATTGAGTTTAAAGAAAAACTTAGACCATTCGCGTTTGATTTCTGAGAAAACTACCTTGGATTATCAGAAAGAATTTAGAAAAATTGCGATGGAAATGGCAATGGTAAATTCGTTTGACGAATGGGCGGAATTCTACAGAAAATTAGTGTATTGGGAAATAGAATTGGAAACCATTGAAGACCAAAACTTAATTCAGATTTTAGAAAGTCAGAAAGCAGAAGCCAATTTGCAATTTGGAAAATTTATTGAACGTAATTATGAAGATTGGTTCGACGAAAAAGCAGACAAACCGATTTTATCTCATAAATTATTTGGTGAATTGGTTGCGCCTGAAATTCGTAAGAAAGACAAACCTATTCTGTTTGTAGTGATAGATAACTTGCGTTTGGATCAATGGAAAATTTTCGAAAACATTGTATTCAATCATTATAAGCCTGAAAAGGAAGTGAACTACTACTCTATTTTACCAACTGCTACTCAATATGCTAGAAATGCTATTTTTTCTGGCTTATTGCCTTTAGAAATGGAAAAGAAGTTCCCGCAATATTGGAAAAATGATACCGAAGAAGGTGGAAAAAATATGCACGAAGCTGATTTTTTAAACGAACAACTAAAACATCTGGGTTTAAACATCAAGAGCGAATACTATAAAATTACCAATTTACGTGATGGGAAAAAACTTGTAGATAATTTTAAATCGTGCAAAAACAACGATTTAACTACTATTGTGTACAATTTTGTAGATATGTTATCGCACGCGAAAACAGAAATGGATGTGGTAAAAGAATTAGCGTCTAACGACAAAGCCTATCGTTCGCTAACGCTAAGCTGGTTTAAAAATTCGCCATTGTTAGAAATGATTCAGCAAGCGCAACAAATGGGTTTTAAACTCATTATTACTACCGACCACGGTACGATTAACTGCAAAAATCCATCGAAAGTTATTGGTGATAAAAACACCAGTTTAAACTTACGTTACAAAACAGGTAGAAGCTTAACGTATGAAAGCAAAGATGTATATGCCGTAAAAGATCCGAAAAAAATTGGTTTACCAAGTATTAATATGACCAGTTCTTATATTTTTGCAAAAAGCGATTTCTTTTTGGCCTATGTAAACAATTTTAATCATTATGTTAGCTATTACAGAAATACGTATCAGCACGGAGGCGTTTCATTAGAAGAAATGATTATTCCGTGTATAGTTTTGAATCCAAAGTAAAATAGGTAAAAGGTTTTGGGTATGAGGTAAAAGGTGAAAGCCAAACCTTTAACCCTAAACCCTAAACCCTAAACCCATAAAAATGATCGCAACATTTACCTTAGAAGACATAAATAAAGTAGCAAAAGACATATTAGCTACACCGAGTTTAAAAAAAGTAATTACTTTTCATGCCACAATGGGCGTTGGTAAAACTACTTTAATTAAGGAAATAGTTAAAGAATTAGGCGTTACAGGCAATTCAAGTAGTCCTACTTTTTCGTTAGTAAACGAATATGAATCTAAAACGGGTGAAACCATTTATCATTTCGATTTGTATCGATTAAATACTGAAATGGAAGCCTACGACATGGGAATTGACGAGTATTTTTATTCAGGAAATTGGTGTTTTATTGAATGGCCTGAAAAAGTACCGCATTTATTGCCTTTAGACCACGCCTCAATTGTAATGAGAACGCTACCCAATGGCAAAAGAGAATTGTTGTTAAATAATGATTAAACTGAAAACCTGTCATTCTGAACTTGTTTCAGTATCTCAAACCATTGTTTTTCTATATTATTTAGCCGCTCACTTGTAACTTTATAGAAAATTACTTAATTTGGCTACAAAATCAAAACAAGTATGTCAATCTATACTCCATTTTCAGCCAAACAATTGCTTCCTCAAGAAGAAAAATTAGAAATTGGCAAACACAAAAGTGAATTGTTTATAGGAATTCCTAAAGAAACCTCTTACCAAGAACGTCGTATTTGTTTAACACCAGATGCTGTGAGTTCTTTAGTAAGTCATGGTCATCGTGTGATGATTGAAAGTGATGCAGGAAAAAACGCTAGTTTTTCAGATAAAGAATATTCAGACGCAGGCGCTGAAGTGACTCAAGATACCAAAAAAGTATTTTCTTGCCCAATTATTTTAAAAGTAGAACCGCCCACTTTGGAAGAAATTGAAATGATGAACTCTGAAGCCATTCTGATTTCAGCCATTCAATTAAAAACCCAGAAAAAGGATTATTTTGAAGCTTTAGCCAAAAAGAAAATTACTTCTTTGGCGTTTGAATTTATTAAAGACAGCGATGGTTCTTATCCGGCAGTAAAATCGTTAAGTGAAATTGCAGGAACAGCTTCGGTTTTAATTGCTGCCGAATTAATGATTAATAATAACGATGGTAAAGGATTGCTTTTTGGAAATATTACAGGCGTTCCACCAACAGAAATTGTCATTTTGGGTGCAGGCACTGTAGCAGAATACGCCGTGCGAACCGCATTGAGTTTAGGCGCCAACGTAAAAGTATTTGACAATTCTATCACCAAATTGCGACGGTTACAAAATACTTTAAACCAAAGAATATTTACTTCTACCATTCATGACAAAGCCCTTTTAAAAGCATTACGAAGATGCGATGTGGCCATTGGCGCCTTAAAAGGTGAAAACAGAACACCCATTGTAGTTACAGAAACAATGGTTGAGCACATGAAAAAAGGAGCCGTAATTGTAGATGTTAGTATTGATACAGGTGGTTGTTTTGAAACTTCAGAAGTTACCACACATGAAAATCCAACATTTGTAAAAAATAATGTCATTCATTATTGTGTACCGAATATTCCTTCACGCTATTCTAAAACAGCCAGTATTTCTATTAGTAATATTATCACGCCAACGTTAATAAATATTGCAGAAGACGGCGGAATTGAAGCCGCCATTCGTTGCAACAGTGGATTGAAAAACGGCATCTATTTTTACCACGGAATTTTAACCAACAAATCTATTGCGGATTGGTTTCATTTAGAGCATAGAGACATCAATTTAATTGTTTTTTAAATCTATTTCTAATTAAAATGACTTTTAAAAGTATCAATTTCTATCCTTTAGATTTATTTTTAGTAGTACTAATTTCAGTCGGTTTATAATGCAACTTTCTCTTCTAGCTTCTAATATTCAGGAATTTATTAATTCATCTTTACAAGCCAATATATCGAAATTAGCCTTGTCGAAAAATCCTTTCCCTAAAGAAGATTGGAAAGAAATTATCAATCAAATTGTTTCCAAAAAAAAATCGAATCAAAAGCTTCCCACTTGGTTTGCCACTGAAGGAATTTACTATCCAGCGAGTATTTCAATAGAACAAACGTCTTCAGAAACAACAGCCAAATACAAATCTGAATTAATTTCTGGCACTTCATTAATTGACCTAACAGGAGGTTTTGGTGTGGATGATTATTATTTTTCAAAGAAATTTGAACAGGTAATTCATTGTGAAAAAAACGTGGCACTTTCAGAAATGGTACAGCACAATTATGGTGTGTTGAACGCTAAAAACATTACATGTTTGGCACAAAACAGCACTGATGTTTTAGGGCAATCTGACACTACTTTCGATTGGATTTATATTGATCCAAGCAGACGAAGTGATGTGAAAGGAAAAGTTTTTTTACTTAAAGATTGTTTGCCAAATGTTCCTGAAAATTTGGAATTTTATTTTACTAAAAGTAATTCCATTTTAATAAAAACCGCGCCAATATTAGACATTACTGCTGGTTGTATGGAATTAGAAAACATAAAAGCCATTCACATCGTAGCCGTTGACAACGAAGTAAAAGAACTTTTATGGATTTTAGAAAAAGACTATTCGGGAGAAATTGAAATCCATGCGGTTAATATCCAAAAAGAAAAAACAGACACCAACACATTTATTTTAGGTGAACATTCGCCGGCCAACTTTGGTTTACCAAAACAATTTTTATATGAACCAAATGCGCCTTTACTAAAATCTGGTGGGGTAGATTATTTGTGCGATGCGCTGCATATTACTAAATTACATCCGCATTCGCATTTATTTACCCATATAGAATTAGTAGATTTTCCAGGAAGAAGATTTATCATTAATGAAGTGCTTCCGTTTAAAAAAGAAAACCTAAAGAAACAGCTTGAAGGAAAAAAAATGAATATTACCACTCGTAATTTTCTCTTAACTGTTGAAGAAATTAGAAAAAAATATAAAATCGCCAATGGTGGCACTGTTTATGCGTTTTTTACCACCAACATAAATGACGAAAAAATTGTTTTACTTTGTACAAAAATATAAATATGAAATCAGCTTTAAAAATAACGGTTGTCTTACTATTGGTTCAATTTTCGTTTTCTCAGGAAAAACCATGTGAATATGATATTGATGTAGTTACTGATACCAGTAGCACCCGTGTTTTAAAAGAAAAAATTATTGACGAAAATGTGTTTGGAAATACCACTTCATTTTTAACTTTTAAACTTTTTGATGTAGATGGTTTTATTGGATTAAACTTTCAATATTTACAAAAAAGTAAAGACTTTTTAACTCCTATTTGCATTGATAAAAGCACTAAAATATTTTTAGAAATGGCCAATGGTAAACAAGTAAAACTTATCAATTCTTTGGACACAGAGACTTGTAACGACTTGCAATATGATGCTGTAAATAAAAATAATTTGCGAATTTTATCTGGTTTCTTTTATTTTACACCAGAAAATTTTGAAGATTTAAAAACGTCTAAAGTATATTTAATTAAAATTGTTGCGGCAACAGGTGATGTTGATTTTGTGATAAAACCCGAATTAAACTCTGAAATTTATAAGGATAAATCGAATCCAGATTCCTATTTTATCAATTACTTTAAGTGTTTAGGTATCAAGTAAAACTTAAGCTTCTTGAGTTGCTTTTAAAGTTGCTTTTAAGAATACAAAACCAATTATTCCCGCCAATAAAGAAGAAAAAACGATTACTAATTTTGTGTTATTAATAATTGCTGCGCTATCAAAAGCTAAAATTGTAATAAAAATTGACATCGTAAAGCCAATGCCTCCTAAAAAGCCAACACCTAAAACTGATTTCCAATTCATATCACTTGGAAGTTGACACCAACCAATTTTAACGGTTAAGAAGGTAAGTAGAAAAATTCCAATAGGTTTTCCTAAAACTAAACCTAACCCCACGCCTAAGCTGTAGTTTTCAGTAACTATTTTTGTCAAATCACCACTCATGAAGATGGCTGTATTCGCTAACGCAAAAATTGGTAATATTACAAATGCGACTGGTTTGTGCAAAACATGCTGTAAAATATAGGAAGTAGATTTGTTTCCGCCGCTTCCAAAAGGAATTGCAAAAGCCAATAAAACACCCGTAATAGTAGCGTGTACTCCAGAATGCAACATAAAATACCACATAATAACTCCGCCAATTAAATAAGGAAGTAAGTTTTTAACTTTAAAATATTTACCCAAAACAAAAAGGATCACAAATATTCCTAAAGCAATAATTAAATTTCCCCAAACTATGGTTTTGGTGTAAAAAATGGCAATAATTAGTATGGCGCCCAAATCGTCTATAACGGCTAAAGCGGTTAAAAATATTTTTAAGGATATTGGCACTTTATTTCCTAATAAAGATAAAATACCAATTGCAAAAGCAATGTCAGTTGCCATTGGTATTCCTGATCCAGATTGAGTAGGTGTACCAAAGTTAAACGCTAAAAATATTGCAGCAGGAACTATCATGCCTCCTATTGCAGCAAAAATTGGTAGTAAGGCATCCTTTATATTTGACAATTCGCCTTGATAAATTTCTCTTTCTAATTCCAATCCAATTAATAAAAAGAAAATGGTCATTAAGCCATCGTTTATCCAATATTCTAAAGATTTTCCTGAAAATTCAATTAACCAAAAATGGTGGTAACTTTCGCCAAATGATGAATTTGCAAGTACTAAGGAAACTATTGTGCAAACCAATAATACCAAACCACCTAGTTTTTCACTTTCAAAAAAATCTTTAAATAATTGTGTTACTTTCATTCTTTGCTTTTATGTTACAAAAATACTCATTTAAACTTGTTTAGTATCGCAAATGTTTAAAATTCATTTTCCTAAAAAACAAAAAACCCAAGTAGATTTTGCTACTTAGGCTTTAAAAACAAACAAACTTTTGCTAATTATTATTAATTATTAGCGATATGAAATTCTATTAATCCATCTATCGGACGTCTTAATACATTTCCTATTTTAATACCATATTCGTTTAAAACTGCTTCTAATTCCTCTTTTAAATAAAAAGCGATAGAACCAACAAAATGAACGGGTACTTCTTTATAATTTTCAAACTGCATGATATAATTTTCAACAAAAGAAACCAATTCTTCACGAATAAATTTCTGACAAAAATCAGTATTTTTATGTTTAATTAAAAACTTAGCATACGTGGCCAAATAGGCATTTGGATTTGGTTTTTTATATAAATTTTCTTTAACCGCATCTGGTTCTACATTAAATTCTTTTTCAAATTCTCTAGCCAAATTTGCAGGCATTTTATTAAAATAATAGCCACGTAATAAATGACGACCAAAACGATTTCCGCTACAATCATCCATTGCAATATAACCTAAAGATTGTACTTTTTGATGTAAAACAAGTCCATCAAAATAACTACAATTTGATCCTGTTCCTAAAATACAAACAATTGCTTTTTGATTTTTAGGTGTCGTAGCAAATACAGCAGCATAGGTATCTTCGAAAACAGCTACAGATGCGTTTTTAAAATATTCTTGAAAAACTGCTGTTAAAAAGTTTTTCATTCTGTCTGTGCCGCATCCAGCTCCATAAAAGTACAAATTAGCGGCTTTTTCTTTGTTATGTGAGATGTCAAATTTATCATCCAAACGAGCTATTATTTCTTCCTTTGTTAAAACTTCAGGATTTAATCCTAAAGATTGTGTGGTAAATAATACTTTCCCGTTTGTGTCTATGGCAATCCAATCTGCTTTAGTGGAACCACTGTCTACGAGTAATTTCATGTTTTTTTAAAATAAAGAATGTAGAATATAGAGTATAGAATATAGAGTATAGGGAATAGATTTTTGGGTGCTATTCTCTATACACAAATATTTAATTTATTTTAATTTAAAGAATTTATATGAACAGCTAAATCGATTAATTTAGATGAATATCCGTATTCATTATCGTACCAAGAAACCAATTTAAAGAAGGTTGAATTTAAACCAATTCCCGCATTAGCATCTACAATTGAAGTACGTGTATCTGAGACGAAATCTTGAGAAACTACTAAATCTTCTGTATATCCTAAAATTCCTTTCATAGAAGTTTCAGAAGCATGTTTTAATACACTCATAATTTCTGCATAAGTAGTTTCTTTGGCTAATTTTACAGTTAAATCTACCACAGAAACATCAACAGTTGGCACACGCATAGACATTCCTGTTAATTTTCCATTTAAATCTGGAATAACTTGTCCCACTGCTTTTGCTGCTCCTGTTGAAGATGGAATAATATTTACCGAAGCGGCACGACCACCTCTCCAATCTTTTCTTGAAGGACCATCAGCAACCATTTGAGTTGAAGTAGATGCATGAACAGTTGTCATTAAACCTTCTACAATTCCGAAATTATCATGAATTACTTTAGCTAATGGAGCCAAACAGTTGGTAGTACATGACGCATTAGAAACTACTGTATCTGCAGCAGTTGCTTTTTCATGATTTACACCCATTACAAACATTGGAGCATCTGCAGAAGGTGCTGAAATAATTACTTTTTTTGCACCACCTACAATATGCGCATTTGCTGTTTCTTTAGTTGTAAAAAAACCGGTACATTCTGCAACTACATCTGCGTTTACTCCTGCTTCATCCCATTTAATTTGAGCTGGATCTCTTTCTGCAGTTACACGAATGTATTTATCATTAACGTATAGTTTTCCGTCTTTTACTTCTACTTTACCAGCAAAACGGCCGTGAACAGAATCATATTTTAATAAATAAGCCAAATGATCTACATCTAATAAATCGTTAATGGCTACAACTTCTACATTAGATCTGTTGTAGGTTTCTCTAAAAACAATTCTACCAATTCTACCAAATCCGTTAATTCCAATTTTTACTGTTGACATAATCTTTTAAATATTTGATTCCGACGGAACCTGTTGTTAGTTAATAATTATTACTATTACATTCGTATTGAATATATTTTATTTCTTTATGATGATACGATATCCGAAACTTTTACTAATTCTAAATCAATCTCACTTTGTCCTTTTATGGCTTGTTCTAATGGTGTTAGACAAATTTTGTCGTATTGTATACCAACCATATAATTAGATTTACCTTCTAATAAACTTTCCACAGCTTTTACGCCTAATCGAGAAGCTAAAACCCTGTCAAAACAAGATGGTGCGCCTCCACGTTGCATGTGACCTAATACAGAAACCCGTACGTCATATTCTGGCATGTTTTCTTCTACGAAATCTTTAAGCTCAAATACATTTTTACCTATTTTATCGCCTTCAGAAACTACTATGATACTTGATGTTTTCCCTGATTCTTTACTTTTTTTCAAAGAGTCCACCAAACGATCTAAGCCAAAAGCTTCTTCTGGAATTAAAATTTCCTCTGCTCCTGCACCAATTCCTGCATTTAACGCAATATGACCAGCATCTCTGCCCATTACTTCTACAAAAAACAAACGATTATGAGAATTGGCGGTATCTCTAATTTTATCAATACAATCAACAACTGTATTCAATGCGGTATCATAACCTAAAGTATGGCTGGTTCCAAAAATATCGTTATCAATAGTACCAGGAATTCCAATTACAGAAAAACCAAATTCTTCATTAAATTTTTCTGCACCTGTAAACGTTCCGTCACCGCCAATAACAACTAATGAATCTACACCATTGGCTTTTAAATTATTATAAGCAGTTTTTCTTCCTTCAACAGTCATAAAATCTTTTGAACGCGCTGTTTTTAAAATAGTGCCACCTTTGTTAATGATGTTTTTCACGTCACGTGGTCCCATTGGTTTAAAATCGCCTTCAATCATACCTTGATAGCCACGATAAATTCCAACACACTCAATATTATAATAAGCACAAGCACGAACAACGGCTCTAATAGCTGCATTCATACCTGGAGAATCTCCTCCTGAAGTTAATACTCCAATTTTCTTAATAACTGTTGACATACTAATTGTTATATTGTTTGTAAAATTAACAAAGGAAATTACTTATAATCCTAAAAAACCACTTATTTTTTATCATTTTGTTACATTCAAACGTTTTCGTTAATAAATTTACAAAATTTAACAGAAATTCTTGCGTTAATTTATATCATTAATATCAGGAACTCGGTTCTTAGGATCGGCCTTTTTTTCTACTTTTATTTGTCGTTTTTTTGTTTCTTCAATGAAGTTAATAAACTCAGGATCGGTTTCCGAATCGTCTGATTCTTTTGCTGGTTTATTTGTACTATCTTTTTGGTTTTGAGATTTAAATAATTTTTGCAGCAACTCTTTAAAATCATCAAAATCTACCCGATACGATAATCCTATACCTTGCGTGTAGCCAATGTTCTGACCAATAGTATTAGAATTTAAATCGTTTTCTCTATTAAATACGTGTGCGGTTAATGTACCATCTGTGTTTAAACGCATTTCTACTTCTACATTTCCAACAATATATGATTGAGTTAAACCTCCTACAGGAACTCCTACATTTCCGTTTATGCTAATTCTATCATTAATTTGAGTGGTTAATGTAACAAGCGCTCTGTCTGAAATTTCTTGCTGTCTGTTTCCTATTTGGTAATTTACACCTAATTGCAATTTATTTTCACCATCAGACAAAACATCGCCAAAAATACTACTTGCCTTTTCAAATAAAGAACCAAAATAATTGGTCTCATTTAATGCAAAAAAACCTCCTGTCGATAATAAAGCAAAAGCTTGTTGTTGTCTGAAATCTTTATCTTGTAATCTATAATCCAAATCACTTTTTAGAGCAGAACTTACATTGGGAAAATTAATATTAAAATCGGATTGAGGCGCGTTGAGTTCACCAGTAATTAAAATACTAACTTCTGTTGGAATCTTTTTATTAAAAGTGGGGTTATCTAATAACACATTAGGATTCGCAGTAATATTAGTAGTTACAGCTTCTAAATTTAACTTAGCACCTAATGGATCACCTTCCCAATTAATTGTTCCTCCATTTTTTACTGTGAATTTTTTATCTATAAAACTACCATATCTAAATAAATATTCTCCTTTGTTGACGATGAAGTCACCCGTCATTTGAAATTTACCTAAGGTATTGATGTTCATAAACATAGATCCGTTACCCGTTCCTTTCATGGAATGCCCAGATTCTCTATTTAAAATTACCTCTATTTCTGCATTTGGAGTAATGGCAAAATTAAAATTCAAATCGACACCTCTGTAGGTTTTAGTTGGTTTGGTTACAGTATTTTTTGTGCCGAATTTCTCTTCTCTTGTGGTAAAATGTACCAAACCATTCTCGCTTACACTTTCAGAACTGTTTACAGGAATTTTAATCGAAGTTCCTTTTGCAGTTTTTCCTTCTGCATTAATTACTAAAGCTTCTACAGGACCTTCAATTGTCGCAAAACCATCAAAATATGCTTTTCCAAAATAGTAAGCATCATCCGAATCTTTGGTGTCTAACACTAAAAGTTTATCAGATGCTATTTTTAAATCCATTTCCCAATTTGCAAATTTTTCGTGAGAAATTGTGCCACTTAATATTCCTTTGGTTTTTTCATTTACATCAATAATATCAATATCTCGAAAAATAAATTTTTCTTGGGTTAAGTCAATTTTTGAATCTTTATCGAAATCGAAATCTACATTTAAATAGGGAACTCGTAAACCTGCATTATTTAAATACAAAACACCATCTACTTCAGGATTATCAAAAGAGCCAACAATATTAATTTTACCTTTTGCCAAACCTCTTACATTGTCTAAAATACCAGTTAAAAAGCCGCCTAAAGGTTTGATATTAAAGTCATCAAAACTTGATTCTAAGTTTAAAATAGTTTGGTTATTTACTAAATCTATTGTACCAGTAGTTAAAAAAGTTTCTTCATTTTGATCAGAAATCGAAGCATCTACATTAAAACTTTTAAATCTTTCATCGCCAAAAACTTTTAGTTTTAAATCTCCTAATTTAGTGTCATTTATTTCTAAACTATCAATAGTAAGGTTTGTAGAAGGTTCATAAACTAAATTGTCCTGTTTGTATTTTAAGTTTCCATTTAACTTTCCACCAAAACTTAAATTCTCAATATCGGGTGTAACTTTAGAAATGTCGACATCGTTAAAGGTAAAATTAAAATCTTTGTAATTGTCACCTTTCATTTCCCCATTAAAATCTATATATTGATCATTGTGAGACAAGGTTAATTGATTGAAATTGAAATTATTAAAACCTTTATCGAAAACTACAGTATTTCCCTTAGTTTCTTTCTCGTTAATATACCATTGGTAATTTTTGAAGGTAATATCTGATTTTTTAAATCCAATTACAGATTGTTTATTTTCATCTATAGTGTGGTATAAGTTTAAATCAAATTTATCTTCGCCTTTTGCACCACCTTTAAATTCGGTTCTGGCAAATAATGTGTCGTTTAACGTTAAATTAATTAAGCTAAATTCTGAAATCTTATAATTATTTGTGTTTAAACTATCTAACTCAATATAAGCATTATATAACGGATTTTTATTGTCAATATCAATTTTTATACCGTTGAATTTATTCTCAAATGCATTGACAAATGGCGAATTGAAGTCGAATTGAAACAAACCTTCATCAGCATTTATTTTTCCTTTTAATCTGGTGTTTTTTCCAATTGAAACTTCAGGATAAAACACTTCTAAAACGGTATTATAAACTATAAAATCAAAATCTAAAAATTGATTTTTGGATAATTTATGTGGTGAATAATTGGCGTATAAACTGCCTACGGCATTTTCAACAATTTTTTTAATTTGCTTCGTTTGGTACTTGCCAACTACTTTTCCTTCAATGATATCAGCAGAATGAAAAGAAACTGTTCTAATATTCTGATTGTCAAAAGATGAAGTAACAGAAGCCTTATCAAAAAAATAATTATTATTTGGATTAGTATAGGAAATACTATCTAAATTTACTGTACCCGCTAAATCGTCTAAAGAATTTCCTTGTGCTTGTACTTTCACAAAACCGGCCAAAATAGATGTAGCATCTTTAGTATATAGATTTATTTTTTTTAGATTAGCATATTCAATATCAATATCAAAATCATATATTTTTTTGGATTTGCTTAAATCTACCAAACCATCAAAAGTCAGTAATAAATTTGGATCTTTACTATTTAAATATCCTTTAAAATAGGGCATTTTCATAGTTCCGTCAACCTCAATATTTTTATAAGTATACCCGTTGTATCTAAATTGTACAATATTTCCTTTTAGTTGTGTATTTAAATATTTTTTAGAAAATCCTGTTCCGTTAATGTCCAAAACCACTGAAGTATTACCTAAATCTTTTTCATCTAAAAAAGCACCTAAATTAAAATTGTCTAACTGAAATTTTCCAACGTAAGTGGCACGATCAATAGTGTCTATGTTATCCATTTTAAAATCACCAATGGCACGACCCAATTTTGAAAGCAAATCTATATCAGCAATAATCCATTTTTCGGTAAGTTCCACTTTTCCTTTTATGGCAACACGGCCAAGTTTTTGTAATTGCTTTGGTAAATTTTTTCCTAAAATATTAGGCAAAACTTTACTAATACTAGCCTGACTAGCCGATAATCTATCGAAACTGCCTTTCATATAAAATTTCTGGTAGTCTTTACCGAAAAGGTTTTTCAACTGAAGATTTCCAACAACCTCGTTATCATTTAAATCGTTGAATTTTAAATTATTAAATTTCAAATCATTTAAAGTACCTACAATATAAGAATCGATATAAAATTTTTGATTTTTTCCAAATTCTGGATAGAAGAAATTTAAATCATTGCTAGAAATTTTTCCTTCTTTAATGTCTAAATCAAAAACCACTTTATTGTTAAAATCTTTGAAATCGTTTATATTGTATCGTAATTCAGTTTTTCCTTTAAATGAAGAATTCTCTGTTTCTAAGATTAATTCATTTAATAAAATATTCTTTTGAGTGTAAGTAAAATCTGAAGTTAAATTTTTCATTACCAAACCTCTATGGTCTTTAAATGACATTTTGTAAACATAAGCAAACACATTTGCGCCCTTTACATAAAAGTCGTCTAATTGCCCATTAAGATTAGTAAAATCTAACAGTTTAGGGTTTTTTAAATTTTTGTCAAGATATCTAAAACGACCATTTTGTAACGAAATTGAGTTAATTTTTAATCTAAATTTTCCAGTAGTAGGTTTTGGAGGGTTTTCATCAAAAGCAGCTACAAATTTATCTAAATTAGTTTCTTTTTCACCTTTGTATTGAATGATTTTTAGATTCAACCCATCCGCTTGTAAATCGCCTAGGTAAGGATGTCCCTTTTCGTATAATTTTTTATAACTTAAAATTGAGGTATGAATTCGGTTAAAATGAAACAACGTGTCATTATGATGATCCTTAGCTAAAACACCTTTTAATTTGACACCTCCAAACGGATTAATAGCAACTTTATCAATGGTAATTGACACACCAAAATCTTTTTTCAGTTGGTCAGTAGCGTATTTCCCTAACCTTGTTTGTACAACAGGTAATGCTAATAGAAAGGCTACTAGAAGCACAAAAAGTACCATTCCAATTAAGGAACGAACCGCTATTTTTTTTACTGATTTAATATTTTATTTATTTAATTTTGCAAAACAAATCTATTTTTATTTGCTTATAGCAACAAAAATAAGCAATTTTGTAAGACATTTACAATACTTTTATACCAAAATTCATGCCCATTATCTCAAATCCTGAAAATATATACACTTTAGCCATTGAAAGTTCCTGCGATGACACCTCTGCGGCTGTTTTGTGCAATGACAAAGTATTGTCTAACATTGTAGCAGGACAAAAAGTTCATGAAGAATATGGTGGTGTAGTTCCCGAACTGGCTTCAAGAGCACATCAGCAAAATATTGTTCCGGTTGTGGAAATGGCCATTCAAAAAGCTGGAATTACAAAAGAAGACTTAAATTGCATTGCATTTACGCAAGGTCCAGGTTTAATGGGTTCGCTTTTAGTTGGCGGTAGTTTTGCTAAATCTTTAAGTTTAGGTTTAGGCATTCCGTTAGTAGCTATAAACCACATGAAAGCCCATATTTTAGCTCACTTTATTGATGAAGAAGGTTACGAAAAACCAAGCTTTCCGTTTATTGCCTTAACTATTTCGGGCGGTCATACACAAATAGTAAAAGTTGACAGTTTTTTTGAAATGGAAATTATTGGTGAAACAACAGATGATGCCGTGGGTGAAGCCTTTGACAAAAGTGCTAAAATTTTAGGACTTCCCTATCCAGGCGGACCTTTAGTTGACAAATATGCACAATTAGGCAATCCTAAAGCATTTGCTTTTACCAAACCTAAAGTAGCTGGTTTGGATTTTAGTTTTAGCGGATTAAAAACACAAATTTTATATTTCATTCAGAAAAAAACGGCTGAAAATGAACATTTTATTACTGAAAATTTAAACGACATTTGCGCTTCTATACAATACACGATTATTGAAATTCTAATGGATAAACTGAAATTAGCAGTGACCGAAACAGGAATTACAAGAATCACTATTGGGGGTGGTGTATCTGCTAATTCAGGAATAAGAAATACATTAAAAGAAGCGGAAAAAAAATACGGATGGCAAACGTTTATTCCAAAATTTGAATACACAACAGACAACGCTGCAATGATTGGAATTGTGGGTTATTATAATTTTTTAGAAGAAAATTTCAGTACATCTGATGTGGTTTCTAAAGCAAGAATTGAATTTTAAAACTATGCAATTATTCTATAATTCCGAAATCAAATCTAGTGATAAAACGTTTACTTTTGATAAAGAAGAAAGCAAACACATTATTAAAGTATTACGCAAACAAGAAGGTCATAAAATACATATTACTAATGGTTTAGGTTATTTATTTATGTCTGAAATAATTTTAGGATTAGAAAAAAAATGCGAAGTAAAAATAAACGAAGAACACTTTTTTAAACCTACCAACTTTTACACACATATTGCAGTTGCTCCTACCAAAATGCTAGATAGAATGGAATGGTTTTTAGAAAAAGCAACTGAAATTGGCATTCACGAAATTACTCCGATTATTTGCGAACATTCTGAACGAAAAATATTTAAAATAGATAGAGCTGAGAAAATTATTCAAGCTGCTACAAAACAATCCAATCAATATTATTTACCAAAAATAAACGAAGCAATTACGTTTTCAGAATTTCTTAAAAAAAATCATTCAGGTCAAAAATTTATAGCGCATTGTGAAGAAACAGATAAAAAATCATTCGCTAAAGAAATTGAAACAAATAAACCTGTAACCATTTTAATTGGTCCTGAAGGCGATTTTTCAACTAAAGAAATCAAATTAGCTACAGAAAATAATTTTACTCCAGTAACTTTGGGAAATACTCGATTAAGAACCGAAACAGCAGCTTTGGTAGCTTGTCATACAATTGTACTTAAAAATGAATAAATTTATAACTTTTGGAGTTTTACTATTTTGGAACTTGGGATTTTCTCAAGATATTGCTGTTTTAAAGTATTCTGGCGGTGGCGATTGGTATGCCAATCCAACTTCTTTGCCTAATTTAGTTAAATTTTGCAATCAAAATATCAATACAAAATTAAGCCCAAAAGTTACTTCTGTTGATGTAGGTAGTGCTGAGATATTTTTATTTCCATTTGTTCACATGACCGGTCACGGAAATGTTGTATTTAGCAATAATGATGTTAGAAATCTTCAAAACTATTTAAATTCTGGCGGTTTTTTACACATCGATGACAATTACGGTATGGATGAATACATTAGAAAAGAAATCAAAAAACTTTTTCCAAATGCTGCTTTGGTTGAAATTCCAAAAACTCATGTTATTTTTCAAACGCCTTATTCTTTTCCAAACGGGTTACCAAAAATTCACGAGCACGACAACAAACAACCTCAAGCTTACGGAATTTTTATTGAAAATAGATTGGCACTTTTATACACTTTTGAGTGCGATTTGGGTGACGGCTGGGAAAACCAAGAAGTACATAAAGACCCAATAAACGTTAGAGAAAAAGCCCTAAAAATGGGTGCAAATATTCTAAATTATGTATTTTCTAACTAATTTTTCTTTATATTTGTTAAGAGTAAGAATCCCGATAAATAACTCAATCGGATAACAAATAATTTTTTATCATGCAAAAAATTCCTAGTGTAGACTTACGTGATTTCCTGTCGGAAGACCCGACACGTAAACAAAAATTTGTAAATGAAATCGGAAAAGCCTACGAAGAAATTGGTTTCGTAGCATTAAAAGGTCATTTTTTGGATGACAAATTAGTTGAAAATTTATACAGCGAAGTCCGGAATTTTTTCAGTTTACCTATTGAAACCAAAGAAAAGTACGAAATTCCAGGAATTGGTGGTCAAAGAGGCTATGTGTCTTTTGGAAAAGAGCACGCAAAAGGTCGTTCTGCTGGCGATTTAAAAGAGTTTTGGCATTTTGGACAATATGTTAGTGCTGATTCTAAATATTCAGGAGAATATCCTGAAAATGTAACGGTTTCTGAATTACCTAGCTTTAATAGCACAGGTAAAGAAGCTTACCAAATGTTGGAAAAAACAGGTATTTACGTGCTTCGCGCATTAGCGTTATTTATAGGTTTAGACGAATTTTATTTTGACGCTTACATTTCTGAAGGTAATAGCATATTAAGACCTATACATTATCCTCCAATTACAGATGAACCTAAAGATGGCGCAGTTCGTGCGGCAGCTCATGGAGACATCAATTTAATTACTTTGTTAATGGGCGCACAAGGAAAAGGACTTCAAGTACAAAATCATGACGGGCAATGGATTGATGCTATGGCTCAACCTGATGAATTAATGATAAACGTAGGCGACATGTTGGCGCGTCATACCAATAATCGATTGAAATCTACTATACATCAAGTCGTAAATCCACCAAGGGAATTATGGGGAACTTCGCGTTTTTCTATTCCGTTTTTTATGCATCCTGTAAGTGAAATGAAATTAAATTGTTTAGCAGCATGTATTGATGAACAAAATCCAAAATTATATGAAGATATAACTGCTGGAGATTTTTTACATGAAAGATTGGTAGAATTAGGATTAATAAAAAAATAGAAAAATCAGTTTTAATTAGCGTTTCGCTATTGAGAATCAGTTTAATCTGCGTGCAAAAAAAATGAATTTACAAGACCAATTAAAAAATCTATTTCCAGACCATATTCCTTCAAATGAACCAGAAGAAAAAGAGGAAAGTGCACATGAATTATACGTTCAGAAAGAACCAATGATTTGCAAATATGAAAAAAGAAAAGGAAAAGCCACTACCATTATTGAAGGCTACGAAGGAACCGACGAAGATTTTAAAATACTTGCTAAAGAAATTAAAACAAAATTAAGTGTTGGCGGAAGTTTTAAAGACGGCGCGATTATCCTTCAAGGCGATTACAGAGACAAAATAATGAAAATGCTTCAAGATAAAGGTTTTAAAACCAAACGTGTCGGAGGATAATACATTATTCAGTGAACCGTTAAGAGAGTTCAGCTAAAAAAAACATTAATGATAAAATCATCAGAATTAATATTAAATCCAGACGGAAGTGTATATCACTTAAATTTAAAACCCGAAAATATTGCGCGTGACATTATTTTTGTTGGTGATCCAGATCGTGTTTCAAAAATTACACAACATTTTGAAAGTATTGAATTTTCTACACAAAAAAGAGAATTCAAAACAACAACAGGAACCTATAAAGGAAAACGTTTAACTGTTCAATCTACCGGAATTGGTTCTGATAATATCGATATTGTCATGAACGAATTAGATGCTTTGGTAAACGTCAATTTAAATACTCGAGAAATAAAAAACACCCATACTTCTTTAAATATTGTCCGAATTGGAACTTCTGGCTCTTTACAAGCAAATATTCCGGTTGATAGTTGGGTAATGAGTAAATACGCCATTGGTTTAGACAATATGCTTCGCTCCTATCTTATCGAAGAACATTCAGATTCAGAATTAGAAGATGCTTTTATTGCTCGGACCAATTGGGATATTAGAAAAGGTAGGCCAACAGTGGTTTCTTGTAATGAATTTTTAGAAAATAAAATCTATTCAGAAAAATTTTACAAAGGATTTACAGGCACTGCAGGAGGATTTTACGGACCTCAAGGTCGTGTTGTTCGCTTAAATATTCAGGATCCTGAGTTAAATCATAAAATGGATACTTTCAATTTTAACGGAATACGCATGACGAATTTAGAAATGGAAACGGCTGCGATTTATGGATTAGGTAAATTATTAGGTCATAATTGTTTGTCGTTAAACGCCATTATTGCAAATAGAGCGGTTGGCGAATTTAGCTCAAACCCAGAAAAAACAGTTAATGAGTTAATTGCTTATACTTTGGATAAATTGGTTGGGTAAAAACTCAGATTACAGCAATTTAAAAATTACGAATTCGCAAAAACCCTAAAACCCTTTACCCAAAACCTTATAACTAATAAATGAAAGAAGTAAAAATAGTTGGCGTACCAGAACATTTTAATTTACCATGGCACATGTGCATAGAAAATGGCGAATTTAATGAAGCTGGAATCGATTTGCAATGGACTGATATTCCGGAAGGAACAGGAAAAATGTGTCAAATGCTTCGTGATAATGAAACTGATATTGCAGTTATTTTAACAGAAGGAATTATTAAAAATCTTACAGAAAATCAACACAGTAGTATTGTACAAATTTTCGTAAAATCACCATTAATTTGGGGAATTCACGTTGATGGAAAATCAGAATATAATTCGGTTAGCGA
Organism: Chryseobacterium gleum; assembly: GCA_945881885.1. GTDB lineage: Bacteria > Bacteroidota > Bacteroidia > Flavobacteriales > Flavobacteriaceae > Flavobacterium. The sequence goes on along the minus strand of CAMCVI010000001.1, from coordinate 214,601 downwards.
ATTAGAAAACAGAGTGTCCGCCATAAGCAGAAAGGGTTCAGGTTCTCATCTAATGAGCATTGTAAATGCTGAAATAAATAACTGGAATACTAACAATTTATCTTTTGAAATCGTAAATAATTTAGATGGAGCTATTGCTAATCTTTCTGAAGGAAAATCAGATTATTTTATGTGGGAAAAATATACCACAAAACCTTTGGTGGACAATGGAACTTTTAAACGTGTGGGCGAATGTCCTACTCCTTGGCCTTGTTTTGTAATTGCGGTTAGAAATGAATTTTTAAAAGAAAATAAATCCGTTGTTGCTTTAATTTTAGAGATAATTAATACAACAACAGAAGAATTTAAGCATATTCCAAGTATAGACAGAACGCTTGCTACAAGATACCATCAAAAATTAGAAGATATCCAACAATGGTTGCAGCAAACCCAATGGAGTCAGAAAAATTTAGATGAAAAAACCTACGAAATCGTCCAAAACAAGCTTTTAGATTTAAATATTATTTCCGAAAAAATAGATTTTAATGAGATTGTAAATAACACTTAAAAGCAAAGCAAATTAATTTTATGTTATTTTATAAAAAAAACTTTTTTCTTCTTAACTAATCTATTAATTTTGATTGCTAATTTTATTGATGTATACATGAAGTATTTAAAACTTTTTATTATTCTATTTTCTTTACAATTTTTTGGACAAAATAAAGAAAATGATAGTTTGATTGCAAGCAAAAAATTTGAAATTAAAGGAGCACCATTATCATTATTAAGCTCATCAAATATATTTATTGGTTTTGAAAAGTTTGTGAATAATGATTTTTCTTTTGGAATATTATCGCATATCAATTTAAATGAAAATTCATTTGATTATTTAGTAGTTGATAATAAATCTCTAATTTATCAAATAAGTCCGTTTGTTAGATATTCACTTTCAAAAAAACAAAATAGCTTTTTTTACCTTGAAAGTTATTTAAATTTAAATGGTGGTGAAAGCAAAACAGTAGATCGCTTAAATGATGAATTTGGAAATGGATATTATGTAGAAAACTTAAAAAAATATACTGATTTAGGTCTAGGTTTTGGTACGGGTTATAAATTTTATATAAAAAAAACAATTGGAGTTGATTTTAATTTTGGCTTCTCGAGAAATTTATTTAATGAAAATAGTATTAGTGTTTTACCTAGAACAAATACCCTAATTAGTTACCGATTTTAATTTATTAAAAAATGAAAAAAACGCTATTTATACTTACAGCAATTATATTTTCTTCTTGTTCTTCAGGAGATCAAGATTCTTATTACCAAAAAACCATTCAATTATCTGTTAACAATTACATCAAAGTTTACACACAGAATAACTATAATGTTGGAGACAAGTTATTTATTGAATCAAGATTCAATAAACTACAAGATGAACCTGGTTATTCTAATAAATTAGATATTTTCAAAACAACAAATACAAGACAATACGGATTTTATATTTCTTTAGAGAAAAAAGTATTCAATGGCAGTTGGACGACTATAAATCTTAATAATACCGATTTTGAATCTGGCGGATTAGGCAATTACAATTTTAACAATGGTATTTGTGAATTAAATCAATCCAATACTTTTTACGAATTTTACAAAGGTTTGATTTTGCAAGAAAGCGGTCAATACAGATTAACAATATCATCAAGTATTGATCCGTTTTATGGAAACAATTATTATTACAATTATAGTGGAGGAAATAATATTTCGGTTTCTTTTAACACAACAATTGAAAACGTACCTGGAAATAGTTACTTATTTACTGTAAACTAAAAATCCATTCAATTGGGGTTTTCCCAGTAGATTTTAAATATGTATTAGTTTGGCTAAAATGCTTATTTCCAAACCAAAATCCCCTGTTGGCACTTAATGGTGACGGATGACCACATTCTAAAACCAAATGCTTTTCTCTATTTATTTTAATTCCTTTTTTTTGGGCAAAACTTCCCCAAAGTAAAAAAACAATATTTTCACAATTATCAGATAAATAGTTAATTAAACTATCCGTAAAAACATTCCATTTTAAGTGTTTGTGACTATTTGCTTCGTCTTTTCTTACGGTCAAACTAGCGTTTAAAAGTAGCATTCCTTGTTTTGCCCACCGTTCTAAATTACCATTTGTTGGTAAAAATACCGCATCGAAATCGGCATTAATTTCTGCAAAAATATTTTTTAATGAAGGTGGAATTTTTACACCTTCATTTACTGAAAAACACAAACCATTTGCTTCACCTTCTCCATGATAAGGATCTTGGCCGATAATCACAACTTTTAAATCATTTAAATTGCATTTTTCAAAAGCATTAAAAATCAATTGTTTTGGAGGAAAACAAACAGAAGTATTATATTCATTTTCAACTTCTTGCATAAGTTTTAAAAAATATTCTTTTTTAATTTCTCCATCAAAAAATGGTTGCCAGGAAAAATCAATATTATCATAGCGCATATTTATTCTTTTTACAAATATAAAACTTTATCTTTTGTAACTTTGCACTTATCCTAGAATTTAAAAATGATTTCAATTACCGAAAAAACGCTAAAAGATTTAGAGTTTCATACCATTTTACAAACCATTTCTGACCGTTGCAATACAGAAATTGGAATGGAAAAAGCGCTTCAGATTCAGCCATTTAAAAGCAAAGAAATTTTGTTTGCAGAATTAGCGTACACTAATGAATATGTTGCTTCTTTTAGTAATAACAATGCCTTGCCAAACCACGGTTTTGAAACGGTTACTGCTGATTTGAAATTATTGGCAATTGAAGATAGTTTTTTAGAACTAATAGCCATAAAAAAAATATTAGATTTAAGTAAGTCTACCAATGAATATTTAAAATTTTTAAAGAAATTTTCAGATTATTATCCAGAATTATATAAAAAATCTTTACAAATAGAATTTACACCATACGTTACAAAATCTATTGAAGAAATTGTAAACAAGTTTGGAGAAATTAAAGATGATGCGTCGCCCGATTTAGTAAATATCAGACGAAGTATTAATGTGGTTCGAGGAAAAATAAACCAAAGTTTTGGAATGGCGCTGTCGCAATTTAATTCACTTGGTTATTTAGATGACATTAAAGAAACAGTTGTTGATAATCGTAGGGTTTTAGCAGTTCAAGCGATGTATCGAAAAAAGGTTAAAGGATCTATTTTAGGTAATTCTAAAACCGGAAGTATCGCCTATATTGAACCAGAAACTACTTTAAAATATTCACGAGAATTAAATAATTTAGAGTTTGAAGAGCGGGAAGAAATTATGCGAATTTTACGCATGTTATCCGCTACAATTAGACCATATGCACACTTAATTTCCCAATATCAGGATTTTTTATCAGATATGGATTTAATTGCTGCAAAAGCAAAATATGCCAATAGAATTAACGGCATACTTCCAAAAATTAACGACGAAAAGCGCTTGTTTTTTAGAGAAGCCTTTCATCCTATTTTACTGTTAAACAACAAATTAGAAAACAAACCCACTTTTCCGCAAACTATTGAATTAGAAAGTACTAACAGAATTATTGTGATCTCTGGACCAAATGCTGGTGGAAAAACCATTTCTTTAAAAACTATTGGTTTGTTACAATTGATGTTGCAATGTGGTATGCTAATCCCTGTTCACGAGCGAAGTGAAACCTTTCTATTTGATAGAATTTTAACTGACATAGGCGACAACCAATCTATTGAAAACCATTTGAGTACGTATAGTTATCGTTTAAAAAATATGAATTATTTCTTAAAAAAATGTAACGATAAAACCTTGTTTTTAATTGACGAATTTGGTACAGGATCTGATCCAGAATTAGGTGGGGCATTAGCAGAAATTTTCTTAGAAGAATTTTACGACAGAGAATCTTACGGAATTATTACTACGCATTATACGAATTTGAAAATATTAGCCAGTGAATTGCCTTTTGCCAGTAATGCCAATATGTTATTTGATGAAAAATCGTTGGAACCGATGTATAAATTACATTTAGGTCAGCCAGGAAGTTCGTTTACGTTTGAAGTAGCTCAGAAAAATGGCATTCCATACGGATTGATAAATCGTGCGAAAAAGAAAATTGAAAATACAAAAGTACGATTTGACAAAACCATTGCCACGCTTCAAAAAGAACGCTCTAAAATGGAGAAAACTTCGGTTTCATTAAAAGAAGAAGAAAGCAAGGCACGTGAAGAGAGCAAGAAAATGGAAACCATAAATACTAAAATTCAGGATAAATTAGAGCGTTATCAGGAATTGTACGACGCCAATCAGCGTTTGATTTATATGGGACAAAAAATTGATGATATTGCTGAAAAATACTTTAATAATAAAGACAAAAAGACATTAATTGGCGAATTTTTAAAAGTTGTTGAAATTGAAAATTCGAAACGTAAAAAAATATCTGCTAAAGAGAAAAAAGTTAAAGAAGTTGTTGAAAAACAAGTCATTGCTGAAGTAAACGTTAAAGTAGAAGAAATTCGAACCGAGAAAAAAGAAAATAAAATCAAAGCCAAATTGGTTCCTGAAAAGCCAGTCGTAGTTTTAAAAGTTGGCGATAGAGTGCGTATGAAAGACGGAAAAGCCATCGGAACAATAGAGAAAATTGAGAAAAATAAAGTTTCTGTAAACTACGGCGTATTTATTTCAAGAACAAATTTAGAAAGTTTAGAATACGTGCAACCAAGTTAATGTGGCAATTTGCCAATTAGCCAATTTTTCAATTTTAGGATTAATTTACCTTTTGGTAAATTAATAAAGACTTTCGCCATTTAAATCGGTAGTCAAAACATCGCTCATATAATTTAAAAAAGGTCGCATCGCTGCAAAAGTAGCAATTACTTCCTCTTTAAAATTTGGCGACATCACTTCTTTGTTTGAAAATTTTCTGGTTAGTAAATATTGCTTTTTTCTAATTAAATCAATATCTGGATGTGTTTTGTCGAAGTTTTTTGGAGCGGTTTTTAATTCTTCACCTTCCAAAGTTCCAAACATTTTTTTGAAAGTGGCATCTCCGATAATTTCTCTTAAATCAGAAGCATCCAATTCTAATTCTTTTCTAATTCGCAATAAATCTTCGTTATTGGGTTCCCAAAATCCGCCACCTACAAAACTTGCTTCGTTTTCAATATGCAAATACATTCCACCTCGAAGCATTGGTTTAGTTCTGGAAAATCCAACAGAAAAATGATTTTTATAGGGTAATTTATTTTTAGAAAAACGCACATCTCTATAAATTCTAAACACTTGCATTTTTTCTAAACTATCTATTTTTTCTAAATCGGTGAAGACTTCTGTAAAAAAAGCTTTTGCCAAATTATTTTCGGTTTCAAAGCGTTTTTTGTTTTCAGTAAACCATTCGCGATTGTTATTTTTGCTTAGTAACTCTAAAAATTCAAAAGTTGATTTTGTTAACATAATTAGTTCTTAAAATTAAATTGAATCATTTAGTTTACTGTTTTTAAAACTGAATGTAAAATAAATTACCAAACCAATTACCAACCACACACCAAACCACATCCAATTAGAAACTGCCATTCCGGTTAATAAATAACTACAAGAAATTAATCCTAATAACGGAATTAAAGATAAGTTTTTAGTGAAAGATAAAATTGTCATTACCATACAAACAATTATGAAAACCAACATGGGAATATTTGTAGCTAATTTATCAATAGAAAAATCGAAAAGATTGGTAAAAAAATGTGGAACATAATTAAATATTAAAATAGTAGCAATAGCAACTAATACTGGAAAAATAAACTTAGCATTTACATATGGAATTCTGAATTTTCCTTTCGTTTCACGTTCTGCAATTTCGGCTTCACTTTGTGGAGAAAGCATCAAAACGCCACCACAAACTAATACGAAAGCAAATAAAGTTCCGATACTTGTAAAATCTAAAACAAAATTTTCATCCGTAAAAAAGATTGGAATTCCCACCACTAAACCAGTTACAATAGTGGCATAACTTGGTGTTTTGTATTTTGGATGAATATCAGAAAAACGCTTTGGCATTAAACCATCACGACTCATAGTCATCCAAATTCTTGGTTGTCCCATTTGAAATACCAATAACACACTTGTCATGGCAACAACTGCAGCAATTGAAACCACAAACAACATCCATTTCACACCTTTTAAAGCGAAAATTTCGGCTAAAGGATCACTCACTCCAAGCAGTTCATATGAAACCATTCCAGTGATAACAAGCGCTAAAACTATAAAAACTATGGTACAAATTACCAATGAATATATCATTCCTTTTGGTAAATCGCGTTGTGGGTTTTTGCTTTCTTCAGCCAATGTTGAAACCGCGTCAAAACCAATATAAGCGAAGAAAACAGCTGAAACTCCGCCCATAACACCACTAAATCCGTTAGGCATAAAAGGCGTCCAATTATCAATATCTACGTAAAAAGCACCTACTATTATTACCAAAAGTATAATCGCTAATTTTATATAAACCATTATGTTACTTAAGTTTTTAGATTCTTTTGTACCTCTGTAAACTAAATAAGTAATAAGTATGTTAATCACAACCGCAGGCAAATCGAAAATTACTTTTAAATTTCCTATCATGGGTGCATTTTGCCAAGCTGCAAGCCCTTCATCGCCTTTAGTTGCTAAAAAAGCAGCATGTGCCGATTTGTAGTTTATAGTTAGCCATTCTGGTAAATGAATGCCGAAAGTTTCTAATAAATTAGTAAAATAACCACTCCAAGAAAAAGCAATGTATATGTTACCAATAGAATACTCCATAATTAATGCCCAACCAATTATCCAAGCAAAAAGTTCTCCAAAAGAAACGTATGCATAGGTGTAAGCACTTCCAGAAACAGGCACTCGAGAAGCAAATTCGGCATAACACATAGCTGTAAAACCACAAGCTATGGCACACATAATATACAAAAGCACTACTGCAGGTCCGCCTGAAAAACAAGCATTTCCAATAGCACTAAACGTACCGCCTCCTATAATAGCAGCAATTCCAAAAAAAGTTAAATCTTTTACTGTCAATACTTTGTTTAGACCAGAATGCTCTCCATCTCCGCCTTGTTTCAATATTGTTGTAATCGATTTCTTTCTAAAAATTTTCATTTTAATTCATATTTTTGTTAGCAAAGCAAATATAGAATTTAAATTGCAATTGTTTTCAGTTATTGATATGAAATAATGATAATCAAAAACTATTATTAAATAAATTTATATAATTACAAATTATATAAAAAAACAGAATTTAAAGCATAAATTTGTAAGACAATAAACAAAAATATAATAATATGGAAAACAATTCAAATTCAAGCGGAGGAGGAAAATGTCCTTTTTCCGGAGCTGTAACAAAACATACAGCTGGTAATGGTACAAGAAATAGTGATTGGTGGCCAAATCAGTTAAAATTAAATATTCTTCGTCAACATTCAGAATTATCCAATCCAATGGGTGAAGATTTCAATTATGCAGAAGCATTTAAAAGTGTTGATTACGAAGCATTAAAACAAGATATCGTTAACTTAATGACCAATTCTCAAGATTGGTGGCCAGCAGATTACGGACATTATGGTCCATTTTTTATTCGAATGGCTTGGCATGCAGCAGGAACGTATCGTATTGGTGATGGTCGTGGTGGTGCCGGATCAGGACAACAACGTTTTGAACCACTTAATAGTTGGCCAGACAATGGGAATTTAGACAAGGCCCGTTTATTATTATGGCCAATCAAACAAAAATATGGAAATAAAATTTCTTGGGCCGATTTAATGGTTTTAGCTGGAAACTGTGCTTTAGAATCTATGGGATTCAAAACGTTTGGTTTTGGTGGAGGTCGCGCTGATGTTTGGGAACCAGAACAAGATATTTACTGGGGTTCTGAAAGTGATTGGTTAGGAAATAAAAGATATCAAGGTGAGCGTGAATTAGAAAATCCGTTAGCAGCGGTTCAAATGGGATTAATTTATGTAAATCCAGAAGGCCCAGATGGAAACCCCGATCCTCTAGCTTCAGCAAGAGATATTCGTGAAACGTTTGCGAGAATGGCCATGAATGATGAAGAAACAGTTGCTTTAACTGCGGGCGGCCATACATTCGGGAAAGCTCACGGTGCGGCAGATCCTGGAGAATTTGTTGGACCAGAACCTGCTGGTGCTCCAATTGAAGAACAAAGTCGTGGGTGGAAAAATTCATTTGGTACAGGTGTTGGAAATGATACCATTACAAGTGGAATTGAAGGCGCATGGACGCCAAATCCAACACAATGGGACAATGATTATTTCAACGTATTATTGGGTTACGAATGGGAACTAACTAAAAGTCCAGCTGGTGCACAACAATGGACACCGACATCAGCTTCGAATGCAAAAATGGCACCAACTGCTGGAGATGCTTCAAAATCGCAAAGATTAATGATGACTACTGCAGATATGGCTATGAAAATGGATCCTATATATGCTAAAATTTCTAAACGTTTTCACGAAAATCCAGAGGAATTTGCTGATGCTTTTGCAAGAGCGTGGTTTAAATTAACACATAGAGATATGGGTCCAAAGTCTTTATATCTAGGACCAGAAGTACCTCAAGAAGAATTGATATGGCAAGATCCAATTCCGGCTGTAACATATAAATTAATTAATGAAAACGACATAGCAATTTTAAAATCTAAAATTGCAGAATCTGGACTTTCTATTTCTGAAATGGTTGCAACAGCATGGGCTTCCGCTTCTACTTTCCGAAATTCAGATAAACGTGGTGGAGCAAACGGAGCAAGAATTAGCTTAGCACCACAAAAAAATTGGGAAGCAAACAATCCTGCGCAATTATCAAAAGTAGTAGCTACTTTAGAGAGTATTAAAAATGGATTTAATAGTGCTCAATTCGATGGTAAACGGGTTTCTTTAGCCGATTTAATTGTTTTAGCAGGTGCTGTTGGAATTGAAAAAGCAGCTAAAAAGGCAAATCATGATATTAAAGTACCTTTTAAACCAGGAAGAAATGATGCTACTCAAGAGCAAACGGATGTAGAATCTTTTGCTGTTTTAGAACCAGAAGCAGATGGTTTCAGAAATTATATGAAAACGCAATACACGGTTTCTGCAGAAGAAATGTTAGTAGATAAAGCACAATTGATGACATTAACAACCTCTGAAATGACAGTTTTAGTTGGTGGATTACGTGTATTAAATGCTAATTACAACCATTCTAATCACGGAGTTTTTACTAATAATCCAGAAACATTATCCAATGATTTCTTCGTAAATTTATTAGATTTAAATTACATTTGGAAGGCATCTTCTAATGATGCTGCGATTTTTGAAGGAAGAAATCGCAAAACTGGCGAATTAAAATGGACAGGAACTCGAGTAGATTTAATTTTCGGTTCTAATTCAGAATTAAGAGCATTAGCTGAAGTGTATGCTTCTTCAGATGCCAGTCAAAAATTCGTAACTGATTTCGTAAAAGCTTGGGATAAAGTAATGAATTTAGACCGATTTGACATCGCAAAATAATCAAAATCAATATTTTATATTAGAGGCAGTTTGGAAACAAATTGCCTTTTTTTATTTATTTCTATAGTGCTTTATATTCTTTCGTAATACATAGCTTTCACTACCCCATCAGCTAATCCAATTTTTGGCACATAAATATGGTTGGCACCACTCCATCTCATGGCACTTAAATATATAGTGAGCGCAGGAATAATTACATCGGCACGGTCTGTATTTAAACCTAATTCGGAGATTCTTTGTTCGTATGTTAATGCATTTATATATTCAAATTGTGATTTTAAATATTTATATGTCAACGGTTTATCTTGCATTTTTCCAGACAATTTAAATGCTTTATTGATATTTCCACCCGAACCAATCATGATAATATTATTTAAGCCTTCAGTATTGGTTTTTATCCATTTTTCAATTTCCTGCCATACTACTTCATTCACCATATTATTCAACATACGAACAGTTCCGTTTTTGAATGATTTTGAAGCAACCATTACACCATCTGAAAATAAAGAAAACTCAGTGCTACCTCCACCTACATCAACATAAATATAATTTTCATTTGTTTTTATAAAATGATTTAAATCTGATGAAGCAATAATTGCTGCTTCATTTTTACCATCAATAATTTCAATTTTTATATTTGTTTTCTTCTTTACAATGGCTGCAACTTCTCTTCCGTTATAAGCTTCTCGCATGGCAGAAGTGGCGCAGGCCATAAATTTTTCAACTTTATATACTTTCATTAATAATTTAAATGCATGCATTGCATCAATCATTCTATCAATATTTTCCTCTGAAATTTCACCTACCGTAAAAGCATCTTGTCCCAAACGAATAGGCACTCGGATTAAAGCACTTTTATTAAACTGTACTTCTTTTCCTTTTTGCTCAATAATATTCATGATTAGCAATCGCATAGCATTGGAACCAATGTCTATTGCGGCATATTTTTTAATTTGAATCATTAATTTATTTCTGAAATTATCACGTGTAACTTATTCTGATAATGTTTGTACATCTCTTGTTGGGCTCTGAACATTTTATCTTCACCACGTTTGCGATATAAATTATCAAATTTATCAGAATGATAGCGTGCCTTTACGTTTGCTTTCCAACCAATTTCAAAAGTATCAATTAAATCTTGTTTAATTTCTTGATCATATATTGGACAAGTTGCTTCTACTCGTGCATCAATATTTCTTGTCATAAAATCAGCAGAAGAGATAAACACTTCAGGATCATTATTATTTCCAAAAATAAAAACTCGTGAATGTTCTAAATAATTATCAACAATACTAATGGCTTCGATGTTTTCGCTATAATTTTTTAACCCGGGCACCAAACAGCAAATACCTCTTATAATCAGTTTTATTTTAACACCAGCGTTACTCGCGTCGTATAATTTATCAATCATTTTATAATCTGATAAACTATTCATTTTTAAATTAATATAGGCGGGTTTGCCTTCTGAAGCATTTTTAATTTCTCTATCGATTAATTTCACAAAACGAGATCGGGTATAATGAGGCGACACAATTAAATGTTTGTATCGGTGCACTCTATAATTCACTTCAAAGAATTCAAAAACTTTAGACATGTCCTTTAAAATTCTTGAATCGCTGGTAAACAATGTTACATCTGTATAGACTTTAGCTGAAGCTTCACTGAAATTTCCAGTAGACACGAAACCATAACGCTTAATTTCATCGTCTTCTAAACGTTCTACCAAACAAATTTTGCTGTGTACTTTTAGTCCTTTTACTCCAAAAATTAAATTAATACCTTCTTCTTGCATTAGCTCAGCGTAAGAAATATTACTTGCTTCGTCAAAACGGGCTTGTAATTCAATTTGAACTGTCACTTTTTTTCCGTTTTTGGCAGCATTGATTAGCGAACTCACAATTTGAGAGTTTTTAGACAAACGGTACAATGTAATTTTTATAGATTGCACTTTAGGATCCAAAGCTGCTTCTCTTAAAAAACGAATTACATAAGAAAAAGATTGATAGGGTGCATGCAACAAATAATCTTTTTCTTTGATGCTTTGTAACATACTTCCATTTAAACTTAGTCCTTGAATTGGTAAAGGTGCATTTTGTTTGTACAACAAATCGTATCGTCCAAGGTTAGGGAAATCCATATAATCTCTTCGGTTATGGTACCTTCCACCAGGAATTATAGAATCTGAACTGTCGATTTTCATTCTGTTAAGAAAAAACTCTAAAGTATCTTTATCTATGGCTTGGTCATAAACAAAACGAACGGGTTCTCCTACTCTACGCTCTTTAACACTGTAAGATATTTTTTCAATTAAACTCTTGCTTAAATCGGAATCAAATTCTAATTGGGCATCTCGAGTAATTTTAATCATATGTGCAGTAATACTTTCATAATCGAATATATTAAAAATATGATCTAAACTGTATCTAATTACATCATCTAATAAAATGATATATTGTTTATCAGAACTAGAAGGTAACACCACAAATCGGTTTATTGTTTTAGGAATTTCAACAATTGCATATCTTACTTCTTTTTCATTTAAAAGTTGAGAAATTAATCCTGATTTGTTTTTGTTCATAACCAGTTTTACCGCTAAATATCCTGAAGTATCTTTAATTAATGGAAACTCCACTAAATCATTTAACATGATGGTGACTAATTCTGGACTTACTTTTTGAATGAAAAAATCTTTAACAAATGCTTCTTGGTCTTTATTAATTTGTTTTTCATTAACTATATAAATTCCTTGCTTTTCAAGCTTTTTCTCAATATCATTTAATATTCGTAAACTTTCTGATTGATGATCAATCACAATTTCGGTGATGTCTATCAATAACTGTTCAGCTGAAATATCGCCTAACATTGGTTTAGTATCAATTTTTTCTAACGTCATTCTGCGAATTGCAGCATAACGAACACGGAAAAACTCATCTAAATTATTAGAAAAAATTCCTAAAAATCTTAATCTATCTAATAAGGGAACATTTTCATCCGCAGCTTCTTGTAAGACTCTTGCATTAAATGTCAACCAACTTTTTTCTCTATCAATGTATGGATTCATTCTTGAAATTTGCTTCTTTTTATTTAGACATAAAATAGCGTCTAAAATGTGTGAAATTATTTATTTATTTACAAAAAATTAAAATCAAATGTAAGAATAAACACATAATTATCAATACTAATTAACAAATATTGACAATAATATAACATTTTAATTCCAACAAATAATCTTTTGGTAAGAAATAATACAGGACATAATGTACAACTAAAAACAGCATCAAATTGGCTTTGATGCTGTAATAATTATTATATAAATTGGAATTAAATTTTAATTCCTGGTGGCAACAATTGTTGAAATTTTTTATTTTTTCTAAAAAAAGATACGATTTTTATATTTGTGGGAACTACTTTAAATTTGCGTCCTTCAGCAATATCTAAAACAGAAGTAATAAATTGATTTACTTTGTCTTCATGCTCGTTTTCATTTGCACAAAGTTTTGTTAAAAATATCTTTCGGTCCTGAATGGCGTATTCAATGGTTAAAAGTCCGCAGTCGGTTTTAGTTTCAAATTGTCTTAGCAATTTATTGTCTTTAATTTCCTCAACTTGCATAAATTTGGGTTTTAAATACTAACAAATCTTAATTGTTTGTTAAAATGTCTGCAAATTTACAAAAAAATAAGGACAAATCAAGTAGTAAACAAATGAAAATCATAACTATAGAAAATAAACTACTAAAATTAAAATTTAATATAAAAAAAACAAACCCAATTAAAATTAAAATTATAATTTTAAGGCACAAAATCATACCCATGTCTAAAATTCAAGTTTACTTTGTTCCTGGTTTAGCGGCTAGTGTTGAAATATTCGAAAATATAAAATTACCGAAAGAACAATTTGACGTGCATTATTTAGAATGGATTTTGCCAATTTATAATGAAACCATACATAATTACGCTAAAAGAATGTGTAAAAAGGTTTTGCATGAAAATTGTGTACTAATTGGTGTTTCTTTCGGAGGTATAATGGTACAAGAAATGTCTGAAATCATTAAAACGAAAAAAGTCATTATCATTTCAAGTGTAAAAAGCAACCAGGAATTGCCCTTACACATGAAATTAGCCAAAGCTACAAAATTATATAAAGCTATACCTACGAGCCTTTTAGGTCAAGTAAATTATTTATCAAGATATGTAAAAGGCAGAGGTCTACTTGCTAAACGAGTGAAATTATACAATAAATATTTATTTATGAAACAAACCAAATATTTAGATTGGGCAATTGAAAATGTCTTACTTTGGCAAAGAAGTATTCCTGATGAAAAAGTTGTTCATATTCACGGCGATGAAGACATGGTATTTCCAATTGCAAATATCAAAAATTGTATTGTTATTAAAGGAGGCACTCACATTATGATTGTAACAAAATACAAATGGCTAAACAAAAATTTACCTAATTTAATATTAGAATAAACGAAAAAAACATATAAAATTACTATAATTTTTAAGGACATGACTAAATTTATAACTTATGAAACATCTTAATAAAACATTTTTTTTATTCGCAATATTTTTAATTTGCGGGTTTTTAATTTACGCTACTTCTTACCAAAACGTTCCGAAAAAAAACCATGTAGATTATCCTAGTGAAATGGATTTTTGTGGAGAAAAAGTCCCTATAAATCAGGCAGATGTTAAAGAACGATTGGATAGAGAAATGTTAGTAAATATCAATCTAAATGCCTCAACTGCCATTTTAATAAAAAGAGCTAATAAAGTTTTTCCTATTATTGAGCCAATATTAGCCAAATATAATGTTCCAGATGATTTTAAATATTTAGCCGTAATAGAAAGTGGGTTAATAAATGCTATTTCGCCATCCGGTGCAAAAGGTGTTTGGCAATTTATGCCCGGAACTGCTAAGGAAAGTAAATTAGAAGTAACAGAACAAGTAGATGAACGTTATCATATTGAAAAATCTACTCAAGCTGCTTGTGAATATTTAATTAAGGCCAAAAACAAATTTGGAAATTGGACTGTTGCCGCTGCTTCGTATAATGGCGGAATTACAGGATTGCAAAATCACATTACTTTTCAACAAACTTCTGATTATTATAATTTGTGGTTAACCGATGAAACTTCGCGTTACATTTTTAGGATTTTAGCTTTAAAAGAAATTATGAAAAATCCAGAAAAATATGGCTATTTAATTCCAAAAGAAGCCTTATACCCAAAAATTAATACAAAAAAAATAATGATAGACTCAACTATTACAAATTTGTCTACATTTGCTATAAGTCAAGGTATTAACTATAAAATTTTAAAAACGCATAACCAATGGTTGCGTGATAAAAAATTAGATAATCCAACTAAAAAAACATACGAAATTGAAATTCCAATTGAGGGATATAATAAATAAAAATGAAAAGTAAAATGACTTTACAAATAATAGTTTCTTTAATTCTTATTGGAATTTTAGCCGGCGTTCTAAGCGGATTAGTCGGCGTTGGTGGCGGCATAATTATGGTGCCTTTATTAGTTATGTTTTTTGGCTTTAATCAGCACCAAGCACAAGGTACAAGTTTAGCCGTTTTAGCAGTACCAGTAACAGCCGTTGCGGTTTTTAATTATTATAAAGAAGGCCAAATTAACATAAAATACGCAGCAGTTATAGCAGTTTTCTTTGTTGTTGGAAGTGTTTTTGGAAGCAAACTTGCCTTAACATTAGATCAAAAAATGTTGAAGAAAATTTTTGCTGTAGTTTTACTAGTTATTGCAGGAAAAATGTTGATGGACAAATAATCTAAAACACATTGAAAAGTAAGAAAATTGTAATTTCGGGTATAAATATGGTGGAAGGTGGGATTTTTACTGTCCTTCATAATGCATTACAAGAACTTTCTAAATACATTGAAAAAGAGAAAGTTGAAGTTATCGCGCTTGTCCATGATGCCTCCAAATTTCAATTTTCAAATATTAAAATTATTGAAGTTCCTCTTTCAAAAAAATCCTGGTATTTTCGTTTGTATTATGAATATTTTTATTTTAAAAAGCTATCCAAAAAGTTACAACCAGATATTTGGTTTTCTTTACATGACACTACACCAAATGTAATAGCCAAAAAGCAATTTGTATATTGCCATCACCCAACTACCCTTTTTAAACCAACATGGAAAGACTGGAAGTTTGATTATAAAATTGGTGTTTTTTCTGTTTTTTACGATTTTTTATTTAAGATAAATATTTCAAAAAACCACACTGTTTTTGTACAACAACATTGGATAAAAGAGGTTTTTGAAAAGCGTTTTAACATCACAAATTTAAAAGTTGCCATTCCAGAATATGTTGAGGAAATTACTTTTGAAAAATACAATTTTGAAACAAATAAAATTCACTTTTTTTACCCAAGTTTTCCAAGAAGCTATAAAAATCATGAAGTTGTTTTAGAAGCTATAAAACTATTACCTAAAAACATTTCTGAAAAAACACAATTTCATTTCACTACCATTAAAGATAGTAAAGAAAAATACGCCCAATTTTTAATAAAAAATTACAGCAGTTTAGAAAACGTACAATTTTATGGAAAAGTAAACAGAAAACAATTGCTTTCCATGTACAACGGCATGAATTGTTTGCTTTTCCCATCAAAAATAGAAACATGGGGTTTGCCTATTTCAGAAGCAAAGGCATACGATAAACCAATGTTTTTAGCTAATTTACCTTATGCCAAAGAATCTTGTGGAGATTACCAAAAAGTTTCTTTTTTTGATGAAAACAGTGCTTCCAATTTAGCAAAACTAATTACCGAATTTGTTGAAGGGAATCATATATTTCAAGGAAATACTTCACCTTTTGATACGAGCAAAGATTTACACAACTGGAAAGAAGTATTCCAATATATTTTAACTGATTAAGATGCCGTTTTTCACAGTCATAATTCCGCTTTACAACAAAGAAAAGTACATTGAAAATGCTATAAAAAGCATACTTAATCAAACTTTTACAGATTTCAATTTGCTGATTATAAACGATTGTTCTACTGATGCTAGCACCACAATTGCATCAAAATATGAATCAGATAAAGTTCAAATCTTTACTCACGAAAAAAATTGTGGCTTATCAGCTTCAAGAAATACGGGAATTAAAAATGCAAATTCTAATTATATCACATTTTTAGATGCAGATGATTTATGGCAACCAACTTTCTTAGAAAGTATCTTTCAATTGATTCAAAACTTTCCAGAAGCGAGAATTTTTGGAACAAATTATGAAGAAGTTTGGGAATCAGTAATTAAAAAACCTCACAATGGTTCTGAAATTTTACCTATAAATTTTTTGGGTTACCTCAACTTTTTCAAAATAAATATTAAACAAGGTATTTATAATCATGGTTCCGTTTGTTTTCATAAAGAAGTATTTGAAAAAATAGGTTATTATAATGAAAATATTGGTTTTTCAGAAGATTTAGATTTTAATATTAGAGCCAATTATAATTTTAAATTAGCCTATCATAACTCGGTTCAAATGAGTTATTTTATGCAAACTGAAAACCAACTTACACAAAGTTCATTACATAATAAAACCATACCAGATTTTGATATTTACGAAAATTGGGCAAAAACAAATTCGGATTTAAAAAAATATCTCGATTTTGAAAGGTATGCTTTAGGAAAGCGTTTAAAGAAAAATAACGATTTACGCTGGAAAAAAATGATTGCAAATATTGATTCAAGAAACTTAAATTGGAAACAAAATATACTATTAAAAATGCCGATTTTTATACTTTATTTAATAGATAAATTGAAGTTGTTTTTATTAAAAATAGGAATAAAAACGAGTACTTATTAGTTTAAAATCTGCGATAAATCTCCAACTGCAATTTAAATTAAAACCAATCTGCTAAATCCGTGTTGCTATTGTCTTTAATTATTTAAAAAACTCAAATATTCCTTATAACTTCTAATGTAATCATCTTCAGAAAATACTTCTGAAGCCAAAACCAAACAAACAGAACCTGAAGAAAAATTTTCTAATTCTCTCCAAATGTTATTTTCAATTAGCAAACCTTTGTCTGGTCTGTTTAGCGTAATAATTTCTTTAGATTTTCCATTTTTTAAAACCACATCAAAACTTCCAGAAATAGCAATTAAAACTTGTTTGAGTTTTTTATGCGCATGACCACCACGCTTGGCGCCACTTGGTACGTCAAACAAATAATACACTCGCTTTATATCAAAAGGAATTGTGTCGTTTTCTATAACTCCAATATTACCTTTTGTATTGTTTATTTTCGGAATATCTATGATTTTGTTATTCATCTTATTTTAATTTATCAAAAACGTTTAACCATTCGTTACCAATAGTTTCCAAACTAAACTGTTTCACACTTGATATCGCGTTTTCTTTACAATGTAAATATAAATTATTATCCAATACAAACAGATTCATCGCTTCAATTAGTTTTTCAGTATGCTGATTTTCAATCAATAATCCGTTTTGTTTGTTAGTAATTATCTCATTTGGACCCGATGCATAATCCCACGAAATTATTGGGGTGCCACAAGCTAAAGATTCTAACAAAACCATTGGCATGCCTTCATATTTACTAGTTGAAATGGTAAATAATGCATTTTTATAATATCGAAATGGGTTTTTTACGTTGCCTTTAAAAATTATCATGTCTTGTAAATTTAAACTTTCTGCTAATTTTATCCATTTGCATTTTAGTTTTCCTTCGCCCAAAATAATCAATTTTATATTTGTAGACGGTAATATTGATTTAGCATAACATTCAATTAATTTGTTAAACTGTTTTATGTTTTTATTCATACTTCCAGCAGATAAAATATACTGAAAATCGTCTGAAATATTTTGTTTTGATTGATTCAAAATCATCTCAAAATCAATTGGATTATAAATTAATTTAGTAGGCAAAAAATCATAATTACTAATCACTTTTTCATAAATTCCTTTCGAAACAGTTACAAATTGCTGACAATTTCTGTATAATAATTTCGCTAAGAATTTATTATTTGGTAGGTACGATTTAAGTTTATAACTGTGGATAGTTTGAATGAATTTAGGATACACAAAATTATGAATAATCATTTCTTGTAAAAAAAACTCTTTGGCACGAAAATCAATTACAAAATCAAAATGATTGTTGGCAAAAAATTGCTTCAACGCAAAAAATCGTTTACTTCTGCTCCACCAGCTGTTTCTTTTATCTTTTAAATGTTCTAAATGAAAAAGTTTTCCTGAATAATCATATTCAACTTTTCCAGAAAAAACCACATGGTATACTTCTACATCTTGAGAATCAAAATAGTTAGATAATAATGCTGCACAGCGTTCCGCACCTCCATCTGAAAGCGTAACGGTAACAAAACAAATTTTTAGTCTGTGAGATTTTTGAGTCAAAAGATATAGTTTTTAACAAATATAAAAATATTCAAGAAACTACCGCCGTCATTCTTTAAATTTATAAATACTTTGTATATTTGAGCAACATTAAAAGGTTTTCAATGTCATTTATAAAAACTACAGAGCAAACATCAAAATATGATTATTTAGACAAAATGTCTGTTCGTGAATTGCTTACTAATATCAATAATGAAGATAAAACGGTACCGTTTGCAGTTGAAAAAGCAATACCGCAAATTGAAATTTTAGTAACGCAAATTATCACCAAAATGAAAATGGGTGGCCGCTTATTTTATATTGGCGCTGGCACTTCTGGCAGATTAGGTGTTGTAGATGCAAGTGAATGTCCGCCAACATTTGGCGTAGATTTTGATACCGTTATTGGTATTATTGCAGGTGGCGATACTGCCATTAGAAAAGCTGTTGAGTTTGCTGAAGACGATAAAAACCAAGCTTGGAAAGATTTAAAAGCATGGAATATTAATGAAAATGACGTAGTTATCGGTATTGCAGCTTCTGGAACTACTCCGTATGTTATTGGTGGTTTACAAAAATGTAATGAAAACCGAATTACCACAGGAAGTATCAGTTGCAATGCAAATAGTCCGCTTTCGCAAACGGCAAATTACCCTATTGATGTAATTGTAGGACCAGAATTTGTTACTGGAAGTAGCAGAATGAAAGCCGGAACAGCCCAAAAATTAGTTTTAAATATGATTTCTACAGCCACTATGATAGCCCTTGGAAAAGTTAAAGGCAATAAAATGGTAGACATGCAATTGAGTAATGACAAATTAATTGACAGAGGTATAAAAATGATAATGGACGAGATTTCTGTATCTTATGAAACTGGAGAAAAATTGTTACAAGAGCATGGAAGTGTTAGAAAAGCTGTTGATTATTTTAAAAGCCAAAAATAAATAAATCATGTCAGTAAATAAAGCCATTTTAAACAAAGGACTTCGCATATTATTAGGTTCGCTTCCTACACTTTTTGCGGGTGTGTTTGTTTTAAATAGTAGTTTTAAAAACCAAAAACATCCTTTATTTATTTATGTTGCGATTTTAGGGGTTGTAATTTGTGGTTTTTCTGTTTATTTAATGTTCAAAGGAATTAATACAATAATGAAAAGCATGTTTGAAAAATAAAAAATGAAAAAATTACTTCTATTATTTGCATTAACACTTGTTTCTTGTTACAATCAAGAAAGAACTTGTAAAGACTTTAAAACTGGAAAATTCACTTCAGAAACCACTTTTGATGGTAAAAAACTAACGAGTTCATTTGAAAGAAATGATTCTATTCAAATTGAAAATTACAATGCTATTATTGATACTTTTTCTATCCGATGGATAAATGAATGTGAATATATTTTAGAAAATGTAAAACCTAAAAACAGAGCAGAAAAAAAAGCTGTTCACGTTAAAATACTAAATACCAAAGACTCAAAGTATAATTTTGAATATTCCTTTGTTGGCGATGCAAAAAAACAGTTTGGTTCTGTAACTAAATTGTAATTTTCTTCGTAAAATAGTAGTAAGTTTTTACATAAAACAAACAATATTCTAATAACCTATAACAATTACATGGAAATTTTAACCAACCCAGATGCTTGGATAGCATTATTAACTTTAACTTTTTTAGAAATCATACTTGGTATTGATAACATTGTGTTTTTATCAATAGTTTCTGGTAAACTAGAAGAAAAAGACCAACCAAAAGCCAGAAGAATTGGATTGTTGTTAGCTATGGCGTTTCGAGTTGTATTGCTTTTTGGTATTACTTGGGTAATGAGTTTAAAAAAATCATTCTACGATTTTGATTTAGGATTTTTATCAGGAGGTATTTCTGGACAAAGCTTAATTATTTTTGGTGGTGGCTTGTTTTTATTATACAAATCCGTATCTGAAATTCATCATAAATTGGAAGGCGAAGAAGAAGGTGCAAATGGAAAAGCGAGTAATACATTGGGTGCGGCTATTTTACAAATTGCTTTATTAAATATTGTTTTCTCTTTTGATAGTATTTTAACTGCTATTGGTTTAGTTAGTGCTGCAGAACCACCAGTAGGATTTGGAACTGCGGGTGCCATAGAAATTATGATTATGGCAATCATTATTTCAATTATTATTATGATGATTTTTGCGGGTCCTGTGAGTAAATTCGTAAACAATCACCCTACCATACAAATTTTAGGATTATCGTTCTTAATTTTAATTGGAGTCATGCTTTTAGCAGAAGGATCGCACTTAGCCAACTTTAAATTCTTTGGTGGCGAAACGGTTCATAGTATTCCAAAAGGATATTTATACTTCGCAATTTTCTTCTCTTTATTTGTGGAATTTTTAAATTTAAAAATGAAGAAAAATAACAAAAAACCAGTGATTTTATATAACAGTAAAATTATGGATGAAAAATTAGAAGATACTGATTTAACTAATTAGACTAAAAAAAACCTGACAGCTTTCGAAAACTTGTCAGGTTGTATTTGAAATTTACTCTAAACTCAACGTTATTTGTCCGTCACCATATGGTTCAATATTGAAATCTTGAACTTCAGAATCAATCTCTTCAGAAACAATTTCTTCTGGTTCGTCTAAAATCTCTTCATACGGTAACGATTCTAATATATTAATCTGCTTAATTTTATCTGTAGTCAATTGATTTCCAAGTGCTTTAATTCCTTTAACTGCAATAAACTCATCTAAATTTACAATCTGATTGTCTTTTTGTATGCCTTTTACTTTCGCATAAACTATTTCAGCCATAGGCAACCAATCTGTTGAAATGATTTCTAATTGAGATTTTTCGTGCTCAGTTATAAAAATTTCTTCTTTGTTTTCGTTTTCTATTAAAAAACGTTTGATAAAATAACGGTCTTTTTCCCCATCGTAATAAATAGCAGAAATTGGTTTTTTCGGATGCCATTTTTCCATTACAATCATATCTTCATCAAAATGCGTAGTCAATTCTGGAATAATGGTTTTTATTTTCCCAGATTGATTGGCGACAAGTATTCTGTCGTTTGGTTTGAATTCGCCTAACAACTCGCCTCTTCCATCTACATTTAAACGATGAACAGTGTCATCAAACCAAATTTTTCTTGGTCGAAGTGTTGAAATGCCTTTTTCTTTTAATTCAATTTTCTTGATAGGATATTTTGTAACCGTATTTCCCTTACTTGCACGACCTTTAATGGCAATGTCTGAAAAATCTTGATCCCATTTCAGTTTCTTAACACTTCCTACTTGGCGCAGTAAAATAGTTACCACCTCAGCTTCTCCATTAGGATTGGCAGAGAAATATAAGACTTGCGTGCCAATATTTTCTTGTGTTAAATCGTAAAATTTATCACGAGTTACACCAGAAACATTGAAACGTTTTATAAATGTAGAACCGTTTTTACCATCACGATAAATCATATTATAAATGGTACGTTTGTCGTTTTTATCGAAAACTGCAATATGAATAATGTCTTTGCCTACGAACTTTTTATCGTCTACTTTGGCTATCATCATTCTTCCATCTCTTAGGAAAACAATTACATCATCAATATCGGAACAATCGGCAACGTATTCGTCTTTCTTTAAACCTGTTCCAAAGAAACCTTCTTCTTTGTTCACGTATAATTTGGTATTACGTAAAACTACTTTAGTAGCTTCAATTGTATCAAAACTTCTTAATTCGGTTTGGCGTTCTCTACCTTTTCCGTATTTTTCTTTAAGTCGTGTGAAATAATCAATAGCAAAATCAATTAAATTATCTAAATGATGTTGCACTTCTTTCATTTCATCTTCTAATTTCGCAATAAAATCGTCTGCTTTATCCGAATCAAAACGCGTAATACGAATCATTGGTATTTGCGTTAATTTCTGTAAATCTTCATCTACAATTTCACGAACAAAAGACTTTTTGAAAGGTTCAAATTGTTTGTATAAATATTCATAAAGTGTTTCTCTATCTGAATACAATTTAAAATCAATGTACATTTCTTCACGAATGAAGATTTTTTCTAAAGTAGAAAAATGCCATTTCATTTTTAATTCTTCTAACTGAATTTCTAATTCTTTTCGAAGTAGCACAACAGTTCTTTCTGTTGAGATTTTCAACATATGAGAAACACCAACAAAAAGCGGTTTATTGTCTTCAATTACACAACCTAATGGCGCTACAGAAGTTTCACAAGCCGTGAAAGCATATAACGCATCAATAGATTTATCAGGTGAAACACCTGGAAAAAGATGAATTAATATTTCCACCTCAGCAGCGGTATTGTCTTCAATCTTTTTAATTTTTATTTTTCCTTTTTCATTGGCTTTCAAAATACTATCAATCAACGTTGACGTATTGGTTGAAAAAGGAATTTGAGTAATGACTAATGTTTGCTTATCTAATTGCGAAATTTTAGCTCGCACTCGCACCCTACCGCCACGCATTCCGTCATTGTAATTTGAAACATCTGCAATACCAGCCGTTTGAAAATCGGGATAAATGGTAAATGGTTTTCCTTTTAATATTTTTATAGACGCGTCAATTAACTCGATAAAATTGTGTGGTAAAACTTTAGTAGATAATCCAACAGCAATTCCTTCGGCTCCTGAAGCTAATAATAAGGGAAATTTAACAGGTAAATTATTTGGTTCAGCTCTACGACCATCGTAAGAAACGCCCCAATCTGTAATTTTTGGAGAATACAATACTTCTAAAGCAAATTTTGACAAACGGGCTTCAATGTAACGAGAAGCAGCCGCACTATCACCAGTTAAAATATTTCCCCAGTTTCCTTGACAATCGATTAGCAATTCACGCTGTCCGATTTGTACCATAGCATCTCCAATACTAGCATCTCCGTGTGGATGATACTGCATGGTATGTCCAACTACATTTGCCACTTTGTTATAACGACCATCATCCAACTCTTTTAACGAATGCATTATACGACGTTGAACCGGTTTAAAACCATCTTCAATCGCAGGAACAGCACGCTCTAAAATTACATACGAAGCGTAGTCCAAAAACCAATCTTTGTACATTCCTGTCACTTTGGTAATGGTATCTTCTGGATTTTCGTCGTTTTCGTAAAAATGTTGTCCTTCGAAGTTTTTAGCAGCTACTTCAATAATTTCTTCTGATAGTTCTTCTTCTTGATTATCATCAAATGAATTTTCCTCTGAATTCGTATTTTCAGTATTTTCTTCCTCTGGATTTATGTTTTCTTCTTCGTCTTTCATTTATCTGAATTTATTTTCTCTGAATTAATTTCAGAGTTTCAGTATGTTTATTATTATCTTTTAAACTTCCTCTTCCACTACATCTAATTCCACCTTCAAGTTGTTAATGATAAACTCTTGACGGTCGGGTGTGTTTTTACCCATATAGAATTCTAATAATTTCTCAATAGACGTGGCTTTATCCAGCATTACAGGATCGAGACGAATGGTTTCACCAATGAAATTTTTAAACTCATCTGGCGAAATTTCTCCTAATCCTTTAAATCGAGTAATTTCTGGTTTTGGTTTTAATTTTTCCATAGCCGCTTTTCGTTCTTCTTCCGAATAGCAATAAATGGTTTCTCTTTTATTTCGAATTCTGAATAATGGTGTTTGTAAAATATACAAATGACCTTCTTTAATCATTTCAGGAAAAAACTGTAAGAAAAACGTAATCAACAACAAACGAATGTGCATACCATCGACATCGGCATCGGTAGCAATTACGATATTATTGTATCGCAAATCTTCCATACTTTCTTCAATATTCAATGCCGCTTGCAATAAATTGAATTCCTCATTTTCGTAAACAATTTTCTTACTCATTCCGTAAGAGTTTAATGGCTTACCACGTAAACTAAATACGGCTTGTGTGTTTACATCACGACTTTTAGTAATCGAACCCGAAGCCGAATCTCCCTCAGTTATAAAAAGGGTGCTTTCTAAACTTCTTGGGTTTTTAGAATCTGTTAAATGTACTCTACAATCGCGTAATTTTTTATTGTGTAAGTTGGCTTTCTTTGCTCTGTCTTTCGCTAATTTTCTTATTCCAGATAATTCTTTACGCTCGCGCTCGGCTTGAAGAATTTTACGAAGTAAAGCATCGGCAACTTCTGGATTTTTATGTAAAAAGTTATCTAACTTCGTTTTCATAAAATCGTTTACAAACGTACGAACTGAAGGCGCATTTGGTCCCATATCAGTTGAACCCAATTTGGTTTTCGTCTGACTTTCAAAAACAGGTTCTTCTACACGAACCACAATTGCTGAAACAATAGATTTACGAATATCTGACGCTTCAAAAGGTTTGTTGTAAAACTCTTTTATGGTTTTTACTAATGCTTCTCTGAATGCACCTAAATGCGTTCCACCTTGCGTGGTGTTTTGTCCATTTACAAAAGAATAATATTCTTCTGAATATTGGGTTTTACTGTGCGTGATGGCGACTTCAATATCATCACCTAAAAGGTGAATAATTGGATACACCATATCTTCTTCTGCAATGGTTTCTTCTAATAAATCTTTTAAACCATTATCTGAAAAATATTTTTCGCCGTTATAATATATTGTTAAACCTGTATTTAGATAACAATAATTTTTGAGCATTTTAATGATATACTCGTTTCGATATTTGTAATTTTTAAAAATGGCTTCGTCAGCAACGAAAGAAACTTTTGTTCCTTTACGCTTAGTTGATTCAATTACATCTTCTTCAAGTGTTAAATTACCTGCAGAAAATTCAGCGGCTTTTTGTTGGTTATCACGAACAGATTCTACACGGAAATAATTAGACAAAGCATTTACTGCCTTGGTTCCAACTCCATTTAAACCTACAGATTTTTTAAAGGCCTTAGAATCGTATTTTCCACCGGTATTCATTTTAGAAACTACATCGACTACTTTTCCTAACGGAATACCACGACCATAATCGCGTACGGTCATCATTTTATCTTTTAAAGTAACTTCAATTACTTTTCCGGCTCCCATTACAAATTCATCGATACAGTTATCGAGTACTTCTTTTAATAAAATATAAATACCATCATCTGGTGAGGAACCATCCCCTAACTTACCAATATACATCCCTGGACGCATACGAATATGCTCTTTCCAGTCGAGTGAACGTATATTATCTTCGTTATATTGGTCTTGTTGGTCTTGCATAATCGGATTTTGTATTTGTTGCAAGATAAATGATTTCATTAAAAAATAAAAATGGTTTTTAAAGAAGTTATTAAGAAGTTTTCAGTTATAGAATATAGAAAATAGAACATAGAAAATAGACTCAAAACTTCAATTAAATTTAATTATTATTATATACAAATGAAAACTTTAGGCAATAAAAAAACCGTAACATTTCTGAAACGGTTTTCCCTATATTCTATACTCTATACTCTATACTCTATTTTCTGTATTCTATTCTCTATTTTCAAATTTACACATTAAAACGGAAATGCATCACATCACCATCTTTCACGATGTATTCTTTTCCTTCAACTCTTAATTTTCCTGCTTCTTTACATTTTGCTTCTGTACCGAAATTGGAATAATCTTCAAAAGCGATTACTTCAGCGCGTATAAATCCTTTTTCAAAATCGGTATGAATTACTCCTGCAGCTTGTGGTGCAGTATCTCCAACTTGGATTGTCCAAGCTCTAACTTCTTTAACTCCAGCCGTAAAATACGTTTGCAAGTTTAATAATTTATAAGCCGCACGAATTAAAACCGCAGAACCTGGCTCAGATAATCCCATATCTTCTAAAAAAACCTGGCGTTCTTCGTAGCTTTCTAATTCAGTAATATCGGCTTCTGCACCTACAGAAAGTATGATTACTTCTGCATCTTCATCTTTTACTAATTCTCTAACTAAATCAACATATTTGTTTCCGTTCACTGCCGAAGCTTCATCCACATTACAAACATATAAAACAGGTTTTGCTGTAATTAACTGAAAGGCATCATATAAAGCGGCTTCTTCAATTCCATTTGGTTCAACCGTTCTTGCGGATTTTCCTTGTAATAAAGCTTCTTTAATTTTATCTAAAATACTTTTTTCAATTTTAGCTTCAGCATTTCCAGTTTTTGCACCTTTATTGGCTTTCTCTAAACGTTTTTCAACCGTTTCTAAGTCTTTTAATTGCAATTCGATATCGATAGTTTCTTTATCACGAATTGGGTTTACATTTCCATCTACGTGAACAATATTATCGTTATCAAAACAACGTAACACGTGAATAATGGCATTACATTCTCTAATATTTCCTAAAAACTGATTTCCTAATCCTTCACCTTTACTTGCACCTTTGACTAAACCTGCAATATCAACAATATCAACAGTAGCCATTTGTACGCGTTCTGGTTTTACCAATTCTTCTAACCGATTGATTCTTGGATCTGGAACATTTACTACTCCAATATTTGGTTCGATTGTACAAAACGGAAAATTTGCACTTTGTGCTTTTGCGTTAGACAAACAATTAAATAATGTTGATTTTCCTACGTTTGGTAAGCCTACAATTCCTGCTTTCATATTTTTAAGCCTCTAAATTCCCGAGGAGGACTTCACAACGGTTCTATTATACTATTATTTAACTATCAAAAACGCCACTTTGGTGTTTGAGAATTTTATTCGTTATGCATAAATGCTTGTCTGTTTAAAAGTGTTTCTTCACTTTCTACATGATTATTATCAGGCACACAACAATCAACCGGACAAACTGCCGCACATTGTGGTTCGTCATGAAATCCTTTACATTCAGTACACTTTCCTGGTACGATGTAATATAAATCATCTGAAACTGGAGTTTGTGCAGCATCTGCATCAATCTCTGTTCCGTCTGGTAAAATTATTTTTCCTGACAGTTTGGTACCGTCTTTCCAACGCCAATCATCTGCACCTTCATATATTGCTGTATTTGGACATTCTGGTTCACAAGCCCCACAATTAATACATTCGTCTGTTATTATAATTGCCATTTTATTTTGTCTTAATGTTGAAAAGTCATAATGTCAAATGCCGCAAATCTTTTTACTTTAAGACGTTAGACTTTCGACATATTATATTAATTTTGTGCAAAAATACAACGTTAACTAAATATAAACAAGTTACACATGTTACAAATTGAAATAAAAAATAATTTTGTTGAATTAGGAAAGTTTTTAAGCCAGTTTTCTATTGACAATAATCAACAAAATGAGCAAGTAAAATATAATGATTTGTTTTTTAACTCGTTTATAGATTTAATCGCATTGTCGCAATCGCATAACAATTGGTTTACGCCTGATAATGTTCATTTTAGTATTTCAAGTTGGTCTGAAGCATTAACTGAAAATAACATAAATCAGTGGCTTTCTGCTTACAGTTTTACTGAAAAAGAAACTAAAAATGTGGGTTTAATATTAGCCGGAAATATACCGTTAGTAGGTTTTCACGATTTTTTATCCGTATTAATTTCAGGAAATAATGTTTTGGTTAAAACATCAAGTAAAGACGATTATTTAATTAAATTTCTAACCAAATATTTAATTGCTTTAGACAATCGATTTAATGAAAAAATAACTTTTGTTGAAGGTAAATTAGAAAATTTTGATGCCGTTATTGCAACTGGAAGTAACAATACTGCAAGATATTTTGAATATTACTTTAAAAACAAACCTTCCATTATTAGAAAAAGTAGAAATTCAGTCGCTGTTTTAACAGGAAATGAAACATCTGAAGAAATGACTTTATTAAGCGAAGATGTTTTTAGATATTTTGGATTAGGTTGCCGCAATGTTTCTAAAATATTTGTGCCTAAAAACTATAATTTCGATGCGTTTTTTAACGGAATGTACGCTCAAAAAGACGTGATTTATTACGAGAAATACGCTAATAATTACGATTATAATAAAGCGGTGTTTTTAATGAGTAATTTTCAATTGTTAGATAACGAATTTTTAACCATAAAGGAAGACATCAGTCATGCCTCGCCTATTTCTTCTGTTTTTTATGAATATTACGAAGATATAAATGAAATTAAAACGCGTTTAAATCAAGATTCAGAAATCATTCAATGTGTAGTTTCGAACGGAATTATTGAAAATTCAGTTTATTTTGGAAATACTCAAAAACCAAATTTATGGGACTATGCAGACAAAGTAGATACTTTAGATTTTCTAAATAATTTATAAAATGTCAGTTTCAAAAATTAGTACTATTATCAAAGCACAAAAGGAAAAAGAAGTGCACAAACACCAACCTAAATTTAATTTGGAAGCAAAAGTGAATTCAAATAGAAAAAACGCTAAAAAAAAGTAATTGGTTTCGAAATCGATATTGTTAATAATTCGTTTCAATTTTAATTATTTAATTTTGGGCAGTTTTTCTAAAAACCTCAAATTTGTATAAAACTATAACTTACATCATGAAAAAACACAATTATAGCGCAGGACCTTGTATTTTGCCTCAAGAAGTATTTGAAAAATCAGCTCAAGCCATTTTAAATTTTAATAATTCCGATTTATCTTTATTAGAAATATCGCACAGAAGTAAGGATTTTGTTGCTGTAATGTATGAAGCTCGCGCTTTAGCATTAGAACTTTTAGGATTAGAAAACAAAGGATATCAAGCTTTATTTTTGGCTGGCGGTGCGAGTTTAGAATTTTTAATGGTGCCTTACAACTTAATGAAATCTGAAGGAAAAGCTGCGTATTTAGATACAGGAACTTGGGCAAACAATGCCATACAAGAAGCCAAACATTTCGGGGAAACCTTAGTTGTTGGTTCTTCCAAAGAAGCGAATTATAATTTTATTCCGAAAAATATTGAAATTCCTGCTGATGCTAATTATTTTCACTGTACCAGTAACAATACGATTTTTGGAACCCAAATGAAATCATTTCCAAAAACAAATGTGCCAGTAGTTTGCGATATGAGTTCGGATATTTTTTCAAGAACATTAGATTTTTCTCAATTTGATATTATTTATGCGGGTGCACAAAAAAATATGGGTCCAGCTGGAACTACATTGGTAATTATAAAAGAAGAAATTTTAGGAAAAACAGGACGTTACATTCCAAGTATGTTGGATTATGAAAAACATATAAAAGCAGAAAGTATGTACAATACGCCGCCTGTATTTCCTGTTTATGCTTCATTGTTAACCTTACAATGGTTGAAAAATTTGGGTGGCATTGCAGCAATTGAAAAAATAAATAATGAAAAAGCACATTTGCTATATTCAGAAATTGACAGAAACCCTTTATTTAAAGGAACGGCAGCAATAGAAGACCGAAGCATAATGAATGCAACATTTGTATTAACAGACGAAAGCTTAACAGAAAAGTTTGATGCGATGTGGAAAGCTGCAGGAATATCTGGTTTAACTGGACACCGTTCTGTTGGTGGCTATCGTGCTTCTATGTATAATGCGCTTCCATTAGAAAGTGTTCAAGTTTTGGTTGATGTAATGATAGAATTAGAGAAAACAATTTAACAATAAACTGTAAACAATAAACTCATAAATGAAAGTATTAGCAAACGACGGAATTTCAAAAAGTGGAATCACCACATTAGAACAAGCAGGATTTGAAGTGATTACCACAAAAGTAGCACAAGAACAAGTAGCCAATTATATCAATGCAAATGATGTACAAGTAATTTTGGTAAGAAGTGCTACAAAAGTAAAACAAGACATTATTGATGCCTGTCCAGGATTAAAAATTATTGGTCGTGGCGGTGTTGGAATGGATAATATTGATGTAGAATATGCGCGATCAAAAGGAATTCATGTTATAAATACGCCAGCATCTTCGTCTGAAAGTGTGGCCGAATTGGTTTTTGCACATTTATTTTCTGGCGTTAGATTTTTACATGATGCCAACAGAAATATGCCTTTAGAAGGCGATACCAATTTCGATGGATTAAAAAAAGCATACGCTAATGGTTTAGAATTAAGAGGAAAAACCATTGGTATTATTGGATTCGGAAGAATTGGTCAAGCGGTGGCAAAATTAGCTTTAGGAATTGGAATGAAAGTAATTGCGGTTGATAAATATATTAATGAAGCTGTAATTAGAGTTGATTTTTACAATGGGCAATTTATAAATGTTGACATTATTACAGAACCTTTTGAAGATGTATTAAAACATTCAGACTTTATTACACTTCACGTGCCTGCACAAGACGGTTATGTTTTAGACAAAGCTGAATTTAAAATGATGAAAAATGAAGTGGGCATTGTAAATTGTGCTCGTGGTGGCGTGATTAATGAAGTCGCTTTAATTGAAGCTATTGATAACGGAAAAGTATTATTTGCTGGTTTAGATGTGTTTGAAAACGAGCCAACTCCAGAAGTTCAAATATTAATGCAACCAAAAATTTCATTAACACCTCATATTGGTGCGGCAACATTAGAAGCGCAAGACAGAATTGGTACCGAATTAGCTGAACAAATTATTAGTTTATTGAAAAACAAATAGTTCAAATAGCCAATATGTTTACCAAAAATAAAATTTAGTTCAGGTTTTCGGGACTTTTTTTTATCTTTATCCCGATAAATTTTAAAAAATGAATAGGTTAAAAAAACGTTGGAATATTTCTAGTAACTGGCAATTAGCAAGCATTTTGATTGTTTTTGCTATTACGGGTTTCAGTTCATTACAAGTCGCAAAACCTTTCCTTTCATTAATTGGAATTCCCGAAACCTTTCAACCGCATTGGTTGTATCGCGTTTTAAGATTGGTGTTAATTTTCCCTATTTATCAAGTTTTACTTGTTTTTATTGGATTTCTTTTCGGACAATTTACTTTCTTTTGGAATTTTGAAAAGAAAATGCTACATAGAATGAAATTAGGTTTTATTGCTAATTTTGTAGATGAAAAAATCTTGAAAAAATAAAAACTTAATAAAAACTAAACCTATTTCTGTCTTACAATTGAAGTAAAAAATTGTAATTTTGCGTTTTGATAAAAATTGTATGCAACACACAGAAAATTCTATTGAAATTATTGGGGCTCGTACTCATAATTTAAAAAATATTGATGTTACCATTCCTCGCGAAAAATTAGTCGTAATTACTGGTTTATCTGGTTCTGGGAAGTCATCGCTTGCATTTGATACGATTTATGCCGAAGGTCAGCGAAGATATATCGAAACATTTTCTGCTTATGCGCGTCAGTTTTTAGGCGGTTTAGAACGTCCTGATGTTGATAAAATTGACGGATTGTCTCCAGTGATTGCTATTGAGCAAAAAACTACTAATAAAAGTCCTCGTTCTACTGTAGGAACCATTACTGAAATTTACGATTTTCTAAGATTATTATTTGCTCGTGCTGCTGATGCATACAGTTACAACACGGGTGAAAAAATGGTTTCTTATTCGGATGAACAAATAAAAGAATTGATTTATCAAGAATTTGATGGAAAAAAAATTAACATTTTAGCTCCCGTAATTCGTTCCCGTAAAGGACATTATCGAGAATTGTTTGAACAAATTGCCAAACAAGGTTTTTTAAAAGTGCGTGTAAACGGCACCATAAAAGATTTAGAATATGGCATGAAAGTAGATCGATACAAAACACACGATATTGAAATTGTAATTGACAGAGTAGCTGTAAAACAAGACGAAGACACCGATAAACGATTAACCGAAAGTATCAAAGTAGCCATGCACCATGGAGATGATATTTTAATGGTTATTGAACAAGATGCGCAAGAAGTTCGTTTTTATAGTAGAAGTTTAATGTGTCCAACTTCTGGTATTTCGTATCCCAATCCTGAACCTAATAATTTTTCCTTCAATTCACCAAAAGGGGCTTGCCCTAACTGTAATGGTTTAGGGATTGTAAACGAAATTAATTTACAAAAAATTATTCCAAATCCAAAATTATCTATAAAATCAGGTGGTTTTGCGCCTTTGGGCGAATATAAAAGTACTTGGATTTTTAAACAATTAGAATTTATTGGAGAAAAATATGGCTTTAAAATTACTGATAATATAGAAACCATTCCTGTAGAAGCGATGGATATGATTTTATATGGTGGAAATGAAAAATTTTCAGTGGTTTCTAAAGTGATGGGTATTACTAAAGATTATAAAATTGACTTCGAAGGCATCTCCAATTTCATTAAAAATCAGTTTGAACAATCAGAATCGGCAAGTATAAAACGTTGGGCAAAAGAATTTATGGACGAAAACGAATGTTCGGAATGTCACGGTACGCGTTTGCGTAAAGAAGTTTTGTACTTTAAAATCAACGGAAAAAGTATTGGCGATTTGGTTCAAATGGACATTGTAGAATTACAACAATGGTTTTCTGATTTACCCAATCATTTATCTGACAAACAACAAACCATTTCACACGAAATTTTAAAAGAAATTACAGCAAGAATTAATTTTTTGCTAGATGTTGGTTTAGATTATTTATGTTTGAATAGAAGCTCGAAAACGCTTTCTGGTGGTGAAGCACAACGTATTCGATTGGCTACTCAAATTGGTTCGCAATTGGTTGGTGTTTTATATATTTTAGACGAACCAAGTATAGGATTGCATCAACGGGATAATGAAAGATTAATAAAATCATTAGAAAGTTTGCGCGATATTGGCAACTCGGTATTGGTTGTAGAACACGACAAAGACATGATAGTTCGTGCCGATCACGTTATTGATATAGGTCCGAAAGCAGGAAAATATGGCGGACAAATTATTAGTCAAGGTACACCGGCTGAATTATTAAAAGAAAATACAATTACTGCGCAATATTTGAATGGTAAAATGAAAATTGAAGTGCCAAAAACACGTAGAAAAGGAAATGGAAAGTTTTTAAAACTAACTGGTGCGACTGGAAACAACCTAAAAAATGTTTCTATTGAAATCCCTTTAGCGCAATTAATTTGTGTTTCAGGCGTTTCTGGAAGCGGAAAATCAACCTTAATTAATGAAACGCTCTACCCTATTTTAAATGCTCATTTTTATCACGCTGTTAAAAAACCGCAGCCTTATAAAAAAATTGAAGGATTAGAACATTTGGATAAGGTTATTGACATTGACCAAAGTCCGATTGGTAGAACACCACGAAGTAACCCGGCCACATACACTGATGTTTTTTCGGAAATAAGAAGTTTGTTTACATTGACAGCTGAGGCGCAGATTCGTGGGTACAAACCAGGTCGTTTTAGCTTTAACGTAAAAGGAGGCCGTTGCGAAACCTGCGAAGGATCTGGTGTTAGAACTATCGAAATGAGTTTTTTACCTGATGTGTATGTAGAATGTGAATCCTGTCAAGGAAAACGTTTTAACAGAGAAACCTTAGAAATTCGTTTCAAAGGGAAATCTATTTCAGATGTGTTGAATATGACGGTTGATGAAGCTGTAGATTTCTTTGATATGATTCCAAAAATATATCGAAAAGTAAAAACTATTCAAGATGTTGGTTTAGGATATATTACGTTAGGGCAACAAAGCACCACACTTTCCGGTGGAGAAGCACAACGTATAAAATTAGCAGGAGAATTATCTAAAAAAGATACTGGAAACACTTTTTACATTTTAGATGAACCTACAACTGGTTTGCATTTTGAAGACATTCGCATTTTAATGGATGTAATTAATAAATTGGTTGACAAAGGAAATACAGTTTTAATTATCGAACATAATTTAGATGTAATAAAACTAGCTGATTATATTATTGACATTGGCTTAGAAGGCGGAAAAGGTGGCGGAGAAGTTTTATGCAAAGGCACGCCAGAAGAAGTGATGAAAAATAAAAAAAGTTATACAGCACAGTTTTTGAAAAAAGAATTATCTTAGATTACTTATTTTAAATAAAAATTGAGAATATGAGTGGAATTTATCAAAATGAAGAAGAAAGAATCCAAGCTGAACTAAAGCAAAAAACTTGGAATGAGGTAAGAACAAACGATTCTTGGGCTATTTTTAAAATCATGTCTGAATTTGTAAATGGATATGAAACTATGGGACGAATAGGCCCTTGTGTAACTATTTTTGGATCTGCAAGAACAAAACCAGATGATAAATATTATTTACTAGCCGAAAAAATTGCTTACAAAATTTCAAAAGCAGGATACGGAATAATTACTGGTGGCGGACCCGGAATTATGGAAGCTGGAAACAAAGGCGCACACCTTGGTGGTGGAACATCTGTAGGGTTAAATATTGATTTACCTTTTGAACAACATTTTAATCCGTATATAGACCGAGATAAAAACTTAAATTTCGATTACTTTTTTGTAAGAAAAGTTATGTTTGTAAAGTACTCTCAAGGTTTTGTAGTAATGCCAGGTGGGTTTGGAACTTTGGATGAAATGTTTGAAGCCATAACATTAATTCAAACTAAAAAAATTGCTAAATTTCCAATAATTTTGGTGGGAACTGGATTCTGGTCGGGATTAATGGATTGGATTCAAACTGTTATGATTGACAAATTTAAAAATGTATCTCCTGAAGATTTAAATTTAATTAAAATTGTAGATAACGAAGATGAAGTAGTTGAAGTTTTAGATAATTTCTATAAAAAATACGAATTATCGCCTAATTTCTAAATCAAAGTTTTAAAAAAAAGTTCCATCTTTTAGATGGAACTTTTTTTTAATTTATTTTATAAGAAACCCCTAAATTATAATTAAAAAACTTTCCGAAAGCGAACGAACTTAAAATATTAAATTTGTTAAAGCTATAATTTACGGCAATTTCTCCAATATAATTGGTTTTTCTTTTTTCAATTGTGTCTAGCAATTGGTTAATTATTTTTTGAGCAGGAAACACGTCTTCAATCGCACCTTTATCCCCACTAACAACATAATTAAACATACTGGTATTGATAATAAAACTTCCTAAAATTTCAAATTTTTTAATTTCTTTAGATACAGCTAATTGGTAATGAAATGTATCAACAATTCCGTTTAAATTGTTAATTCCTAAATTTCCATATGAAGTATTCACATCTAAAAAATCAAAACTAATGTCTTCTTTAGAATAAAATGACATGGCAGAAATATGAATATTTTTTGGTTCTAAACTCGTAAAATATTGACTGATATTGTGCTTTAAACCAACACCAAACACCTGATAATAGCCCCGTTTTAAATTGGTTTTAGTAGAAAAACGACCTGTAAGCTCTGTCCCACTTGGCAAAGCAATTGAAACATCTAAATAAGGATAGTTTATAGTTTCTTGATTTACACCTTTTGGTGTTTTTAACCGAACTTGTTGCCCGTCTAAATCACCTACTAAATAATAAGTATCATCATTTCCAATAGCTGTAGGAACTACAGCTGTTGTTTCAGTTCCTTCTAATTTTAAAAATTTAAAATCAGAATTTGAAATTGTAAAACTTCTATCAGAATTTGGTACGAAAAACATATTTCCATGAATTCCAATATTAATTTCCCAATTTTCTTTATTCTTTGCCGAATTCATCCAAGCAGATGAAGCTTGGTATACTGAAGCATCCGTTGCAGGAATTAAATATTGTTTAGAATACAAAAGGGCATCTTCTAAAAGATACCCTATTTGTTCAAATTGTGCAGCAGTTTGTGCAGAACCATTATTTATAAATCCAAAAATAAACAGACTTGATAAAATACCTAACTTTTTCAATTAAGCATCAATTTTAGCGTATGCTGCATTTTTCTCAATAAATTCTCTACGTGGTGGTACTTCATCACCCATTAACATAGAGAAAACACGATCCGCTTCACCTAAATTATCAATTGTTACTTGACGGAAAGTTCTAAATTCAGGATTCATTGTAGTTTCCCACAATTGTTCTGCATTCATCTCTCCAAGACCTTTATAACGTTGAATACTTGTGCTTCCTCCCATTTCCAAAGAAATTCTATCACGTTGGTCATCGTTCCAAGCATATTGTTTTTTGTTTCCTTTTTTAACTTGGTATAAAGGTGGCGCAGCAATATAAACGTGTCCGCCTTCAATTAATTCTTTCATATATCTAAAGAAGAACGTAAGAATTAACGTAGAAATGTGAGAACCATCAACATCGGCATCACACATAATAACAACTTTATGATAACGTAATTTTGATATATTTAATGCTTTACTGTCTTCTTCTGTTCCAACTGTAACACCCAAAGCAGTAAAGATATTTCTGATCTCTTCGTTTTCAAAAACCTTGTGTTGCATGGCTTTTTCTACATTCAAAATTTTACCTCTTAATGGCAAAATAGCTTGGAAAAATCTATCACGACCTTGTTTTGCGGTTCCACCTGCAGAGTCACCCTCTACTAAATAAATCTCACATTTTTCTGGATCTTGCTCAGAACAATCTGATAATTTTCCTGGCAATCCGCCACCACCCATAACGGTTTTACGTTGCACCATTTCACGAGCTTTTTTTGCAGCGTGTCGGGCTTGAGCCGCAAGGATAACTTTTTGAACGATGATACGAGCATCATTTGGATTTTCTTCCAAATAGTTTTCAATCATATCACCAACAGCTTGACTTACTGGCGAAACAACTTCTCTATTTCCTAATTTAGTTTTGGTTTGACCTTCAAACTGTGGTTCTGCAACTTTTACAGAAATAATAGCTGTTAATCCTTCACGGAAGTCATCTCCAGAAATATCAAACTTCAATTTATCTAACATTCCAGAGGCATCTGCATATTTCTTTAACGATCTTGTTAAACCCGTTCTGAAACCTTGCAAGTGCGTTCCACCTTCGTGTGTGTTGATATTATTTACGTAAGAAAAAATATTTTCAGTATAACTTGTATTGTAAATTAACGCCACCTCAACTGGAATTTCTCCTTTTTCATTATCCATAGAGATTACATGCGAAATAATTGGCTCGCGGTTTCCATCTAGGTAACGAATGTATTCTTTTAAACCTTCATCTGAATGAAAAATTTCACAAACAAAATTTCCATCCTTATCAAATTCTCTTTTATCGGTAAAAGTGATTGTAATTCCTTTGTTAAGGTAAGACAATTCGCGCATACGCGCTGATAAAGTATCGTAAGAATATTCTATTGTTTGGGTAAAAATAGATGGATCTGGATAAAAAGTTACAATTGTACCTCTTTTGGTGGTTTCTCCAATTTGTTTAACAGGATAAAGTGCTTTTCCTTTTTCATATTCTTGTTCGTACACTTTTCCATCAATACTATGAACAGTTGCTCTTAAATGATTTGACAAAGCATTTACTACAGAAACCCCAACGCCGTGCAATCCACCAGAAACTTTATAAGAATCTTTATCGAATTTTCCACCTGCACCAATTTT
This sequence comes from Chryseobacterium gleum, assembly GCA_945881885.1. Taxonomy (GTDB): domain Bacteria; phylum Bacteroidota; class Bacteroidia; order Flavobacteriales; family Flavobacteriaceae; genus Flavobacterium. The sequence goes on along the minus strand of CAMCVI010000001.1, from coordinate 176,431 downwards.
GGTCATTACAACCTCAAGTGCAGAAACACCTTCTTTTTTGTGAATCCCAACTGGAATTCCACGTCCATTATCTTCTACCGAAATAGAACCATCTTCATTAATATCTACTCGAATTGTATCACAATGACCACCCATTGCCTCATCAATTGAGTTATCTACAACTTCATAAACTAAATGGTGCAATCCTCTAACGCCAACATCTCCAATATACATAGATGGACGCATTCTTACATGCTCCATTCCTTCTAATGCTTGAATGCTATCGGCTGAATAACTACCTTTTTTATTTTCTTCACTCATAATAATTGTGTTAAATAAACATTTTTATAACAAACAAATATAACGAATGGATTAAAAAAAGCCAAGCCAAAACAGGTGCAAAACAACTTAAGTTATCAACATTTGTTAATTTCTGAAATCTTAGCTGAAATGCGCTAAAAAGCATCAAAAATGCTATTTTGGTGTTTTTAATCCAATCGAAAAATAGTCAAAAATTTAAAAGTGTCTTAAAACGTAAAATAAGAGCTTTTTTAAAAATATAACATTTTCTAAAACTCTTATAAAAAAGAGAAAAAAAAGTAAAAACTTAGAGAATTTCTAAAATTTTATAATTTACCTTGTTTACTAAAAATTCGGCTTTTACAGTTTTATGCATCAATTGCATTCCTAAAGGAGATTGTGGAGAAATGGCAAACACAGTTTGATTGTCGACTGTTATTTTAGGTAAAGCCGTGCAAACAAAAATGGTTAAATGATTCGTTATTACCAAACTTCCTAACACTACATTATTGGAAACCTGCGTGACATCTAATTTAGATAAAATGAATTGTTGTTCTAATGCTTCTTTAAGTTTGTTGGCAATTTTTTCTTGTTCGATATGTAATTTTGATAACGTAGTTTCGTGCTTGTCACCTGCCGAAGATTTGGCATCATTTTGCGCATCTTCAGTTAAAGAAAGAATTAAATCTTGATAAATATCTGTCTTATCTTGAAGTAATAGTTGGTAACGTGAAAGTATTTTTTGCTTGAAGTTTGGCATTGATAAAATTATTGGGTACGCTGATTTGACAGATTTTTATAGATTTACTTTTTTATTTTTTCTAACTTAATAAGTTTTTGTTCATTATTAATAAATGTTATTGTGTCTGAAAGGTAATTTTCTTTTGAAAGGATTAAAGTCAATTCTTTTTCACCAAATACAAATCCTTTAATTTGACTAATTTCAAAATATCCATTCTCATCAGATTTGTTTTCATAACTATAATCTTCTAATTCTTTAATTACTACATTTTCAATTGGTTTATTAGTTTCAGAATCAATTACTAAACCTTCAACACTTTGATAACCATCACTTCCAATCAATACAAATACTGAAACAAATAATACGATGATTTTAAAATAATTTTTCATAAAATAATAATTTTTGAGATGCTTACAGCATGACAAAGACTAAGGAAAAACTTTGTGTAAATCCGTTCAATCCGAAAAATCTGTGTACCAATAACTAAAAATCAAATTTATAACTCGCACCGCCTAAAATTTGCAAACTTTGTACTGGAAAATTTGCCCAACGGTTATATTGCTGATTGGCTAAATTATTTCCTTTTAAAAAGAAATTTAATCTTTTACTGAATTTATAGCCCACATGTGCATTCAAATCAAAATAACTTTCTAATACTAACGTTTTTATGCCTGAATTAAAAGAGGAAAACATAGATTCATTTAGGAAACTATCAATATCCTGTCGATCTCCAACAAAAAATAGTTTGGCACCTGCATACCATTTTTCATTTATTTCAAAATCAATAAAACTCGAAATTTGAAGTTTTGGTAAATTCCAAGCTTCATTTTGAGTTGTTGTAGTATACGTATTAAATGTTCCGTTAATTCCAAAAGCAATATTTTTGGTGAAATCTGCTTTTAATTCTCCAAAAACACTCCAGGTTTTTAAATCGTCGTAAACTACATTAAATGAATTGCCGAAAGCATATCCATTTGTGTTTGTTGATAAAACGTCAAAATAATTTGCTGCAAAAAGCGCTCTGTTTTCTTGATTTAGATAAGAAGTTTTTAAATTAAATGCTACTGCATTGGCTAATTTTCCTTTCAATCCAAAAAATAAATCATATTTATTATTAGTTGGAGAAATAAATAATGTTGGCGACACAAACGGGTTTTCATCTACGAAATCCGCATACGAATTTTGCTGCAAATTTCCTTCTGCACCAGCGTAGGCCAATAAAATATCACCTACTAATTTGTAAGACGCTTTAACTTTTGGATAAAAGAATATTTTGTTTTCATCTTGTAAATCAATTTTAGACTTCGCATAGAAAACTTTAGCACCAATTTCGACTGACAAATCATCTTGTTGGTATAAAATACTTGGACTAAAACCTAAATTCAATGAAGAATAATTATACGCCGAATTCATTGCCATTAATCTTCTTTCAAAATTTCCACCTACATAATCTACAACAAAATCAGTTTTTACTTTGTGATCAGCTACTTCAAAATCAAAATTTGGTTTGACAAAAAACCTGTTTTCAGCCGAGCTAAAAGTATCTGAAAAACGTTTAAATTGTAAAGATACTTGCTTAAAAAAACTATCATTTGCCGTCATTTTTCCACCAAATGCAATTGTATTATAGACTTGTTTTTCATCAATATTATTCACCACTGATTCATCAAAAAATGAATTTTTTGGTAAACCGTACCAATTGATGCCTTGGTTTTTAATTCCTAAATCGGCATTCCAACTTAACTTTCTATTCCTACTTCCGTAAGTGGCGTCCAATGCATTTGTATAAAAATTATTGTCTAAAATTACGCCACCAATACCACCTTGAGAAGATAAATGTTGTAACAACCCACCTACATAATCAGTTTTGCTTAGTTGGTGCGTTAAAAATACTTCAGCATTTGCTGTTCCATAATTTCCGGCGCCTAAAGAAACATAGTTAGAAAAACCTTTTTCCAAAATTTCTTTATCCACTTCGGCCGCTTTTCCTTTAGAAGGAATAAATGTTGAAGCCATTGGAAATGAAAAAATTTGGAATTTTATAGGAATTTTTGGTTCTACTATTTCTTGTTCTACTGCAGGTGTTTGTTTTATTTTAAAGGCATCAGAAATGGTTGGTGTGTATGGTTTAACGATATTTACCACTTCACTTCCAATGTTTTCATCTTTCTTTTGAGAAAAACCAACTTGAAATGTTGAAATGACGATGATACTAAAAATTAACTTTTTACTCACGCAATTTGTCTTGTTTTTTTGGTGTTCGTGAATCTTCGATTTCATATATGTTTTTATTTTAACCGCAAAGACACTACACTAAGGTTTTCGCAAGGTTCGCAATGTTTTGGTTCTTTTTACTTTTGCCTTTTTACTTTTTTACTTAACACTTACTTCGTAACTGACGAATTCGTCTTCGCTTCTTCGGCTTTTATAGTTTCTAATTCGGATTGACATTCTGAAACTACATCTGGGAATTCAGAAAAATTATCGATTATACTTTGTAAAATTTCAGTGGCTTGAAAACTGTCTTTAAGTCCGTAATAGTTTTTTGCCATTACCAGTAAACTTTTCGCACCAAAATATTTATATCCCGAATACGTACTTGAATATTTTTCAACGGCTTTGTTTGAAGCATCAAATTTTCCTTCCTTGTTTTTAAAATAAGCCTCATAATACAATGCTTCTGCAGCCAATTCGCCTTTTGCTATTTTTTGTAATTTGGCGTAAGCTTCTTTTGCTTTTGCGTCGTTATTGGTTTTTATTGCTGAACGTGCTACAATTATTTGTGCATCACTTTTAATATTATCATCAATTTTTTGATTATTCAAAACCTTATCTGAATACAATTCAGATTTTGTAAAATCTTGTTTTTCATAGTAACACTTCATTAAGTTGGCTTGAGCAAAAGTGGTGTTTTGCGGATATTCCGCAGCTGATTCTAATTGGATTAAAACTTCAATCGCTAAGTCACAATTATTATCTTTCAAATAAATTTCAGCTAATCGAACCAAAGCTTGTTCTGTAAATTCGTTTCTGGCTTGCGCAATTACATACTCATAATGAGAAATTGCATTTTTTTCTAGTGCATCTGCAAAATACAATTGAGCCAGGTAAAAATGGACTTTTAAAGCGTGCAATCCGTTAGGAAACTGCACCAAATAACTTGTAAATCCAGAAACGGCTTGTTTGGCATTATTTGTTAAATATTTTTTTTCTGCCGATTCGTACATGTCGTTATCTAATTCTGCATCGGAAACTTCAACAAAAGAAAGGGTTTTTACCCAAGCAGCGTATTCCGGAATGTTGCCATTTGCTTTGTAAATACTTTTTGCCGTAGAAACAGCTTCTAATGATTCTGCCGAATTTGGAAATTCTGCCACAACTTTTTTAAACTTTATTATGGCAGCATCATCTTTATCTGTATTATAAAAAATTAAACCTTGCTTTAAAATTGATTTTGCTATGTATGCACTGTTTTTATGTTGATTTATTAAAACATCAAATGCAGCAATGGCTTTATCATTTTGTTCTTCAACTGTATAAGTATTGGCCAATTCGTATAACGCATCATCCATGAATTGCGATGTTTTGTAGTTGGTTACAAACTTGTTTAAATCTTCAATTTTCTTTTCATTTTTGTTTACAAATCCATAGCTCATTCCTTTTTGAAATGCTGCATAATCCGAATCTACACTTTTTAGCTCAATGGCTTTGTTATAAGCTTCAATGGCTGGCCAATATTTTGAGGAAATGTAATTGCAATCCGCCATACGTAAATAGGCATCTGTAAGACGAACTTTATCATCTTTGCTTACTGAAATAAAGGCATTAAATTGTGGAATGGCATTTTCGTATTCTTTAATTTTAAAATAAGCGTATGCTAAATTATAATTGGCCGTTTTGCTTTCAGGAGTTTCAGAAGCTATCGCAGCATTTAAAAATTGTTTGTAAGTTAAAACAGCTTCTGAAAATTGGTCTAAACTATATTCGCATTCTGCTTTCCAAAAAGTAGCACGAGCAAAAATTTTCGCATCTTTATTTTCAGTTAATGATTTTTTAAATAACACATAGGCATCTTGATACTTGCCATCTGTATACACTTCCAAACCCCTGTAAAATGCAACTTTTTGATAAGCCAATTTATTTTCAGGCGCTTTATTTTTCTCTAATAAAATTAAAGCTTCTGTATAATTTTTGGAGGTGATGAATGAATTTATCAATAAACTTTTCAATTCGGGATTGTTTGGATTCGTTGGATATTTATCCATAAAAGATTTTAGAATTTCTGGCGTTGAAACGTAAGGATTCCCTATTTCATAACTCAGTTTTGTATAATTTAAAGCGGCATCTTCTTGAATTTTAGCATCAAAATCCATTTCCGAAGCGGTTTTAAAAGCATTTAAAGCTTGTTGTTTTTTGTCGGTATTTAGATAACTTTCTGCTAAATGATAATACGCGTTTTGTGCTAAAAAATCATTTCCTTCAATAATTTTATTGAATTGTAAAATGGCGCTTTCATAATTTTTTTGTTGGTAAAAAGCATATCCTAATTGGTAAAAATCAGTATGATTCCATTTGCCGTTTTTTCCTTTATATGCTTGTAAATAAGGAATTGCTTTATCGTATTGTTTTAAATTAAAATAACTTTCACCTATAATTTTAGATAACTCACTTTTTTCAATAGCCGAAGATTTTTTCAATTGTGGCTCGCCTAAATCAATTGCTTTTTGAAAATTTCCCAATTTGAAATTCATGTCTGCTTGAAAGTACCCCATTTTTTCTTTGTACTTATCTTGATTTTCAACTTGACCGAATAACTCATTGGCTAATTTATAATTATCGCCCTCGTAGGCTAAATATCCTAAATAATATTTGGCCTGATTTCCATATTCTACAGACTGAAGTACTTTATTCAAATAATTAGAAGCGTCTTTATTCTTTTTAATCGAAAAATTTGCATAACCTCTTTGAAAATTAGCCTTTTCCATATCCGAAACAGCTAATTCAGGTTCATAAATATTATCGTACCATTTTAAAGATTGCGTATAATTTCCTTCTGCAAAATAATATTGAGCAACTTCAAAATAAGCCAAATTTCTTTTCGTACTGGTAGGGTGATTTTCTATAAATGATTCCATTAAAGCATCCGCATCTTGTTGATTGGTTTTTATAGCGCAATTGGCAATAAAATAATCACAATCAGAAATAATTTCTTCAGATTGAGCTGGATTTTTTACTCTTTCAAATAAAATTTGTGCCGCTTGAAACTGCTTTTCTTTATATAATTGAATAGCTTTATGGTATTCTGGATTTTGATTTAAATAAATGGCAGATTGCTGAGCCATAATGATTTGCGAAACAAAAAGTAATGCTAAAAAAAGCGTTTTGATACCGTTCATAATTGAATTCGTTTTAAGTCCCAAATATATCAAAAGGATATGATTATAAACGCAAAAATTATCTTAAATATTGTAATCGTAATAATTTAGTTGAATAATTTTGTTTAGCGGTGAAATGTTTATATTTTTACAAAATAAATTATATCATTATGAGTCAAACGATTTTATCCTTAAAAAACGTTTCTATATACCAAGAAAACAATTTAATAGTATCTGATATTAATTTAGAAGTTCAGAAAGGTGAATTTTTATATTTTATTGGAAAAACAGGTTCTGGAAAAAGCAGTTTAATGAAAGTGCTTTACGCCGATTTACCTTTAAAAGAGGGCGAAGGAACAATTGTAGATTATAATTTAAATACCTTAAAAGAAAAAGACATTCCTTTTTTGAGAAGAAAAATTGGAATTGTGTTTCAGGATTTTAAATTATTATCTGACAGAAGCATAAAAGAAAATTTATTGTTTGTTTTAAAAGCAACTGGTTGGAAAGATAAACCTGAAATGGACGAACAAATTCAGGAAGTTTTGGAAAAAGTAGGTATGGCTAATTTTGCTTCTAAAATGCCACATCAATTATCTGGAGGAGAACAACAACGTGTCGCCATTGCAAGAGCCTTACTAAATGATCCTGAATTAATTTTAGCCGACGAACCGTCCGGTAATTTAGATCCTCAAACGAGTATAGAAATTATGGAAGTTTTAAGAAATATTAATGCCAACGGAAAAACGGTAGTAATTGCTACACACGACTATGCCTTATTATTGAAATATCCATCAAAAACATTAAAGTTTGAAGACGGAAAAGTATATGAAGTAGTACAAAAAGCAGTGTAACAAATTTTTAAAAATAGATACTAATAAATAAAAAAAACCTAAATCTTATAAATTATGAACGAAGCTATTAAAAAAAACGGAATTAAATTTGGAGTTATAACTGGTGCTATTTCTGTGTTAATGTCACTAACTTTTTATCTTATTGATATAAAATTATTTATTAATCCTTGGTTAGGCTTTGGTTTGATATTATTATATTTAGCAATTGGAATTTATCAATTAATTGAATTAAAAAAAGATCTATCTGGAAAAATGCCTTTTAAAGAAGCTTTTACAGGATATTTTTATGCTGCCGTTATAGGAATAACAATTTCAACATTATTCAGTATTTTACTTTTTAATGTTATAGATACTGAAGCAAGAGATTTGATTACAGAAAATTTAATTACATATCAAGCAGAACAATTACAAAAATGGAATGTTCCTACTGAAGTAATTAAAGAAACTATTAAAGAAATGAAAGATAATCCTCAATTTACAATTGGTGGATTAACCAAAGGATATGGATTTTCACTATTAGGTGCGGCAATATTCGGATTAATTCTTGCGGCAATAATGAAAAGTAAAACAAACCCATTAAACGAATAAATGAATTTATCATTAATAATTCCCTTATTAAACGAACAAGAATCGTTACCAGAATTATCAAAATGGATTGAGAAAGTTATGACGAGTCATAACTTTTCTTATGAAGTATTGTTTATAGATGACGGTAGCACGGACGGGTCTTGGCAAACTATTTTAGACTTACAAAAAACCAATTCCAACATCAAAGGAATTAAATTTTTGCGCAATTATGGCAAAAGTCAAGCGCTACATGCTGGTTTTGCAAAAGCTTTAGGCGATGTAATTATTACTATGGATGCCGATTTACAAGATAGTCCAGATGAAATTCCAGAATTGTATGATTTAGTTCAAAATCAAGGATTTGATTTAATTTCTGGTTGGAAGAAAAAACGCTACGATTCTGTAGTTTTTAAAAATATTCCCTCAAAATTATTCAATTGGGCTGCAAGAAAAATTTCAGGTGTACAACTTAACGATTTCAATTGTGGTTTAAAAGCTTACAAAAACATAGTAATTAAAAATATCGAAGTTTTAGGTGAAATGCATCGTTACATTCCTGTTTTAGCTAAAAATGCTGGATTTTCAAAAATTGGTGAAAAAGTTGTTATTCATCAAGCCAGAAAATATGGAAGTTCGAAATTTGGTATCGATAGATTTGTAAACGGATTTTTAGATTTAATTACCATTTGGTTCATTTCAAAATTCGGCAAACGTCCTATGCATTTCTTCGGATTGCTAGGAAGTTTAATGTTTTTTATTGGATTTATTCTAACAGTATATTTAGGAGTCGATAAGCTTTTCATCCATAAAACAGCACGTTTAATTACGAACAGACCCGAATTTTATATCGCCTTAACTACTATGATTATTGGAACACAATTATTTTTAGCCGGTTTTTTAGGAGAAATTATTTTACGCACCAAAAGCAACGAAGAACGATATAAAATAGAAGATACATTATAGTTTTAAGGTTACAATTTGTGATTTTAGAAATTATGGTATCACAAAATGTGATACCAAAAATAATAAAATATTGAGGATGTAAATTGCGTCATCAAGATAAATAAATCGACCACAAAGTTTGTCACGCTGAAAGCGTCTCAATGAGGTTTATAAGAGATGCTTTCAGCATGACAAGATTGGGTATAAGAGAAAAATAAATTTAGACAATGCGAAAATATATTTTCATTCTTACTTTTTTATTATCAACGACCTTTTTTTTCGGACAAACTGAAGAAGAAATTAAGGCTATTAATAAAGTAGTTGAACTAATAAATAAGGACTCAACTTACACAAAAAAGGTGCTTGACAACGAAAAATGGTTGAAACATGATACAGATAATGGAGTGGAAGTTACAGCATATATTAAAAACGGTCAAGTAGTTAAAATTATTGAGTGGGTAGGATTTTCAAACTACATAAGCATTTATGAATACTATATTCAAAATAACTCCTTAATTTTTGTTTATGGACAGGAAAAGGCATTTAAATACGACAATAAAACTGATAGTTTTGATTACAATATTCAAACAGTAGTAAGTGAAAAATTATTCTATTTTAGAAATGATAAATTAATAGAATCATCGTTTAGTGGACAATTTAAAAATCCTTACAGTGCCACAAATCATTATTATTATAACTTATTAGTTAGTTGCAAAAAATATTTGAAACTCTTTAAAAAATAATTATTGTTAAAATTATGCACATAGAACAAAACATATTAGATCAAGTAAACGAATGGCTTACGCCTACTTTCGACCAAAATACAAAAACAGAAATTGAAGCATTAATGACATCCAATCCAAAGGGTTTAGAAGATGCTTTTTACAAAAATTTGGAATTTGGCACAGGCGGAATGCGAGGTATTATGGGTGTTGGAACCAATCGTATAAACAAATATACTTTAGGTAAAAACACGCAAGGCTTGTCTAATTATTTAAAAAAATGTTTTCCTAATGAAGAGCTAAAAGTAGCTATTGCCTACGATTGTAGAAAAAACAGCGATACATTGGCGAAAATAGTAGCGGATATTTTTTCAGCAAATAATATAAAAGTGTATTTATTTTCTGAATTACGACCTACTCCAGAATTATCATTTGCACTAAAGCACTTAAATTGTCACGCTGGAATTGTATTAACAGCTTCACACAATCCACCAGAATATAACGGATACAAAGTATATTGGCAAGATGGCGGGCAAATTGTACCGCCCCAAGATGCAGAAATTATTGCTGAAATTGAAGCATTAAAATATAGTGATATTCTGTTTTCAGCAAATGAAAATTTAATTGAATATATAGATGAAGCTGTTGATGAAGCTTTTATAAATTCTACAATCGAAAATGCTAGTTTTAATACACCAAAATCAGCTAAAGAAAATTTAAATATTGTTTTTACACCTTTACATGGAACTTCTGTGAAATCAATTCCGGCCGTTTTAGCAAAAGCAGGTTACACGAATGTAAACATTGTAAAAGAACAAGAAATTCCCGATGGAAATTTTCCAACTGTAAAATCGCCAAATCCTGAAGAACCAGAAGCACTAGCTATGGCAATTGCTTTAGCAGACGAAGTTAATGCTGATATAGTAATTGGTACGGATCCAGATTCGGATAGATTAGGTGTGGCTGTTAGAGATACAAATGGTAAAATGATGTTGTTAAACGGAAATCAAACCATGGTGGTTATGACGGCATTTTTACTAGAACAATGGAAACGTGCCGACAAAATTACAGGAACTGAATTTATTGGTTCTACAATTGTTTCGACTCCAATGATGCTTGAACTAGCAAGTGCTTACGGAATTGAATGTAAAGTAGGATTAACAGGTTTCAAATGGATTGCGAAATTTATTAAAGACTTTCCAAATCAAAAATTTATTGGCGGTGGCGAAGAAAGCTTCGGATATATGGTGGGTGATGCCGTAAGAGATAAAGATGCCGTTGCGGCAAGTTTATTGGTTTGCGAAATTGCCGCACAAGCCAAAGCTTCTGGAAGTAGTTTGTTTAAAGAACTGATTAACTTATACTTAGATTTTGGTTTTTATAAAGAACATTTAATATCTTTAACAAAAAAAGGCAAAGAAGGTTTGGTAGAAATCAATCAAATGATGGTAGATTTACGTGACAATCCAATGGAAACTATCAACGGACAACGCGTAGTTTGTATTGAAGATTACCAAAACACAACTGCTCGTGATTTAATAAATAATGAAACATTTAAATTAGACATTCCAAAATCGAATGTGTTGATTTATTATTTAGAAGATGGTACCAAAATTTGCGCCAGACCAAGTGGAACCGAACCAAAAATTAAATTTTATTTTAGCGTCAACGCCATTTTAGAAATTGCATCCGATTTCGAAGAAGCCAATATATTTTTAGATACCAAAATTCAGAACATCATCACTGAAATGAAATTAAACTAATGGATCAAAATTTAAAAAAAATAATACCTTTTGTAAAAAAGTATAAAAAAAATGCTATTTTAAATGTAATTTATAATACATTTTATGCATTATTTTCTACACTTTTAATGGTTAGTTTAATACCTACTTTACGCGTTCTTTTTGAGGAAAAAAAAGGAGATGAAGAAATTAAATTACCAACGTATGAAGGAATAGGTAAACTTGGTGATTATTTGGGTGATTATTCTAACTTTTATTTAACGAAAGCCGCAGAAGAAAACGGAACTCTTCATGTTTTATATTACGTAGTTGGTTTTATTTTAATTGTTGCATTTTTTAAAAATATTTTTGGGTATTTGGCATCATTTCAAATCACTATTCTTAGAAATGGTGTTTTAAACGATCTGCGAAAAAAATTATATAAGAAAATTATTCATTTGCCTATTTCTTACTATTCTGAGCAAAAAAAAGGTGACGTAATGACGAAAATGTTAGGTGATGTGGGTGAAGTACAAAATTCCTTTTTCCAAATATTTGAATTGATTGTTAGAGATCCTATGACTATTTTATTTTCATTAATTTCTATGATATTAATTAGTTTTAAATTAACGGTTTTTGTCTTTATTTTTATTCCAATTTCAGGTTTAATAATATCAAGAATTGGTAAAAATTTAAAATCGAAATCAACGAGAGTTCAACAAGAACAAGGTATTTTTATCTCTACTTTAGATGAAACCTTAACGGGATTAAAAGTCGTTAAAAGTTATAATGCAGAAAACTCTTTCATACAAAAATTTAACGATTCCCTAGAAAGATTATTGAAATTATCAACTAGTATAGCTAACAAAAATAATCTTGCTTCACCGGTTAGCGAATTTTTAGGCATAGTTACAATAGCGGTTTTGTTGCTTTACGGTGGTTACCTTGTTTTAATTGAAAAAAGCTTGGACAACTCCTCTTTTGTAGGATATATTGGACTGGCCTATACTATTTTAACCCCAGCGAAAGCAATATCTAAGGCATCTTACCAGGTAAAAAGTGGTTTGGCAGCTGCCGAAAGGGTTTTTACGTTGTTAGAACAAGAAAATATTGTGTTTAACAAACCAAATGCATTCGTAAAACATACTTTTGAAAAAGGCATTTCTGTAAAAAATATCAATTTTGCCTATGAAGATGATAATGTATTGAAAAACTTTTCTTTTGAGGTAGAAAAAGGTAAAACTGTAGCTTTAGTTGGACAATCAGGTTCCGGAAAAAGTACCATTGCTAATTTATTAACTCGTTTTTATGACATACAAGAAGGTTCAATTGAAGTGGATGGTGTAGAAGTTAGAGATTGGGATATGCATGCATTACGTGGTTTAATCGGTTTGGTTACACAAGATTCAATCTTGTTCAACGAATCTATAAAAAACAATTTACTAATTGGAAAGCCGAGTGCCACCGATGAAGAAATTATTGAAGCTTTAAAAATTGCAAATGCCTACGAATTTGTAGTTTCACTTCCTAATGGAATTGACACCAATATTGGCGATGCTGGTGGAAAATTATCGGGTGGACAAAAACAACGTTTGTCTATTGCAAGAGCAGTGTTAAAAAATCCACCAATTATGATTTTAGACGAAGCGACTTCTGCTTTAGATACTGAGAGTGAAAAATTGGTTCAAGATGCTTTAGAAAAAATGATGCAAAACCGAACTTCTATTGTAATTGCACACCGTTTATCAACCATTCAAAAAGCAGACAACATTATTGTAATGCAAAAAGGTGAAATTGTAGAGCAAGGCAAACACGCCGAACTAATTGCGAAAAACGGAATGTATGCCAGATTAGTAGCCTTACAAAGTTTAGAATAAAATTTTTCGGAGTATTTGGTTTGAGTATAAAATACTTAAAAATGCAATTATTCTTTATTTTTATTTTTTGAATTAAAGATTTTAAAAAAATAAAAATCCGTTCAATCCGTCTAATCTGTGTACCAAGCTTAAATTCTCATGCTTAATTTCAAATTAAACGTTCGTGTGGTTAAATAGTTGGGCACACCGTATTGTGTTTTGGTATACACATCTCGCACCCATGTATTTGTAATAGAGTTTTGATTATTAAACATATTATAAATTTCAAAACCCAAACTAAATTCAGAAAAATTAGCTAACCATTTTCTGTGTCCGCCCAATTTTGCATCTTTAAAAACATAAGAAAATCCGGTATCGGCTCTTCTATAATCGTTTAAACGTGTTTGATACAAATATGGATCTGCATAAGCTGGCGAACCACCAGGCAATCCTGTATTATAAACTAAATTTAGGTACATTTTTAAACTAGGAATATTGGGCATATAATCTTGAAATAAAATAGCAAATTTCAATCGTTGGTCTGTAGGACGAGCAATAAAACCTTTTCCACCCTGATTTTCTTCTGTTTTTAAATAACCAAACGTAAACCAAGATTCCACGCCAGGAACAAACTCTCCATTAAGTCTTCCATCAATACCATATACATAAGCGGTGGCATTGTTATTTGCTTCGTATCTAATTCGTACGTTATCAATTGTATAAGCGTTTACATCTGTCATGGTTTTGTAATAGGCTTCACTCACTAATTTAAAAGGTCTGTTCCACATTTGAAAACTATAATCGTGTCCAAAAACAAAATGAATAGATTTTTGATCTTTTACATTCGGATTTACTGAACCATCACTGGCACGTAATTCTCTATAAAAAGGCGGCTGATTGTAAACTCCGACAGAAAAACGAAAAACCATTTCTTTATCCCAATTAGGTTTCAAAATAAATTGTGCTCTTGGAGAAAATGTAAATTGATTATTTCCTGAGATTCCGTTATTTGAAGCCAGCCAACTTTGTCCACGAATTCCAGCATTTACATAATAAGTATGCGATCCAATCAAACCTTCATAATTCCAATTTAAGTAGGAATTGAATCGATTTATAGTAGTATTGTTTTTTGCACGCACGTTTTGGTAAGGCGCTAAAGGTCCAAAATAAGGATTATATGGTTGGTCATTAATATATTCCAATTCTGGATTTGGTAATGAAAATCCTGCGGAATCAATAACTTCCCACTCTACTACCCTATCTCTAATATTTTCGAAATTGTGTTTAAAACTCCATTCAATTGCATTGTCATCATTTAATTTATGATTTCCCTTAATTTCATTCGTTACAATTAAAGCATCTAAATTATTTCTTGCATGATTTAGTTGCGAACCAATTCCGCGAGAAAACACCACGTTTCCAAAGGTTTCAGAACCAATATTTGCATCTACTTCGCCTAAGCGATATTGTGCTAAAATATCATAATATTCTTGCTCTACAGTGTGATAAGCCGATGAAATATGTTTGTATTTATTGTCCTTATTAGGTTCAAATACAGATTTTATTGCACCAAAAAAGGTCGCATAAGTATCTTTCTCTTGTCCTTCATATTGAATTAATAAGGCAATTGGTTCGCTTATAGTACCAAAATTTGTCTGACGAGAAGTTGGCTGATAATTGTAATTGTTTTGTGCGATATTTCCTAAAAAACTAAAATTCCATTTGGTGTTTAAATTAAAGTTAAACAACGATTGCACATCTAAAAATGAAGGTTGATAATTGGCTTGTGTTTCCTGACTGTTGATTAGTAGCGCATTATTTCTGTAACGGACTCCGGTAATATTGCTCCATTTTTGATTTTTTGAAACGCCTTCCGCAAAAATACTTCCTCCTAAAAAACTAGCTTCTAAACCTGCATGAAATGTTTTTGGATTTCGATAAGCAATGTCTAAAACAGAAGCTAATTTATCGCCATATTTTGCTTGAAATCCACCTGCGTAAAAATCAATATTCTGAACCATATCAGTATTGGTAAAACTTAAACCTTCTTGTTGCCCAGAGCGAACCAAAAACGGACGATAGACTTCAATTTCATTTACGTATACTAAATTTTCATCATAATTTCCGCCCCGAACTGCATAAGAAGTACTTAATTCGTTATTTGAATACACACCTGGAAGTGTTTTAATCAAATTTTCAACTCCGGCATTTCCACCAGGAATACGTCTTAATAAAACTGGCGAAAGTGCTGTGGCTCCATTGATATTTCTGTTTTTTCCTGTGATAACAACGGTTTCAATTACTTCATTAATAGTTCCTAAAATCGGGTTCCATTCAAAATCTTCATTGGGTTTTAACTTTACTTTGTAAGTGGATTTTTTAAATGAAGAAATGTAAAATGAAATGGTAATTTCTACATTTGAAGCAATTTCTAATTCATAAAAACCATTTTTATTAGTAACTGTATTTGATGTAGGTGAACTTACCAAAACATTTTCAATAGGCATCTGATTTTCGTTTAAAACAATTCCTTTAATTCTGGCTTTTTGAGCAAACGAAAAAGCGGAAATTAAAACAAAAAATAAGATATATCGAAATGACTTTATGATAAAACTCATAATTAATAAATAAAATTAGATAAAAAAGTGGCCGTGTTGTTTAATTTATCTGTTACCACAATTTTAATACTATTAGCGCCTGAAATTACTTTTCCATCTTCAAAATTATGAACCAATTTTTTGGTTTTATAATCGTATTCCATTAAAATCCATTCTTCATTTAAATAAGCAGCATAACTGTCAATTCCAGAAAGTGCATCGCTAATAGAAACACTTAACGTTTTTAATTTTGAAATATTGCTGCCTTCAATAAAATTAGGATTATAAATTCTAGGTGCCACGTTGTCGATTCCAACTTTATATTTTCCAAATGATTTTACTTTTGCAGAAATTTTTGTATTTTTCCTATAAGAAGCATTATACTCTATATTATAACCTGAAACTGTTCCTACAAAAGCTTTCTTTTGGTCTTCCTCTGACAATTCTGAAATGTCTAAAGTTACTGTTAATGCGTTTTGAATGGCTTCAAAATTATTTTCTAGATCCAAAACTCCATTTTTTTCAGCAATATTTAAGGTTGCATTTTGATACAAAGAAAATGGTGGAAAATACACGGCAGTTTTTTCAAACTCAAAATTATATTCTGATTTGTACTTTATAAAATAATTTTCTTTTGAGACTGTTTTTGATGATGCGGGAATTTGATTTGTTCTTTCAAACGAAATTGGCACATTTACAACAGTTGTATTTCCGTGAAAATCAGAAACTATAATTTTATAAGTGTAATTTATGTTAGGTTTAATGTCTAAAAACCCATTTTTGGTATTTGCACTAACAATTGACAAAGGATAACTTTCCTTTGTAAATAATTTTTGAAAGCGTTGTTTTAATTTTTTGAATGTATTGAAATCAATAAAATAATTAATGTGTTTCGATTCGTCAAAAGCAAAAGTTTCGAATTCGTATTTAAAATTTGGTGAACCATTTAAAAAGGTTTCTACTTTATAAATTCCGGTTTTGTTGTACTTATTAGTAGACAAATCAAAGGAGTTAAGCGCGAAACCAATTTTTCCATTCGCTACGACTTTTGTAGCTAAAAAAGTACCGTCAACTTGTTTTTGTAAAGACAAACTAACTGGATTTCTGCTTTTATTTACGTAGGTTGAATCATTTGCAGGATACACCATCAAACTAGAAATAACAGGATTAAATTCATCTTTAATTAGCTTGTTAATACCAAAAGCCATTGGATTGATGATTTTTTCTGAAGCCGTATCTCTAAACTCAAAATGCAAATGTGGGCCTCCACTACCGCCAGAATTCCCAGACAAGGCAATAATTTCTGATTGTGTAACTTTTATGTTGCTGGGATATAATTCTACTTCAAAACTTTTCTGACGGTATTGTTGTTCTTTTACGTACGCTTCTATTTTTTCGCTAAATTTTTGTAAATGCCCGTAAACGGTTGTATATCCATTTGGATGAGCTATGTACAAAGCTTTTCCGTAGCCAAATGGCGAAACTTTAATTCTTACAACTATTCCGTCTGCAGCAGCGTATACTGGTAAACCTTCAATATTATTGGTGCGAATATCTAAACCTGAATGAAAATGATTGGAACGTAATTCGCCAAAAGTACC
Source organism: Chryseobacterium gleum (assembly GCA_945881885.1). Taxonomy (GTDB): domain Bacteria; phylum Bacteroidota; class Bacteroidia; order Flavobacteriales; family Flavobacteriaceae; genus Flavobacterium. Next base: position 159,175 of record CAMCVI010000001.1, on the reverse strand, counting down.
TGATAAATTTATTGGAATATCTAAAGGAGATCGAAAATAATCCGTTGGATATTGAGCAAAAACTATTTGGCTTGTAACGAAAAACAATAAAAAATACTTTTTCATTCTGAATCTGATTTGTGCTAAAATAGTAAATTCGATGGCAACAACAAAAACAAAATTCATTTTCAATCCTATTTTTTAATTTTATTGAATTTTGACTCTAATATTCGGATTTTTTGAATTAACTTTTTACTTTAAAAAACTTACCTAGCAAATTTCTAATCACAAAATTGATATCGCTAGAGACTTTGAAATAGAAATGTAATGCCAAATATATAACTGAAATGAGCAGCGATTTTAAGACAATATTAATTATCGGATGAAAAGGAAATTCCCAAAAATAAAATGCAAAAAACAACACTAAAGTGATGACAAATGAAATTATAGTGTTTTTAGTAAACGGAAATAATTTCATTTTAAAAACCACGAACAATAATTTGGCCAAACTGTACATTCCAATGGCTATTAAAGTTGCCAAAGCCGCTCCGTTTATGCCGTATTTTGGTATGAAAATTAAATTTAATCCTACGATTACAAAAACCAATAAAACACCTAAAAGCAAAACCGTTTTGTAATATTTTGAATTAAAAATAATAGCATTATTATTACCTAAAATCACATCAAAATATTTTGATAAACCAATTGTAAAAACAACAAACAATCCTTGATCATAACCTTCATTAGGCAAAATTTTATAAACTTGATTGATGTTTACCAAAATGCCAATGTAAATTAAACCGCCAATTACTTGAAGTGTTACAGACGATTTTTTATATAATTCATTTAATTCTTGCCATTTGTTTTCGCTAATTAATTTGGCCGTTATTGGATAGGTAATTTGATGCATCGCCCTTTGGGGAACCGAAATTACCATTGCCAAATAAACCGCCATTGAATAAAATGCAATATTTTCAATTTTTAAAAACTGATTTATCATGTATTTATCAATATCTAATAGCATATTGGCTACACTAGCGGAAAAAAGAATTAAAATAGTGAATACGAAAATGGACTTCGTATTTTTTGGAAATTTTTTATTTAGTTGAATGCGTTTAACCTTATTTGCGTAATAAATTATTACAAATAAACTAATCCCATATACCAAAACCAAAGAATGAACAAATTGTGGTAATGTTATGAATTTAAAATAAACAGCAAAAAGTGAAATAGTTACTAAAATTCTAACCAAAACTTCTTTTACAAATGAACCAAAAACTGATTTCATGTGTGCGCGCAACCAAGCATAAAAAATTTCAAAATAACCAATAAATAAAGCGATTATTGGAATTTCCCAAACAAAATCATAAACAATACTATTCTTTGCAGATTCATACAAAGCAATGTTTACATAAAAAAAATAAAACAAAGCAAAAAATGGAATAATTATGAGCAATGGTAGCAAAAGCATGTAACTAATGTACCTACTTAACTCAGCTTCCGATTTATTATTTTCATTAAAAAATTTAATTAATGTATTTTGAATACCGAATGACATTATTGGATACAAAATACTTGCTGCAGATAATATATAATTGGTCAACCCTAAATATTCTTTACCTAAAAAAACAGGATACATGTACAAAAAATTAATCGCACCAATAACAAAACCAATGAAAGTAATGATGGTGTTTTTAATAGATTGTTTGATTACGATACCCATTTTTAGATTGTTAGATTTTTAGAATTTTAGAATTTTGATTTTTAATTTTAATATTGTTTTTTGCTATTGAATTTTGACATTGTAATTGCTAATTGTTCAGTCAAGTTTTTTCTACTATATTTTTGTAAACCGACTGCATTTACTTTTAAGCTGTTATCCAAATATTGATTAAAATAGCTTAAAATTTGACTTTTTAGCTCGTTTTTCTCGTTATATTGATAAAAAACACCTGTATTTGTCTGTTTTATGATATTTTCAAAATCGGAGTTTTTCGGTCCGATGGCTAAAATAGGTCTTTCTGAAACCATATATTCAAAAAGTTTTCCTGGAATGATACATTTTGTGTCATCCGAATCAATTTCAATTAATAATAATACTTGCGAAATTCTTTGATGCATTAAGGCTTCTTTGTGCGAAACATAACCTAAATTTTGAACAAAATTATCTAATTTATTTTCTGAAATGGATTGCAAAACTTCTTTGCTAACTGCTCCAATTAATTTTAATTTAAAATGGATTGCAAAAGCCTCATTTTCATGGATTAATTCCGATAAAGATTCCCATAAAATTTTCGGATTTCTTTCCGATAAAAACGAACCAATATGTGCCAATGTAAAGTTTTTGTCTAACTGCTTTTTTTCAATTTGTTCCACATCATAACCATTTGTAATCACTTCAATGGGTTGATTTGTAAGACGTTCGAATTCTAATTTTGTGGTTGGTGAAGTCACTAAAATGGTATCACAAGTAGTCAAAACTTCTTTTTCTAAAGCTTTATGTTTGGTACTCGCCCACTGTGATAATTTTAGCTCTTTGTGATAACCAATAGTCGTCCACGGATCCCGTAAATCAGCTATCCAATTTACGTTGAGTTGCTTTTTTAAATCTAAGCCAATTAAATGCAAACTATGTGGCGGACCTGTTGTTATAATGGTTTCAATATTGTTTTCTTGAATATATTTTTTTAAATATTTCACCGAAGGTTTCACCCAAAAAACGCGAGCATCTGGTATGAAAACATTTCCACGAATCCAAAGCATTATTTTTTCAATAATCGATTGCTTTTTCTTTTGTGTAATGATACCAGCACCTAATTTCTTTGTTTTGTTTTTCGATAAAAATGAAGCCAAAGCATACGGTTCAAAAATTTTGTTTTTGAGAATTATCGTTTTATCAGAAACATCGGAAAGTAATTTTTCATCAAGTAATGGGTAACTAGGATTCTCTGGAATATATACGATAGGTTCGATATCAAAATCAGGTAAATACTTCACAAATTTTAACCAACGCTGCACGCCTGGTCCACCTGCTGGCGGCCAATAATACGAGATGATTAAAACTTTTTTTGTACTCAAAGTCAATTATTTTATCTCAGCCAGATTCTTAAGATTTTTTCTCCAATAAAAAACACCTAAACCTATAGATATAAGCATTAAAAGAGTGGAAATAAAAGCAATTGTACTTCCTGTTTTTACAACTTCTGGTTCAAATTTAAATTCGATGGTGTGTTTTCCCGATGGAATTTCTAAACCACGTAACACATAATTTACATTTAGTATTTCAGTATCTTTTCCGTCAATGGTAGCTTTCCAACCTTTTTCGTAATACATTTCAGAAAACACGCCAAAACCATTATTAGCATTGTTTGAAGTGTATTTTAAATGATTAGGTTTGTATGAAATTAACTCGATAGTTGAAGTGGAGTCTTTTGAAATTCTACCCATTGATTTAATCGACATCGCATTATTTGATGCAAAACTGATAACAGCTTCTTCTTTCGTTTTCAACTTATCTAAAGCTTTCATTTCTTCATCTGCGGTCATTACATCTTTTACTTTCGAAACAAACCAAGCACTTCCATTCGCATTCGGATTTTCTAACGATTGTGGATTGCCTTCTTCATTGGTTTTTAAAATATATTTCGTATTTAGCATATTCAATACTTCAATATTGTTTTTCGCAATTTGATAATCAAATAGTTCTTGCATTTTCTTTGGTTTTGCCGCATGATAGCCACCGATAGATTGGTGATAAAAAGAGGTTCTTGCACTATTCATATTTCCATCTACATCAAACACCCTGAAATGTGTGGTGTCTTCTAAAATTATTGCATCAGCTTCTGTTGGTTCGCCAAAAGGTCTTTCAATTTGACTTTTCGAAACAAAATCATCTGCTTTTACGTAGTTTTTCGCAACAATAAATAAGTCTAACACCATTACAATTCCAACTAAAACCACAGTTGTAAATTGTGAAAACGTTTTTTTCGAATAGAAAAACAATATTCCGAATGCTACTGCTAAAAATCCTAAGGAACGATAAATTGTAGACAAATACATGTTCTCTCTGTCTTCTTTTAAGACTTTCATAAACTCAGGACCGTATTGTTGGGCGTACATTTTATCATTTTCGCAAGTAAAATCGAAAATTCCGTTTCCAAAGTATAATAAAATTAAAATGCCAACAACAATTCCTACAGAATATAATAAAGGTTTTTTCCGTTCTGCTTCTTCAGCATTTAAATAGGCAGACAAGCCTAAAATAGCTAAAACTGGCATACATAATTCTAATATAACTTGTATGGAAGAAACCGCTCTAAACTTATTATACATTGGCATGTAATTGATAAAAAAGTCGGTTAAAACAGAAAGATTTTTACCGTATGAAAGCAATAAGGATAGTACGACTGCTCCAGCTAAAGCATATTTTATTCTTCTTTTCTCAAGAAATAAAGCTAAAACTGCTAAGAAAAAAACTACAATTCCAATGTAAGCTGGTGCGGCAACAATTGGTTGGTTTCCCCAATAGGTTGGCATGTGTTTTACCAAATCTCTTGCTTCACTTTCTGGAACATTTTGACCAACAATAAATTGATACATTGATGATTTATCTCCCAAATCCTCTGCGTTGGAACCACCAAATAATTTAGGTGCAATTAAGTTTAAACTTTCAGCAACTCCGTAACTGTATTGCGTTATGTAATCATAACTCATTGCGTTGTTATCGGTTTTCTTTTTGCCTTTTTCATCAAAAGTTAAATTACTATTACTTCTCGTTGAATATTTGGCATATTCGGCAGTGGCCAATAAGTTGGTAGCATTCGCACCAATAGCCAAAATAGCACCTAAACCTAATATAGCGAATGATTTATATAAGTGTTTGAAGTCTTTTTCTTTAACAATTTCGTAAATGTAAAATCCAATTACGAATACAAATAAGAACAAGAAATAATACGTCATTTGGAAGTGATTGGCTTGAATTTCTAATCCGGCAGCGAGCATAGTTAAAATTCCGCCAATTAAATAACGTTTGTTAAAAACAAAAACAATTCCGGCTAAAACCATTGGGATATATGCAATCGCGTGCGCTTTTGCATTATGCCCTACTCCTAAAATAATAATCAAATACGTTGAAAAACCAAATGCTAACGCACCAAAAAAGGCTTGTAACGGTTTGATTTTTAAGCTCATTAATAAAATATAAAAACCTAAGAAATATAAAAATAAATAATCGGCAGGACGAGGTAAAAATCGTAGCGCACTATCTAAACTTTTAATATAATTATGAGGATATTTTGCTCCTAATTGATACGTTGGCATACCACCAAATGCGCTATTTGTCCAATACGGCTCTTCATGAAATTCATTTCTAAAGTCGTTTTGTTCTTTTGCCATTCCGGTATATTGGGCAATATCCGATTGCATTATTTGTTTTCCAGACAAAACTGGATAAAAATAAATAATAGCAATTACTATAAAACCAAAAATGGCATATAAATGAGGTGCAAATTTTTCTAATTTCTTCATCTTACTTCTTAAAATTAATGTCCTACAAAAATAAAAAAATCTCCGCCATAACGGAGAAAATTAGTCAACTTCTTCATAATCGATATAATCACCAACTACTTTTTTATCTTTTTTTGGAATTTCTTCATTGTTTTCCGGTGTAGATTGATGGTTTTGTTGCTGTTGTTCAAACTGCTTTTTAATATGTTCTTCCGCTTTTTTCGCAACTTTTTGAATCAAATAAGGTGCTAACAACCTCATTGCGAACTTAAATAAATAATAAAACAAAATGATAATGGCTAACGTTCTAATAAAATTAGGTACACCTGCTGTATCCATAATTATAAATTTTTTTTCAAAAATAAGGAATATATCAAATCTAATACTTAAAATTATGATAAAATATTTACATTTGAATTTTAAAATAAACTTTATGAAGTTTCCTACAAAAGTTGTTTGTATTGCAACAATTTTGATAACGTCAATTGCTAATGCACAATATACTGACGAAGTAAATTCTAACCGACCAGGTAAGTCTATGATGGCTTTTTCTGTTGGTAAAACTGTAATTCAAGCAGAAACGGGTGTAAATTACATTTCTGAAAATCACGATAAACTTAACTACAGCGCAAAAGGGTATTTTGCCGATTTAGCTGTACGTTATGGTTTTTGGAAAGAAGAGTTAGAAATTATTGCCGAAATTCAATACCAAAAAGATTCGTATCAGCAATATGAAGTTACTTCAAGCAAAAGTGCCTTACGACAAACTACTTTTGGTGCGAAATTTTTATTTTATGACCCATTTAAAAATGGACCTGAAAAACCAAATGTGTACAGTTGGAAAGCCAATCACCGTTTCAAATGGAAACAATTTATCCCAGCTTTTTCTGCTTATGCAGGTGCAAATTTTAATTTTTCTGAAACTAATTTGTTTGCCAACACTTCTGTGGTAGAACCAACTTTTAGTCCAAAAGTTATGGCGATTGCTCAAAATCATTTTGGCGATAGAACTGTTTTGGTTACCAATTTAATTTACAATAAAATTGGAACTGATTTTGCCAGTATCGATTATATTTTAACCGTTACACACGGAATCAATCAAAACTTGTCGGTTTTTTTGGAAAATCAAGGTTATAATGGCAAATATTACAGTGATGGGATTTTCAGATTAGGAGCTGCTTATTTGCATAAAAAAGACATGCAATTTGATGCTTCGTTAGGAACCAGTATAAAAAATACTCCAGGCATATTATATGGTGGCGTGGGTTTCACTTGGCGTTTTACTAAAAATTACAAAGAAGTGAAAATGGACAAACCCGGCACAAGAAGTAAAATGGACAAGAAAATGGATAAAAAAGCAGCGAAAAACAAAAGAAAAGACGGCGTGGAATAATGATAGAAATTAAAGAAATTTTCTCGAAACAAGAACTGAAAGCATTTGTAACCTTTCCTTTCGAGTTGTATAAAAACAATAAATATTGGGTTCCGCCAATTATTCAAGAAGAATTAGAAAGCTTTGATAAAACCAAAAATCCCGTTTTTAAAACGGCTGATACTCACTTTTATTTGGCTTTTAAAAACAATAAAATTGTAGGTCGTGTGGTGGCCATTATCAATTGGGATGAAGTGAACATTTTAGGCAAAAAGAAAGTACGATTTGGCTGGTTTGATGTCATTGACGATGTTTTAGTAACAAAAGCACTTTTAGACAAAGTAATTGCTTTTGGAAAAGAGCATAATTTAGAAAATATTGAGGGTCCAATGGGATTTTCAAATTTGGATAAAGTAGGCTGTTTAATTGATGGTTTCGAAGAAAGAGGTTTAATGATTACTTGGTATAATTTTCCTTATTACGCGACGCATTATGAACAATTGGGTTTTGTTAAAGAGAAAGTATATTTAGAAAGTAAATTTCCTTTTTCAAATATTGATGCTACAAATTTTCAACGTGTAGCCGATATGATTGAAAAAAGATACGATTTAACCCATTTGAATTTTACAAAAACCAAAGACATTTTGCCGTATGTAGACAAAATGTTCACGTTATTTAACGGAAGCTATGCCTCTTTGCAATCGTTTGTACCCATTAACGATATTCAAATTGAGTATTTTAAAAAGAAATACATTTCGTTTATCAATCCTGAATTTATAAAATTTGTGATGGACAAAGAAGGTAAAATGGCTGCATTTAGTATTGTAATGCCCGATTTTGCTGATGCTTTACAAAAATCAAAAGGAAAACTATTTCCAACTGGATTCTTACATTTATTAAAAGCGAAAAACAAATGTAAAACCGCAGTATTTTATTTAATTGGCGTTTTACCTGAGTACCAAAGTAAAGGCGTTACCGCCATTCTATTTAATGAAAACCATATCAGTTTTAAGAAAATTGGAGTAGTAAATTGCATTCGAACACCTGAATTAGAAGAAAATCACGCCGTACATAATTTATGGAAAAATTTTGATCCAGAATATCATAAGAAACGTTGTACGTTTATAAAAGAATTGTAATAAAAGAAGATATAACAAGTTAAACACAAACAAAATGGACTTAATGGGAATGATGGGTAAATTAAAAGAAACCCAACAAAAAATGGAAGAAACTAAAAACAGATTAAACAGCGTTTTAGTGGACGAACAAAGTAACGACGGTTTATTACAAGTAACACTAACAGCCAATAGAGAAATTAAAAACTTCAAAATTGCGGATGAATTGTTGCAAGACAAAGAAATGTTAGAAGATTATTTAGTTACCGTTTTAAATAAAGCCATTACAAAAGCAACCAATGTAAATGAAGCAGAAATGGCTGCCGTAGCGCAATCTGGGATGCCTAGTATTCCTGGAATGGATATGTTTAAATAAAATTATTTCCTAATAAATTGAACTATCTCATTACTATTATCGGACCCACTGCGATTGGAAAAACTTCCTTAAGTATTGCATTGGCAAAACATTTTGGTTGCGAAATCATTTCGTGCGATAGTCGGCAATTTTTTAAGGAAATGAAAATTGGTACAGCTGTGCCTTCGGATGATGAATTAGCCGCTACAACTCATCATTTCATTCAAAATAAATCGATTTTTGAGAAGTATTCTGTAGGCGATTTTGAAAAAGAAGCACTTGAAAAATTAGACGAACTTTTCGCAAAAAACAATATCCAAATTATGGTGGGTGGTTCTGGTTTATATGTAGATGCCGTTTTAAAAGGTTTTGACGAATTTCCTGAAATTGAGGAAGTTGTTCGTAAAGAAATTAACAGCAAATTTGATGCATTAGGCATAACCTTTCTTGAAGAAAAACTACAAGAATTAGACCCTGATTATTATAAAAAACTGGAAATCGAAAATCCACAAACCTTACAAAATCCCCAAAGAATGAAACGTTTTGTAGAGGTTTGTATTGGAAGTGGCGTACCCTATTCAGATTTTATAGGAAAAAGAAATATCAAACGTAATTTCACTCCAATTGTTATTGGCTTAGAAGCCGACAGAGAAATTTTGTACGACCGAATTAACAAACGTGTCGACCTAATGTTCAATGCTGGTTTGGTTGAAGAAGTAAAACAATTACTTCCTCATAAAGAAAGAAATGCCTTGCAAACAGTAGGTTACAGAGAATTATTCGATTATTTTGAAGGAAAAAGCACACTTGTATTTGCTACAGCACAAATAAAACAAAACACACGCCGATTTGCAAAAAGACAAATGACTTGGTTTAAGCGTACTGAAAACGCTGTTTGGTTTGATTTTGAAACTAAAATAGATACCATTATTAATGATATTGATAAATTAACAGTAATTTAAGGGTTGAAAATCTAATTTTAATTATTTTTGAAATAAAAAAATGAAAAAAATAGTAATATTATTGGTTTTTATTTTGTCTTCGTGTACAAGTGAAATTCAATATTTGGGCACCGAAAAAGTAGTTATTAAAGGTAAATTAATTACTGAAAATAATGTACCAATTCACAATCATAAAATTTCTGTAAATATTATTAAATATGGCAGTTACGCATTATTTGGTAGTGATAGTTTTGAAAATAATTTAATAGCTTTTGGAAATACAGATTCTAACGGTAATTATACGTTTGTTTTTCCTAAACCTTCCAATTTCGATGATATAGAAATTAGTACAAGTGAGGAGGATTTAACTTATAATTCTCAAAAAATAAGTCAATTTAACCTAGATAATTTTACGAATTTTCAGTTCGATGCGCCAACCATGAAAATTTTTGACAAACAGAATCTTACTAAACTAAAAATCACTTTAAATCAACAAAGTTCTAGTACGGCACTAAAAAAAATAGAATACATTGGCCAAGTAGCTGAAGAAAATATAAGAATAAATATTACTCCTGAAACTGAATATTATCAAAATATTCAATTAGATAAAATGGTTAAAAAAAATCAGACTATAATTGTTAGATACACAAAAATTAATTACACTACGAACACCACAACTATTACTGATGAAAATGTGATTATTGACAATTCTAATCTTGTAAACTACACCTTAAATTACTAATTATGAAAGCAATAATTTTAGGAATTTTATTAATTACATCAGTTACTTACGGGCAAAATAAAAAAGAAAAAATAGCAAAATTCAATCCTCATTTTAGCTTTGGCGCCACTTATTCTAATTTTTTTGGAAACAACTATTTGTCAGTTGGTCATAGAAATGATAATTATGGGTTTTTTATAAAACTAAACGCTTTACAAGTTTATAAATTCAATATTGGAGGTTTATTTGATAAAACAAGGTTAAGAGCTATTGACGACAAAGCTATTGGTGGAAATGTTGGAACTTCAAATTTAAATTCTGCAAATATTTATTTAAATTATAATATAAATTTAAACAAGCATTTTTCAGTAGAGCCCGAAATTAAATATGGAGGCGTTGAAATTAGACAAAGTGGATTTGGTAAAAATTTAGGTTTTCAGTTTGGAAAAGTATACGGTCTTGGAGCTAATTTTAATTATAAAATAGACAATAGCTTAACATTTTTTATTAATTTAAATTACAATAAATTCCTACTTAATGTCAAAACTACACCAGAATTTGAAAGCTATTTCGACAATAGTAACTCCTTAAATATTTCTTTGGGAATTAAATTATAATTATGCCAATTTCTCCAAAATTCTCTTCTATTTATACTCAAAATTTTGAAATTGGATTTCAACATTGCTACTCAAATGGCTTTTTAAAACATACTGAAATTTGTAATTTATTTCAAATTGCAGCAGGAAACCATGCGGATTTAGGTGGTATTAGTTATTTAGATATGCAGCAACATAACCAAGCATGGGTGTTAAGTAGAATGCGAATTGAAATTACAAAATTACCAAAATGGAAAGATGTAATTACGGTAAAAACATGGATTAAAACGTTAGAAAATTCCCGTTCCGTTCGTTGTTTAGAAATGTATTTGAATGAAGAAAAACTAATAGGCTGCGAAACATTTTGGGTGGTTATTAATACCAAAACCAGACGACCAGATAATTTAGCTTTACCACATACTCATTTTGAAAAATATGATACCGATAGTATTTTACAACCCATACAGAAAATAAATATCCCAGAAGTATTTACAAATAAAAACGAAATAAGAATTCTTTTATCTGATATTGATATTGTAAATCACGCCAATAATGTAAAATATTTAGAATGGTGTTTGGATGTTGCAAACGCTGAACAAATTTTAAATAATTCAATTAAAGCGCTAAACTTAAACTACTTACAAGAATTAAATTATAATGATACGATTGATATTCAGCACGCAGAAAATTCATTTTTAATTACTAAAGAAGGAAAAAATTGTTTTGCTTTGGAAATTGAGATTTAAAATGATGGCAACACAGATTTGACGGATTAAACAGATTTATTAATATTAATTTTTTAAATCGACAAAATCTGTAAAAAACAGCGTACCTATTTAAAAACAAATTTAAATTACATATTCAACAGTTTTAAAAGACCAATTTGCGTGAACCCGTAAAATCTGTAAAATCAGCGTACCTATTTAAAAACTAATTTAAATAACATATTCAACAGTTTTAAAAGATCAATTTGCGTGAACCCGTAAAATCTGTAAAATCTGCGTACCTATCAAAAACTAATTTTACGCAATGTTTCCATTACATAATCGTGCATTACTTGCTTGTAATCCAAGTGAGTAACCATTCGTAATTTACCTTGACCCATATTGCTAATATTGATATTTTTCTCTTTTAGTTTATCAATAAACTGCGTTTCATTGACATCACTTTTCAGTTTAAAAATAACAATATTGGTTTCAATAGGTTCTACTTTATAAATAAAAGGTAGCGTTTCTAAAACACTTCCTAATTCTTTAGCTTTTTTATGGTCTTCTTCTAAGCGAGTGATGTTATTTTGTAACGCATACATTCCAGCCGCAGCTAAATAACCTGCTTGACGCATACCGCCACCAAATATTTTTCTTATTCGAAGCGCGCGTTTCATGTCTTCTTTTGTGCCTAACAAAACAGAACCAACTGGCGCACCTAAACCTTTTGATAGACAAAGAGAAATGGTATCAAACAATTCGCCATACATTTTTGGATGTTGTTTTTTTGCAACTAAAGCATTCCAAAGTCTGGCGCCGTCTAAATGGTATTTTAAATTATGTTTTGTGCAAACTTCTTTTATTTTTTTTAATTCTTCTATATCATAACAAGCGCCGCCACCTTTGTTTGTAGTGTTTTCTACACATACTAACTTTGTCATTGGCGCGTGATAAAATTCAGGATCGTGTATTGCATTTTCTACTTGTTCTGCTGTAATCATACCTCGGTTTCCATCAATTAAATTACACGAAACACCGCTGTTAAAAGCTACTCCACCCGCTTCGTATAAAAATACGTGTCCCCATTTATCGCAAATTAATTCGTCACCCGGATTGGTGTGTAATTTTATCGCGGTTTGATTTGCCATCGTACCGGAAGGAAAAAACAAAGCTGCTTCTTTACCAAATAAATCAGCTAAAGACGCTTCCAATTCATTAACTGTCGGATCTTGTTTAAAAACATCATCACCCACTTTCGCGTTAAACATAAATTGTAACATTTCTGGAGTGGGCTTGGTAACCGTATCGCTGAATAAATTAATTTCCATAAATCGTATAAATAGTCTATTTTTGTTCTGTAAAACTACAAATAAAATGGTAAATACCGAACAAATAAAAGACATTATTAATCGCCTTGGTGCGTTAAGGAGGTATCTTTGACGTTGATGCCAAGCTTGTAGAAATATCTAACGAAGAAGAAAAAACCTTTGCTCCCGACTTTTGGAACCATACCAAACAAGCCGAAATTGTAGTTCGAAATTTACGTTCGAAAAAGAAATGGGTAGACGACTATTCACATTGCGAAGATTTAGCAGAAGAATTGCAACTGACTTATGATTTTTATAAAGAAGATGCCGTTTCTGAAGAAGAATTAGATGCCATTTTTGAGAAAACCATCAACCATATTGAAGATTTAGAATTTAGAAATATGCTTTCGGAAGAAGGTGATAATTTAAGTGCTGTACTTCAAATTACCGCTGGTGCTGGAGGTACAGAAAGTTGCGATTGGGCAAGCATGATGATGCGGATGTATTTGATGTGGGCGGAAAAACAAGGGTATAAAGTAAAAGAATTAAATTATCAAGAAGGCGATGCTGCCGGAATTAAGACCGTAACGTTAGAAATTGAAGGCGATTTTGCCTTCGGATATTTAAAAGGAGAAAATGGGGTACATCGTTTGGTACGAATTTCTCCATTTGACAGTAATGCCAAGCGCCATACTTCATTTGCTTCCGTATATGTGTATCCTTTGGTTGATGATACCATTGAAATTGAAATTAACCCTGCAGATATTGAAATCACTACAGCCCGTTCAAGTGGAGCTGGTGGTCAAAATGTAAATAAAGTAGAAACTAAGGTTCAATTATATCATAAACCTTCTGGAATTCAGATTCAATGTTCGGAAACGCGTTCGCAACACGACAATAGGTCGCGTGCGTTACAAATGTTGAAATCGCAATTATACGAAATTGAATTAAAAAAACAATTGGCACAACGTGATGATATTGAAGCCGGTAAGATGAAAATTGAATGGGGCTCGCAAATTAGAAACTACGTTTTACATCCGTACAAATTAATTAAAGATGTGCGTTCCGGATTTGAAACTTCCGATTCTGAAGCCGTCTTAAACGGTGAAATTGATGGGTTTTTAAAGGCCTATTTAATGATGATGGGACAAAAAGAAGACTAACAAATTAGAACAAAAAAATTCGACCTGTCGAGTTGTAAAACTTAACAGGTCGAATTAAACAACTCGACAGGTCGAGTTTAAAAGTTTAACAGGTCGAAATTTATTGCTTTGGTTTCATTGCATTTTCTATACGCGCAACCAAATCATTTAAATGAAATTTAGTTAAACGATCTGTAGCAACAGCACTAGCTTTTTTCAATTGTGCTTTCAATTCCACCAATTGTCCTTTAGCAATAGAAGGAATATCTGTATCTAAAACACTAATTCTTTTTCCATCAAAATTTCCAGTAGCTGTTTTATCAGCTAAGGCAACATCAATAACTCTACTTACAAATACTTTTTGAAGATTTCTTCTGTAAATATCAATAGCTGCATTAGATTTTAATTCTGAGAAAATACCTCTTCTTAAATCTGAAATTAATTCATCAACTGAATAATTGGCTTTATTTAACGATGAAGTTTCAATCAATCTAACCAATCTATCATTTGATAATAAACTTGAAAGTGTACCATCTTGCATACTCTTAATCGCATCAACACCAACATCGCCTTTTATTTTAGAAATGATATTTTGATTTAATAACCAAGTTGGCGTTTTAAACAATTGCTCATTTAAGAAGGCTACTGCTTCATTTTGAATTGCAGAAGGTGTAACTTCGTAAGCATTTCCTGACATATCATAGGTTTTTGGGTTTTCATAAACACCACCTACGTTTTTAGTTACGTGACCCATATATCTTCTGAACTGACCCATTAAAGAATTATACAATCCTTCTAATTCTGAATAGTCTTCACCGTTTTCCTTGCTCCATTCAGTCAAATTAGGTAAAATTCTTTTCAAATTTTTAATTCCATAAGCAGATGCTTTCATAGAATTATCTCCTAAATCTTCTGTTTGAAAACGAGGATCGTAAGGATTTGTTTCTGTACCGAACCATAGTCTTTTGTTTGTATAAGCATCTTTGGTCATTTCATTTAACAATGCTTTTTCAACTTTTTCATCTGCAGCATCTTTAAAATAAGAATATCCCCATTTGATTGCCCATTTGTCATAATCTCCAATTCTTGGAAATAAATCTTTTACATTATCTTCTGGTTGTGCTACATAGTTGAAACGTGCATAATCCATAATTGATGATGTATGTCCGTTTTTCTTTTGGAACTCAGGATTTCTTAACATTTCTACTGGAGTAGCATTACTTGCTCCCATATTATGACGTAATCCAAGCGTGTGTCCAACCTCATGAGCAGCCACAAAACGAATTAATTCACCCATTAATTTGTCGTCTAATTTTTTATGTCTCGCATTTGGGTCTACTGCAGCCGTTTGAATTAAATACCAGTCGCGTAATAAACTCATAATATTATGGTACCAACCAATATGACTTTCCATAATTTCACCCGTTCTTGGGTCGTGTACATTAGGTCCGTATGCATTTTGAATTTCTGCAGCAAAATATCTTAATACAGAAAAACGCGCATCTTCTAAACTCATAGTTAGATCGTTTTCTGGCCAATATTCACCACGAATGGCGTTTTTCCAACCTGCAAATTCAAATGCAGCTTGCCAATCGTCAATACCTTGTTTGATGAATGGTTTCCATTTATCTGGCGTAGCAGGGTCTAAATAATATACAATTGGTTTTTTAGGTTCAATTAATTCACCATTTTTTTGTTTTTGAGCATCTTCTTCATTTTTTGGTTCTAAACGCCATCTAACAGCAAAAACATCTGTATCTGCTTTTTGAGAATCTTCTTCAAAAACATCGTAACCATTTGCGAAATAACCTACTCTTTTGTCAAAAGTTCTTTTGCGCATTGGGTTTTCTGGTAACAAAATAAATGACGTATTTAATTCCATGGTAACAACTCCAGCATCAAGAGCCGCAGGAAAATCAGTACCAATTTTAGGCATAGGCGTTCTTGAAATTTGAGGTGCTACTGTTGTAAATGTCTTTGTAGTTCTAATTTCCGTATTAATTGGAAAACTTTTAATAAACTGAATAAACGATTTATCTTTTTGAAACGCCTGAATACTTAACATTTGCTTGTTAATTGAATTCAAAGAAAACGTTTGTAAATCAGCATCAAAAGCCGCGTTCATATCGATTACACTTGCAATATTGTTTTTACCTGAATCGTCTTTTTTATAAGCCAAAATATCATAAATACCAATAATTGGATCAGCATTCGAATTTTTTACAGATTTTGTAATTGGTTTGTCCTCATTTGGAGTCATAATTACATAAGTAATTGAACGCAAAATAATAGTATTGTTCATTCCTTTTTCAAAACGAACAACTTGTCTGTTTATTTCTTCACCACCAAAAATACCTCCACCAGCTGGCGTTTTAGAATATCTTGTAATGGTCATTATTTCTTTACCTATTAAAGCATCTGAAATTTCAAATAAATATTTATCTGCAACTTTGTGCACATCAATTAAACCTTTTTGCGTAACTGCTGTAGAATCAATTACTTTTTTGTACGGCTTTGGTTCTTTTTTTGCATCTGGTTTTTTTGCATCTGCTGCAGGAGGCGCAGGTGCATTTTTACTTTTCTGATCTTTCTTTTGAGCCACACTTTCAAAGGTGCTTAAAAGCAAAAAGCAAAATAAAATTTGCATTGACTTTTTTAACATAATACTATTGTTTTGGTTAGTTATTTTATAAGACGCTAAATATACATTTATGTTGCTTTATTGTTATAATTTTGTGTTAATTTTAACAAATGATTATACAAAAAAAACCGATTTTCAATGAAAATCGGTTTTTTACAATGTGAATTATTTTTATGAGAAGAATGTAGTTACATAATATAATAAAGCACCAATAATGGCAGAAACCGGAATGGTTAATACCCAAGCCCATAGCAAGCTGATGGTTACGCCCCATCTCACCGCGCTTAAACGCTTTGTTGCACCTACTCCAATAATAGAACCCGTAATCGTGTGTGTGGTTGAAACTGGCACACCCATTTGGGAAACCGTAAATAAAGTTAAAGCACCTGCCGTTTCAGAACAAACCCCTTCAAGTGGCGTTACTTTGGTAATTTTAGTTCCCATAGTTTTAACAATTTTCCAACCGCCCATTAAAGTACCCGTTCCAATCATTAAATAACAGCCGAAAGCAATCCATGTTGGCATGGTTTCTTTGGTAACTTTGGTTTCTAATTTATGCCCTTCTAAAAGATGCCCATCTTCATCAATATATTTTGAGAAAATTTTTGCATATTTATATTTAGGATTTAATTTATTATCGCTAAAAATTACTTCGTTAGTAATAACATCTTTTATTTCCTTTTTATCTGAGTAAACTTCTAGCTTTGCAAGTTTTTTGGAAACTTTTTCAAAGTTATTTGCGTTTATTTTTTCCTTTTCTAAGGCCAATAAAAATGGATTTGTTTTAGAAAGTTTAGGATTTAACTTTTCATTTGAATAAACGTTTTCATTTGAAGAAACATCCACTATTTTATTTCCATCTAAGTAAATTATATCACTTCCAAAAACACCAACTGAAGGTTTAAATTTCTTCAAATTTCCTTCTTCATTGCTATATTTAATTTGTAAGATTTCGGTAGTTTGTAATAAGTTATATTCTTTAACAAAATTTGGCATATCAGAATCTGT
This sequence comes from Chryseobacterium gleum, assembly GCA_945881885.1. Taxonomy (GTDB): domain Bacteria; phylum Bacteroidota; class Bacteroidia; order Flavobacteriales; family Flavobacteriaceae; genus Flavobacterium. The sequence goes on along the minus strand of CAMCVI010000001.1, from coordinate 141,786 downwards.
TCCGCCTCTGTATGAATTGGCATACACAATACAAGCGGCACAAATAATTCCCATTACTTTTTGAGAATCGGCTCCACCATGTCCTAAAGAAAAGGCAGCTGAAGAAAGTAATTGTAATTTCTTGTACATATTTCCTTCTTTGGTGTGTGATGGATTTTTTCCATGAACAATTTCGTACCAACAATATACCACTAAAAAAAGACCTAAAAGTATCCCAATAATCCAAATCATAATTGGTTTAATATCTAAAGCATCTTTTAAACTATAAGTAACATAAACTGTAAGGACTGAAACTAAAATTGACATAGTAATTTTTATAGCAAATTTTCTCTGTATGGTAACCATTGCAATAAAATAAGAAATTAGACCTCCAATTACTGGAGCTAAAAATATAAAGGCTACTGTTTTTAAAATTTCAGTGGAATTTAAAACATCAAAACCAGCGTGAGCCACTGCAGCACCTCCAAATCCACCAATAAGAGTATGAGAAGAAGAAGATGGAATTCCTAATTTCCAAGTTAATAAATTCCATAGAGTTGCAGCTATAAGTCCAGCTAAAATAACCCAAAGCGTTATTGCAGAATTATCTACAGTTTTGGCTACTGTATTTCCTACACTCATATCAAATACCCAATAAGCAACTAAATTAAAAAATGCTGCCCAAACTACTGCTTGAGTTGGAGTTAAAACCTTTGTGGAAACAACGGTAGCTATTGAATTGGCCGCATCATGAAATCCGTTTACCAAATCAAATAACAAAGCAATAATTATTATTACTATTAAAAGTGTAAACATAGTATCTAATTAAGAATGTTTTACAGCAACCGCTTCTAAAACTCTTGCAACAGATTTACATTTGTCGGTAGCTTTATCTAAGGAGGCTAATACTTCTTTATATTTAATAATATTTTTAACATCTGTTTCGTTTTCAAAAATATCTGAAATGGCTTTTTCAAAAACAGAATCTGATTTTCTATCTAATTTATTGATTTTCTTAACGCATTCAAATACATTTTTAAAATCTTTCATTTCTTTTAATTCCTTTACAGATTCTGTAATAAGTTGACAGGCTTCAAGATTAATTTCGGTTATCTTTCTGATAGATTTACTTATTTTTTCAACTTGATACATTCTTAATCTATTTGAAGCTTCTTGCAAATTACTTGAAACATCTTCAATCGAAGTCATTAATGCATGAATATCTTCTCTATCAAAAGGAGTAATGAAGTTTTTACTCAATTCTAAATTCATGGTATGAGATATTTGTTCAATATGTTCCTCTAATTCATCAATTTTATTAAAATAAACTTCTCTGTCTTCTTTTGTAGCGTTGGTTGCTTCATGCAAAAACTCGGAAAGCTTTGTTAATTTGTGAGTTGCTTGATCAAATAAAGGGAAGAAAGTTTTGTCCTTAGGAGAGAAAAAATTTAAAATATTTTTTAAAGCCATTTTTGTTATTATTAAAATTCAATGCGAAATTAACACTCTAATATTAACTAAAGGTTAAGTCGTAAAAAGATATTAATTTATTTCATTTTAATTATTAACAATTCTTAAAAAAAGCAGACCTGTAAGCCGGATTCTGTCTCCAATAAAATCGGAGCCTTATCATTTATCTAGTTCCGAAATTACTCGCGGAATCCATCTTTCTACCCTTCAACAACGGACGAGAAACCCTTAAATGCTGATATACTTGAAATTTCACCGCATAGAGTTTACCTGGTTTCACTACAGCTTAACCTGTACATACTTTCTGTTGCACTTGTCCTTACCGATAATTATCGGCAGACGGGCGTTACCCGCTATGCTTCTCTTTGGTGTCCGGACTTTCCTCCCCGATGAATCGGAGCGATAAGGCGGTCTGCTTGGCAAAGGTAATTTAAATTGGGCATTTTTTATAATTAAAATGTTTTTCTGAATTATTTATAGAAATACATATTGAAGAAGTTTTTAAAATTTACATAATTTATTCAATCTATAGTGTAAGCTGATACGATATAAATTCTTAATAACTTTTCACTTTTCACTTTTGACTTTTCACATTTTAAATCTATATTTGCTATCAATATTTTAATATGGAACAATTTATAGTATCTGCCAGAAAGTACAGACCTCAAACATTTAAAGATGTTATTGGGCAACTTGCTATTACTAATACTTTGTTGCATGCAATTGAAAATAATCATTTAGCCCAAGCATTGCTTTTTACCGGACCTCGTGGTGTCGGAAAAACAACTTGCGCCAGAATATTAGCCCGAAAAATCAACCAAGAAGGTTACGATGATCCGAATGAGGATTTCTCTTTCAATGTATTCGAATTAGATGCTGCATCTAATAATGGTGTTGATGATATTAGAAGTATTATTGACCAAGTAAGAATACCACCGCAAACCGGAAATTATAAAGTATATATTATAGATGAGGTGCATATGCTTTCTGCGTCGGCTTTCAATGCGTTTTTGAAAACATTAGAAGAACCACCAAAACATGCTATTTTTATTTTAGCAACTACCGAAAAGCATAAAATTCTTCCTACTATATTGTCGCGTTGTCAAATATTCGATTTTAAACGAATTACGGTAAACGATACAAAAGAATATTTAATGGAAATTGCTCAAAATCAAAATGTGCAATATGAAGAAGAAGCTTTACGTATTATTTCGCAAAAAGCTGATGGCGCCATGCGAGATGCTTTGTCTATTTTTGATAGAGTAGTTTCGTATTGTGGAAATAATTTAACGCGCCAAGCTGTAGCTGAAAACCTAAACGTATTAGATTACGATTATTATATAAAAGTTACTGATTTAATTTTAGAAAACGACATCCCTAAATTGCTTTTAACTTATAACGATATTTTAGCAAAAGGATTTGACGGACATCATTTTATTGCAGGTTTGGCCTCGCACTTTAGAGATTTACTAGTTTGTAAAAATCCAGCAACACTTTCGTTATTAGAAGTCAGTGAGCAAACCCAACAAGAATTTGCAGTTCAGGCACAAAAAGCTTCTCAAGAGTTTTTATTAAACGGGATTTCTATTGCAAATGAATGTGATTTAAAATACAAAGTAAGTCAAAACCAACGATTGTTTGTAGAACTTACACTAATGCAATTGGCTTCATTAACACATGATGCCGAAAAAAAAAAGCTAAATACTTTATAATTCCATCAAATATCTTTCAATCATCGAAAGAAATTCCATCTTCAATTATTTCAAATCAACCACAAGTTGTTTCAGAACCTGGAATAATAGCTATATCACAAGAAGAAATTACAAAGGTGGTAGAAAAAGTGGAAGTGAAAATCGAACAAATTCAACAAAAATATACGCCTACAATTGATAATAGTAACAGAGTTTCATCATTATCTATTAAAGGATTGAAACAAAAAGCAGATGTTTCTAATTTAGCAAAAACAGAAAATTTAGCTGTTGGCGAACGTTTAGCAGATCCTTTCACACAGGAAGACGCTATAAAACATTGGGACGATTACATTGAAATTCTAGAAACCAAAGGAAAAAAGTTGTTTGCAAGTTACATGAGATTGAGTAAACCGGTTTTAATGGGAAATAATATTTTGCTAGAATTTCCAAACCAAGGTTCTAAAGAAGATTTTGAAAATACAAATTCAGATTTAATTAACTACTTAAAAACCAATTTACGCAACTACGATGTTAAAATAAAAATTACCGTAATTGAAACTTACAAACCCAAAGTAATTTACACAAACGAAGAAAAATACAAACATTTTAAGGAGTTAAATCCTAACATTGAATTATTTAGACAAACATTCGAATTAGACTTATAAAAAATGGATATTAATTTCAATAAAAACGAAGACCACAACAAACTATTGGTTTCAGATATGCTACAAAAATTTGCGAAAGTAAAATTAGGTGGCGGTCAAAAACGCATTGATAAATTACATGCCGAAGGAAAAATGACGGCTCGTGAACGTATTGATTACTTATTAGACAGCAAAGCCAAAAGCATTGAAATTGGCGGCTTTGTTGGAGAAGGTATGTACGAAGAACACGGTGGCTGCCCTTCTGGTGGTGTGGTCGTAAAAATAGGATATATTAAAGGGAAACAATGCATAGTAGTAGCCAATGATGCAACTGTAAAAGCAGGTGCTTGGTTTCCAATTACTGGAAAAAAGAATTTAAGAGCGCAAGAAATTGCCATGGAAAACCGATTGCCAATTATTTACTTGGTAGATTCTGCAGGAGTGTATTTGCCTTTGCAAGATGAAATATTTCCAGATAAAGAACATTTCGGGCGTATTTTTCGTAATAACGCCATTATGAGCAGTATGGGAATTACCCAAATTGCTGCGGTTATGGGTAGTTGTGTTGCTGGTGGGGCGTATTTACCAATTATGAGTGATGAAGCCTTAATTGTTGACAAAACAGGAAGTATTTTCTTAGCGGGAAGCTATTTAGTAAAAGCCGCGATAGGCGAAACTATTGATAATGAAACACTTGGAGGTGCAACAACGCATTGTGAAATTTCAGGTGTTACCGATTTTAAAGCCAAAGATGATGCAGCTGCTTTAGACAGAATTAAAAGTATTGTCTCAAAAATTGGAGATTATGACAAAGCAGGATTTAACAGAGAAACTCCTGCAAAACCCGCTTTAGAACCCAAAGATATTTACGGAATTTTACCTAAATTACGTACGGATCAATATGACATGAATGAAATTATAAAGCGTTTGGTTGATAATTCTGAATTTGATGAATACAAAGCCGGTTACGGGCAAACAATTATTACAGGTTATGCAAGAATTGAGGGTTGGGCAGTAGGAATTGTTGCCAATCAACGTTTGGTTTCAAAAACAAAAAAAGGAGAAATTCAGTTTGGTGGGGTAATTTATTCGGAAAGTGCGGATAAAGCGACTCGATTTATTGCGAATTGCAACCAAAAGAAAATTCCGTTAGTCTTTTTACAAGACGTGACAGGATTTATGGTAGGAAGTAAATCGGAACACGGCGGAATCATTAAAGATGGTGCCAAAATGGTAAATGCTGTAGCCAATTCTGTTGTGCCAAAATTTACCGTTGTTATTGGAAATTCTTATGGAGCTGGAAATTACGCCATGTGTGGAAAAGCGTATGACCCAAGATTAATTTTTGCTTGGCCAAGTGCTGAGTTAGCAGTTATGGGTGGCACGCAAGCGGCAAAAGTACTCGCGCAAATTGAAGCCGCTTCCTTAAAAAACAAAGGAGAAGTTGTAGATGAAGCAGTTGAAAAAGAATTATTTGATAAAATAAAAGCCAAATATGATGCGCAAGTGTCGCCGTATTACGCCGCTTCCAGATTATGGACAGATGCTATTATTGACCCATTAGATACCAGAACTTGGATTTCTATGGGAATTGAAGCCGCCAACCACTCGCCTATTGAAAAGAAATTTAATTTAGGTGTGATTCAGGTTTAGTTGGTAGTGTTCAGTTATAAGTAATCAGTTAAAAACACTCAATATTGTCGTTTTGAAATGAAATTTTAATATTAATTATAATTTTTTATTTGTAACTCTATGAAAAAAATACTTCTATTTACTCTTTTTCTTTTCGTTTTCAATCAAATTGAAGCGCAAGAATTTTCTCGTAAAGATTCTTTACAAGGCGGACTTCGTGAAGAAAGAACGTGTTATGATGTGTTGCGATACGATTTAGACATTAGAATTGATCCTGAAAAAAAATGGCTTTTTGGTTCCAATACAATAACATTTAAAGTTGACGATAATACAAATAAAATTCAATTGGATTTGTTTGAAAATATGGCAATTGATGGTGTAACTCTAGATAATATACCTAAGATTGAATTTACAAGAGAATTTAACGCCGTTTTTATTCATTTTCCGAAAATTTTAAAAAAAGGAGAAATACATAAATTAAGAATTTCATATTATGGAAATCCAATAATTGCTAAAAATGCACCTTGGGATGGTGGTTTCGTATTTACAAAAGACAAAAAACAAAATCCTTGGATTGGTGTCGCTGTGCAAGGAACTGGTGCGAGTTTATGGTATCCGTGTAAAGATTCGCAAACCGATGAACCAGATAATGGCGCCAGCATAAAAGTAGCCGTACCAAACGGATTAATGAATGTTTCCAACGGAAGATTTTTAGGTGCAACCGATTTAAAAGACGGCTACACGCGTTGGGATTGGGAAGTAAAAAACCCAATTAACAATTATGATATTACCGTAAATATTGCCGATTATGTGCACATTCACGACAATTATGAAGGGTTAGATTTGGATTATTATGTTTTGCGATACAACGAAGAAACTGCTCGTAAACATTTTGACAATGATGTGAAACCTATGATGAGTTGCTTTCAATCGAAATTTGGAAAATACCCTTTTTACGAAGATGGTTACAAATTAGTGGAAACACCTTATTTAGGTATGGAACACCAAAGTGCTGTCGCATACGGAAATAAGTACAAAAAAGGGTATCTTGGAATGGACTTATCCGGAACGGGTGCCGGATTATTTTTCGATTATATTACGATTCACGAAACAGGTCACGAATGGTTTGGAAATAGTATAACCAGTAAAGATATTGCCGACATGTGGATTCATGAAGGATTTACAACGTATACAGAAACAGTTTTTATTGAATGTATAAAAGGATATGATGAAGCTATAAAATATGTAAATGGCCAAGCTAGAAATGTACAAAACGAGCGTCCAATTATTGGGCAATTTGGTGTAAACCGAGAAGGAAGTGGCGATATGTATTATAAAGGTGCCTTATTATTAAATACAATTCGTCACATAATTAATGATGATGTAAAATGGTGGAAACTTTTATATAGTTACTCCGAAACCTATAAAAAACAAATTATTGACACAAAAACGGTTGTTGATTTCTTTAATTCAGAAAGTGGTTTAGATTTAACTTCGATATTTAAACAGTATTTAACCACTACAAAAATTCCAAAATTAATACTCTCAAAATCTGGTAATAAACTGAATTACAAATGGGAAAATGTTAATACTGATTTCAAGATGCCGATTGATATTATCATTAACGAAAAAACAATACGATTACAACCTACTAGTGAAAACCAAGAACTTAAAGTAGATAAAAAATTAGTATTGGAAGACGTTACAGTAAAAACCAATCAGTTTTACATTAAGGTAGAAAAAAAATAATCCTTTAAAAAGTATTTGTTTACACTAATTTTTCTAATGATTTTTTTCTGTTTATTTTTTGTGTTTCTGTTCTTTCAAATGACTCAAAAAAGAGAATTTCTTTTGGTATTTGGTATTTCGACAGTTCAGAAAAAACACTGTTTTCAATAGAAAACGGCATGGCTTCAATCACTAAAATTAATTTTTCGCCTAAAATTTCATCTGGTTTACTACCAATAAAAAAGGGTGCAGAAATATATTTTGCTAGTTTCTCCTCAACTTCTTCAGGGAAAATTTTAATACCGCCAGAATTAATTACATTATCAATTCTTCCTTTAAAGATAAATTGATTTGCATTTACGATTGCTACGATATCATTTGTAATAATTTTTTCATGAAAAAGTTCTGATGCTTCAATCACCAAACAACTTCTCTCATCTGCAGAAATTGTCACATTTGGCAACACGTTAAATGCTTGTTCACCTATTTTTTTTATGGCAATATGCGAAATGGTTTCGGTCATGCCATAAGATTCAAAAGCATTACAATTGGATTTTAAAATACTTTCTGACAAAGTATAACTCACTTTTGTGCCGCCTATTAATAATTTATCAACCAAATGTAATTTTGCTAAAGATTTTTCCACTTGCATCGGAACCATCGCAATAAAATTATACTTTTTAGAAGACAAAGGAGTGCTTGTTGGATCAATTGTGTCTAAATGCAATCCTAAAGTAATGGCACGCACTAACATCATTTTTCCTGCAATATAATTGGCTGACAAACATAACAAAGCGGTGTTTTTAGGTTGTAAGTTAAAAAACAATCCTGTTGCTTTGGCAGAAGCGATCATAGCCGATTTTTGCAAGACAATTTGCTTTGGTATTCCAGTAGAACCAGAAGTTTGGACAAGAATAAATGATTCCAAATTTAACCAATCTAACAGAAAATTTCCAATTTCTTTTTCAAATAATTGTCCATTTTTTTTCAAATATAAAGCTTCAGATAAAAGTGCTACATCAGTAAAACTTTTTCCGTTTAATTTAAAATCAGGATGAATAATTTGATTCATTATTCTTTTGCTTGTAAAGGTTTTATATTTCCAAAAAGTTTTTCATTCCAATTGCTCCATTTGTACTTTTTGGAAAAAATATAAAGTAAAATTGGGAAAATAATCAAAATAGGGATAAATATCTGAAAATTTGCACTTGGAACGGAAACATCTTTTAAAATAGAATGCGTTTGAAAAGCCGACCAATCTGAAGTGACCAATAAAGCCCCAACTAAATTATTTGCCGCATGAAATCCTAATGCTAGTTCTAAACCTTCATCCATTAATGTTAAAATCCCTAAAAATAGGCCTGTTCCAATATAATAAAACATAATAATCATACCCATTTTATCGACTTCTGGGTTGGCAATATGCATAATTCCAAATAAAAATGAAGTAACTAACAAAGGCACCCATCTTGTTTTAGTAGCCAATCCCAAACCTTGTAACATGTGTCCACGAAATAAATATTCCTCAAAACTAGTTTGCATCGGAATTAAAATCAGCGCTAAAACTAAAAAAACAGCAAATTTTTCTGGATTAAACTGTATTACAAAATCTTCAGGAGTTGTAAAATAACCGATTAGGGTTGTAACTATTGTAATGCCACCCCAAACTCCAAATGAGAAAAAAACTCTTGACCAATCAATTTTTGGGCGAGAAGTTGTTAATATTCGTAAGGAATTGTTTTGAATGAATTTATTGTAAAATAAAACAAGTAACAACATAAATGCCAAAGGAGCCACAAGCATAACAAATGTGCCGTTTATGCCTATTTCTTTTGTCATTTGTTTCATTAATTGATTGGTATCAACACCTTCTGATGAGACATAATTAAAAATCATTAATGCTAAAAAAAGACATGGAATGACAGCATAAGTCCATAAATTCATTCTAATTTTCTGTAATTGTTCAATATACATATTACGATTTTTTAAGTGCACTAAATTACAATTATTACCTTTGTAAAAAAAATATTTATGTTAACTATATATCACAACAATCGATGTTCAAAGTCTAGAGAAGGCGTTTACTTCCTAGAAAACCTAAAAATACCTTTTGAAACTATACAGTATTTCGATAAAATCTTAACTTTTAAAGAGTTGGAAAGTATAATTAAAAAGTTGAAAATCAAACCAATTGAATTGGTAAGAACAAAAGAAAAAGATTGGATTGAAAATTTTAAAGGCAAAGTTTTAACAGATAATCAAATTATTGAGGCCATGTTGCAATTTCCAAAACTAATAGAAAGACCAATTGTAATAAATGGTGAAAAATCCGTAATTGCAAGACCTACTGAATTGATAAAAACGATTTTGTAAAATCATTTAACATAGTTTTAATAAACGTTTAAAATACTTAACACTACATTTGTACTGTAAAATGTGATACACCATGCTATTAAAAAAATCATTGCTATTATTAACTTTCTTATTGGTTAGTACCAGCTCAATTTCTCAAATTTCCCTAAAAAAAGTATTTATTTCTGGTAAAATTATTGATAAAGAAACTTCTATTCCGGTAGAATTTGCAATTATAACCATCTCAAAATCAGATACTAAAAAAGTTATCACTGGAGGTACTTCAGATGCAAATGGCAATTTTAATATCGAATTAAATAACGGAACTTACAACATAAAATTCGAATTTCCAGGATACAAAACTCAAGAAAAAGTAAATCAAAGCTTAGATTCAGACACCAATTTAGGAAATATTTTATTGGTATCCGAGTCAAACCAAATTGAAACGGTTGTAATTAGAAGCGAAAAAACTTCAGTTGACATAAAACTAGACAAAAAAGTTTACAATGTTGGCCAAGATTTAATGGTAAAAGGTGGAACGGTTAGCGATGTTTTAGATAACATACCAAGTGTTTCAGTAGACGTAGAAGGAAATATTAGTCTTCGTGGCAATGAAAGCGTCCGCGTTTTAATTGACGGAAAACCTTCAACTGCCATAAACGTTGCAGATGCATTAAGAATGCTTCCCGCAGACGCTATTGAAAAAGTGGAAGTAATTACCAATCCATCCGCGCGTTACGATGCCGAAGGAGGGGGTGGAATTTTGAATATAATTCTTAAAAAAGGGAAAAATAAAGGAATTAATGGAACGGTAATAGCAACAGCTGGAGATCCTAAAAATCAGGGTATTTCTGCAAATATTAATTCAAAATCAGAAACTTATAATTTATTTGCAACATTAGCATATAATGATAGAAACAATCCTGGTATTACCAAAATTAATCAAGAGAATTTTGCTGCCAATACCTATATTGAAGAACGCAGAAAAGCCAATAGATTTAGCAATGGTTTCAATGGTAATTTTGGAATGGAGATATTTCTAAACAAAGACAAATCGGCAACTTGGACCAATAGTATCAATTATAGAAACAACGATGGTGAAAATTTTGAAGATGTAACTTATAAAAATTACACTTTAAATAGAAGCAACTTTTTATTCACCCGTTTCAGAGACAACGAATCTTTAAGTAGAAATGAGGCAGTTGAATTTACCTCAAACTTTTTAAAGAAATTTAAAAAAGATGGTCATAAATTAACTATCGATGCTTCATTTTCATTAAATGAAGAAGATGAATTTTCTAACATTTATGGAAGTATTTTAGAAACAAATACATTTGTTTCTGATGAAAAAACCTCAAAAATTGGTAGACAAACCAGAAATTTAATTCAAGCTGATTACGTTTTACCAATAACTAAAGACCTACAGTTTGAGGCAGGTTATAGAGGAAGTTATACAAATTCAACTAGTAATTATGAAGTATTGGAGCGCGTCAATCAAAATAGCCCTTACACCAACATACCTGGTTTTACAAATAATTTTGAATATATTGAAAACGTAAGTGCAATTTATACACAATTAGGAACTAAATTTTTTAATAAATTATCCGTTTTAGGAGGTTTACGATTTGAAAACACCAATTTAGAAATCAATCAGTTGCTTACAAACGATTTAAACTCTAGAAATTACAACAACCTTTTTCCAAGTTTATTTTTAACATACGAATTAAATAACGATTCTAACATTTCAATAAACTATAGCAAAAGAATTACCCGCCCTAGAGATAGGTATATTAATCCGTTTTCTTCGTACACTAGTAATATCAATTTATTTGTTGGAGAACCAAAATTAAATCCGTCATTTACCGATGCTTTTGATATTGGCTATTTAAGAAAATGGGATAAAACTACAATTAGTACCTCTGCGTATTATAATCATACCACTGATTCTTTCCAAACAGTTCGAAAAGAAAGCGGTCAGTTTATAAATGGAATTCCGGTAATTATTAACACACCATTTAATTTAGGTGAAGACAATAGAATTGGAATGGAAGTTACTTTTAATTATGCCTTAAAAAAATGGTGGAAGTTAAATTCAAACGTTAATTATTTTTATAATGAAACCAAAGGAAATTATCAATTTATAAATTCTAATAACACGTTAGTTAATCAAGATTTTGATTTTAAATCAAGTACTTGGACAGCTAGATTAACTTCTAAAGTAAATTTACCATACAAAATTGATTGGCAAACAAATGGAACTTATAATGCCGGACAAAAAACAGCTCAAGGTAAAACTATAGGTATTGCTAGTATGAATTTAGCTTTTAGTAAAGATGTACTTAAAGATAAAGCTACTGTTGCATTCAACGTAAATGACGTGTTTAATTCCAGAAAAAGAATTCAAGATTTAAGATTACCTACTGTAAATTCTTATAGCGAAATGCAATGGAGAGTACGACAAGTAACGGTTTCATTTACATATAGATTTAATAAACTGAAAAACGAGAAGGAAATAAAACAAAAGAGTTTAGAACAACAAGAAGGTGGCGGCGGAGAATACTAATACAAAATAAAAAAATCCCGATTCGTACGAATCGGGATTTTTTGTAACTAAGAAAATTACTTTTCTTGTTCAGCTAATTTTTTTGCTTTCATCTCTTTGTATAATTCTTTTAATGATCCGCCAATCCAATATGGAACGAAACCTACAAGAAAAAACATTAACCAAAAACCTATAGTTAAAATGGTTAAGAAAAGTATAAAGCCTAAATACTGGTCAAATTCAAACATGTTTTCCGGAATTTTATTTGTGAATTCTGCTCAAAGATAAATCATAAATTTATTTTTAACAAATAATATCATTTATTTTAATACCATTTTATTTAATAATACTTCAAAAACAAAAAAATCAAATATTTTGATCCAGAAAAGGAGTTTAGTACTATTCAATTTAAAAACATATTTTTACAAATCGCAATAAACTAAATAACAGATTACTTTTTTTTGTAACTTTGCCATCCAAAATAAGAAGACATGTTAGACAGATTACAATATGTAAAACAACGTTTCGATGAAATATCAGATTTGATTATTCAACCTGATATAATTGCCGATCAGAAACGTTATGTGCAATTAAACCAAGAATACAAAAGCTTAAATGCGTTAGTTAAAAAACGTGAAGAATACATAACTTTAGATGCTAACGTAAAAGAAGCCCAAGAAATAATTGCAGATGGTTCTGATGCCGAAATGGTAGAAATGGCAAAAATGCAATTAGAAGAAGCCAAGGAACGTTTGCCTTTACTGGAAGAAGAAATCAAATTTATGTTGATTCCTAAAGATCCAGAAGATGCGAAAAACGTAATGGTTGAAATTCGTGCAGGAACTGGTGGAGATGAAGCGTCTATTTTTGCTGGAGATTTATATAGAATGTATACTAAATACTGTGAAGGTCGTGGTTGGAAATGTTCTGTAGTTGATATGAGTGATGGAACGTCTGGCGGATTTAAAGAGGTAATTTTTGAAGTTACTGGTGAAGATGTTTATGGTGCTTTAAAATACGAAGCTGGCGTACACCGCGTACAACGTGTTCCTCAAACAGAAACCCAAGGTCGTGTGCACACCTCAGCAGCCACTGTAATGGTTTTGCCGGAAGCAGAAGAATTTGATGTGCAAATTGACATGAATGATGTTCGTGTGGATTTTTTCTGTTCTTCAGGACCTGGTGGACAATCAGTAAACACTACTAAATCGGCAGTAAGATTAACGCACATTCCTTCAGGATTAGTAGCGCAATGTCAGGATCAAAAATCGCAACACAAAAATAAAGATAAAGCTTTAACTGTTTTACGTTCCCGTTTATACGAACAAGAACTAGCTAAAAAACAAGCTGAAGATGCTATAACACGAACTTCCCAAGTTAGCTCAGGAGACCGTTCTGCTAAAATTAGAACCTACAATTACCCACAAGGCCGAGTAACCGACCACAGGATTGGTGTTGATGTTTTTGATATGGATGGTGTAATGTCAGGAAAAATTCATAAATTTATTGATGAATTACAGTTAGTTGCCAATACAGAAAAATTAAAAGAATCCGAAGTATATTAACAAATTTACGATTTGGAATTTGACATTTATGATTTATAAAAACTCTGGATTATTTTCAGAGTTTTTTTATAAACTTTTCTTAAACAATAGTTTTTTACAATAGAAATTTTTACTTTTATCACAAATATTGATACGATGACAATTACCCAATTATATTACGTTTTAGCAGTAGCCGAAAATAAAAATTTTACATTAGCAGCCGAAAAATGTTTTGTTACGCAGCCTACATTAAGCATGCAAATTCAAAAATTAGAAGACGAATTAGGTATTCAAATTTTTGATAGAACCAAAAAACCAATTGGATTAACAGAAGTAGGAAGTAAAATCGTTACACAAGCCAAAAACATAGTTAACGAAGCCAACAGGATTAAAGATATTGTTGACCAACAAAAAGGATTTATTGGTGGCGATTTTCGCATTGGAATGATTCCAACTGTAATGCCAACTTTGTTACCTATGTTTTTGAATACTTTCATTAAAAAGTATCCAAAGGTAAACCTAATTGTAGAGGAATTAAACACTACAGACATTATTACCAAACTTAAAAATGGTCATTTAGATTGCGCTATTGCCGCCACGCCTTTAGATGAAGAAAAACTTAAGGAAATTGTATTATATTACGAACCTTTTGTAGCTTATATTCCAGAAAATAGTGTAAATAAAGCAAAAAAAGAAATAGAAGTTGCCGATTTAGATTTCGAAAAAATCTTGCTTTTACAAGACGGACATTGTTTTAGAAATAGTGTTTTAAATTTATGTAAAACCAATAATTTTATTGGTGAAAATCATTTTCAATTGGAAAGTGGCAGTTTTGAAACTTTAATAAAATTATCCGATGAAGGTTTAGGCACAACATTACTACCCTATTTACATACCATAGATTTAAACGAAAAAAACAAAACCAAACTAAAACAGTTTGTCAGTCCAAAACCATCAAGAGAAGTGAGTTTAATTTTCTCTAAAAGCGAATTGAAAATTCATATTATTGATGCGTTAAAAACAACAATTCAAGGTGTAGTTCGAGGTGCAATCGCATTTAGCGATGTGGAAATTATAAGTCCGAAGTAATTTACGATTTTGGATTTACGATTTGGAATTTGATTTTTAAATAATATTCACATCACCTTTACCTTCTCTCACAATTACTGGTTCATGTCCCGTTAAATCGATAATGGTTGATGCAACATTTTCTCCGTAACCGCCATCAATTACTAAATCGACTAGATTTTGCCATTTCTCAAAAATTAATTCTGGATCGGTGGAATATTCAATAACGTCATCTTCGTCATGAATGGATGATGAAACAATTGGATTCCCCAACATTTCCACAATTTGAATGGCAATGTTATTATCTGGCACTCGAATTCCGACTGTTTTTTTCTTACGGAAGTCTTTTGGTAAATCGTTATTACCTGGTAAAATAAACGTATAAGCCCCAGGTAGCGCGCGTTTTAAAATCTTAAAAGTTGCCGTATCAATTTGTTTTACATAATCTGAAATATTACTTAAACTACTACAAACAAACGAAAAATTTGCTTTTTCCAGTTTAATTCCTTTCAATTTAGCTAATCTTTCCAACGCACGAGAATTGGTAATATCGCAACCTATACCATAAACAGTATCTGTTGGATAAATAACTAATCCACCATTTCTTAGAACATCAACCACTTTTTTTATAGCAGCTTCATTTGGTTTGTCTTCGTATATTTTTAGAAAATCTGCCATTTTTTACTTGCTTTATGCTGTAAGCTTATTGCTTATAGCGTTATCCAATCACATTTAACTTTGCAAAGCGTAATAATAACTTCTTCAAGCCACCAACATCAAAACGAATTTCCGCTTTTTTGTCGGCTCCTACGCCTTCTAAACCAATAATTTCGCCTTTTCCGAATCGTTCATGCATCACAATATTTCCAACAGCTAAATTAGTATCTGTAATATTGTTTTTCGATGCACTTGCACCATTGTTTACTGGTTTTAATCTTCTAATATTTACAGACGAAACAGGTTCGTTTTTTGTAATATATTCGGGTGGTGTTCCAGCAGTTGGTTTGGCCAATCGTAATTTAGACTTATCTACATCTCCAAATATATCAATATCCATAGAAGGTTTGTATCGGTAACCCGAATCTATCGGATTCATGTATTCTAGATATTCGCCATTGATTTCCTCAATAAAACGTGAAGGTTCACTATCAACTAATTTTCCCCAACGGTAACGCGATTGCGCATACGTTAAATACGCTTGGTGTTCGGCACGAGTTAAGGCTACATAAAACAATCGTCGCTCTTCTTCCAACTCGCTTCGCGTGTTCATGCTCATTGCACTTGGAAACAAATCTTCTTCCATTCCTACTACAAAAACATGCGGAAATTCTAATCCTTTTGCTAAGTGAATCGTCATTAACGCAACCCTATCATCATCACCTGTGTCTTTATCTAAATCTGTCGCCAAAGCCACATCTTCCATGAATTCTGCTAACGCACCACGAGCACCATCAATTTCTTTTTGACCTTCTGTAAAATCTTTAATCCCGTTTAATAATTCTTCAATATTTTCGATACGAGCAATTCCTTCTGGAGTGGCGTCTTTTTTCAATTCTTGAACTAAACCTGTTTTTTTAGTTACATGATCAGTTAAAGTAAAAGCATCTTGTTGTTCATTAATGACTTGGAAACTTTTTATCATTGTTACGAAATCTTGCAACTTGGTTTTCGTACCCGAATTTAATTTTAAATCAATTTTATCAATGTGTTCCATCACTTCAAAAATGGAACGTTTGTAATGATTGGCAGCAACCGTAAGTTTTTCAACTGTGGTGTCGCCAATTCCTCTTGCTGGATAGTTTATTACTCGAACTAAAGCTTCTTCGTCTTTCGGATTGATTACCAATCGTAAATAAGCCAAAACATCTTTAATTTCTTTACGTTGATAAAACGATAAGCCACCATAAATTCGGTACGGAATATCTCTTTTTCGCAACGCATCTTCCATAGCACGTGATTGCGCATTGGTTCGGTACAAAATAGCAAAATGCGAATTTGGTAATTGATTTTGCATTTTCTGTTCAAAAATAGTTCCGGCTACAAAACGACCTTCTTCACCGTCTGTCACACTTCGATGTACTTTTATTTTCGGACCGTCATCATTGGCTGTCCAAACAATTTTATCCAATTTGGTTTTATTCTTATCGATAACATTATTCGCAGCTTCTACAATATTTTTTGAAGATCGATAATTTTGTTCCAATCGGAACATTTTAACGCCGTCGTAATCTTTTTGAAAGTTTATAATATTGTTGATGTTTGCCCCTCGGAAGGCATAAATACTTTGCGCATCATCACCAACCACACAAATATTCTGGAATCTATCCGATAAGGCTTTTACAATTAAATATTGAGAATGATTGGTGTCTTGGTACTCATCTACTAAAATATATCTAAATCTATCTTGGTATTTGGCTAAAACATCTGGGAAACGATTTAATAACTCGTTGGTTTTCAATAATAAATCATCAAAATCCATCGCACCCGATTTAAAACAGCGTTCTACATAATTATTGTAAATTTCACCCATACGAGGTTTTTTGCTCATCGCATCGGCTTCTTGCAATTCCGGATTGTTAAAATAGGCTCGAACCGTAATTAACGAGTTTTTATATTGCGAAATTCTTCCTAAAATTTGTTTGGGTTTATAAATGTCTTTATCCAATTGCATTTCTTTGATAATACCACCTAAACATCGCAATGAATCTTGAGAATCGTAGATTGTAAAATTGGAAGGATAGCCTAGTTTTTCAGCCTCACTTCGTAAAATTTTAGCAAAAACAGAGTGAAATGTACCCATCCAAAGGTTTTTTGCTTCATTGCTTCCCACAATTTCAGCGATACGTTTTTTCATTTCACGTGCAGCTTTGTTGGTAAATGTAAGCGCTAAAATATTAAATGCATCAACACCTTGATGCATCAAATTCGCAATTCGAACAGTTAATACACGTGTTTTCCCTGAACCTGCACCTGCAATTACAATCATAGCACCGTCTTTTTGCAAAACAGGCGCTCGTTGTGCTTCATTTAATTGATTTATATACTGTTGCATGGCTAAAATTAGGATAATTAGGAAAGCAAAAATACAGAATATGAAGGGATTTTACCTACTTTTAACTTTCATTTAGTTGAAAATTATCAACAATTTTTTGATTAAAAGTAATAACATAACATAAGAATTAAATATTGTATTAACTTTTAAAAAAATATTTTAATTTAGCAAAAAAAATCACATGAACATAGAAGCAAAATTACTTGAAATTGCCACATATACTTTACCAGCAATTATTACTGGTGGAGTCGCTTACGGTTTACTACATAAATTTTTTAAAAACGAAGAAAACAAACGAAAATTTGAATTGCTAAGAGAGAACCAGCGCTTAGGATTGCCTATTAGATTACAAGCTTATGAGCGTATTGTGTTGTTTTTGGAACGCATCAATCCAATTAACTTAATGATGCGCGTAGAACCAAGTTCTTTAGATCCTCAAAGTTACGCAACGCTTCTTGTACATACCATACAAACTGAATACGAGCACAATATTGCGCAACAAATTTATTTTACTCAAGAAAGTTGGGAAATAATACTAAAAGCCAAAAGCAGCATTATTACTCAAATTAGAAGATTTTCTATTGAAGGTGAAGTGAAAACTGGCGAAGAATTACGTACAAAACTTCTTCAAGAACTTACACAAACAGAAAGTGCAAGCTCAGTAGCAATTGGTTTTATTAAAGAAGAATTAAAACGAGTTTTTTAATTTTTATTAGTTGTAATGTGCTTAAATAATTAATTGAAGTAAAATTTTTAAATCTTACAAGATTATAAACATTTTTTAAAATTTAGACATTTCCAATTTAACTAATAATAACTATCTTCGCTTTAAAACAAAATTCAAACATAAATTGTAAAAATTAATATATTTTCATTATTTTTTGTTTTTGAAATTTTATTTTGACATTGATAATGTAATTCACTTTGAATCTACTTGAAACTCCCATAGAATATTTAAAAGGCGTTGGGCCGCAACGTGGCGATTTGCTGCGCAAAGAAATGAATATTCACAAGTATGGCGATTTAATTAATTTATATCCGAACCGATATATCGACAGAACTCGCTATTTTAAAATCAACCAACTGATAAATAGCAATTCCGAAGTTCAAATTATTGGAAAAGTGATTCATGTTAAAACCATTGACCAAGGAAAAGGAAAATCGAGATTAGTCGCCACTTTTTTAGATGATACCGGGCAAATGGAATTGGTTTGGTTTCAGGGACAAAAATGGGTTAAGGAAAGCTTGAAACTCAATACCGTTTATGTTATTTTTGGAAAAGTCACACAATTTGGTTCGGTTTTCAACATGGCACATCCAGAAATGGAACTGTTGGAAGAACACAAAACCACTTTAAGAAGTGCGATGCAACCTGTTTATCCAAGTACCGAAAAACTTAATAATAAAGGCGTTACTAATAAAGTCATCAATAAAATGATGATGCAATTGTTTTCAGAAACACATCAATTATTTTCAGAAACTTTGCCTATTTCCATCATTGAAGAATTAAAACTGATTCCAAAAAAAGAAGCTTTAGTTAATATTCATTTTCCAAAAAATCAGGATCTTTTAGCCAAAGCGCAGTTTAGATTAAAGTTTGAAGAATTGTTTTTCATTCAATTGCAATTAATCACCAAAAACTTAATTCGAAAACATAAAATAAAAGGTTTTCCTTTCGAAATTATTGGTGAAAATTTTAATAATTTCTACAACAATCATTTACCTTTTGAATTGACGAATGCTCAAAAAAGAGTTTTGAAAGAAATACGAAACGATTTAGGCAGCCACGCGCAAATGAATCGTTTGCTTCAAGGCGATGTAGGTTCAGGAAAAACCATAGTTGCTTTAATGTGTATGCTTATCGCAAAAGATAACGGCTTTCAGAGCTGTTTAATGGCGCCAACAGAAATATTGGCTAATCAACATTTTAACAGTATAACCGAATTGGCCAAAGAACTGAATATTAATATCAGAATATTAACGGGTTCTACAAAAATTGCGCAACGAAGAATCATTCATGAAGAATTAGAAAACGGAACGTTAGATATAATCATCGGAACGCACGCTTTATTAGAAGACAAAGTCCAGTTTAAAAGTTTAGGTTTAGCAGTTATCGATGAACAACATCGTTTTGGAGTAGAACAAAGAAGTAAACTTTGGACTAAATCGGAAATTCCGCCGCACGTTTTAGTTATGACTGCTACTCCTATTCCACGTACTTTAGCGATGAGTTTGTATGGTGATTTAGATATCTCTGTAATAGATGAATTACCGCCAGGTAGAAAACCAATACAAACTTTACATCGATTTGATAGTAATCGATTAGTAGTATGGAAATTTTTAAAAGATGAAATTGCTAAGGGCCGACAAATTTATATTGTATATCCATTAATTCAGGAATCTGAAAAAATGGATTTTAAAGATTTGATGGACGGTTATGAAAGTATTTCACGTGATTTTCCTTTGCCAAACTATTCAATTTCTATTTTACACGGAAAAATGAAACCCGCAGATAAAGATGAAGAGATGAAACGCTTTTCTGAAGGAAAAACCAACATTATGGTTGCAACAACTGTTATCGAAGTAGGCGTAAATATTCCTAACGCTTCAGTAATGATTGTTGAAAGTGCCGAACGTTTTGGTTTATCACAATTGCACCAGTTGCGCGGACGCGTTGGTCGTGGTGCTGAGCAAAGTTATTGTATTTTAATGACGGATTATAAACTTTCTGAAGACAGCAAAACCCGAATGGAAACTATGGTGCGAACCAATGACGGATTTGAAATTGCTGAAGTGGATTTGAAATTACGCGGACCAGGTGATATTATGGGAAAACAACAAAGTGGCGTGCTAAACCTTCAAATTGCCGATTTGGTAAAAGACCGAGATATTTTACAAGTAGCACGACATTTGGCAGTAAAACTTCTAAAAACAGATCCTAGTATGAATTTACCTGAACACGCAAAGCTAAAAGCTGTATTTTTGGAAATTAGCAAGAAGAAAAGTATTTGGAATTATATTTCGTAATGGAAAAAAGAGTATAGAATATAGAGTATAGATTATAGAGTATAGATTATAGATTATAGAGTATAGAATATAGATTTAATAATTTTATTTAAAAAACATAAAGCCATGGTACAATATAACCCAAAAGACTGGATTACTTTTATTTTTCGATTTCATAAATCGGATACCTTTCGTCAATTAATTCCAATGATGATATTAATTGGTGTTTATTCTGGTGCAATTTGTTATTTCGAAATACATTATTTCAAATTAAAAGAAAATAGTCACGTTAAAAATATTTCCATATTGCATACAACTGTTGGTTTTGTTTTGTCTTTACTTCTGGCATACAGAACCAACACTGCATATGATCGATGGTGGGAAGGAAGAAAATTATGGGGAAGTTTGGTAAATAATTCTAGAAATTTAGCCATTAAATTAGCTGCTATTTTAGATAATGAAGCAGATAAAATTTATTTCAGAAAAGTAATTCCTGGTTTTGCTTCTATATTGGCAAAACATTTAAGTAATGAAGAAGTTGGTAAGGTGTTATTTGAAGGTTTGGATTTAGAAATTGACCAAAACAAACACAAACCCAACCAAGTAGCCAAGATGATTTATAGTAAAATTAACGATTTATATAAATCTAACAAAATAACTGGTAATCAGTTAATTATATTAAATTTAGAAATACAATCTTTTACAGATGTTTGTGGTGCTTGTGAACGAATTAAAAACACACCAATACCTTATTCTTACAGTGCGTTTATTAAAAAATTTATTTTCTTTTACGTGATGACTTTACCCTTTGGATATGTATTTAGCTTAGGATATTACATAATTCCTGTGGTAGTATTTATTTTTTATGTATTGGCAAGTTTAGAATTAATTGCGGAGGAAATTGAAGATCCATTTGGCGGTGATGAAAACGATTTACCTACAGCAAAAATTGCAAGCAATATTAAAAAGCACGTGGAAGAAATTTTATAATCAATTAAAAATAAAAAAACCCGTTACAAAATTAATTATAACGGGATTTTTTTTAACTATAAAATAATCTTATTTTCTAGCAATTACTTTTAATGATTTCTCAATAATTGCTTTGCTATTTAATCCGTATTTTTCCATTAATTGTTCTGGCGTACCACTTTCTCCAAAAGTATCATTTGTCGCAACAAATTCTTGAGGTGAAGGTTTATTTAAACTTAACGTTCTGGCTACACTTTCTCCTAAACCACCTAAAAAATTATGTTCTTCAGCAGTTACTACACAACCAGTTTTAGCAACCGATTTTAAAATAGCTGCTTCATCTAAAGGCTTAATTGTGTGAATATTAATCACCTCAGCAGAAATGCCTTGTTTTTCTAATTCTTCAGCAGCTATTAAAGCTTCCCAAACTAAATGTCCGGTTGCGATTATTGTTACATCATTTCCTTCATTTAATAAAATGGCTTTTCCAATTACAAAAGGTGCATCTGCAGGCATAAAATTAGGCACTACCGGACGACCAAAACGCAAATAGGCTGGTCCGTGATGATCTGCTAATGCTAAAGTGGCTGCTTTGGTTTGGTTGTAATCACAAGTATTAATAACTGTCATTCCAGGCAACATTTTCATCAAACCTATATCTTCTAAAATTTGGTGCGTAGCGCCATCTTCACCTAAAGTTAAACCCGCGTGTGAGGCACAAATTTTAACGTTCTTATCTGAATAAGCAACAGATTGACGAATTTGGTCATAAACTCTTCCTGTAGAAAAGTTAGCAAAAGTTCCTGTAAATGGAATTTTCCCACCAATGGTTAAACCTGCAGCAATTCCGATCATATTGGCTTCCGCAATTCCGATTTGGAAAAAACGATCTGGATGATTTTTCTTGAAATCGTCAAACTTTAACGAACCAATTAAATCGGCACAAAGCGCGACTACATTTTCATTTTTTTGTCCTAATTCGGTCATTCCTGCTCCAAATCCTGAACGGGTATCTTTACTTCCTGTGTTTTCGTATTTTTTCATATTTTTAAGCTAAAAGCATAAGGCATTAAGCACAAAGCAATATTAATAATCTCCTAAAGTTTCTGGATTTTGGTTTAAGGCATTTTCTAATTGCTCATTACTCGGAGCTTTACCGTGCCAAGCGTGCGTGTGCATCATAAAATCTACACCGTTACCCATTTCTGTATGTAATAACACACAAACTGGTTTTCCTTTTCCTGTGCGAGATTTTGCATCAGCCATTCCGTTTATTATGGATTCAATATTATTTCCTTCAGCAATTTCTAAAACGTCCCAATCAAATGCTTCAAATTTGGCTTTAATATTTCCCATATTTAAAACATCAGTAGTTGAACCATCAATTTGTTGCCCATTTAAATCTACTGTTGCAATTAAGTTGTCTACATTTTTTGCAGATGCATACATAATAGCTTCCCAGTTTTGACCTTCTTGTAATTCGCCATCACCAGTTAAAACATATACTAAATTTGTGTCTTTATTTAACTTTTTTGCTTGTGCAGCACCAATGGCAACAGACAAACCTTGCCCCAAAGAACCAGAAGCCATTCTGATACCTTCTAATCCTTCATGTGTTGTTGGATGCCCTTGTAAACGGGTATTTAATTTTCGGAAAGTTGCCAATTCCGATACTGAAAAATAACCGCTTCTTGCCAGAACACTGTAAAATACAGGAGAAATATGTCCGTTTGATAAAAAGAAAATGTCTTCATTAGCACCATTCATATCAAAACCTTCGTTTCTTTTCATTACTTGTTGGTACAGTGTTACTAAGAACTCTGCACAGCCTAAAGAACCACCTGGATGACCTGAATTAACTGCATGAACCATTCTAAGAATATCTCTTCGAACTTGTTGTGTAAATTGTTCTAAATTTGAAATTTGTTGTGTCATTGTAAAAAGTTTTTGCAAAAATAAATTTAATAATCTGTTTATACTAATGAGATTTTATTTTTTTATCAAGAAGAATTCAACAATTTTTTCAATAACTTTTAAATCGCCTAATATTTTCCTATGTCCTAAATTATTTGTGATTAAAATTTCTTTATTGGAAAGGTTTTCTGCCAAATGATATGCTTCCGAAACCGATATATCTTCATCATCATTATCATGAATAACTAAAACTGGAATTTTCACTTCTTTAGCTACAACATAAGCAGAAAAACTTTCCATTTCTGAATGGTATTTCTTTTCAAAATTATTTTTCATCAAAACAGCTACTTTATTTGGTAAACCAATTTTTTCTGTAAACGTATTCACAATGTTAATTACGCTATTTCCACTAGCAATTACAACAGCTTTTTTTATTTGCAGACCTTTTTTTACTGCGTTTAAAATTGACATGCCGCCTAAAGAATGTCCGACTGCAAATTCAAAAGGACCATACTGTTTTTCAACTTCCAATATAGATTCAATAAACTCGAGCATCAAAGTGGTTTTTGTACCTGATTTTCCGTGTGCTGGCGCATCAAAACTAATTGTGGCGTAACCATTTTCAAGGAATGCGTCTGCAATTTTTACCAATTGGGTGCCTCTACCCGACCAACCGTGTACGAGAAGTATTTTTTTATTCGAATTTCCGTAAGTATAAACCACAATTTCTTTATTTATAGATGGAACAAACAACTTTGATTGTTGGGATGCGGCTTCCATATGAAACTCTCTTTTTGGAATTTTATGTTTTATGGGTGTGATAAATAATTTTCGAGCAAATTTTTCTGCCAAGACTGGAGAAATTCGATATAAAAAACGACCAATTAAAATTATAATTTTTGGAACTTGCGTTTCGGTAGGAGATTTTTTATTAGGCATGAGAAATTTTTATACAAAAGTAAACAATTATAGTGTGGTATGATTTTTGAACTAAACAAAAAATAGAATAACTTTGTTTACCAAATTTCATATCATGAAAATACTTCTAAAATCAATAATTATAACAGGAATTCTTGTAGCTTCTTGTGCAAAAAATCCTTTCACAGGAAAAAGTACTATGGCGCTTGTTCCAAATAGTCAAATTTTTCCATCTGCTTTTCAGCAATACAATCAGTTTTTGTCTGAAAATAAAGTTTTAAAAGGAACTTCAGATGCCAAACGAATTGAAACAATTGGTATGAAAATAAAAACGGCTTCTGAAAGATATTTAACCGCCAACGGAAAATCCGATTATTTAGATAACTACAAATGGGAATACAATTTAGTAGAAAGCAAAGAAATAAATGCTTGGTGTATGCCTGGTGGTAAAATTGTTTTTTATACCGGAATTTTACCCGTTTGTAAAGACGATGCCGGAATTGCAGCAGTAATGGGTCACGAAGTCGCACACGCTTTAGCCAATCACGGACAACAACGAATGAGTGCTGGTTTAATACAACAAGCTGTCGGTGTTGGTGCTGCTGTAGCTGCGGAAAAATATGTACCAAAATATCAAAATGAAGCTATGCAGGCTTATGGAGCTGGTTCGCAAGTATTAGGCATTTTACCTTTTAGCAGGGCTCACGAAAGTGAAGCCGATATGATTGGATTAACGCTTATGGCAATAGCTGGATATGATCCAATAAATGCGGTAAAAGTTTGGGAAAGAATGTCGGCACAATCTGAAGGGAAATCGCCTCCAGTATTTTTAAGCACTCACCCAAGTAACCAAACCAGAATTAATGAATTAACCGCATTACTTCCTCAAGCAAAAGCAGAAGCCGCTAAATTTGGCGTCACATTTAAATAGTAAAAATATTATCTTATATTAGTCCCGATTTCTATCGGGATTTTTATTTTATAAATTATGCAACAACTTGAAAAAGGAAATAACAAAGTTTTAAATGCTTGGGCATTTTACGATTGGGCAAATTCAGTATATTCGTTAGTCATATCTTCCTCTATTTTTCCATTGTATTTTGGTTTCTTATTCACAAAGGAAAATCCAAATATTGAACTATTCGGAACTTCAATCAAAGCTACTTCATTAGTTTTCTTTACTACCGCTTTTGCTTTTTTAACAGTTGCTATAATATCTCCAATTTTATCTGGAATTGCTGATTATTTAGGCAATAAAAAACGATTTATGCAGTTTTTTTGCTATTTAGGCGCTGCGTCGTGTATAGGATTATATTGGTTTACCAAAGAAAATATCTTATTTGGCATGTGTTGTTTTTATTTTGGACTTGTAGGATTTTGGGGCAGTTTAGTGTTTTACAATTCGTATTTATCGGACATAGCTTTTACTAATCAGCATGACAAATTAAGTGCCAAAGGTTTTTCATTAGGCTATATCGGCAGTGTTATATTACTTGTTATTTGCTTGTATTTAATTATCGGAAGAACAGATGAGGAAGCCATTGAAGCTATGAAATTATCATTTGTTTTTACCGGAATTTGGTGGGCTGTATTTAGTCAATATACTTTTTATTATTTACCAAAAGGAAATAAAAACAAACATCCTATACCTTTTTCTGTAGTACTTAATGGATATAATGAATTGAAAAAAGTACAACAATTATTTTTTAAGGACGCAAAATTAAAAAGCTTTTTAATTGCCTTTTTTGTTTATAGTATGGCAGTACAAACAGTTATGCTTGTTGCTACTTATTTTGGAGAGCAAGAAATAAATTGGGGTACACCTGACGAAAAAAGACAAGGACTAATTGTTAGTATATTAATGATTCAATTGGTAGCGGTTTTAGGCGCAATATTAACTTCAAAATTGGCGTTAAAATTTGGAAATATTAAAACGTTAATTGGCATTAATTCTGTTTGGATTTTTATTTGTGTTGGTGCTTTTTTTGTAACAAAACCCATTCAGTTTTACTTTGTTGCTGGAATTGTTGGTTTAGTAATGGGAGGAATTCAATCGCTTTCACGTTCTACTTTTTCTAAATTAATGCCCGAAACAAATGACACTACTTCGTTTTTTAGTTTTTATGACGTAGCCGAAAAAATTGGAATTGTAATTGGTATGATTCTTTACGGAAGCATCAACCAGATCACTGGAAGTATGCGAAATGCTATTTTATTTTTAGTGTTGTTTTTTGTGATTGGTGTTATTTTGCTTTTTAGAACACTAAAAATAGAAAAATAATTATTTTAAGTATTTTTATGGCATACATCTTGACTACTGAAAGTGTAAATTAAACCATACTACTTGTTTTTATTGTGACTTACGTCGATTAAAAAAAATAGTTATAAATTTACGTCCATTTTTTAATGACAAAATGACTTATAAATAGATATGCCAAACCATAAAATAGTAGCAATTGACAATTTGTCGCTTCAAGAACTAGATTCAGAAGCAGAATTAATTCCATTAATGACTCCGGAAGATGAGGAGGAAATGAATAATGAGGAATTACCTGCAGATTTACCCATTTTACCGTTAAGAAATACCGTTTTATTTCCAGGTGTAGTCATTCCGATTACTGCTGGAAGAGATAAATCGATAAAATTAATAAACGATGCCAATGCGGCTGGTAAAATTATTGGTGTAGTAGCACAAAAAAATGAAGCAGACGAAGATCCAACTTCAGATGAAATTTATCATGTGGGAACAGTTGCTAGAATCATGCGTGTTTTGAAAATGCCTGACGGTAATACAACCATCATTCTTCAAGGAAAAAAACGTTTTGAAATTAATGAATTTACACAAACTGAGCCTTACTTTAAAGCCACAATTAAGGAAGTAAATGAATTGCGTCCGAAGAAAAAAGACGAAGAATTTTCAACCATTATTGAATCTATAAAAGATTTAGCAATTGAAATCATAAAAGAAAGTCCAAACATACCTTCAGAGGCCACTTTTGCAATTAAAAACATCGAAAGTGATCCGTTTTTAATCAATTTTGTTTCTTCAAATATGAACTTAAATGTTTCGGATAAGCAATACTTGTTAGGTATTGTAGATTTGAAAGAACGCGCTTTAGAAACCTTACGCTATATGAATTTAGAACTTCAGAAATTGGAGTTAAAAAATGATATTCAATCTAAAGTTCGATTTGATTTAGACCAACAACAACGCGAATATTTCTTACAACAACAAATGAAAACCATTCAAGAAGAATTGGGTGGCGTTTCAAATGATGCAGAAATTGAAGAAATGCGAACTAAAGGAAAAAGTAAAAAATGGGATGCCAAAACTGCGGAACATTTTGATAAAGAAATTTACAAATTGCAACGCACCAATCCGAATTCACCTGATTTTGGAATTCAACGTAATTATTTGGATTTATTTTTAGAATTACCTTGGAACGAATTTTCAAAAGATAAGTTCGACCTAAAAAAAGCACAACAAATTTTAGACAGAGACCATTTTGGTTTAGAAGATGTAAAAAAACGTATCGTTGAACATTTAGCAGTTTTAAAATTACGAAACGATATGAAATCACCAATTTTATGTTTATACGGACCTCCGGGTGTGGGAAAAACATCCATTGGGAAGTCGGTTGCAGAAGCATTGGGAAGAGAATATGTTAGAATTTCATTAGGTGGTTTGCGTGACGAAGCAGAAATTCGTGGACATAGAAAAACTTATATCGGAGCCATGCCCGGAAGAATTATTCAATCAATAAAAAAGGCAAAAACATCAAATCCGGTTTTCGTTTTAGATGAAATTGATAAGTTGTCATTTAGTCATAATGGCGACCCATCTTCTGCCCTATTGGAGGTTTTAGATCCAGAACAAAATAACGATTTTCATGATAATTTCTTAGAACTTGGTTACGACCTTTCTAAAGTAATGTTTATTGCTACATCTAACAGTTTATCAACCATTCAGCCTGCTTTATTGGATAGAATGGAAGTTATAAACATGTCGGGTTATACTATTGAAGAAAAAATTGAAATTGCGAAAAACTTCTTGTTACCAAAGCAATTGGCAGCACACGGATTAACTTCTAAAGATTTACAAATTGGAAAAAAACAATTTGAAAAAATCGTAACGGGTTATACACGAGAATCTGGAGTTCGTGGTTTGGACAAAACAATTGCTCAAATGGTGCGATATGCAGCAAAATCTGTAGCGATGGAAGAAGTCTATAATAAAAAAATAACAGATGCTGACATTCTTGAAGTGCTAAAATCGCCAAGAATGGAACGCGATAAATATGAAAATAACGATACTGCTGGTGTAGTTACAGGTTTAGCTTGGACATCCGTTGGCGGTGATATTTTATTTATTGAATCGTTAGTTTCAAAAGGGAAAGGCGACATGACCATGACTGGAAATTTGGGAACAGTAATGAAAGAATCTGTAACAATTGCATTAGAATATATTAAAGCCAATGCAAAACAATTGAATATTGAATCTGAAATTTTAAGTCAATATAATATACATATCCACGTGCCAGAAGGTGCTACTCCAAAAGACGGTCCAAGTGCTGGAATTGCCATGTTAACCTCAATGGTTTCAAGTTTTACACAAAGTAGAATTAAGAAAAATATTGCGATGACTGGCGAGATTACTTTGCGTGGAAAAGTACTACCAGTTGGCGGAATTAAAGAAAAAATATTGGCCGCAAAACGTGCCAATATAAAAGAAATTATCTTGTGTAAGGAAAACAAACGTGATATTGAAGAAATTAAAGCCGATTATTTAACAGGTTTAACTTTTCATTATGTTGATACAATGAAAGAAGTAATTGCCATTGCTATTTTGAAAGAAAAAGTAAAAAACCCCGTGAGTTTTGATATTAAAAAGACAAATTAGATTTTCGGATATTAGAAAACAGACTAAAACCTATATGAAATAAAACGTATAGGTTTTTTCTTTATATTTGAAATATTAAAATTAAATAATGAAAATACTACTTGTAGGAGAATTTAGTCGGTTACACAATTCATTAAAGGAAGGGCTTTTGGCATTAGGTCATGAAGTTGTTTTAGTGAATAACGGCGATGGATTTAAAAATTACCCTGCAGATATTAGTATTCGAGCTGCTTTTCTTAAATCGAAATTAGGGAATATTCCCAGACAAATTTGGTTTAGAATTTTTAAATTTGATTTGGCTTTATTAGAACATGGCATTCGATTTTGGTTGATTTCCAACAAACTAAAAAACTTTGATGTAGTTCAATTAATTAATGAAACTCCAATACAAACTAATTCTAAGTTAGAATTATTTTTATTAAAACGTATTTTCAAACAAAACAATAAGGTTTTCTTAATGTGTTGTGGCATAGATTATACGACGGTATCCCACATGCTTCAACAAAAAGACAGATATTCTGTAATGAATTCTTATTTTGAAAACATTCCAGCAGCCAAAAAACAATATGATTATTTCTTTGATTTTTTAACAAAATCGCACCAAAAAATTCACCAATTTTTATACCAAAATATTTCTGGAGTCATCGCATCCGATTTAGATTATGTAGCACCACTTATTGCAAATGAAAAACACTTAGGAATGGTTGCAAATCCTATAAATATTGATAAAATAGGAAATGTCGAAACTACAATTTCTGGAAAAATTTCTATTTTCTTAGGAATAAATTCTGGAAATTCTTACACAAAAGGTGTTTCATTTTTTGAAAAAGCCCTTGCAATTATTCAACAAAAATACTCCAATTTGGTTGAAATTAAAATTACTACAGATATACCGTATTCAGATTATCAAAAGTATTTTGAAAAAGCAAATATCATATTAGACCAAGTTTATGGTTTTGATCAAGGCTTTAATGCCTTAGAAGCCATGTCAAAAGGTAAAGTTGTGTTTACCGGTGCAGAAACTGAATTTTTAAAACATTATAATTTAAAAGAAGACGAAGTAGCCATAAATGCTTTGCCTGACGTAGATTATTTAGTTGAAAAATTATCGTATTTAATTGAAAATCCTTCAGAAATTCAGCGAATTGGCAAAAATGCAGTTCAATTCATCATTAAAGAACATCATTATGTTACTCAAGCTCAAAAGTATGTTACGCTTTGGTTACAATCGTAATAAATCTTATTTAATATTCAATAAGAAGTTCTTAATCTGTCATTATTTATAGTTTTTTTATTTTATTGTTTACTTTTAACAAAAAAAATATGATTTCAAAAATTAAATATGAATATTTATTGGGTTTTATTGCGATAATTTGTGTATTGTTTTTTGCCTATGTTATTCAATTAAAAGCTGGTTTTTCTTCTCTTGGCGATGATGGAAGTTATCTATATTCCGCAAGACTACTATATTTTAACCATAAAATTGACAATACTAGACCTTTATTGATTTCAGCTATAAATGGTTTTCCATATTTGTTTGGTTTTTCTAACCATTCAACTGTAAAATTTGGTATTTTCATTAATTTTTTATGTTGGTTTTTTACTTCAATTTTAATGTTTAAAATTATTTCAAAAATTTTAAACAGAAAAAAAGCATTTCTACTTTCGGTAATATTTATTTTGTGTATTGGTAATTTAGCTCATGCATTTAATTTTTTATCAGAATCTATTTTTATTTTTATGATTTTGTTATCTATTTATTTTTTAAGTAAGTATTATGAAACAACTAGATACTATTATATTACAATTGCAATTGCTGTTTTACTTTTTAATACTCTTATAAAACCTATTTCTATTGGGTTGGCTTTAATTCTAATCGTTTTCTTTATTACAAAATTTAAAAGAATCATTTTTAATAAATTATCGTTCCTACTTTTAGCTAGTTTTTTATTGATTATTTTTCAAATGTATTCGCTAAAGAAGAATTATGGAGATTTTACTTTAAGTTATATTAGTTCAATTACATATTATAACTATTTAGGAGACAAAGCGGATTGTTATAAAAAAGGCATAGAATATTTACCAGCAAAAACGGAAAGATCCAAAAAATATGGTTTATTATCTAGTCATGAAATGAAAAAAACCGCTGAAAATGATTTTAAAAGCCAGCTTAATAACAACACCTATAACTTGTTTAAAGCCTATTTGTTTTGTATGTATTCTAACACGCACAAAGGAAATTATATTGTAAGTGAATGCAAAAATGAAAAAAGAACTAGTTATTTTGATTTATTTAGATTTTTGTTTAAGGCGGTTTCAAAACTTCAGAATATAATATTTACGATTGTTGGTGTAATTCTGTCAATTTATTGTTTACTGAATTTTAAAAAAACAGATAAATTTTATTTGATAAATGCTACTTTCATTTTGTATATTTTTTTTATTTCTGCAATATCTTGTTTTCAATGTGACAGATTTCATATTGTGTTTTATCCAATCGTACTGTTACTACTTTTATTTTTTTTAAAAAATATAAAAAACATAACTAATAAATACATAAAATAAGTAAATGCATGCGCCATTACAATTCCGTTTATTCCAATGGCGTGCAACATTCTATTTGAAGAAAAATAAAGTATTGTCAAAGAAATTATTTCTGTTATAATAAATATCTTTGTTTGCTTTGTTGCGATTAAAATTGTGCCAAAAATTAATGAAATCGCTTTTAGTAAATCTCCAAGTAATTGCCAAAAAAATAACGTTTCCATAGATTCAAATTCAGCAGAAAATAATATTTGAATAATAAATTTTCTAAAAAAATAAATTAGAACTAAACCTACAACAAAAATTGGAATAATCGTTCTGAAATAATTGAATATAATTTCCTTTAAATTTGAATTTTTTTCAGCTATTTTTGGATAAAAATAAATTGCCATTATCGAAGAAATAAACAATAAATAATAGGAAACAATACGCTGTAAACCTTCATAAATTCCTGCATTTTGTAATCCAGAGATTTTAACAATATCAGTTCGAATTTCTAATAACACAAAAGATCCAATAACGCCGGAAACCAATGCCATTAAAACATATTCGGATAAGTTTTTTACTACTGAAAAATTGAAATTTTGAAATGCAAAAATATCAGAAAAAGAAATAAGATTTTTCAAATAGAATAGGCAAACTAAAAACACGAAAACTGGTGCTAAAATTAAGGAAACCAAAGCGCCAAATGTAGCATAATAATAGATTAAAAAAACCGAAAAAACCAGCGCAATTACACTAGAAATAATCTGAATATATATTACGTTTTTATATTCTTGAAAGCCGTTAACTACAGAAATACAAAACGTTGAAAAAACATATAACGGAAATAAAACAGCTAAAATATAAAACAAAAAACCAAACGTTTCTGAATGATTAAATAGTTGTTTTGACAGATAATTGGCACCAAAAATTAATAAAAAACTGATGCATATTGAAGAAATAAAAAGCAACAATCCAAAAGTAGCTAAAACCGATTTTAATTTTGGTTTATCATGTTGATATTCCGCGACATATTTTATAATCGCATTTTGAATTCCAAGTAAAGAAAAGTTTTCTACAACATTTAAAAAAGCTCTAAAATTGCCTACATAAGCCATGCCATTTGCACCCACAAAAAGTGCTAATGCTTTAGAAGTAATGAATCCGAAAATTAATTTCAACAAAATATGCACGCTATTCAAAGAAGTAATTTTGAATAAAGGTTGTTGGATTATTTTCTTAATTTCAAACAATTAATACGTATTTAAAGTAAAAATAATATGGGTAATTTCTTCATCCGTTAAAACAGAACTTATTGGTAAACTTAAAACTTCACGATGAATTTTTTCAGTTATTGGGAAACTCAAATAATTATAATCCTGAAGTGCTTTTTGTTTGTGTGGCGGAATTGGATAATGAATAATAGTTTCTATTCCATTAGTAAATAAATAGTCTTGCAAAGCATCTCTATTTTCAGTACGAATTACAAATAAATGAAAAACGTGATTATCAAAATTTTCACAAGTTGGTAAAACAATTTTTGTATTGTTAATTTCTGCCAAATAACGTTTTGCAATCTTTTTTCTGGCCTCGTTTTCAGCATTTAAATGCGGTAATTTGATGTTTAAAAACGCTGCTTGTAATTCATCTAAACGAGAATTTACACCAACATAATCATTATGATATTTTTTACTTGAACCATAATTTCTTAAAGAAAATAAAACTTCTGCTAAATTAGCATCGCTGGTTGTAATTGCACCGCCATCGCCTAATGCACCTAAATTTTTACCTGGATAAAAACTAAAAGCTCTCGGATGATTTCCATTAAAAGTTAATCCGTGTGCTTGTGCCGCGTCTTCTATAAGTAGTAAATTGTGAGTCTCACAAATGGCATTAATTTTATCTATTTCGGCTAATTGACCATATAAATGAACCACTAAAATGGCTTTAGTTTTTGAAGTAATTTTACCTTCAATTAAATTTGGATCAATATTGTACGTTTCAATAGTTGGTTCTACAAAAACAGGTTTTAAATCAGCTTGTAAAATTGATAAAACAGAAGCAATAAAACTGTTAGCCGGCACTATTACTTCATCACCTTTTTGTAAATTTCCTAATGCAATATTAGCTTTTAAAATTAACACTAAAGCATCTAATCCGTTTCCAACGCCAATACAATACTTTGCGTTTGAAAAAGAGGCAAAACTTTGTTCAAATTGTTTTACTTCATCACCTAAAATATACCAACCTTTGTCTAAAAATGCTGCCGTTTTAGATAAGAATTGGGCTTCAAATGGTTTATTTAGCTTGTGTAAATCTAAAAATTTTATCATATTAAAACCTGATTTAAATTCACATAATTTTTAGTCTCAATTTCATAAAAATTTTGAACAATTGTTCTTGCTCCAAAGGATTCTTTCCAATAATGTAAACTTTCTCTTAAATATAACCCATTATTTTCGTTAGAAATGCCAAAATCAAAATATTTATCATTTGAGAATACATTTTGAATTAAGTGATTGTATAAAAAGTCTAAACCTCCAAGTTTAGTATTAAAAGCCTTATTTCCAGATATATACTGAGGATGAATTACGTTATTTGTAACAAAAACAGTTACGCCTCCAATAATTTCATTCTCAAAATACACATTAAATTGTCTGATTAATTTTGGGAATTTAGACTTTAAATAAGTCATTTCTTCCACAGTATGTATGGGTTTTGAATTGTATTTGGAATATAAATTAGGAATTAATAATTTTTCCCAAAATAAATCAAAAGAGGTTTCTTCTACAATTTTTAATTGATGTTTTTCGCCTGTTTCTATGCCTCTTTTTCGAACACGAGAAGGCACTATTTTATTTTTTAATTCCATAATAGCAATTGCATCTCTACGTATAAGCTTGGCTTGTAATAAAAAAGAAATGTATTCCATTTCATCCGATGGAAAGGAATTATAAATTGGTGGAATTATTTTTAGTTGCACTTTATTAAATCCCGAATCAAAAAAATATTTAAATAATTGTTGGTTTAATTGAATTAATTCTGAAAGTTTACTTTTTTCATCTATAACTAATCCGCCATAAGATAAACCTTGATGCGAAAAAAGTTCATTTCCAATTCTGTTTGCTGGAAAAATAGCAACTAATTTTTCCTTTTCATCAAAAATAAGCAACGAATGATCTTCAAATCTATCAGAATGGTATTCCATAAAATCCCTATGAAACAAAAACGTAGCATTTTTTGCATTTGCTACAAAATCATTCCATATTTGATAGTAATCAGAAGTATATTTTATTATATTATATGTACTCATTAATGAATTAGGGTTTTTATTGAAAGAATTTATTGCTTTTTTAATTAAAGGTTTTCATACAAATTTTAATCAGTAATAATTTCGCATCATAAATCTTTGGGGAAATTAGTAAAATTTATTACTTTGGTAAAATTATTCAGCATAAATATTAATATTTAAAACCTATTGATGAAAAAAACACTTGTGTTTTTTGTGTTTTTCTTACAGTTTTCATTTTCTCAAAATATTGGTTTATATAGCCAATTTAATGGGAGATATGACTTTACTTTTGTAGGAAACACTCTAAATCCGGTTGAAAATTCATTTCAAACTACTCCAGCGGTTTTTACAACATCTGCGGCTACTTTAGCGCTAAACACCAGTGACATTATTGAAAGCGCCTATTTATATTGGGCAGGCTGTGGAACTGGCGATTTTAATGTTAAATTAAACGGAACAGATGTAATTGCTACCAGAACTTTTACCAATACTTTAACCCAAGGCCTAACGTTTAATTTTTTTAGTGCTTTTGCCAATGTGACTTCACAAGTACAAACTACAGGAAATGGCGTGTATACACTTTCAGATTTGGATGTAAGTTCTTTTTTACCGCTTCATGCACAAAACAGCACCAATTTTGCAGGATGGGCATTAATTGTAGTATATAAAAACCCGGCTTTACCTTTAAATCAGTTAAATGTTTACGATGGATTACAAGTAGTATCGCAATTACAAAATAATCTAAATGTTACACTTAATGCTTTAAATGTAATTGATAATGTAGATGCGAAAATTGGCTTTTTAGCTTGGGAAGGCGACTCAGGTATTCAAGTAAATGAAACTTTACGAATAAATGGTAATATTATTAGCAATCCGCCTTTAAACCCTGCAAATAATGCTTTCAATGGTACTAATTCTATTACAAATTCGAATCAATTATACAATATGGATTTGGATATTTATAACATCCAAAATAATATAAATATAGGAGATACTTCAGCATTAATTCAGCTGACTTCAGGGCAAGATTATGTTATGATTAACGCAATTGTAACCAAATTAAACAGTCAATTACCAGACGCTAGAATTACTTTTGCTACTCCAGTATTAAATTGTGATGTAAGACAACTTCAAATCAATTATTCCGTAACCAATAATAATGCCACAGCTAGTTTACCGGCTAACACGCCAATTACTTTTTATGCTGATAATGTAGTAGTTGGTTCGGCTTTTACGCAAAACGTCATTCCAATTGACGGTTTTGAAAATGGAACTATTACCCTAACAATTCCTACAGGTATTCCTTTACAGTTTAATTTAATTGCAAGAGCAGACGATATTGGAAATGGAACGGGCATCGTAAATGAGATATCTGAATCAAACAATTTATTTAGTTTACCCATTCAGCTTTTAACTTCTCCCGAATTTAATAATTTAGAAGATATTGTAAGTTGTAATTTAGGATTAACAAAAGGAGTTTTTGATTTTTCTGCATATGAAGAAAGTGTAAAAACCAACCCCATTCATCTTAGTACATTTTATAATTCTGAATTGGATGCTTTAAATTTCACAAATCCAATTACGTTTTTAAATAATTTTGAAGCATTACAAACACCTAAAACCATTTGGGTAAGAATTGAAGATCACCTAAATGGCTGTTTCAGTTTGACTTCGTTTAAACTACTTACAAAAAATTGCCCGCCAATAATTTATAATGCCGTTTCACCAGATAATGATAGTCTAAATGATTTCTTTTTTATAGATGGGTTAAGAGATATTTTCCTGAATTTTAACTTAGAAGTCTATAACCGTTGGGGAAGATTAATTTGGACAGGAAATAACAACAAACCAGATTGGAATGGCTATTCTGAAAATACAATGGGCAATAATGAAGCGCCAAGCGGCACCTATTACTACATTTTGTATCTTAATGATCCTGATTATCCAAAACCAATAAATGGATACTTACATTTAAAAAGATAGTCGATAATGTTAGACAAACCTTAAATTTGTAACTATTATTTTTTAAAAGTAAATTCTCTTAAATAAATTTTATACTTTTAGCCAACAAAAAACAAAAAACTATGCGAATATTTTATTTCTTACTAGCAATTTTAGCTATTAATTTAGGTTTCAGCCAAAATTATTTTCCAAAAAATGATGGTGTTAAACAAACCTATAAAAATCCAGTGGCAATTACTAACGCCACTATTTATTCATCTTCAACAGTTAAAATTGAAAATGCAACCCTTTTATTTGATGGCGATAAAATTTTAGAAATTGGAACACAAATTTCAATTCCTAAAAACGCAACAATAATTGAAGCAACAGGAAAAAACATTTATCCTTCGTTTATCGATTTATATACTGAATTTGGAATTCAAAAAACACAAAGAAAACCATCAAATTCAAGATCTCCACAATACGATTCTGAAAGAAACGGCTATTACTGGAACGACCACATTAGAGCTGATTTTAATGCTTATGAAAACTTAAATTACGATGAAAAAACTGCCAAAGATTTAAGAGAAACTGGATTTGGAACGGTTTTAAGTTTTAACAATGATGGAATTGTAGCAGGAACTGGCTTGCTTTGGACATTAAATGACGTTGAAAATAACGGGACTAGAATCTTAAATAATAAAATATCACAACACATTACGCTAAAAAGAAGTTCGCTTTCTGGGCAGTCTTACCCTTCTTCCTTAATGGGAAGTTTGGCATTAATAAAACAGTTTTATCACGATGCAAAATGGTATGCTGCAGGAGGTTCGAAAACTAAAGATATTTCATTAGAAGTATTCAATCAAAATAAAAGTTTAGTCCAAATATTTAATGCTGGTGACAAATTAAATATCTTAAGAGCAGATAAAATTGGTGACGAATTCGGTATAAATTACCTTATCAAAGGGAGCGGAAACGAATTAGAACGTATCGAAGAAATTAAAAAAACGAATGCTACATTAATTATTCCAATTAATTTTCCTGAGGCTTATGATGTTTCCGACTCATTTCTTGCGGAACAAGTTGTTTTGTCTGATATGAAATTTTGGAATCAAGCACCCTATAATCCAAAAGTACTTGCGGAGAACAATATTAATTTTGCTTTAACAACTGCCGATTTAAAAAATCCTAAAGACTTTTTAACAAACTTAAGAAAAGCTGTAGAATTTGGATTTCCAAAAGAAAAAGCATTAGCTGCTTTAACTGAAATCCCAGCAAAAATAGCAAACCAAACCAATATTGGTGCTCTGAAAAAAGGCAACTTAGCGAATTTTATTATTACTAGTGGCGATATTTTCGAATCAAAAACTACTATTCAAGAAAATTGGGTTCAAGGAAATAGATTTGTAATTGAAAAAATACAACCTTCAGATATTAGAGGAAAATACGATTTAACTTTAGATGCTAATAAATACGATTTATCAATTGAAGGGGAAATTACAAAATTAGACGCCAAAATTTCTCAGGATAAAATGGAGTTCGGTACAAAAATTACTTATAACGATCCTTGGATTACAATGGTTATCAAAGGAAAAGATACTATTTCTTCAAATTTTATTAGAATTTCTGGGCTAAAATCAGAAACAGGTTTGTCTGGAAAAGCGTTTTTAGAAAACGGAAAAGAAGTTTCTTGGAATGCCGTTAAAAAGCCTGCATCTACGGAAGTTAAAAAAGATGCTACAACTGACAAAAAAGAAGAAAAGAAAACGCCAGTTTATTATCCCGTTACTTTCCCAAACCTTGCTTTTGGAAATTTAACTAAACCAAAACAAGAAACAATATTATTTAAAAATGCCACGGTTTGGACAGGAGAAAAAGAAGGCATTTTAAAGGAAACAGATGTTTTAATTGAAAACGGAAAAATTATTAAAATTGGGAAAAACTTACCTCAAAAAGGAAAAGTGGTTGATGCAACTGGAAAACATTTAACCGCTGGTATTATTGACGAACATTCACATATTGCTATTTCAAATGGTGTAAATGAGGGTGGTCAAAATTCATCGGCTGAAGTAACTATTGAAGATGTTGTAAATTCTGAAGATATTAACATTTACAGAAACTTAGCCGGCGGGGTTACTTCTGCAAATTTATTGCATGGTTCTGCCAATCCAATTGGAGGCCGTGCCGCATTTGTTAAACTAAAATGGGGATACAATCCAGATGAAATGTTGGTTAAAGACGCGCCTAAATACATAAAATTTGCTTTAGGTGAAAATGTAAAACAATCCAATTGGGGTGATATAGAAAGACTACGATTCCCTCAGTCTAGAATGGGTGTAGAACAAGTTTATGAAGACTATTTTTCTCGTGCTTTAGCCTATCAAAAAGAATGGGATACATACAATGCAAACAAAGGTAAAATTGCACCTCGTTTTGATATTGAATTGGAAACATTGAGTCAAATTTTAAATAAAAAACGTTTTATCACTTGTCATTCTTATGTGCAATCTGAAATAAATATGTTACTAAAAGTGGCTGAAAAATACAATTTTAAAATTCAAACTTTTACACATATTTTAGAAGGCTATAAAGTAGCAGACAAAATGGCTAAACATGGCGTTGGTGGTTCTACTTTCGCAGATTGGTGGGGTTATAAATTTGAAGTAAATGACGCCATTCCTTACAACGCGGCACTTATGAATAATGTAGGTGTAACGGTTTCAATCAATTCTGATGATGCTGAAATGTCAAGAAGATTGAATCAGGAAGCTGCCAAAACATTAAAATATGGTGGTGTAACTGAAGAAGCTGCTTGGAATTTTGTAACTTTAAATCCGGCTAAATTACTACAAGTTGATGATAAAGTGGGAAGTATTAAAGTTGGCAAAGATGCCGATGTAGTACTTTGGTCTAACAATCCGTTAACCATATATGCTACAGTTGAAAAAACAGTTGTGGATGGAACTATTTTCTTCGATTTAGACCAAGAAAAGGCTAAAAATGAAATGGTACAAAAAGAAAGAAATGAGTTAATTAATTTAATGTTAGATGCCAAAAACAAAGGCTTAAAAACACAAGAACCAAAGAAAAAATCGAGCGGACATTATCACTGTGATACCCTTGGAGAAAAATGCAGAGAATTTCATGCTAAATACAACAACTAATGAAAAAACTAACGTACATATTCGCATTAACTACATTAATTAGTTTTGCACAACAAACGCCAGCACCAAAGCAAACAAAATCGATATTAATTATTGGTGGAACGGCGCATTTAGGTAACGGGAAAATTCAAGAAAATAGTCTGATTTCTATTGTTGATGGAAAAATTGCTTCTGTTTCAGATGCAACTGTTACTAAAATTGCCAAACACGATATTGTGATTCAAGCTGATGGAAAGCATATTTATCCTGGATTCATTGCACCAAATTCTACTTTAGGATTAGTAGAAATTGATGCCGTTCGTGCCTCAGATGATGAAAGTGAAATTGGCGAATTCAATCCACATATTAGAAGTTTAATTGCTTACAATGCGGAATCAAAACTAACGGAATCAGCTAGACCAAATGGCGTTTTAATGGCCCAAATTACACCACGTGGTGGAAGAATTTCTGGTACTTCTTCTGTAGTGCAACTAGATGCTTGGAATTGGGAAGATGCAGTAATTAAATTAAATGACGGAATTCATATGCGATGGCCAAATAGTTACGCACGATTAGGATGGTGGGCTGAACCAGGCGGCATTGAATCGAACAAAAAATATGACGAGCAAACCAAAGGCATTCAACAGTTTTTTGATAATGCGTTTAATTATTTAAAATCAGATAAAAAAACAAAAGACATACCTTATGACGCTATGAATGGTTTACAAAACGGAGATAAAACGCTGTTTGTAAACGCAAATGGCGAAAAAGAAATTACAGATATTATCTTATTTAAAAAGAAAAATAATATTAAAAAATTAGTCATAATCGGTGGGTACAACGCACACAAAATTGCCGATTTATTAAAAGAAAATAATGTTTCAGTTTTATTAAGAAGAATTCACGATGTGCCAAATTCTGAAGATGAAGATGTTAACTTACCTTACAAAATTGCTAAAATCTTGTCGGATAAAGGAATTGTAGTAGGATTAGAAAATGCGGGTGATATGGAACGTATGCAAACAAGAAACATGCCGTTTTACGCTGGTACATGTGCCGCTTGGGGAATGAATAAAGAAGAAGCGCTAAAATTAATCACTTCTAACACCGCAAAAATTTTAGGAATTGATGCCAAATACGGAACCTTAGAAGCCGGAAAAAGTGCTACCCTATTTATTTCAGAAGGCGATGCGTTAGATATGAAAACAAATAAATTATCTCACGCTTTTATTGATGGACGAAAAATTAGCTTAGAAAGTCACCAAACCGAATTATACGAAAGATATAAAGGGAAGTTTGAAAGTGAAGGTTCTTCAAAATCGGAAGTAAAAAACTAAAATACAGAATATTAATTTTAAAGTCGCAAAGCACAACGTTTTGCGACTTTGTTTTTATCTTTAAAAAAGATAACTTTGTAACTTAGCTACTCAGCAACTTAGCCACTCAAAATGAAACAAATCACTTCCATTCAAAATCCGTTTGTAAAAAACTTAGTTGTATTGCAAGACAAAGCCAAAGCACGAAACCAATCGGGAACATTTATTATTGAAGGACAACGTGAAATTGAATTGGCTTTAAAAGGCGGCTATGAAATAGAAACATTACTTTT
Source organism: Chryseobacterium gleum (assembly GCA_945881885.1). GTDB lineage: Bacteria > Bacteroidota > Bacteroidia > Flavobacteriales > Flavobacteriaceae > Flavobacterium. The sequence continues at coordinate 99,863 of CAMCVI010000001.1, read as the reverse complement.
TTATCCAGAATTATCTGGAAAATCTGAAAATCTGAACATCCAAATAGCAGAACATCTCAAAATAGAAATTTCGAAAGAAGTCTACCAAAAATTAGCGTATCGCGATACAACTGAAGGAATTATCGCCATAGCCAAATCAAAATCTTTACAATTATCTGATTTAAAATTGTCTAAAAACCCTTTAATTTTAGTCGCAGAAGGAATAGAAAAACCAGGAAATTTAGGCGCTTTATTACGAACCGCAGATGCAGCTAATATTGATGCTGTGATTATTGCCAATCCAAAATCGGATATGTATAATCCAAATATTGTGCGATCTAGCGTAGGTTGTTTGTTTACAAGACAAATTGCTGTGGCGACTTCAGAAGAAGCAATTGCTTATTTAAAAGAAAACAACATAAATATTTATTGTGCGACTTTACAAGATTCAACTACCTATCACACGCAAAATTACAACGAACCAACCGCTTTAGTTGTTGGAACAGAAGCCACAGGAATTACAGCCGTTTGGCGACAAAATGCAACCAAAAACATTAACATTCCTATGCAGGGCATTATAGATTCTATGAATGTTTCTGTAGCGGCAGCAATATTATTATTCGAAGCCAAAAGACAGCGTGGTTTCTAATTAGTCGATTTTAAAAAAACAACACCGATTTCAATAAACCAACCTAAAAAAAATTAAAATCTTTTTGAAATCTAAATTTTAAACACTATTTTTATGTTCTACAAAATTTGAATATGTCCGAGATTGATTTAGAAGCTGAAAACAAAGCCATAGCCAAAGAATATAAAGAGTTACTACGCATTAGTTATCAAAGTTTAACAACTGACGATAAAAAACTAATTCGTAAAGCTTTTGATATTGCTGTAGAAGCGCACAAAGATCAGAGAAGGAAATCTGGCGAAGCCTATATTTTTCATCCAATTGCTGTTGCAAAAATTGTAGCGTCTCAAATTGGTTTGGGTTCCACAGGTATTGCCTCTGCCCTACTTCATGATGTGGTGGAAGACACCGACATTACCATTTCCGACATTGAAAAGATGTTTAATCCAAAGATTGCTAAAATTGTTGAAGGATTAACCAAAATTCCAAAAGTAAAAAACGACCAAGAGATTTCGCTTCAAGCTGAAAATTTCAGAAAAATGCTGCTTACGTTAAATGATGACGTACGAGTAATTTTAATAAAACTTGCCGATAGATTGCACAATATGCAAACCATGGACGGCATGTCTGACTATAAGCAAGCGAAAATCGCATCAGAAACTTTATATATTTATGCGCCTCTTGCACATCGTTTGGGGCTATACAATATCAAAACACAATTAGAAGATTTAGGTTTAAAATACACAGAGCCAGAAGTTTATGCAGATATTGTTGGCAAAATAAAAGAAACCAAAGAAGAACAAGACATATATATAAAATCTATTTCGGATATTTTAAGTCAATCTATGACTACGGAAGGTATTGATTTTATTATTAAAGGTCGACCAAAATCGATTTATTCAATCCGAAGAAAAATGAAAGTGCAAGGCGTAACTTTTGATGAAGTATACGATAAATTTGCGCTCAGAATTATTTATAAATCCAATCTTCATGATGAAAAATTCTTAGCTTGGAAAATTTACTCTGTAGTAACCGACCATTATAGACCAAGTCCAAGTCGTTTACGCGATTGGATTTCTTCCCCAAAATCAACTGGCTACGAAGCTTTGCACATTACTGTAATGGGACCTTTAGGCCGATGGGTGGAAATTCAGGTTCGAAGTGAACGAATGGATGAAATTGCAGAAAAGGGCTACGCAGCACATTATAAATATAAAACTGGAGCAACTGAAGAAAATAGTTTAGAAATATGGCTAAATCAACTTAAAGAAGCACTTGAAAATTCAAATAATAATGCCGTAGATTTTGTAGAAGATTTTAAGCTGAATTTATATGCGAAAGAAATTTATATTTTCACACCAAAAGGCGAAATAAAATCATTACCAAAAGGTGCAACTACACTTGATTTTGCTTTTAGTATTCACTCGGAAATTGGCGTAAAAACTCGTGGGACAAAAGTAAATGGAAAATTAGTACCGTTAAATTATATATTAAATAGTGGCGATCAGGTAGAAATTATTACTTCTCAAAATCAAAAACCAACTATACATTGGCTAGATTATGTTTCTACGTCTCGAGCCAAAACTAAAATTAAGAATGTTTTAAATGAAGATATTAAAAAAATTGGCGAAGAAGGACGAGAAATATTAACCAGAAAACTTCGTCATTTAAAAATAACATTAAACGAAGATTCGATTAACGAACTGGTAAATTTTTTGAAATTAAAAACCAGTTTAGATTTGTTTTATCGTGTTGGAATTGGCGCAATTGAAAACCAACAACTCCGAGATTATGCAGCACAAAAAAGCAATACTTTGGTTAACTTTTTTAAGAAAACTATCAAAAGAAGTACCAGTGTTAGTAACGATAAAAATCAAAAAAATAAAGCCAAAGAACAACTTGATTTACTGGTTTTTGGTGCCGAACAAAGTAAACTTGAATATAAATTTTCTCCTTGTTGTAGTCCAATTCCTGGCGATCTTGTTTTTGGTTTTGTTACCATAAATGAAGGCATAAAAGTGCATAAAATGGATTGTCCAAATGCGATTAGTTTACAATCTAACTTTGCCTACCGAATTGTTCAAGCCAAGTGGATTGATTCCTCTCAAGAAGAATTTAATGCTATTTTAAAAATTACAGGAATGGATGTTATGGGTTTAACAAATCAACTAACCAAAGTCATTTCAAATCAAATGCACGTAAACATTCAAAGTATCAGTCTGAATTCCGAGGCAGGTATTTTCAAAGGTCAAATTACCGTTATGGTACAAAATAATGTCATTCTTAAAAAATTAATTGAAAACATTAAAAAGGTTGAAGGCATTGATAAAGTTACAAGAGTTTATAATACCTAAAAATAGAAAGGTGCAATTGATGGAGTAAATCATTGAGTTAATTATTTTTTTTACTTTTCACTAATCACTTTTTACTATATTTGCATTTCTTTCATTTAAACTTAAAATGGATAACAACCAAAACCAAGAAACGGTTAAAAACGTTTTTACAAAATACCTTGAAGAAAAAGGACATCGCAAAACGCCTGAACGTTATGCGATACTTCAAGAAGTATACGAAAATCAAGAACATTTTGATATAGAATCTTTGTATATCAAAATGAAAAACAAAAATTATCGTGTTTCTCGTGCCACTTTATACAATACAATAGAATTATTGTTAGATTGTAAGTTAGTGCGTCGTCATCAATTTGGGCAAAACCAAGCACATTACGAAAAATCCTATTTTGATAAGCAACACGACCATATTATTTTAACAGATACGGGAGAAGTAATTGAATTTTGCGATCCACGTATTCAGCAAATAAAACAAACTATGGAAGAAATGTTCGGAATTGATATAGAAACACATTCCTTATATTTTTACGGAACAAAAAAGAATTAATAAAAAGGGACAATTGTCCATTCAAAGCAAACAACACAATGAATGTAGATTTACTACTTGGATTACAATGGGGTGACGAAGGAAAAGGAAAAATCGTCGATGTATTAACTTCAAAATACGATATTATTGCACGTTTTCAAGGCGGTCCGAATGCAGGACACACACTTGAATTTGATGGAATTAAACATGTTTTAAGAACGATTCCTTCAGGAATTTTTCATAAAAATAATGTAAATATCATCGGAAATGGCGTAGTAATGGATCCGGTAGTTTTTCAAAAAGAAATTGAAAGTTTAGAAAAATTTAATTTAAATATTAAGTCAAAATTATTCTTATCAAGAAAAGCACATTTAATTTTACCAACACATCGTTTACTTGATGCAGCTTCTGAGGCTTCAAAAGGAAAAGCTAAAATTGGTTCTACTTTAAAAGGAATTGGCCCAACTTATATGGACAAAACCGGAAGAAATGGCTTACGAATTGGCGATTTAGAAATGGCCGATTTTAATGAAAGATACCGCGCTTTAGCCGATAAACACGAAGCAATGATTGCCTTTTATGATGTAGATTTACAATATAATTTAGCAGAAATGGAAGATGAATTTTTCGCAGCAGTAGAAGAATTAAAAACATTGACTTTCATTGACTCTGAAGAATATTTAAACAAAGCATTAAAAGCTGGAAAAACCATTTTAGCTGAAGGCGCACAAGGTTCATTGTTAGATGTTGATTTTGGAACGTATCCATTTGTAACGTCTTCTAACACTACTGCAGCGGGAGCTTGTACAGGATTAGGAATTGCACCAAACAGAGTAAAAGAAGTTTTTGGAATTTTTAAAGCTTATACCACTCGTGTAGGAAGTGGCCCTTTTCCAACTGAATTATTTGATGAAGTGGGCGCCAATATGGCAAAAATTGGTAACGAATTTGGTTCAGTAACTGGTCGTGCCCGTCGTTGTGGCTGGTTAGATTTAGTGGCTTTAAAATATGCTGTTGAAGTAAATGGTGTTACCGAATTATATATGATGAAAGGTGACGTTTTATCTGGATTTGAAACTTTAAAAGTTTGTACCGAATATAAGTATAAAGGAGAGGTTTTAAAACACTTTCCTTTTAACATTGACCCAGAAAATGTGCAACCTATATATAAAGAAATGAAAGGTTGGCAAGCCGATTTAACAGGCATGACAACATATGAAGAATTACCTTCAGAATTAAAAGAATACATAGAATTCATTGAAAAAGAATTAGAAGTACCAATAAAAGTAGTTTCAGTTGGACCAGACAGAACACAGACTATAACAAGATAAATTATAAAATTTTGTGATTCTGAACTCGTTTCAGTATGTCACATAAACAAAACCGCAGCTTCGCAGATGATCATAAATCTGTAAATCTGCGGTTTATTATTTTTTATCTATTAAAATCCGCCAAATCCGTGAACCTATAAAAAAACCATAAAATATTCTTAATTCGCATTCATTATTGTACATTTTACTTAAATTTGACAAAAAATTGATAAATTGAGAAAATACATATTTACAATAGTTATGCTACTCTCCATATTGTTTGGAAATGCGCAAACAACTTTTGAAACCTCACCACCTTCAAATCCGAATGGAATAAAAATTTTACACTCTGATTTTATCGATAAAAATCAAAATGAAATTCCAGGTGCCATTATTTTTACAGGAAATGTTCAAGTGCAACACAATGGCGTATTGATTAATTGTAACAAAGCCTATCATTACACAGATGAAGATTATATAAAAGCTTTTGGGAATGTTATTTTAAACCAAGGCGATACTATTGTAATGAATAGTCGCTATGCAGAATACGATGGAAAAACGCTTCAAGCATTTGCAACTGGAAATGTAAATTTACGTTCTCCCGATTCTAATTTAACAACTGATACCATTCACTTTGACAGAAATAAACAAGAAGCCTATTATAAAAGTTGGGGAACCATCATAAATAAAGAAAACACCTTGAAAAGTAAATCTGGAAGATACTTTTTAAACTTAAAAAAATACGTTTTCAAAACGGCTGTAACCGTTGTGAATCCTCAAGTTACCATTAAAACGAATAATTTAGATTTTTACGACAATTCAGGTCACGCCTATGTTTATGGACCAAGCACGATTACAAGTAAAGAAAATATAATTTATACTGAAAACGGCTTTTACGATACAAAAAATGATGTTGGTAGACTTTTAGATAAATCCAATATCGTATACAACAACAGGAAAGTTGAAGGCGATATTATCAATTACGATCGAAAGAAAAATTTCGCAAAAGCGACCAATAATGTAAAAATTACGGATACAATCAACAATATGATTGCAACCGGACATTACGCAGAAGTGTACCGAAATATTGGCGGCACCAAAAAAGATTCGATGTATATTACCAAAAAAGCGTTAGTAAAAACATTAGTAGAAAAAGATACTATGTATTTACACGGAAAAAAAATATTGGTTACAGGTCCACAAGAGGATAGAACTATTAGAGCTTTTAATAATGTGCGATTTTTTAAATCAGATATGAGTGGAAAATGCGATTCGATTCATTCAAATAATAAAACACAATTGACAAAACTTATCGGAAGACCAGTAATATGGAATGCCGACAACCAAATGACGGGTGATGTAATTCATCTAATTGGCGATAATAAAACTGAAAAATTAGATTCTTTAAAAATACTCAATAATGCGTTTTTAGTTCAAAAAGACACTATTGGAGAAGACAATTTCAATCAGGTAAAAGGTCAATTTTTGTACGGAAAATTTAGAGATAATAAATTATACGAAGTAGATTTGATAAAAAATACCGAGAAAATCTATTTCATGTATAATGATGAAAATGAAATGGTTGGCATTGATAAAGGTGTTTCAAGTAGTATCAACATGCAATTAGAAAATAACAAAATTTTAGAATTAACTTCTTTTAAACAAATTTTAAGCGATACCTATCCAGATAAAGAATTTCCAAAAAACGCAAGGCGACTTAGAGGATTTATTTGGCGAATAGACGAAAAAATAAATACGCTTGAAGATATTTTTCCAGATGAAGAAAAAGCCTTCGATGAAAAAGTGAAAACTGAAACCAAAAAGAAAGAAAAAGAAGAGAAAAAACCTATGTCCGTCCTAAAAGAAACTAAGGATTATGGAAAAAAAGTAAAAAGTAAAAAAATTTAATCCTAAACCTTTTACCCTTCACCTTAAACCCAAAAAAATGCTAAACGATTTCTTCAAATATCAAGCACAAACCACGCCTCAACCATTAGCTATGGAAATTTCTTATGCTAAAGGTTCTTATATTTACGATACTGCTGGAAATAAATATTTAGATTTTGTTGCTGGAGTTTCAGCTTGTAGTTTAGGACATCAAAATGAGCGTGTAAACAATGCCATAAAAAACCAATTAGACAAATATTCTCACGTGATGGTGTATGGCGAATATGCCCAAAATCCTGCAACCGAATATTGTAAATTATTAGCTGAACATCTTCCTTATCCCTTAAAAAAAACATATTTAGTTAGTTCTGGAACCGAAGCTACTGAAGGCGCATTAAAATTAGCCCGAAGAGTAACTGGAAGAAGCCAGTTTATATCTTGCCATAATGCCTATCACGGGAACACTATGGGAAGTTTAAGCGTCATGGGTTTTGAAGAACGCAAACAAGTTTTTAGACCCTTACTACCTGATGTTGATTTTATTACGTTTAATAAAGAAGAAGACATACAAAAAATCACCACAAAAACAGCAGGAATTATCTTAGAATCTATACAAGGTGGCGCAGGTTTTATTCAACCACAAAACGATTTTTTAAAGAAAGTTCGTGCTCGCTGTACAGAAGTTGGCGCCATGTTAATTATAGATGAAATTCAACCTGGATTTGGTCGTACCGGAAAATTATTCGGTTTTGAAAACTACGATTGCATTCCAGATATTTTAGTCATCGGGAAAGGAATGGGTGGTGGCATGCCAGTTGGCGCATTTGTTGCTTCCGAAGCGCATATGGATTTATTATACGACAATCCTAAATTAGGTCATATCACCACATTTGGCGGACATCCTGTCATTGCAGCGGCTTGTTTGGCAACGTTGCAAGAAATTACCGAAACGAATTTAATAGCGGAAACCTTAGAAAAAGAAATTCTTTTCAGAAAATTATTGGTGCACCCTTTAATAACAGAAGTTCGTGGAAAAGGTTTAATGTTAGCCGCAATGACAAAAAACGCAAACATTACTAACGAAATTATTTTACGATGTCACAAACGTGGTTTAATTTTATTTTGGTTATTATTTGAAGGAACTGCCGTCAGAATTACACCGCCATTAACCATTTCCAATGAAGAAATTGAAGAAGGTTGTCAATTATTATTAAAAGTTATGAACGAAGTTCATGCTTTAAATCTTTAAAACTTCTTATATTTTGATCAGAGATAAAGAAAAAGAAATTATTAAAATCTGATCAACCGTTTAATCTGTGTTTCTATTATCATTTCAGACATTGAAAAATGTTAATTAAATTGTTCAAAAGATACACCAGGCAAAGAAATTGCTAACGTTAAATTACGTAATTTTAATACTGTAACTTTTAAAAAGTTGTTGCTATGAATATGAGCTATAATGAAGAAGAAGAGGAAAACAATTTATCTCTTTCTAAATTTGAATCGATGCTTAAAACAAACAAGGTCTTTTTCTTTGATTCTGAAGAATTTGAAGACATTGTTTTACATTATATGGACTCAGGACGAATCAATTTAGCAAAAAGAGCGCTTCGTTTAGGTTTAGAACAACATCCAAAATCTAACGGTTTAAAGCTAGTTCATGTTGAATTATTAATTTATGAAGACAAAATTGAACAAGCCGAAAAAATCTTAAACGATATCGCTTTGTTGGAACCTACAAATGAAGAAGTTTATATTCAACGTGCCAATATTTGTTCTAAAAGAGACCAACACGAAAAAGCCATCGAACATTTACAAATTGCGCTGCGCTTCACAGATGATGAAGCGGATATTTATTCCATGATTGGAATGGAATATCTTTTTATGGATAGCTTAGAATTGGCCAAAGAAAACTTCATTTTATGTTTAGATAATGACGAAGAAGATTTTTCAGCTTTATATAATGTAGTATATTGTTTTGATTTTTTAGATCAAAATCAGGAAGCCATTGTGTATTTAGAAAAATTTATTGACAAAAACCCATATAGTGAAGTCGCATGGCACCAAATTGGACGACAGTTTTATGCTTTAAAAAATTATGAAAAAGCAGTTTGGGCATTTGATTATGCTTGTATTATTGATGAAGGCTTTTTAGGCGCTTTCTTAGAAAAAGCCAAATCATTAGAAAAACTTCAGCAATACCAAGAAGCCATTGATTGCTACATGATAACAATTCAATTAGACGATCCTACTTCTTTTGCTTTTTTGCGAATTGGGAAATGTTATGAAAAACTTGGTAATAATGAACAAGCTTTAGTATTTTACTTAAAAACAGTTCACGAAGATCCCTTATTAGATAAAGCGTGGTTAACCATTACTGATTTTTATATTAAACAAGAAAATTACCAAAAATCATTATATTACATCAACAAAGCAATTGGAATTGATGCTGAAAACCCATTGTACTGGAGACGATATGCTTCAATAAATCAGTTTTTAAACTTCTTTGAAGAAGCAGAAGAAGGCTATAGAAAAGCTTTTGAAAACGGCGATATCGAATTAGAAAATTTTATTTCGTGGAGCGATATTTTATACGTTTTAGGCGAAGTAAACGCTGCTTTTGAAATTCTTAATCAAGCTAAAGAAGTGTATCCAGATGAAGCGGAGATTTTATATCGTTTAGTAGGCTTATTTTACAATATCGAAGAGGAAAAAAACGCCATCGAAGCATTAGAAACGGCTTTAACTACCAATTTTGATAAAAATCACATATTAAAAGATGCTTTTCCACACGTTTGGGAATGTGAAACAGTACAAAATAGCATTAAAAAACATACCTTATAAGCCAATTCATGGAAATTATTGACTTTTTACTGCATTTTTTAAAAGATCCTTTAACCGTAATTACACAATTAATTGACCAATATAATACACTAATTTATTTTATTTTATTTCTAGTTGTATTTGTTGAAACAGGATTTGTAATTATGCCCTTATTACCTGGAGATTCAATGCTTTTTGCAATTGGAGTAATTGCAGCTACAACTGGAAAATTAAGCTTAATTATTATTATCCCTTTGTTAATTCTTGCAGCACTTTTAGGTGATAATTTAAATTACTTTGTAGGGCATAAATTCGGTGAATTAATTAAACAAAAAAAGAAAATTCTGTTCTTAAAAAGAGAATATATTGAAAAAACAGAAGTATTCTTTGAAAAAAATGGAGGAAAAGCAGTCATAATGGCTCGTTTTGTACCTATTGTAAGAACAATTGCACCATTTGTGGCTGGAGCTGGAAGTATGAAATATAAAAATTACATTCTAAATTGTATTTTAGGTGCCGTACTTTGGGTTGCAGGAATTACGCTTTTAGGCTATTTTTTAGGTCAATTTGAGATAGTAAAAAATAATTTTGAAAAACTAGTGTTAGGGATTGTGCTACTTTCTGTTTTGCCAATTTTTATTAAAATTTTCAAATCCAAGTTTCAAAAAGCTTAACGGAAATGAAAAATAAATTTCAAAAAAAACAGCGCAAATTTGGACTTGTAGGAAAAAATATAAACTATTCTTTTTCAAAAAAATACTTTACTGAAAAATTCACGCAAAATCATTTTCACAATTGTGATTATGAAAACTATGATATTGAAAATATTAAAGCTTTTACCGAAATTATTAAGAAATCAAAAGGATTAGTTGGATTAAATGTAACCATTCCGTACAAAGAAAGCGTTATGCCTTTTTTAGATAAAATTTCAAAAAACGCAAAAAAAATTGGAGCGGTTAATTGTATTTCAGTTTCCAAAAACAAAAAATTAAAAGGTTACAATACCGATTTTTATGGTTTTAAAAAATCAATAAAACCATTATTAAAAAACAACCACAAAAAAGCGTTAATTCTAGGAACTGGTGGCGCTAGTAAAGCCGTTGCTTTTGCCTTAAAAAAACTAAATATTGAATTTGATTTTGTATCCAGAAAACCGTCAGAATTTGAATTTGGATACAATGAAATTAATAAAGGAATTTTTGACGAATATCAAATCATAATTAATACCACACCAATAGGAACATTTCCAAATATTTCAGAAGCACCAAAATTAGATTATTCCTTATTTTCAGCCAAACATATCGCTTTTGATTTGGTATACAACCCAGAAGAAAGTGCTTTTTTAAAAAAGGCAAAAAAATCAGGAGCTACCACAAAAAATGGTTACGAAATGTTAATTAATCAAGCGGAAAAAGCTTGGTTAATCTGGAACAAATAAAGTTTATTAAGATATTTTAGTGCAATTTCTTTGTATTTCGCACCTCTTTTGGTATCTTCGAACCCTTAACTTAAGCATTATAACATGTTAGAAGAATTGAATGATAACCTGCAACAAGCAGATGGACAAGAGCAAACCGCTTCAATTGAAAACGAATCAACTAATCCGGTAACAACTGAATCAGAAAGTGAAGTTTTAGAAGTAACTGATACTGAAACGGTTTCACAAACTTTAGAAGAAGAAACCTCAGTTTCTGCACAAGATGAAATAGATAATAATTTGGCGGAAGCTAGCCAAGATGGTTCTTTTCAAGATGATTTAGAAATAGAAATAAAGGATTATGAACTTCTTTCATTAGAAGAATTAGTTGCCGAATTGGCAATACTTGTAAATCATGAAAAAGCATTGGTTTTTAAAAATCAAATTGAAGATGTAAAAAAAGCATTTTTAAATCATTACCATCAAATGCTTGAAGAAAAAAGAGTTGCGTTTTATGCTGAAAATGAAACCGCTACTGAATTTGAATACCATTCCCCAGTAAAAGTAAAATTTGATCAATTATTAGATGCTTTTCGCAACAAAAGAAATACGAATTTTAAAAATATTGAAAATCAACTAAAAAATAATTTTACAGAAAAAACAGCCTTAATAGAAGAATTAAAAGCATTAATTGCTAGTACTGATTCTAATATTTCAGAAATGTTTAAAAAATTCAACGACATTAGAGAACGTTGGAAAAACTCTGGAGCCATACCTAAAGACAAATATAATTTAGTTTGGAATAATTTTCATTTTCATGTAGATAGATTTTACGAAATTGTACATTTAGATAGAGAAATTAGAGACGCAGATTTTAAGAATAATTTAGAGCAGAAGTTAGAAATTATTGCAAAAGCTAAACTTTTAATTGAACAAACCGATTTAACCAAATCTTTCAGAGAACTTCAGTTATTACACCGTGTTTGGAAAGAAGAAATTGGACCTGTTGACAAAGAAAATAGAGAAAAAATTTGGCAAGAATTTAGTGAAATAACAAAAATTCTTCACGACAAACGAGAAGCATTAGCCGGACAATTTAAAGAACAAGAACAAGAAAATTTAACTCGAAAAAACGAAATTATTGCTGAAGTAAATCTATTAAGCACTGAAAAAGTTAATAATCACGGTGAATGGCAAAATCAAATTGTAAAATTAGAAGCTTTACGCGATGCATTCTTTAAAGCCGGACGTGTTCCTGCTGAAGCTACTGAAGCTACTTGGACTAATTTTAAAAATGCCGTTCGTGCATTTAATGTTACAAAAAATTCATTTTATAAAGATATTAAAAACGAACAACATCGTAATTTAGAGCTGAAATTGGCTTTAATTGAGAAAGCAAAATCATATATCGATACTGAAGATTTTGATGCCACTACTCCAATAATGAAACAAATTCAGGAAGAATGGAAAAAAATTGGTCATGTACCAAGAAAACTTTCTAATGAAATTTGGGAAACGTTCAAAAAAACTTGTAATGCTTATTTTGACAGATTACACGATTCAAGAAAAGAAGAAATTGGCGAAGAAGTTGAAGCTTTTGAAAAGAAAAAAGAATATTTAGAAATTATACGTGCCTTTGAATTAGTAGGTGATCATAAAACTGATTTAGATGCCATAAAAGCACATATTGCTGCTTGGAAACAATTAGGTAAAGTGCCTCAAAATCGTCGTCATATTGAAGGGAAATTCAATAAGATTTTAGATGCATTGTTTGAAAAACTAAGTTTATCTAAAAAAGACTCTGAAATGATGAAATTTAGCAACCGTTTAGACCAACTTTCAGAAGGAAATGACCAAAGAGCGATTGCCAACGAACAAATTTTTATGAGAAGAAAAATTGACGAGTTGAATAATGAAATCAATCAATTAGAAAACAATATTGGTTTTTTTAGTAACAACAAAAAAGGAGAAAATCCATTTTTGAAAGAAGTTCAAAAAAATATTGAAAAACACAAAGAGGAATTACAAACTTGGAAAGACAAACTGAAAAAGTTGAATAGTATTTAAACATTTACGTTTACTAAACAAAAAAGACTGCCATTTGCAGTCTTTTTTGTTTTAAATTGTGACAATATAGTTTAGCCGCTAATTACTTTTGATTTTTTGTAGTTTTACTATTTTCTAAAAGTAAATAAAATTGCGCACTAAACAAGAAAGTAGCCAACACCAAGTGTAAAGTCTGACTTCCAAAAGGAAAATCGGCATACACCATAATAACGCCCAAAATAATTTCAAAAATTAAAATTCTAATTACCCAATTTACTTTTTCAAAACCCAGTTGAAGATTTCTGTTTCGAAGTAGTAAATATAAATTGGCTAAAAGGACTACTATTGAAAAACTTCGATGGAAATAAAAAGTGATTTCAGGTTGCAATAACCAAAACGTTTTTGGAGCACCCGATTTTTCAATTGTATCAATAAACTCTCGAACATATGTTCCTAAAACCACTTGAACAACAGTAAGAATTAGCACTACAACAAGTGTTATACTAAACTTTTTATCGTATTTTCTGACATAATTTTTAGCCGAAACTACATAAATAACATACAATTGCATCGCTACAATTAAAAAGGCAGTTAACATATGAGTGGTAATCTTAACCGGACTTAATACCGAATCCACAACCGTTTTTCCCAACCAAGCTTGAAAACCCATTAGTAAACAAACCAAAAGAGAATAAACTACTATTTTTTTATTTTCTTTCCAAAATCCAAATGCTAGAATTAAAGTAATAAAACATGCAACTCCAGCCAAAGCGCCAAGTAATCTATTAATAAACTCAATCCATGTATGTAGTGGGTTGAAAATAGCATAATCGTGTTTGGAGTAAGGACCCCAATTAGATTCTGAAAAGGAATTTGTAGATATAAAATCTGATTTAGCTACAAGTAAAGCCTCATTTTTAATTATAACTTGGCCTTCATCGTACGAATTATTAGGTTTAAATTCAAGTTCTTTCTGCTCAGTTGGCGGAATATAATATCCGAAGCATTTTGGCCAATCTGGACAACCCATTCCCGAACCAGTCATTCGTACCAAAGCACCAGCTAATATAACTAGATATACTAAAATTAAAGCTGTTTTTGCTGTTGTAAGAAAATATTTTTTCATTAGTTAAGACTGGAAGATTTAAATATTATTATAATTTAATTATATATTTTTTAATCCCATTTTTTCAGCACGCTTTAGAACAAATTCTTTAGCAGCTTCATATTCATTTGGAATTTCGCCTTCTAAAATCGCTTCTTTTACAGCTTCTTTTAAAACTCCAATTTCTCGGCATGGTTTTAATCCAAATAGTTCCATAATTTCCTCTCCAGAAATAGGTGGTTGAAAAACGCGAACTCTGTCCTTCTCCTCTACTTCAACTATTTTCTGTCGAACAATTTTAAAATTATTATGATATTTTTGGAATTTTTTACTGTTTTTTGTCGTGATGTCCGCTTCGCAAAGTATCATTAAATTTTCTATATCTTCACCGGCATCAAAAAGTAAACGACGAACTGCTGAATCGGTAACAATTTCCTCAGCTATTACAATTGGTCGAGAACTCATCATGACCATTTTCTGAACAAACTTCATTTTTTGATTCAAAGGCATATGAAGTCTTTCAAAGATTTTTTTTGCCATTTTACCGCCTAAAAATTCGTGCCCATGAAAAGTCCAACCTTGCTTGCTATTGAACTTTTTAGTAGGTGCTTTTCCGATATCATGCAATAATGCCGACCATCTCAACCAAACATCATCTGTATTGGGACAAATATTATCTACTACTTCTAAAGTGTGGTAAAAATTGTTTTTATGTGTGTGACCTTCTACTTCTTCAACGTTATTGAGAGCGGTCAATTCAGGAAGAATGATATCCAATAAACCAGTTTGATATAAATGTAAAAAACCAATTGAAGGTTTATCTGAAGCTAAAATTTTATTTAATTCATCTACAATTCTTTCACCAGAAACAATAGAAATTCTGTTTGCATTTTTAGTAATAGCATCAAGCGATTCTCTTTCAATTTGAAAATGCAATTGCGAAGCAAACCTAATGGCACGCATCATACGCAATGGATCGTCAGAATAAGTAATATCTGGATGTAAGGGTGTTTTTAAAATTTTATTTTCTAAATCTGAAACACCATTAAATGGATCCACTAAATCTCCGAAATTATCCGAATTTAATGAAAAAGCCATTGCATTAATGGTAAAATCTCGTCGTTCTTGGTCGTCTTTTAGAGTACCAATTTCTACTAAAGGATTTCTACTGTCGTTTGTATAAGATTCTTTTCTGGCACCTACAAACTCGATATCCATTTCCTTATAACGTAACATGGCAGTTCCGTAATTTTTAAAAACTTGAACTTTTGGATGGTTAGGAAGTAATTCGGAAACTTTTAATGCCAATTCAATACCGCTACCGACAGCCACAATGTCGATATCTTTTTTATGATTTCTATCTAATAAAATATCACGAACAAATCCGCCAATAACATAACTCTCAAGGTTTAGTTCTTGTGCAGCTTGTGAAATGATTTTGAAAATTTTATTTTCTAAATGTTGTTTGTAATTCATGCTTTAATTTGAAAATTTGAAAATTAGTCTATTTGAAAATTCATTAACTTTCAAATCTTCAAATCTTCAAATTATTATTTTCTAATCACCCTTACCTGACTGTCTAATGTTAATTTGATAATGGCTGATGGTTTTTTGCAAACTTTATCGTGATGCAAATTTACAACATAGTCGACTCCTTTTATAATTTCTTGGGAAATTTCTTTGAAATTCATTGGTGTAGCATTTCCAGAAATATTTGCAGAGGTAGAAACTAATGGTCGTTTCATACGTTCCATTAATTTAAAACAAAATGGTTCCTTTACTATTCTGATTCCCAAGGTATTATCTTCTGCAATTATATTTTTAGCTACATTTTTTGGTTGATCTAAAATTAGAGTTGTTGGCCGTTCTGAATGGTCTAAAATTTCCCATGCTACTTCCGGAATTTTAGCAAAAACTTGGTACATCATTTTCTCGCCGTTCATCAAGCAAATCATACTTTTGCTTTCTTCTCTTTGTTTTAAAGCATAAATTTTGGCAACTGCTTCTTCATTTGAGGCATCGCAGCCAATTCCCCAAACGGTATCTGTAGGATATAGTATAATTCCTCCATTTTTTATGACTTCGTAAGCGTTGTTTACTTCTGTTGAAATAGTAATCATTTTAAGGAAGTTTAATATGATCTAAATTATAGTAAATTAATGTTCCTTCAGTTGTAGTGTAAAGAATAAAATTAAATTCATTAATTGTTTTCATTACGGTATAGGAACATTTTGGAATCATTCTATCATGCGTTTCAACCATAATTATTTTAGTTTTTGGTAACCAGTTCTCGTAATTTTTTTCGAATAAATCTTTTTCAGCACCTTCAATATCAATTTTTAATATATCTATGGTTTCCCAATTATTTTTAGTTAAAATTTCATCTAAAGTTACTGAAGTACTGTTAGCTTCATCTGGATTGGTTGTTTCAACTATTTGAAAACTATTTGTTGCGTTATAAGGGTCAATAATTTTAAAATATGCTTTTTTATTAAATAAAGCATTGTGTTTAATTTCAAAATTAGAAAAATTTACTGTATTTTTTTTTATTGCTTCTACATTTTGTTCTTCAATTTCAATGGCGACAATATTTGCCTTTGGATATTTCATTCTAAAAAATAAGGAAGCCAAACCTACATTTGCGCCAGCATCTACAATTGTTTTTGGAACAATTGGGAAATTAGTGTCATACAAACTTGATAAAAATATTTCTTCAAATGTTTCTGCATCCTTTGTGTTTTTTCGTAAATATATTTTTCTTCCTAAATTGGAAAGATTAATTTCCTCATTATTGTTCTTTAAACCAAAATATAATGAAAGGGCATCTTTTAGAGAAAAATAATTTTTTAATAATCTTAGTTTTGCTAACTTTTTTAACATAATTTATATTTTAATTTTGTTTTAGTTTAATTGTCTTTTGTTTAAAATTTTATCTGAATAATGAAGAAAAAATGCCAATATAGGATATTTTTTTTTCATATTTATTTTGTAACCTTCAACCAAGATACGAATGTTGGATAGTGTTGTATTGAAAACTTCATTAATTTCACCTAATTGAGCTAATTTCTTATTAGTATAATAAGCAGTACATAACCTTTTAATTCTTCTTTTAAATTGAAAAAAATCAATTTCATAGTTAGTCAAATCTAATAAACTTAATAATTCTTTTTTATTTTTATCATCTAAATCATACAAAATTCCACCAACTTGTTGTTCGTCATGAATCCTATAATTAATATATTTTTTAGGCAAGAAAGAAAACTGACCTTTAGAACTAGCAGCCCTTGCAATCCATTCGTCATGATGAAAATTCGGAATCAACGGAAACGGCACACATTCGCTAATAAATTTGCTTCTCAATGCCATTGTTGCACCTGTGGCAATATTAAAAAAACAAGAAATTAAATAATAATAATCAAGATGTATTTTGTTGTCTATAAATAATTGAGGAACATCCCAGATAAGAAAATCATTTATTAATTCAGAATTTTCATTGATACAATTACCATTTGTTGCCACCACACTAATTTGAGGATTCAATTCAAAATAATGAACAATGTCTGCAACTTTTTCGGGTAACCATTTATCATCTTGATCAGAAAGAAAAATTATATCGCCAGTACATAATGAAACGGCTTTTTCAAAATTTTTTACACTTCTCAAATTTATTTCATTGATATGAAACTTAATAATATTTGGAAATTTATTGCAATATTGAATAATAATATTGTGAGTTTCGTCTGAAGAAATATCATCACATATAACTATTTCATCAACTGGTTTGGTTTGATTAAATATTGAATCTAATTGTTCTACAATATACTTTTCACCATTATAAGTGCAAAGTGCAACAGATATTTTCATGTGTTTTAAATTATTATATTGTGCGAATTGATTATAAATAAACTTCTATTTATTCATTAGTAATATTCTCAAATGGTTGTATTTTAAACATGTAATTAAACCAATTTGAGAAACTATATTTATTTTTAATCGTTTTCGGAATAGAAATGTATTCTGATTTTACAAATTCTATCAAATCTGTTCTATCATCATTAAATACAAAAAAATTTTGTGGATTATAAAAATCAAATGATTTTATTAATTTATTTGTTGTAATTAATTTTTTGTCATATCCAACTGATTCAAAAGCTCTGAAAGATAATCCAGTATGTAAGTTTTTATGAGCCAAATCAATAATAATTTTAGATTGTGATAGCAATTCTAAATTCTCGTAATATGTCAATGGCTTTTTAATATATTTTATGTATTTATATTGCATTAAATGTTTTTTAGGTGAGGTTGCTAATAAAATATTTAACTTTAAACCTAAAACCGATAATTTTTCACAAATACTAATTAAATCATTAATTCGAGAATCATAAGTTCCAATAAAATAAACGTCATAAATAGTTTGCTTTTGAAATAATGAATGATAACAATCAAAATAAAAGTTTGTTGTTAAATTCAATTTTTTTGAATTTTTTTCAATATCACTTTCATCAAAAACATAAAAATCATCAAAAAAGTCAATTGTTTCTGCAACTTCAGGAAATCTAGACATGCCATCCCATTGATAAGCCACCATTTTTTTGGATTTTATTTTTGCTGTTTCTAAAACTTTTAAACTAAATTTATCTGGTCTTATAACTAATGTAAAATCAAAATTTGTTTTTTGCTGTTCCAAAAAAAATAAGTTCTGATTTTCTTCATAATTTCTAATTAATTGTCTTTTGTAGCTTTTATCGCTTTTAAATACTTTTTTATAGAAATTAACTAACCTGTCTTTAATATTTTTATATTTAAAGTCATTATTTGCAATCAGAACAACTTCATAATCTAAAAATTCTAGATTATCTTTAACCGAATTACAAATTTTAACATCTGCAGTCATCATTACCAAAATTCGCTTTTTCGTCATAATTGAAAAATATTTTTTATAAAATTATCAATACTATATTTTTTAATGAGTTCATTCGAATAATTTTCATTGCTAAAAGTTACTTTATTTATATCAGCCAAATTATCTAAACAAACAATTTTCCCAGAATTATAAATATCATAAGAAGTTATGGATTTATTGTTGGTAACTACATTTTTTTGTAAACCTAAAGCTTCAAAAATACGAAAACTTAAACCGGATTGATTATCTCGAACTAAATCAATAATAGTTTCACTTTCAGCATACATTTTTAATGTTTCTTCTTGGGAAAATCTATTATTATAAAAGATTATATTCTTGTTTTTTCCTAAAAATAATTGTTTCAATTTATTGACAAATGCTTTTTTTCCGATGGCATAAAAAAGAAAAGTTTGCTGCTGTTTATTTAAATGTACTGCAAAATTATTTAAATAGTTCAATCTATTATCTATTGAGCCAATATAAATAAAATTCTGCTTAACCGGATTATTATTTACATTTGGTTCAAAATAAATATAATTTGTAATTTCTTTAAATCCATAAGTAGAAACATCATTTTTATCAAAAGAAAAAATTTCATCAAAAACGTCTTCTAAAAGATGATTTACTGAGCATCTAGCGACGCTATCGTACAAATAAGCAATGTATTTTTCGGTATGTTTTTTAATTTCTAAATGATAG
The DNA here is from genome assembly GCA_945881885.1 of Chryseobacterium gleum. Taxonomy (GTDB): domain Bacteria; phylum Bacteroidota; class Bacteroidia; order Flavobacteriales; family Flavobacteriaceae; genus Flavobacterium. The sequence goes on along the minus strand of CAMCVI010000001.1, from coordinate 80,189 downwards.
TCTAAATCAATTAATTCTGGATTAATTACTAAAATTTGATTTTGAAAACCGCTTTTTTCAAGCTCTTGAAGAATATAATCTTGGCGCTTTTTTAGTTTAGGATTTTTACCTAAAAACATTTTAGATAAGCTATTTAAAATGCGCTCCCAATTATTTTTATATTTGAAACTGCCAATTTTTATATGAAAACTTTCTATGCCTTTTTTCTGTAATGCAGTAACAATATGGGCATCATAATTCCAATGATCAAAACTAATTACAGCAATTTTATGCAACATATTTACTTTTTTAAAAAAACAAAGATATTGTTTTTTTACAAAGATTTCAATTACATTTGTATTTCAAATTCAACCTATGGATAAATCGATAGTTAACATCATTAATAATTTTGGAACCGAAGGCGATTTATTAGTTGCAGGGAAAAGAAATGTCATTAAAACCTTTCCTTACAACTCTATCATTTTAAATATTAAATCATTTAAAATACCCATACTAATTAACGGAATAATTTACAGACATTTTAGAAAATCTAAAGCCCAAAGATCCTATGAATTTGGAAAGATTCTACAAAAAAAAAACATAGGTACACCAAATCCAATTGGCTATTATGAAAACAGAAAATGGTGGCGCCTTTTAGATAGCTATTATGTTTGCGAACATATAAATGCCGATTATGTCTTTAAAGATTTGTTTGTTGTAAATAGTCCGGACACAGATGCAATTTTAAAAGAACTAGCGCATTTTTGTTTTAAATTACACGAATCAGGAATTGAATTTAAAGATCATTCCCCTGGAAATACTTTAATTAAAAAAAATGAATCAGGCACTTTTGATTTTTTTCTTATTGATTTAAATAGAATGAGATTTCATAAAGAAATGGATTTCAATTTAAGAATGAAAAACCTCTGTAAATTAACACCTTCAGAGTATATGGTTCAGATAATAAGTGCAGAATATGCTAAATTATATAACAAACCAAAAGAGGAAGTTTTTCAATTAATGTGGCATTACACAGATGCTTTTTTTAAAGGTGCCGCCAAGAAAAGAGACCTCAAAAAAAGATTAGGTTTATGATTTCAAAGCTTTTAAATAATAAAAAAATAATACTGGCTATTTGGATTTTATTTGCAACAATTTCTGCAATAAAACAATTTCTAATAGGTAATAACAACAATTACCTTATTTATAAATACGTATTTTATCATACTTTAGAACAAAAATCATTATACGCAACTTATCCAGATTTATACTTTGACCACAACCATTACGGCCCTATTTTCAGTCTTTTTATTGCTCCTTTTGCATTGTTGCCAGATAGTGTTGGTATGGTTTTATGGTGCGTATTTAATGCTTTAGTTTTAGTTTACGCGATTCGCCAAATAAACTTAGAAAGCTCTAAAATCAATCTAGTTTTATGGATTTGTGCACACGAATTTTTAACCGCTATTTTAGGACAACAATTTAATCCTATAATGACTAGCATTATTATTTTATCATATGTTTTAATAGAGAAAGAAAAAGATTTTTGGTCTGCTTGTTTAATTGTTTTAGGAACATTCATAAAATTATACGGCATAGTTGGCTTAGCATTTTTCTTCTTTTCAAAAAATAAAATAAAATTTATTGGATCATTGGTTATTTGGTCTGTTGTATTTTTTGTATTGCCAATGGCTATTTCTTCTCCAGAATTTATAATAAATAGTTATTCAGAATGGTTTGGCAGATTATTAGAAAAAAATAATGAAAATGCTTCCTTAACTTCTATGCAAGACATTTCAATAATGGGAATGGTTAGAAAAACATTAAATATGCCACATCTTTCAAATATGCTGTTTTTAATTCCTGGTTTGTTACTTTTCGGATTACCATACTTTCGATTTAAAATGTTTTCTAATCACCAGTTTCAGTTATTATTATTGTCTTCAGTTCTTATTTTTACTGTTATTTTTAGTTCGGGGTCAGAGAGTCCTACCTATATTATTGCTTTTGTTGGTGTAGCCATTTGGTTTGTTATTCAAGAAGAAAAAACTAAATGGACATGGTTTTTGTTTATATTTGCTATGATTTTAACAAGTTTTTCACCTTCAGATTTATTTCCGAAGTTTATACGAGAAACTTATGTAAAACCATATGCATTAAAAGCATTGCCATGTGTACTAATTTGGTTTCAAATTAGTTACGAGTTGCTTACATTAAAAAAAGAACCAAATTCATCCATTGCTCATGAATAAATCCATTGCCGTAGTGATACCTTCATATAATGAAGCGACTAACATTGATGTTTTAATACATGCCTTAAATGAAACCATTAAAAATGTAAACTATACTTTTAAGTTTGTTTTTGTTGATGACGGGTCAAGTGATAAAACTGTCGAGATTTTAAAAGAAAAATCAAAGGAACATCAGCATGTTTTTTATTTAGAATTATCAAGAAATTTTGGACATCAAAACGCCCTTAAAGCAGGAATTGATTTAGTGAAAAATGACGTTGACGCAATTATTTCTATGGACGGCGACATGCAACATCCACCAAAAATAATTCCAAAACTTATTGAAAAATGGGAAGAAGGCTATGAAGTAGTTTATACAATTAGAGGAGAAGATAAAAAATTAAGTTTTATTAAAAATAAGACATCCAATCTTTTTTATACCCTGATGAATAAGCTTTCAGATATTAAATTTGAACCCGGAACAGCTGATTTTAGATTAATTGACAAAAAAGTAGCACAAGTATTTTCGGATTTCACAGAAAATGAATTGTTTATTAGAGGCATAATAAATTGGGTTGGTTTCAAGCAATTTGCTGTTCATTATGAACCAAATGAAAGATTTTCAGGAAAAAGCAAATATACAGTCGGAAAAATGATGCGATTTGCCGTTCAAGGCATTACTTCTTTTAGCACAAAACCACTTTCAATGGCTATTATTTTAGGTGTTAGTTTATCTTTAATGGCTTTTATGTTTTACATTGCTTATGTTTTGTATAGTGTATATTATGGACATGTAATTTCAGGATGGGCTTCTGTAATTACAACAGTTGTGTTCTTTGGAGGACTTAATTTGGTAGTATTGGGAATAATTGGTGTGTATATTGGTAAATTATTTATGCAATCTAAAGGAAGACCAAATTATATTATTAGCAGCACCAATTACAAATGATTTTACTGAGTTTCGATATAGAAGAGTTTGACATGCCTTTTGAGTATGGTAAAGATATTTCCTTTGAAAATCAAATTGCCGTTTCAGAAAAAGGAACTGAAATAATTTTAAATATACTGCAAAAACATCAAATTAAAGCTACGTTTTTTTCAACTGTTGTATTTGCTAAAAAAGTACCTCATTTAATTAAAAGAATTATTAATGAAGGTCATGAATTGGCATCACATACCTATTATCATAGTAATTTTGAAATTACCCATTTAAAACAATCAAAAGAAGCCCTAGAAGCACTTTCAAATTCTGAAGTGATTGGATTTAGAATGCCTAGAATGTATCCCGTAGATGAACGAGAAATTGAAAATGCAGGATATCTTTACAATTCCTCAATTAATCCAACATTTTTGCCCGGAAGATATAATCATTTAGATAAACCCAGAACCTATTTTAAATTACATAATGTTTGGCAAATACCCGCATCTGTAAGTCCAATTATACGATTTCCTTTATTTTGGCTGTCTTTTCATAATTTACCTTTAGGTATTTATAAATTTTTAGCAAAATGGACCTATAAAAATGACGGTTATTTAAATATATATTTTCATCCTTGGGAATTCACACTACTTGATGATAAAACCGTTTATAATTTCCCTAAATATGTAAGTAAAAACTCCGGTAATGCAATGACGGAAAGATTAAGCCTTTTTTTACAAGCCATGAAAGAAAAAAAATATATATTTGGTACTTTCAAAGAATTTTTAATTCTAAAAAATTTAAAATAATCTTTTTTGAGTACAATTTCTATAATACTTACTACTTACAATTCTGAAACTTGGTTGGAAAAGGTTTTATGGGGCTACGCTGTGCAAACACACACCGATTTTGAATTGATTATTGCCGATGACGGATCTACAAATCATACAAAAAGTGTAATTGATAGATTTCAAACTGTATTTAAAAAACCTATTGTTCATGTTTGGCAAAAAGATGAAGGCTTTCAAAAAACTAAAGTCTTAAACAAGGCCATTATTCAAGCTTCTTGTCAGTATATTTTATTTTCGGACGGAGATTGTATTCCACGTAATGATTTTGTAGCAACCCATTTAAAACATATGAAAAAAGGCTATTTTTTGTCTGGTGGTTACTTCAAATTAAATGATTTTGTTTCCAATTCTATTTCAGAAATTGACATAAAAAAGCAAAGTTGTTTTCAAACCAAATGGCTTAAAGAAAATGGTTTGAAATGGAATTATAAGTTGATAAAACTTACAAAAAATAAAATCTTTGGCTATTTAATGAATTGGATAACACCTACAAAAAAAACATTTAATGGACACAATACTTCTTGTTTTAAAGAAGATTTAATAGCTGTAAATGGTTTTAATGAAGACATGAAATACGGCGGATTAGATAGAGAAATTGGCGAACGTTTGTTACACAACAACATAAAAGGTAAGCAAATAAGATACAGTGCCATTTGTTTGCATTTAAATCATAATAGAAGTTACGCAACGAAAGACAATTGGTTAAAAAATAATAACATAAGACAGTTTAATAAAAAAAATAAAGTGATTGCCATTCAAAATGGTTTATCTAAATATTTGAACAATGAAACATAAAATTTCAATATTTATAATCACCTATAATGAAGCACATATTATTTCAAAATGTTTAGAAAAACTAAAAACATTTGACGAAATTATTGTTGTGGATTCTGGAAGTACAGATGCCACAGTTTCTATATGTGAATCATTTGGTGCAAAAGTAATTTCACATAAATTTGAAAATTTCGGTTTGCAAAAACAATTTGCCTTAGAACAAACAACTCATGATTGGGTACTTTCTTTAGATGCTGATGAAGTATTATCTGATGCTTTAATTACAGAACTACACAACATAAAACATCAAGAAAATATAAACGCCTATACCATTCCTAGAACACATGTTTTTTTAAATAAAATTTTTAGAAATGGCGCGGAAAGTAAACGACCAATTGTAAGATTATTTGATAAAAATTTTGGGAAGTTTACTCCAAATAAAGTACATGAAACCATTGAAATAAATGGAAAGATTGGAAAATTACATCAAGAAATGCTTCATTATACAGTTTTTGATGTAAATACTGCTATTCAAAAACAAATTAAATATGCCATGCTGAGTGGCGAATTGCTTTACGAAAAAAATAAAAAAAGTAGTATTTTAAAAATAATTATAAAATTTCCGTTTGACTTTTTTAGATACTATGTTTTGCAACGCAATTTTTTAAATGGTTATGCAGGATTTACATGGAGTATGTTTGCAGCATTTAGCAATTATCTTAAATATGCTAGGTTGAAAGAACTTGATGATAACAATTCATAATATTTTTTGCAATTTCTTCATCGTTAAACTGCTGAACAAATTGCCATCCTTCCTCCTTCATTGTTGAAGCAAGTAATTCATCTTTTAATATAAGAGAAATCTTATTTGCTAAATCTCTCTCGTCAAAGGGTTCAATGTATAACGAATTTGGTCCAGCAGCTTCAGAAAATACACCATTTTTTGTAGTAATAACTGGTGTTTTAGAATACAATGCTTCTATAATTGGTATTCCAAAGCCTTCAAATAGTGATGGGTAAACAAAAACTGACGCCAATTGATAAGTAATAGCTAATTCTTCATTTGTTAATCCTTTCAAAAAATGAACACGATTCTTTAAATTATTTTCCGAAATATATTGTTGAATTTTTTGGCAATAATCTGTTTGTTTTCCAATTAAAACTAAATCAATATCCAATTTTTTTATTGATTTTACAATGGTTAATGCATTTTTTCTTTCTTCTATTGTACCAACATTTAGTACAAATTTTGAAGGCAAATTATACTTTTTTGAAACAATTTGTTTTTCTAATTCAGAATACTCTTTTTTATAAACATCTTGACAACCTTGATAAACTACTACTATTTTACTTGCATCAATGTTCAAATATGAAATAATATCTTTTTTTGTTTGCTCGCTTATTGCAATAATTAAATTGGCATTTTTAGCGGCTTTTTTAAACTTATAAAAATGAATTTTTCTATCAAAAAAAGAATATAATTTAGGATATCTAACAAAAATTAAATCGTGAATAGTAACTATCGATTTAATCCCGCTTTTAGACAAACCTGAAGACAATTCTCCTGAAAGTCCGTGATATAAAACTATTTCATCTTTAATAAGATCTTTAACAACAGTATTTTGTCGCCAATAATTTTTAAATTTTTGATCGAATTTAGATCTTGGATTTTTCTCAAAAACATTTGTGTTATTTGTGACAAAAAGAGGAGTTTTATTTTTTTTAGGATTGTATAAAAAATACTTGTTCTCTGGAAAATATGTTGCTAACACGCGAACCAAATCTCTACCGTAATTTCCTAAACCAGTTTTGTTATGAAAAACGCGTTTGGCTTCAAATCCTATCTTCATTTACTTACAATTAAAATTTAAAAAATCATGTAACGTTTTGTAAAAGTAATTGGGTTTAAATTTACTGTATTTTTCAAATAAATCGCCTTCGTTAGGCAATTCGTGAGGATAATCATCATAATGAACAGAAATATTGGTAGTTGTGTTTTCAAATAAATTCCAACTTGCTTTCATAATTCCCGGCGAATAAATACTAAAAGTTGGTATTTGTAATGCTTTTGCCATATTTGCAGCGCCTCCTTCATTTCCAATTAGGGCTTGACAGTGAAACAAAATAGCTAAAAATTCACGCAAATCTTCTTGAAAAAAATCAATAAAAATATTTTTTTTAGTAGTTTCGTTGCATAAATTATATATTTCAATGGCCTGATTTTGTTGCCACGGAAGATAATTAAATAAAATTTGTACTTCTTTTTGTTCAACAATATAATCTAAAACTTGTGCCATATAAGGCAACGGATAATTCTTTACATCTTGACTACCTAAAGCGCTAATCATTAATAAATTTTTAGAAATATCAATTTTGGCTTCAATTAATTTTTGCTTTCCAATATTAATTTCTTCTTCAGATAAAAATAATTTTGGTGCCAATAATTTAAAGTTAATTCCTAAGGGTTTCAACAAAGCCATTCTGTGCTCCAGTGCTTTGGAAGCATTTGAATCTGAAGACATCTTTCTATTTACAACATTTGTTAATAGCAACTTCGAATAACTTTTTTCAAATGAAATTGTTTTTTTTGCACCCGAAAACCAAGCCAATATTACGCTATTTGGTTTCCCATAAGCATCAATAACAATGTCGTATTTTTCTTTTCTGATTTTGAATAAAAAAGTAAGAAAGGCCAATTTCCCTTTTCTTGATTTTTCATCCAGAATTACAATTTTATCTATGAATTTGTTGTTTTTTACTACAGCATAACTGTTTTCGTACACTAAATAATGTAATTCAGCATCAGGAAAATGCGCTCTGAGTGCTTCCAGAATAATAGTACTTGTGAGTACATCTCCAATTCTTTTTTTTTGAATTACTAAAATTTTCATTATACCGCTACATTATATTCGCGCAAAGCATCGTTTAAAGACGTTTTTAAATCTGTAGAAGCTTTTCTTTGTCCAATTATTAAAGCACAAGGCACTTGAAAATCTCCAGCAGGAAATTTCTTTGTATATGTTCCAGGAATTACTACAGATCTTGCAGGTACAATTCCTTTGTATTCTATTGGTTCAGCTCCAGTAACATCAATAATTTTAGTGGAAGCGGTCAAGCAAACATTTGCACCTAAAACGGCTTCTTTTTCTACTCTTACACCTTCTACAACTATACAACGAGAACCAATAAATGCGCCGTCCTCAATAATTACTGGTGCCGCTTGTAAAGGTTCTAAAACGCCACCAATACCTACTCCGCCACTCAAATGAACATGTTTTCCAATTTGTGCACAGCTTCCAACGGTTGCCCAAGTATCAACCATAGTCCCTTCGTCTACGTATGCACCAATGTTCACATAAGAAGGCATTAAAATTACACCCGATGAAATATAAGCACCATGGCGAGCTACAGCATTTGGTACCACTCGAATGCCTCGTTCGGCAAAGTTTCTTTTTAAAGGAATTTTATCGTGGTATTCAAAAATACCAGCTTCTAATGTTTCCATTTTCTGTATGGGAAAATACATTACAACCGCTTTTTTGACCCATTCGTTTACTTGCCAACCATTTGCAACTGGCTCTGCCACGCGTAGCGAACCATTATCTAATAATTCAACAACTTCCCTTATGGCGTTTTGTGTGGCTTCTTGTTGCAAAAGTTCACGGTTTTCCCATGCCTTTTCTATGATTGATTGTAAGTTTGTCATAATACTATTTTTAACAAAGATAAAGTTTCAGATTAGTATTACAAATAAAAAAACCTGCTTTTAGCAGGATTTAAAAATTATTGACAAGATGTATCTAGATGTCTTCTTTTATTAAAACCTGGACTTCCAAAAACTATCCCAGCACAATCAGGTATTAAGTTATATGTATACCAACCTGTAACACCTGCTGTAATTCGAATTTCCTCTTTAGTTAATTTACCATCATTATCATCATCAAAATCGGCATAATCAGGTTTTCCGTCACCGTCGGTATCTAGCGGAGACCCTGATGTGGGTCCACCATATTCGTCTTTCGATAAAATTTTATCTCCATCATGATCCTTGTATCTTACTTTTATTAATTTAAAAGTAAAAATAATTGGTGTATAGGAACCGATTGAACCTCCACCAGTTCCACTAAAATAAGCTAAGCCTGATGGAACAAACATAATACCTGCACCAAAATTATTAAAAGTGATAGTTCCATCAGAATTAATAGTTTGTCCTACGGATGACTTAAATTCAGGAAAAACTTCTTGCCATCCTTGAATTACATCTTGCAATTGAAACCAAGTTGGACTTGAAGCGGAATCAAAACTTGACAAATCAGTTTTATATCCTTTATAAGATGTGAAAACCGAATCCAATCTTGTTGGATTAGATCCTGCGCCTTCATTTAGTTTTAAGTAATAAAGTTTATGATCCACTCCTTCTTTTGAAATAGTTTTAAATTTTAATGGTTTTAAAGGATTATTTTGACTAGCAGAAGTATCTAATGCATCAAAAATTGGCGTTCCTGGAGTTGTAGCAGTAATTTTAGTAAAAGTTACATTATACGTAGCATCAACTGTAATGAAATGTTCATCCATAAAGTCTTCAATTTCAGCTATATCTTCATTATAAACCTCTGAATAAGGTCTTGATTGAAAGGTTTCTGTAGTATCTTCACCAGGACAACCTACCATAATAAATATAAAAGGTATTAAAAGTAATAATCTTAATGGTAATTTCATTTTGTAAAAATTTAATTTAAAAAAGTGGTCGCAAGATACGATTTTCATTTATTTTTGTACAAATATTAACATTCATTTTTGATTTTATGCGAATTGATAAATATTTATGGTGCATCAGATACTTTAAAACTAGGGGTTTAGCTGCAGAAGCCATAAAAAAAGGCCATGTTTCAGTAAATAATGTAAAAGCAAAAGCATCAAGAGATGTGTTTCCTTTAGACAAAATTACACTACGAAGAGACCAAATAAACTACATTATTAAAGTTTTAGACATTCCAACCAGTAGAGTCGCGGCAAAAATTGTAGATTTATATAGAAAAGATGAAACACCGCCCGAAACCTTTGAACATTTGGAAATAATTAAACTTGCGAAAGAACATTATAGAGCAAAAGGAGAAGGAAGACCTACCAAAAAAGACCGAAGAGATATTGACGATTACACGGAATAAAGCATGTTATTGAATAAAAAATATTTTAATCAATAGACGGATAAGAATTGTCGTATTTTGATTCCGGTTACATAAAATTCTATAAAACCACATACTAATAAAGAATTGTTTTTTACATTTGAAAAAAAAAAAACCATGCAACACATTATTTTAACACACAAAGAAATAGAACACAAAACAAAACGAATTGCGTATCAAGTATATGAAACATTTGCAAACGATTCTGAATTGATTATTGCAGGAATTTCAAATAGTGGGTTTGTTTTTGCTCAAAAAATAGCACAACAATTAGGAAGTATAAGTGATATAAAAATTACACTTTGTGAAGTACATATTAACAAACAAAATCCAGCAGATAGCATTACAACCTCAATAGATGAAAAAGCGTATGCAAATAAAAATTTAGTTTTAGTTGATGATGTTTTAAATTCTGGTGGTACCCTTATTTATGCCATTAAACACTTTTTAAACGTACCACTAAATAAATTTAAAACAGCTGTTTTGATTGATAGAAACCACAAAAAATACCCCGTAAAAGCTGATTTTAAGGGGTTGTCCTTGTCTACTTCATTACAAGAACACGTTCAAGTAGTTTTTGAAGAACAGAATTCTTATGTGTATTTAAGTTAATTTAGAAAGAATTTCTGAAACAATTTCCGTTTCGTTTTTATCATCAACAGAAATAACAGTTTGTACCTGATTGTAAAAATAATTGCGTTCAAATAAGTGTTTGGCAACAAATTCTTTTAATGCCTCGTTGCTAAAATTAGCAATTATGGGTCTGGTACTTTTTTGAGTTTCCAATCTATTTAGTAAAGTACCAACTGAAGCTTTCAAATAAAAACTATTTATATATTCTGTTTGATACAGTGAAAAATTATCAAAATAGCAAGGTGTGCCACCTCCCAAAGCCAACACATAATTATCGGTAGAATTTAAAAAAGTTTCAAATGTTTCTCGTTCTTGCTTTCTAAAAAATAATTCTCCTTTCTGTTCAAATATTTCATGAATATTTAGCTGCAATTTTTGTTCAATAATATAATCTAAATCAAAAAAAGGTATACTTAACAACTCAGAAATTAATTTTCCAATCGTTGTTTTTCCTGAAGCCATGTAGCCCACTAGAATTATTTTCATGATTATAAAAATTTTTTATGGCATAAAAGTATGATAAATTAATGAAATTTTGATTATAAATATTGCCAAAATCCTAACAAATACTTCTTAATTAAGGGGTTATAAATAAATTAAAAAAAATAATTAAATTAAACCAAAAAAGATATTGCAAAATAAATAAATCATCATATATTTGCACCCGCAATGAAGAAATAGTTTTTCGACTCTGTAGCTCAGCTGGTAGAGCATTACACTTTTAATGTAGGGGTCCTGGGTTCGAATCCCAGCGGGGTCACAAAAATATTTTCAAAATTTAAAAAATTACAACTTCATTGCTACGACTCTGTAGCTCAGCTGGTAGAGCATTACACTTTTAATGTAGGGGTCCTGGGTTCGAATCCCAGCGGGGTCACAAAAAGAAGTTAAGCACCAGCTTAGCTTCTTTTTTTTATTTTCGGCCATATGGAGAAATTGGTAGACTCGCCATCTTGAGGGGGTGGTGCTGCAAGGCGTATGGGTTCGAATCCCATTATGGTCACTTTTAAAATTTACTTTTACAGTATTTTACTATAATAATTGTAAAGTTGCTAATTTTTATGTAATTTTGTTTAAACTTTTTACAATAAAAATGAACAACATTAAATCTACATTCAGTATTAAAGACCTTGAAAACCTCTCAGGTATAAAAGCTCATACTATTCGTATTTGGGAAAAAAGGTACGATTTACTTGAACCAATGCGAACAGATACTAACATTAGATTGTATGATTTAAAAAACCTTCAAAAACTTTTAAATGTTGTTTTGTTAACCAATTTTGGTTATAAAATTTCTAAAATTTCAAAACTAAACCAAACTGAAATTGAAAAATTTGTAGTTAAAATTCAAACAGAAAAAACAGTTAACAACCACGTTTTAAGTAGTTTTAAAATGGCAATGTTGAATTTTGACCAACCGCTTTTTGTAAAAACATATAACGAGTTACTTAGCAAAAAAAGTTTTAGTGCCGTATTTTTCGAAACATTTATTCCTCTTTTAGAAGAAATTGGTATTTTATGGACTACAAACACAATAACTCCTGCTCACGAGCATTTTATTTCTCACCTGATTAAACAAAAAATATTAATTGAAATTGAGAAATATCAAATTCAGCAAAACAGCGTTTCTGATCAAACTTATATTTTATACTTACCTTTTAACGAAATTCATGATTTAGGCCTTTTATTTTTGCACCATGAAATAGTAACAAAAGGGCACCATTCAATATATTTAGGAAGAAGTTTACCCATTGAAAATTTATTGGAATTAAATAACCATTTCAAAAAAATAACCTATATTACCTACTTAACGGTTGAACCTGTTGAAGAGGAAATTGAAAATTACATGCAAACATTTAAAAATGTCATTTTAAAAGACAATTCAAATGAACTATTAATTTTTGGAAGAAAAGCCCAATTAATTGATAAAACCACACTCCCAAATAATATTAAATCTATTGAAAATATAAAAGATTTTTTATTTACTTTGTAAAAAAATTATAACACATAAATGCCAAAAACAATACACATTATAGGATCTGGGTTTTCTTCCTTGGCCGCAGCTTGTTATTTAGCTAAAGAAGGAAATAAAGTATCTGTATTTGAAAAAAACACTAGTTTAGGAGGTCGTGCTCAACAATTTTCTGCAAACGGATTTACTTTTGATATGGGTCCGTCTTGGTATTGGATGCCTGATGTTTTTGAGAGTTTTTTTGCTGATTTTAATAAAAAACCTTCTGACTATTACAGTCTAGAAAAATTATCGCCAGGTTACAGGGTATTTTTTGAAAACGATACTCATTTTGATGTTTCTGATGATTTAAATACTATTATTTCTGATTTTGAAAAAATAGAAAAAGGAAGTGGAAAAAAATTAAAAGAGTTTATTAATCAGGCTAAAAACAATTACGAAATTGCTATTAAAGATTTAGTATACAGACCTGGCGAAAGCATTTTTGAATTAATTACACCGCAAACCGCACTAAAAATTGACCAATTTTTTTCTAATATAAAAAGAGATGTTAGAAGAAAAATAAAAAATAAAAATTTACAGCAAATTTTAGAATTTCCGGTTTTATTTTTAGGAGCAAAGCCATCAGATACGCCATCTTTTTATAATTTTATGAATTATGCCGATTTTGGATTGGGAACTTGGCAACCCAAAAATGGTTTTTTTGATGTGGTGCAAGCCATGGTGAAATTGGGCACTGAATTAGGCGTTACGTATCATACAAATACCAATATCTCTAAAATTATTGTAGAAAAAAATATTGCAACTGGTATTGAAATAAACAATGAAGTTTTAAATGCAGATGTAATACTTTCTGGTGCCGACTATCATCATACAGAAACTTTATTACCTGCTGAAAACAGACAATATTCAGAAGCGTATTGGGACAAAAAAACATTTGCGCCTTCTTCCCTATTGTTTTATGTTGGATTTGATAAAAAACTAGAAAATGTTTGTCATCATAATTTATTTTTTGATTCTGATTTTGAAAAACATGCTATTGAAATTTATGACAATCCAGAATGGCCAACAGAACCATTGTTTTACGCCAATTTCACTTCTATAACCAACAAAGAAACCGCTCCAGAAGGTTGTGAAAACGCATTTTTTTTAATCCCAATAGCACCAAATTTAGAAGACACTGAAGCGTTAAGAGAAATATATTTTGAAAAAATAATAAGTCGTTTTGAGCACATCACGAAACAAAGTGTTAGAAAAAATATTATCTTTAATAAATCTTTTTGTGTGAACGACTTTAAATCAGCATATAATTCATACAAAGGAAATGCATACGGAATGGCAAATACGCTTTTGCAAACAGCCGTTTTACGACCAAAATTAAAAAGTAAAAAAGTTAAAAATTTATATTTTACGGGGCAATTAACCGTACCTGGACCTGGTGTTCCACCAGCGTTAATATCAGGGAAATTGGTTTCGCAATTAATAAAAAAATACCAATAATATGAAGGCATTATTTGATAGCGTTTCTTTTGCATGTAGCGTAAAAGTAACCAAAGCATACAGCACCTCTTTTTCTTCTGCTGTAAAGATGTTAGCCCCGACGATTAGGCAAGATATTTATAATATATATGGTTTTGTAAGATTTGCAGACGAAATTGTAGATAGTTTCCATGACTATAATAAAGAAATTCTTTTTAATAAGTTTGAAAAAGAATTGGAAGATGCAATTCAGGACAAAATTAGTTTAAATCCAATTTTAAATTCCTTCCAACATACTGTAAACAAGTACAATATTAGTCAAGATTTAATTGGTGCTTTTATGAAAAGTATGAAACTTGATTTAGTAAAACAAGAATACAAAACTACAGAAGAATACCACGATTATATATACGGAAGCGCCGATGTGGTTGGATTAATGTGCTTGATGGTTTTTGTAAATGGCGATGAAAAAAAATATGAAGAATTAAAAGATTCTGCAATGAAATTAGGTTCTGCTTTTCAGAAAGTAAATTTCTTGAGAGATTTAAAAGCTGATTTTGAAGGATTAAATCGTACGTATTTTCCAAATACCGATTTGAATATGCTAACAGAAACTTCAAAAAAAGAAATTATTGATGACATTGAAGCTGATTTCAAAATGGCTTACGAAGGCATTTTACGATTACCAATTGAAGCCAAGTTTGGAGTTTACACTGCTTACAGATACTACAAACGTTTATTAAAAAGATTGAAAACTACACCTTCTACAGAAATAAAAAACACACGAATTAGAGTGCCTGATTATGAAAAAGCAGAGCTTTTAGCGCGTTGTTATGTAAAATACAGATTGAATTTACTTTAATCGATTAACTATAAAAATCGGTAGTTAACAGTAAAACATTTAAATAAAAATTATGTGGTTGTATATTGTAGTGTTTCTTTTAACATTTTTAATAATGGAATTTATGGCGTGGTTTTCACATAAATTTATTATGCATGGATTCCTTTGGAGTTTACATGCAGACCATCATAAAAAAGACCATGATTCTTGGTTTGAAAGAAATGATGCTTTTTTTATATTTTATGCTGTAGTAAGTATGTTTTTTTTCTTCTTATGGCAAAATAAAATTTTAGCATTCGGATTGGCAATTGGTTTGGGTATTTTTGCCTATGGCTTAACTTATTTCTTTGTACACGATATCTTTATTCACCAACGATTTAAACTTTTTAGAAACGCCAACAACAAATATGCTCGTGCCTTAAGACGTGCACATAAAATGCACCATAAACACGTTGGGAAAAACCAAGGCGAATGTTTTGGGATGTTATTATTTCCGTTTAAACATTACAAAAACGCATAAAAAAAAAACCCAGAAGGAGCTTTTTTATTGGTTCTAGTTTAATTCTATTTCTCAATTTCCTTTAAACTTTCCATTTTCTTATATGCTAAGAACCCCTTGATGTCTTCGAAATGTTCTTTAACGCGTTTGTTACCAAATTCAAAAACTTTTGTAGCTAAACCATCTAAAAAGTCACGGTCATGGGAAACTAAAATTAAGGTACCATCAAAATCGCGTAAAGCATCTTTGATAATATCTTTTGTTTTCATATCTAAATGATTCGTTGGTTCATCTAAAATCAAAACATTTACGGGTTCTAATAATAATTTAATCATGGCCAAACGTGTTTTTTCTCCACCAGAAAGTACTTTAACTTTCTTTTGAATGTCGTCACCTTTAAACATAAAAGCACCTAATAAATCTTTGATTTTTGTTCGTACATCGCCAACCGCAATTTGGTCTATAGTTTCAAAAATTGTCATTTCACCATCTAATAATGACGCCTGATTTTGTGCAAAATAACCAATCTGAGAATTATGTCCCACTTCTAATTTACCCTCAAAATCAATTTCATTCATTATAGCTTTTATCATGGTAGATTTTCCTTCTCCATTTTTTCCAACAAACGCTACTTTTTGACCTCTTTCAATAACCATATTGGCATCTTTAAACACAACATGGTCACCATATTTTTTTGATAATTCTTCAACGACAACCGGATATTGTCCGGAACGTGGTGAGGGTGGAAATTTTAATTTTAAAGCCGAAGTATCTAATTCATCTACTTCAATGGGAACAATTTTTTCTAACATTCGCACACGAGATTGCACCGCATCTGTTTTAGAAAATGTGCCTCTAAAACGATCAATAAACACTTGATTGTCTGCTATAAATTTTTGTTGTTCGTCAAATGCTTTTTGTTGGTGAATTCTTCTGTCTTTTCGCAATTCTAAATATTCAGAATATACAGCTTTATAATCGTAAATTTTACCCATTGTAACTTCAATAGTACGATTTGTGATATTGTCTACAAACGTTTTATCGTGGGAAATTACCATTACCGCTTTTGCCGAATTAATTAAAAAATCTTCCAGCCATTGAATACTCTCAATATCCATGTGGTTGGTTGGCTCATCTAACAAAATTAAATCTGGTTTTTTTAATAAAATTTTAGCCAATTCAATACGCATTCTCCAACCTCCTGAAAATTCTTTTGTTAAGCGAGTAAAATCTTCTCTCTCAAAACCTAAACCTTTTAATACTTTTTCAACTTCCGCTTCATAGTTTACTTCTTCAATGGCATAAAATTTTTCAGAAAGCTCAGAAACGCGTTCAATTAATTTCATATACGCATCACTTTCATAATCCGTTCTAACTGTTAATTGCTCATTAATATCGTCAATTTCTTTTTTCATATTTAAAACCTCAGCAAATGCTTTTGAGGCTTCTTCCATAACCGAACAATTATCAGAAGTTAACAAATGTTGCGGCAAATAGGCAATTACTGCATCGCTTGGTGTTGAAATACTCCCGCGTGTAGCTTTACTTTCTCCAGCCACAATTTTCAAAAGAGTTGATTTTCCTGCGCCATTTTTACCCATAAGGGCAATTTTATCATTTTCATTGATGGCGAAAGTAACATCGCTAAAAAGTATGGTGCCGCCAAATTCAACGGCAATATCATTAACTGTAATCATTTTTTAGGGTGTAAGGTTTTGGGTAATGGGTTAAAGGATATGTAAATTATATAAAACTTTTCACTTTTTTCTAATTACTAAAATTACATATTCATTTTAAAATCTTCAATAACATCTCTTACTTTCATAAAATTGTCTTCTTCAATAAACAATTCAATTATGGCTGTATTTCCTGAACTTTGTTTGTTTTCTCGTTGTGTCACCATAACATTTTCTGCTTCTACAGCGGTTTGTAATTTTGTAGCAATTGTTGCTTTTCCAGAAAATATCTTAATTAGTCCCATGTTTGGATGTTTGAATTTTTGAGGTGCAAATATAGTCTATTTCAATAATTTTAGACAAAATTGAAAGATTAATAAATTATTGTTTTATTTTTTTTCGACAAAACAAGTAAAACCTAATTTAAACTTGATGCATTTCAGAAAAAAAGTTATATTTACAAAACAAATAATGCGAAGTAATTAGAAAAATCAAAAATCATGGCTAAAAGTCAAGACGCAAAAAAGGTTCAAAAAAAGGAACCTTTAAAAACCGCAAAGGAAAAAAAAGAAGAAAAGCGCGATAAAAAAAACAATCCGAAACGAGATTAAATAACCAGTCCTGAATTAGCAATAATTGAGGACTTTTTTTGTGCTAAACTTTTAGTACTTTTACAAAAAAAAAATGATCTATTCCGAGCAGATAAATGTAATATTTGAACATTTAAAAACCAGTTTGTCAAATGGCACTTTTGCCAAGTTGACTTTAGGCAAAACCATTGGAAAAACCGAGTTAACAAATATATATTTCCGTACAATTGTAGAGAACGAAACTTTAAAATTTAATGTTACTTTTAGATATCTATCTGAAGAAATTGTAGAAATAAAACCAATTGAAGATGTAGTGATGCATTTAAATCAATACCTAAACAATCCGTTTTTAACTGTAATTTTATTTACTACAGAAAAAGACATTCTAATAAAACTAAATAAAAAACGAATTGCCACCATTACTGAAATGGACAATACGTTTAAAAACGCAGATCCTGTTTTGTTAGAATACTTGAAGAAATAAAACTCTTTTACAATTCATCAGGGAAAATTTTCCCTGGATTTAAAATATTATTAGGATCAAAAACGGCTTTTATGCGTTCCATAAGTTCTAAATGACCTTTGTTAAAAGCAATATCCATATAGTTTTTTTGTACCAATCCAATGCCGTGTTCTCCAGATAATGTTCCTTTTAATGAAACTGTTAATTCAAAAATTTCACGAATTCCTTTTGGAACTTCTGTTTTCCAATTGTCATCAGACATTGAACCTTTGATAATGTTTACATGTAAATTTCCATCACCAGCGTGTCCATAACACACCGATTGAAATCCGTATTTTGAACCAATTTCCTTTATTCCTTTTAATAATTTTGGCAATTCGTAACGCGGTACTACAGTATCTTCTTCCTTATAAATTGAATTTGCTTTTACGGCTTCAGCTACACCTCTACGCATTTTCCAAAGGGCATTTTTCTGATCTTCTGTATCTGCAAATAATACTTCATCAATTTCAAATTGTTCCACGACTTCCAATATTTTTTCGGCTTCTTGCATTAAAATTTCTGGGTAATTACCATCTACTTCTATAAGTAAATGGGCTTGATGTTCTGGTTTTACCTCAACAGAAATACCATCTAAATATTTAACCGACCAATCTATTGCATCGCGCTCCATAAATTCTAAAGCACTAGGTACAATTCCAGCTCTAAATATGGCAGAAACGGCTTCACAAGCTTGAGTAGCTTTATAAAAAGGCACCAAAAGCAACACATTATGCGTATTTTTAGGTATTAGTTTTAAAACAATTTTAGTTACAATTCCTAAAGTACCTTCACTTCCTACCATCAATTGGGTAAGGTTATAACCCGTTGAATTTTTTAAAGTATTTGCGCCGGTCCAAATAATAGCACCCGTTGGCAAAACCACTTCTAAATTTAGCACATAATCTTTTGTTACGCCATATTTTACAGCACGTGCGCCACCGGCATTTTCGGCAACGTTACCTCCTATCCAACAACTTCCCATACTACTTGGATCTACAGGATAAAATAGGTTTTTTTGGCCAACCGCATCTCGTAACACTTGAGTAATAACTGCGGGTTCGGTAATGACTTGTAAATTATTTTCGTCTATTTCTATAATTTTATTTAATCGCTCAAGTGACAAACCAATTCCTCCAAAAATAGATAATGAACCACCACTCAAACCAGTTCTTGCGCCTATAGGAGTAGTTGGTATTTTATATTGATTGGCTATAATTAAAATTTTTGAAATTTCTTGTGCATTAGCGGGTTTAATTACTACCTGTGGCGGAAAAGACAAATCTTCGGTTTCGTCATGACCAAAATGCAAAAGTGTTTCTGCATCAGTAAAAATATAATTTTCGCCTACAATAGTTGTTAATTTTTGATAAGCTTCTGTATTGAAATTCATAGTTTTATGTTTTTTTACCTCTAAATTTCGAAGGAATCGAATAGTACAGGTTTGGTGTTATTTTGTTTTTTGAAATTGAATTTACTTCTTTTGAAAACGAATGCCCTAGCCCTGATAGGAGCGGTATCCTTATATTTTACTTGTTAAAGAGTAAAATATAAGATTTAGCGGATAGCAGGAATGGCTTCTTTTAAAAAAAATTATTACTTTTACACAAAGCGATTTTAATTGAGTAAAAATAATAAAATATCTGCACTTTCCGAAAAAGACGGAATAATAAAACCTGAAATACTAAGTTCTCAGGTAGCAAAGCACATTCAGGCATTTAGAAAGTTAGAAATTAGTGCGGCAGAATTGATTGAAAAAATTATTTTAGGCGACAAAGTGGCTTTAAGTAGAGCCATTACCTTAATTGAAAGCACCAACCCAATCCATTTTGAAAAAGCGAATGAAGTCATTAATGGTTGTTTGCCCTATGCGAATCAATCAGTTCGAATTGGTATTACAGGTGTTCCTGGTGTAGGAAAAAGTACTTTTATAGAAGCCTTTGGAACACATTTAACCAGCATAGGTAAAAAAGTAGCGGTTTTAGCTGTTGATCCAAGCAGTACACTGAGTCACGGCAGTATTTTGGGAGATAAAACCCGTATGGAAGAATTGGTAAAAGATGAATTTGCATTTATACGACCAAGTGCGTCGGGTGAAAGCTTAGGTGGTGTGGCAAGAAAAACTCGAGAAGCGATTATTTTATGTGAAGCCTGCGGATTTGATACTATTATTATTGAAACTGTTGGTGTGGGACAAAGTGAAACTGCTGTACATAGTATGGTAGATTTCTTTTTGCTTTTGAAAATTTCGGGAGCTGGTGATGAATTACAAGGTATAAAACGCGGAATTATGGAAATGGCCGATGCAGTTGTAATCAATAAAGCAGATGGCGACAACATACAAAAGGCGAAAATGGCACAAATAGAGTTTAATCGTGCTTTGCATTTGTTTCCGATCAAAGATTCCGATTGGCAACCAAAAGTTACAACTTGTAGCTCGCTTACATTAGATGGTATTACGGAAGTTTATGAGATTATTTTAGACTATATTTCTCAAACTACTCAATCTGGTTATTTTAATGCCAACCGAGAAGCACAAAACCAATATTGGATGATTGAAACTATTAATGAACAACTGAAAAATAGCTTTTACCAACATCCGGAAATTATCAAACAATTAGAATCTGTAAAAAAACAAGTAGTACAACACAAAATATCTCCTTTTTTAGGCGCCAAGTATTTATTGGAACTTTTTAAGAAATAAGGCATCAAGTTATTGCGAACTAATTTCTAAAACAAATAAACATAAATATCATTACATGCAAAATATTGAAACCGTATTACAATTAGAAGACGAAATAGCTATTATTGAAGCCGTTGGTACTCATATTTGGGATAAAAAACAAAAAACAGATTTAAACCACGCCGAAAAAACATTTGTACTAGTAGATATTTTTGAAGCTGCGATGAATGAAGGTGGTTTGCATTATTTCTTTAGCAATGAAAGTGGTGATTTTGCTGCTGAAATTATTCAAGCTTATAAAGAGATTGAAGCTACTAAAACAAGTGCTTTATTGACTAAAGCTTTTCAATTATTTACCGTAAAATATACCGAAAACACAACAAAAAGACAAGAAGTTATATCAAAACTTGATGAGAAAATCATCTCAGGTTGGGAAGACTTAGATGAAATTTTCTTTACTGAAGAAGAGGAAGATGTCGTAGCGCTTATTGTGGCTTATATTCGAAAAAATAAATCGAAATTTCTTAACGAATTCGTGTAACGAGACAAAGTTTCTGTCGTCTTACTTATAACATAAATACGTAAAACTATTGGAAACTATATTAAAAATTACCAACCTACACAAAAAATACGGCAAGGTTCATGCGGTAAACAACGTTTCTATTGAAATAAAAAAAGGGAATGTTTACGGAATTTTAGGTCCTAATGGTTCTGGAAAATCTACCACTTTGGGCATTGTACTAAATGTGGTTAACAAAACTTCTGGCGATTTTCAATGGTTTGATGGGGCACATTCTACACACGAAGCCCTAAAAAAAGTGGGCGCAATTATCGAACGTCCCAACTTTTACCCATATATGTCAGCAGAAGACAATTTGAAATTAGTTTGCAAAATAAAAAACATTCCTTTTACAAAAGTCTCAGAAAAATTAGAATTGGTTGGACTTTTAGAACGAAAAGACAGCAAATTTAAAACATTTTCTTTAGGGATGAAACAGCGTTTAGCCATTGCTTCTGCCCTGTTAAATGACCCAGAAATTTTAATTTTAGACGAACCTACAAATGGTTTAGATCCGCAAGGAATAAGACAAATTAGAGATTTAATTCGAATTATTGCCAACCAAGGCACTACTATTCTGCTAGCTTCTCACTTATTAGACGAAGTAGAAAAAGTATGCTCACATGTTATTGTGATTCGAAACGGTATTACTTTATACCAAGGAACAGTTGACGGAATTACAGCTAACGAAGGTTTTTTTGAATTGGAATCAGATAATTTAGCGCAATTAAAAACCGCATTACAATCGTTTCCACAAATTGAAAAAATTGAAGAAGACGATTCGAAAGTATTGGTGTATTTAAATGCAAATTTAGAAGCATCAGAATTAAATTCGCATTTGTTTAAACAAAACATCACGCTTACACACTTAGTGAAAAGAAAACACAGTTTAGAGGAACAGTTTTTAGAATTAACCAAACAAAAATAAAATTCCAAATCCCAAAACCCAAATCCCAAAACCTTAAACCTTATACCCAAAACCTTATCCCAAAAAAAATGAAAAGATTACTCTCTATAGAAATACAAAAAATATGGCAAAATAAAGCTAGCAGAATATTAACTATAATATATTTTTTATCGCTTTCCTTATTAGCTTCGGTAGCTTTAATTGAATTTGATTTTGGTGTTTTTAAATTTGAAGCTGCAAAAAGTGGATTTTTCAATTTTCCTTATATTTGGCATTTCACAACTTATATTGCCTCTTGGTTAAAAATATTTTTGGCTGTAATTATTGTTTCAATGATTGCCAATGAATACAGTTATGGTACATTAAAACAAAACTTAATTGATGGCATGTCTAAAAAAGAATTTTTGCTATCAAAAGTGTATACCATTCTTTTGTTTTCTTTTGTTTCAACAGTTTTAGTTTTTGCAATTAGTTTAATTTTGGGTTTAAAATATTCTTCATTTACAGAAATAGGCATAATTTTTTCGGATTTAGAATATTTGTTTGCTTACTTTTTAAAGCATGTAGCGTTTTTCTCTTTCTGTTTGTTTCTTGCACTACTTATAAAACGATCTGCTTTTACATTAGGATTTATTTTTGTTTGGTTTTTAGGTGAAAATATTGGCCACGCCATTTTAAAATATAAAATTATGGGTTATACACATTTAGATAAAGACACCACTTCAATTGATTTTTTAAAACAAATATTTCCTTTAGAATCAATGTCCAACTTAATTGTAGAACCGTTTACAAGATTAAATTTTATAAAATCGGTAACTAATACTGTTGGCGCAACTATTGAAAAAAACTATGCAGTACAACCTATTAACATTGCAATAGTACTTTTTTGGACCTGCTTATTCTTATTTTTATCTTTTTACATCCTTAAAAAACGAGATTTATAGTATCTTTGCTGATGCTATGAAAAAAATAATGTTTATATTTTTTGGTGTTTTATTTAACGTTGGTGTTTCGCAAAACATAACTGTAAATCAAACCTATACAGCACAACAATTGATAGAAAATATTCTTGTAAATAGCGGTTGTATTACTGTTTCCAATTTTTCAGCAAGTGGTGGTAATTTTGGAACTAATGAATTTAGTTATGGCTACTTCAACGCCAATGGTTCTATCTTTCCTTTTCAAGAAGGTATTATTTTAAGTACCGGAAAATTAAACTCAGCAGTTGGACCAAATACAAATTTTTCAGATTCAGGTATTGGAATGGGTTGGAATGGAGACCCCGATTTAAATACTGCATTGAGTCTAACTAACACATTTAATGCTACTGTTTTAGAATTCGATTTTATACCAAATGCAAATACAATTAGCTTTGATTATATTTTTGCGTCCGAACAATATCTTTTAAACCCAGCATCAAATCAATGTAATTACACAGATGGTTTTGCTTTTCTCTTAAAGGAAGCTAGTGCCACTAATTATCAAAACTTAGCATTAGTACCTGGGACCTCAATTCCTGTTAAAGTTAATACAGTAAGAGGAAGTGGTACAATTTGTCCTGCCGCTAATGAAACCTATTTTGATGCCTTTAATACAGGAACTTACCCTACAGCATTTGACGGGCAAACCAAAGTTTTAACCGCACAAGCAACAGTAATTCCTGGTACCTTGTATCATATAAAATTAGTAATTGCCGATGAGGGAAACGCACGTTTTGATTCCGGTATATTTTTAAGAGCTGGTAGTTTTGTTTCTGAAAAAGACTTAGGTCCGAATAGATTAATCGCCACCGGAAATTCGCTTTGTACAAATGAAATTTTAACCTTAAATGCCACACAAACTGGCGCTACAAATTATAAATGGTTTAAAAATGGAAATCAAGTTGGAACTAATAATGCCACATATGACATAAACTCAGCTGGAATTTATGCAGTAGAAATAACCATCAATAGCACATGCATTATTACAGGAAATATTGAAATTGAATATGCGCCAAATATAACCACATTAATAACAAGCTTTCCAGCTTGTGATATAAATACTCCTGGTTTTGCTAACTTTGATTTAGCCATCATTAAAACACAAATTTTCAACAACTTACCAAGTAATTACAGTGTTGCATTATTTGAATCTACCTCAGCAACAACTGCTTTACCAGCAAATTTTACGAATACCGAAGCAAACCAACAAGTTATTTATGCACGAATCATTTCGCTTGAAAATTGCTATTCTAATATACCAATTACTTTAAACGTAATTTCATCTGGCGGTATTTTAGCTCCAGAAATAATAAATATTTGTAATAATTTACCCATAAATATAAGTGCTCCAAGTGGTTTTTCTAATTATGGTTGGGATACTTCACCTGTTCAAATTTCACAAAATATAACCATTTCAAATGCAGGAAACTACATAGTTACTTTAACAAGTGCTAATGGTTGCACAAATACAAAAACATTTACAGTAATTAATTCTGAAATTGCCACTATCACAAATATTGAGGTAAACGATTTTGAGGAGGATTTAACTGCAACAGTAACAATTACAGGAAATGGAAATTACACCTATTCAATTGATGGCATTAATTTTCAGAATTCACCAATTTTCAATTTGCTAGAAGCTGGAGAATACATTGTTTATGTCAAAGAAGAGAATTGTGGAACCGTTTCTGATACTTTTTTTGCTATTTCCTATCCGAAATTTCTCACACCCAATGGAGATTCTTTTAATGATACGTGGCAAATAAAAAATTTAGAAAAAAAAGGGTTAGAAAACAGTAAAATTTATATTTTTGATAGATTTGGCAATCTTATAAAAGAAATAAATAAAACCAACACCAGTTGGGACGGAACATTTAACAAACAAATTCTTCCTTCAACAGATTATTGGTTTATATTGGAAGCCACAAACGGCAAAAACATAAAAGGCCATTTTAGTTTAAAACGATGATAAAAAATATATTTTTAGTACTTCTAGGAGGCGGAATTGGCTGCGTGATTAGATATTTATTAAGTTATTTTCTAACTAAAAATAACACAACACATTTTCCTTGCGCAACATTCATTGCAAATGGTTTAGGCTGTTTGTTTATTGGCTTACTTTTTGGCTACATTCAAAAAAATAATTTACAAAACGAAACTTTAAAACTCTTGCTTATTACTGGATTTTGTGGTGGTTTTACAACTTTTTCGACATTTAGTTTAGAAAATATTCAATTTATTCAAAATCAAAATTATAACTTAGCCGTACTTTATACATTATCTTCCATAATTATAGGTTTTTTGGGGGTTATAATTGGATTAAAAATATATAATTAATGACACATTTAAACGAAACTCAAATTAAAGAGTTACAACAACTTTTAGCTAATCCCCAAAAAATTGCTATCATTCCTCATAGGAATGTTGATGGTGACGCTATGGGCTCAACGCTTGGATTGTACCATATTTTAAAACAATTAAATCACCAAATAACGGTTGTTGTTCCTAATGAAATCCCAGATTATTTACAATGGATTCCTGGCATTGAAGAAGCAACTTTGATTTATGAAGGCCCTAAGAATTCAGACGCAATAAAAGTTTTAAAAGAAGCAGAACTAATTTTTACCTTAGATTTCAATGCGTTTCATCGCACTGGTGAACAAATGGAAGCTACATTAAAAACACTTTCTGCAACATTTATAATGATTGATCATCACGAAAAACCAGATAATTTTGCTAAATATACGTTTTCTGATATCGGATACAGTTCAACCTGTCAAATGGTGTATGAATTAATGCAAAAGTTAAAACTTGGAAACTACATAAATCTAAATGCAGCAACGTGTTTATACACCGGAATTGCAACAGATTCAGGTGGATTTCGTTTTCCTAGAACCACTGGAAACTTACATCGTATTGTAGCTAATTTAATTGATATAGGCGTAAATAATTCGCAAATTCATGAAAATTTATACGATAATGGCGATTATAATAAACTTCAAATTTTAGGAAAAGCGCTAACCAATATGAAAGTGTTACCCGAATACAAAACCAGTTATATTGTACTTTCGCAACAAGAACAAAACGAATTACAAGTTAAAAAAGGTGACACAGAAGGTATTATAAATTATGGCTTGACAATTAAAAATATCGATTTTGCAGCTTTTTTTACAGAAGTAACAGAGGAAAAAATAATTAAAATATCTTTCCGTTCGCAAGGTGATTTCGATGTAAATCAGTTTGCCAGAAACCATTTTAACGGTGGCGGACACAAAAATGCCGCCGGAGGAAAATCTTTTGATAGTTTAGAAGACACTATAACTAAATTTATTGCTATTTTAGCAGTCGAAAAAAAATAAATTAACAATAATGAATGCATTCAAAACCATATTACTTGTAGCATTGACAATTTTCATGGCTTCGTGTTCTGAAAAACAAGCACGTCAACCAATTTCTCGAAATTCTGGAACTTTTATGAAAGAATCCATCGATAGAAATAAAAAGTTGAATGCTCAAGAAAAACTAGCCATTAGCAATGTTATTCAAAAAGATACAGCATATATTTATAATCGATCGGAAAAAGGTTTTTGGTACGCTTATGAAACTAAAAGTGCAGAAAATGTGCTTCCTATAAAAGGCGATGTGGTTCAATTTGATTATGAAATTACCGATTTATACGGAAATAGTATTTATACCGCTACAGAATTAAAAACACAAACTTATTATGTTGACAAACAAAACATAATGAGCGGTTTAAGAAACGGTATAAAATTAATGCACATAGGCGATAAAGTTAAATTTATTTTTCCTTCCCAATCTGCATATGGCTATCATGGAGATGATAAAAAAATTGGAACCAATCAACCAATTATTTGCTTGGTAACATTAAATGAAATTAAACCAGAAACTACTCAATAATTATAAAATGAAAAAGATACTACTAACCTTACTTTTTTTTACAACGCTATTTATTTCTTGCAAAGACAAAGTAGAAAATAGCAATTTATCAGATGGCTTGTATGCCAAAATCGAAACCTCAAAAGGTGATATTACTGTAAAATTAGAATTTGAAAAAGTACCTTTTACCGTAGCAAACTTTGTGACTTTATCAGAAGGTAAAAATAATTATATCAACTCAAAATACAAAGGCATTCATTTCTTCGACGGTTTAACTTTTCACAGAGTAGAAGCAAATCCTCCTATGATTCAGGGTGGCGATCCTCTAGGTTCTGGGCAAGGTGGTCCTGGTTACAAATTCAAAGATGAGTTTCATCCAGAATTAAATCACGGAAAAGCTGGAATCATGTCTATGGCGAATTCAGGTCCAAATACAAATGGTTCGCAATTTTTTATCACCACAGATGCTACTTCTTATTTAGATGGCAAACATAGCGTTTTTGGAGAAGTTGCAGAAGGACAAGAAGTTGTAAATAAAATAGTGGTTGGCGACAAAATAAATAGTGTAAAAATCTTAAGAATTGGCGATGCTGCCAAAAAATTTGATGCTGTTAAAGTATTTAAAGATTATTTTGATAAACAAGCCGAAATACAAAAAGTAATTGAAAAAATAAAAATTAAAAAATTATCTGAAATTGAAGCCATTAAAGCTACAGGTACCAAAACAAAGTCGGGATTAATTTATAACATTATTTCATCTGGAAAAGGAAAAAAACCTGTTTACAGTCAAGAAGTTTATGTACATTATGCTGGATTTTTTACAGACGGTACTTTATTTGATACCAGTTATGCAAGTGTTGCAGAAGAAAATGGCGTTTTAGATGTAGCCAGAAAAGAAGCTAACGCTTACGCACCTTTTCCTTTTACTTACGGTGCTAAAACTGGCTTAATTCCAGGATTTATTGAAGGATTAGAAAATATGAAATTTGGAGATAAAATGGCCTTATTAATTCCTGGTCATTTAGGTTATGGCGAGCAAGGCTATGGCGGTATTCCTCCTAATGCCACCTTATTATTTGAAGTAGAATTATTAGAAAAACCAAATTAATTAAAAATGAAAAAATTAGTAGTACTATTATGTGCATTAACAGCATCTGTTGCTTTAGCACAAACCAAAAATGTAAAACCAGTAGTTTTAGAAGGTATTTTTGCAGAAATTTATACCAACAAAGGTAAAATTGCCTTACAATTAGAATTTCAAAAAACACCAATTACTGTAGCCAATTTTATTACGCTAGCAGAAGGTAAAAATGAATTTGTAACCAACGACAGAAAAGAAAAACCATATTATGATGGTTTAAAATTTCACAGAGTAATTCCAAATTTTATGATTCAAGGTGGTTGTCCTTTAGGAACTGGAGCTGGAGATCCTGGATATAAATTTAAAGACGAATTTGATGCAAGTTTAAAACACGACAAGCCAGGAATTTTTTCTATGGCTAATTCTGGACCCGCAACAAATGGTTCGCAATTTTTTATTACACACAAAGACACACCTTGGTTAGACAATAAACACAGTATTTTCGGACATGTAATTGAAGGACAAAAAGTAGTAGACGCTATTGTTCAAGAAGACGTGATTGAAAAAGTAATTATTGTAAGAAAAGGAAAATTAGCCAAAAATTTCAATGCAGAAAAAGTCTTTTCAGAATACATGAAAATGAAACCTGAATTAGATAAAATAGAAGCAGAAGAAAATAGAATTAAAGCAGAAGCTGCAGCAAAATTAGAAACTGAAAGAAAGCAAAAGGAAGCGGAAGCAAAAGCCATTGCTGACAAAGAAATGAAAGAAAAATTAGGTCCGCTTTTAGCTGCTAAAGTTGCTGAATTAGCCGCTTTAAAAGTAAAAACTATAACTACGGCTTCTGGTTTACAATATTGCATCTTACAAAAAGGAACTGGTGTAAAACCAGCAGAAGGAAAAGATATTTATGTACATTATGCTGGATATTTAGAAGATGGAACTCTTTTTGACAGTAGTTACGAAGCCATAAACAAAATGTATGGGAAATTTGATCAAAACAGAGCCAACCAAAACGGATACCAACCGTTTCCATTTAAATACGGAAGCAAAGGCGGTTTAATCCCAGGTTTTTTAGAAGGTATTAATAATATGAATTTTAATGATAAAGCCATTTTCTTTATTCCTTCAGCTTTAGGATATGGAGAAAGAGGAGCAGGAAACGTAATCCCACCAAACAGTAATATCATTTTTGAAGTGGAAATTTTAGAAAGTTTACCAACTGTAAAAAAATAAATAAAGAAATATTTACTTTAAAATCTCATCTTGATTGGTCAAGATGAGATTTTTTATTTGTAGTAATTCATACAATTACTTAAGGTTTTACTTACTTTTGTATTAAATTAATAAAATGGCACGAATTTTATCTATAGATTACGGACTAAAAAGAACAGGAATCGCAGTCACAGACGACTTTCAAATTATTGCAAGCGGACTAACCACTATACCGTCTTTAGATATAATTGCTTTTTTAAAAACGTATTTTACGAAAGAAAATGTGGAAACTGTAATCATCGGAGAACCGAAACAAATGAACGGATTACCAAGTGAAAGTTCGGAAATTATAGAAAAATTTATTGCACAATTTCATACCGAATTCCCAAATATGAAAATGGAACGTGTAGATGAGCGTTTTACCTCAAAAATGGCATTTCAAACTATGATTGATAGCGGTTTAAAGAAAAAACAACGCCAAAACAAAGGATTAATTGACGAAATTGCCGCAACAATACTATTACAAGATTATTTGAATTACAAAAAATAAACAGTACTTTTGAATGTAAGATTTACAAGTTTAGATTTACGAAACCTGAAACAAAAAACAACAACATAATGAATTTAGAAAGTCCAAAAACAAACGTAGAAAAATCGGCTGAATACATTTTTAATGCCTTATCAGATATTAAAAATTTCGAAAAATTAATGCCAGAAAATATTGCAAAATTTGAAGTTATTGATGAAAATTGCTTTGAATTTGGCTTAAAAGGAATGCCAGAAATTAAATTGGTAAAAAAAACAAGCACACCAAATTCAGAAATTATTTTAGGAGCCGCTTCTAGTAAATTGCCTTTTACTTTAACTGCAAAAATAGATGCAATTTCAGAAAATGCAACAGATGTACAATTATTTTTTGAAGGCGAATTTAATGCGATGATGGCAATGATGGTGAAAGGACCAATCACTAAGTTTATTGAAACTTTGGCTAATAATATGAGTAAATTATAAGTATGAAGAAACTATTTTTATTATTTTTTATTGCGATAGCATTAAATTCATTTGCTCAAAACGGTAGAATGAATCAACAAACATCTGGTGTTGAATTTTATTTTGGAAAAAAAGATTATGTACCTGCTACGGTTCAATTAACAAATGGAAAAACATTAATGGGAGAAGTTCAAGATTTTGATTCTCCAAACATAATTGAGATCAGAGATTTTGGTTTTAAACCTAGTGATCTTGAAAACGACATTAATTATAATAGAAAAAAAATTAGATTTAGAAAAAATGCTGATGATACTTCAATTCAAATTTCAGCAGATTCAATAAATTATATTACGCACTTTGATATAGAGACAAAAGAAATCAAAGAATTTAAAAGATTAAATATTTTGACAACAAATAACAACGGCAAGATTGAAAAAACTGACCGTGTTATATTTTTGCCTTTAATTAAAAAAGATTCGATAAATTTCTATGGTTACAACATGATTGCGCAAGGCAAATATGTTAGAACTGTTTTTTATTTAAATAATTCAAAAGATAATTTGGCAATTAATCCTTTAGATTTTAATATGATGGATTTATTTAAAAATCAAAATAAAATTGGGCAGGAAGTAGTAAATGCGATTAAGCAAGTTACTAATGATTGTCCAGAGTTTCAGAAAATACTCGATCAAAAGATGGATGTTTCAGAAGAAATGAAAAAAGACGCGATACAAAAATACCAGAAAATGCAAAGTGACGTAAATGAAGGAAAGAAAAACTTAAAAACTAAAAAAGAAAAAAGAGAATTTGAGAGCACCGTTTTTGCTAATTATTATTTAGATCCTTTTGTTAAACTTACAGAAATTTACAAAACTATGTGTAAATAAAAAAAAAGCGACAATTGATTTTGTCGCTTTTTTTTGGTTTATTTATTAAAGTTACTTCAGTTTAGGGTAACATTTAATTATTCAGTTCAATTTTATCAATTATTAACTGAAAAGATTCATTTTTTTTATTACCAATTAAAAAAACTAGTTCTTCAAAAGAGTTGCTATTATAATTTGGTAAATCTAAATTTTGCCCACGGAAAGATGGATATAAATCTTTCATATTGATACTAATTTCTTGCCAATTTCCGTTAGTTTTAAATGTTGTGATATAAGAATAATATTTTGATATTTTGTCTTTAATTCTAATTTGATATTCTTTACCGTCACCTTTTAGTTTTATAGAAATTTTACTATCGGCTGTCGTATTTATTTTGTCAAATTGATACCTTACAGACGAAAATCCTCCATAATTTTCAGTAGAAACTGTTCCTGAAAACACGCCATTCCCATCTTCATCAATAGAAAAAAGGCCATTGGAACGACCGCCCATAACTACATCATCAATAATTATCCAATCGGAAACTTTTGAGTTTTTAGAAAAATCATAAATTGAAATTGTATTCATATAAAAGCTTAAAAAAAGTAAAAATAGTAACTTCATAACAGTTTAATTTGTTGGTATTATTTGTAAACTTACAATTTAAAATCCCAATTGACACTAAAATTATAAACTAATTGCCCGTTTTTAATTTCTAAAGGACAATCGAAGTTGTTAGTATACAAGCCGCCAGTTCCTAATCCTTGTGGCATTTTATTATTTAGGGTATATGTAAATTGTGCAATCGCATTTAAACCCACATTACTTTCCAAAGCAGAAGTAATCCACCAGCCAATATTTCGTTTTTGGGCTAATTCTATCCATTCTAAGGTGCCTTTTATGCCGCCAATAAAACTTGGCTTCAAAATAATATATTGTGGCTGTATGGCGTCTAAAAGCATTGCCTTATCTTCATATTTAAAAACACCTATTAATTCCTCGTCTAATGCTATTGGTATTGGTGTGGTTTTGCATAGCTCTGACATCTTGTCAGTATTGTTTTTTTGAATAGGTTGCTCAATGCTATGTAACTCAAATTCAGATAATTGATTTAATTTTATTAAAGCTTCATTTGAAGCAAAAGCACCGTTAGCATCAACACGAATTTCAATGGTTTTTGCATCAAAATTTTGACGAATATATCGCAATAATCCCAATTCTTTTTCAAAATTTATAGCACCAATTTTTAATTTAATGCAAGTAAAACCTTCCGCTAATTTTTCTTCAATTTGTTGTTTCATAAAAACTTCCTCACCCATCCAAACCAGTCCATTAATTAAAATTGAATCTTTCGATTGGGTAAATTCTGAAGGAAATAATTCAAATGGAGAAACTGCTTGTAAAGATAAAAACGCTATTTCTAAACCAAATTGAATGGAAGGAAATTCAAGTAATGCATCCCATAATTTATCCTTACCTAAATGAATGTTTTCACATACCCATTGTAATTTTGCTTCATAATCTGGTCGGTCATCAATAGACAAACCTCGCAACAAACCACACTCACCTACTCCAATTTTACCATTTTCTTCCAATAGTAAAAACCAAGTTTCCTTTTCCGTCATTACACCACGAGAAGTGCCACTTGGACGTTTAAAATTAAGTATGTATTTTTTATATATTGCTTTCATATTCTTAT
Source organism: Chryseobacterium gleum (assembly GCA_945881885.1). Taxonomy (GTDB): domain Bacteria; phylum Bacteroidota; class Bacteroidia; order Flavobacteriales; family Flavobacteriaceae; genus Flavobacterium. Next base: position 47,179 of record CAMCVI010000001.1, on the reverse strand, counting down.
TTCACAGAGATTCGCAAAGATATCAGAGATTCGCAAAATTTGTGTGACTTTGCGCATTCTTTGTGCATCTCTGCGAAATAATTACTCTAAAATTCTTAATATTTTTTTAAAATTATCAGTAGGAAAGCCATTCTTTTCAAAATCAGAAAAATCAGATTTGGTTTGATTTACCCAACTTACATTTGAGGTAATATTTTGTATTTTGTATTGGTTATGAATGTCTTTTGCTTCAGAAACACGATTTGTGAATAAATACACATATGATAAATTTAATTTGTGTGATAAATCTGTTTTGTCTAATAAAATTGCTTTTTCTAGGTTTAGTTCTGCCATTTCAAATTGCTTAAAAGACAAATAAAAACTTCCTAATAAACCATAATCGGTATGAGTGGCGGCTTTTTTAAATATAATTTCGTTTTGAATTTTTGAAATTGCTTCGTCAACTTTATTGTTTTTATACAACTGAATGGCTTCCGTTCGTATCGTATTTAAATACGAATCAAACTGATTGGTTTTCTTTAAAGCTATTTCTTGTACCTCAATAATAGCTTTTGATTTTTCTACAGCTAACATTTGATTGTATTCTGAAAATTTGTATTTTTCTGTAAAGCTTTCTAAAAATTGTGCTAAGAACAACGACTGGTTTGATGATTTTTTATACCAATCTAATTTTTTTCCTAATGAAACCAATTCTTTTTTTGATTCTAAATTCCAACCTCTACTAGCAGAATAGTCGACCCAAGAAACCACTTCCAAAACTATTTTGGTGCTGAATACCCAATTTTTATTTTCAAAAGCAAACCAAATATTTGGTACATTTTCAAAACACTTGGTATTTTTAATAGAAATAACTTTACTATCCTTATTAATAGCATCTTTGCTAAAATAACACGCCGTTTCTAACTTTCCATCATTTAAAAACTGATTTCCCGCCTTCTCAGACGTATAAATTCCATAAACACATGTATCGTCACCAGAAAGAGAATTTGTTAAAAAAATGGCGCCTGCAGTACCTTGGCTAATTCCTGTAGGATCTGGAATAGCTTTTAAGATAGAAGCCAAACTTGTTGTAATTTTTCCATTTTCATCGATTAGTAAAATTCGGAATACAAATTCAGAGGCACCTTCTGGTAAATCATCAATTTTTACTAGTGTTCGGTTTCCCGATGAAAGTTTGATTTCTTTAGTAAAAGCGCGTTCTTTATCCCAAAAACCATCTTTCTGAGCGAAAGAAATTTGAGTTATAAGAAGGAATAAGAATATTTTTTTCATTTAATTTATTTTAAAAACTTTAGTAAGATAGGTTTTAGTTAAAATTGGAATTGCTTCGCATTAAAAAGTGAAACATAGTTATTAATATTTATTGATATAAAAGCTAATCCAAATTAATATACTTAAGACAAATGTTCCTAATGCTACTTTTTTCAATTCAGGATCAAATTCTTCAGGAGTTGTTGATTTTCTTACTTTTTCTAAATGCTTTAATAAGAAAATAAAAACAATAATGCTTAAAAATATTTGTGTTTTTACTCCAATTGAAAAAACGAACAAACATAAAAACGGAACAATGATTAGAAAGTGTTGGTATTGTTTTGCCCATTTCAATCCAAATTTTACCACTATTGTATTTTTATTTGCGATGCTGTCATTTTCAATATCACGCATATTGTTTAAGTTTAAAACTGCGGTGCTCAACATTCCGATAGCCGTGGCGGGAAGAAATAATATTATATCTATACTTTTTGAATACAAAAAATTACTTCCAATAACGGCTACCAATCCAAAAAACACAAAAACAAAAACATCTCCAAAACCACTGTAACCATAAGCGTTATTGCCAACGGTATATTTTATGGCTGCGGCAATAGAAGCTAAACCTAAAACCAAAAAAGTAACCGAATACACAAAATTTTCTTGTCCGAAAGCAAAATAAATTAAAGCCAGTGCTAAAAAAAAGGCAATAATAGCATTGATAATTATAGCATTTTTCATTTGATTTGAAGTAATTTCTCCTGAAGCTACCAATCGTTTTTCGCCAATTCTATTGGCATCTGTTCCTTTTATGCCATCGCCATAATCGTTAGCGAAATTAGATAATATTTGAAAAGACAATGTGGTACATAATGCCAACACAAAAATAATCCATTCAAATTTGTTTTGGTAATACGCATACGCACTTCCTACCAAAATTCCAGAAATAGATAGTGGCAAAGTTCTTAATCGTGCGGCTTGAATCCAAGATTCTATGGTGTTTTTCATTTGATAAAGAAAACGATAAATAAAGTTATTATATTGAGTAACAAACTAAAATAATGAATTTGTCTGTTTTTGGTTTTTAGCATTGAATAGGTATTTATTATTGGTAAAACAAATAGCATTACCAACATTGGAAACCAAAGAATTTCATAAAACACACCTAAAATGGCATATTTATAAACATCAATTGTGTTGCAAAGTAACCAATACAATAGGATTGAAATGCTTAAAGCAAAAAGAAGTTTTTTATTTGTGATTAATTTTTCCATATTATTACATCCAATTTTTATTTGTGGTCTCCACTTGATACAACCAATTGTTTACCATTTTTTTTATTTCCGAATAGTTAGCCGTTGAAAAATCAATATTACAAGCTGCAGTTGATAGAGTTACAGAACCAATATTTGTAGCTTTTTGCCAAAAAAATTGTTTTGTAGTAATGGCTTGTATTTTATAAGGTTCTAAAATTGTATTGTCAATATCCCATGCGCCATTTTGTTTGATAATAAAATCATTAGAAACAAAAAGCTTATAATTTTTATATGAAAACCATAATAAAATCTCTGAAAAAAAGGCAAAAATAATACAATACAAAACCACTTCGTTCCAAATAAATAAATCAAAAGATTCATTAACCAGTATGAAAACAACTATTGGAATTAGTAGTAAAAAGAATGACTCTAGAACCAATTTTCGCCAATTTGGTAACATTAATTTTCCTTTTTCTGGAAATGTATTAAAAAGTAATTTCAGAATTTCATCACGTTCCAACGATGAAGCACCTGGGACATCAATTTTATCATTTTTATTTTTAGCTTCCGGATTACTTGATGCCTGACGGATACCAATTGTCAGAATATCAAACTTTTTCTGAAAGAAATTTTGAGTGGTTGTAACAACTTGGACTTTAGTTGGATGTAATAATGTGTTTTTGGTTGCCAGTAAACCGTAAGAAAGTACGATTGATTGTTTGTCTTTACGAATTGTAAAATCATAATATTTTATAATAGTTTGAAATAAATTAACAACTAATCCTATTCCAATAATCGTTCCAAAAACTATTGCTATTGAAGTTAATATTGGTAATTTATCTAAATAACCCGTCATTTTATCTTCTTGAATTTCCACACTTTCAAATATTTTTTTAATATTTTCTAACATCGCTGTAAAAAATGCAAAAAATAATAAAAAACTCTTAAAGTAATTTGAAGTAAATCCAATTTTAATCAAACTAGATAAACTAATTTTTAATAGCGAAGACGGTACTTCCACTTCTTCTTTTTCCTCTATAAACGTTGAATTTTCTGAAGCGTAATTGATTAATCGATCTTTTAAAACGATGGCAAGTTCGTGTGGAATAGCGCTTATGGATGCTTCTTTTTTATCGCTTCCTGCGGTATCAATTTCTAATTTGTATACATTTATAAATCGCTGAATTAGACTTTGATTGATGTTTACTTGCTGAATTTTGTGCAACTGAATGGTGATTCTGGTTTTGTTTAAAACACCTTTTTGAATTACGAAATCGCTATTTTCTTCATCAATATAAAACGTGAAAAAGTAGTATTGCAAATAAGAAATTATGGCAAGAATTACAATGAAACCAAGAATTCCTAAATATATAAATGCAGTTTTGGAAGCATCCATCTTTACTAACCAAATTAGCAAAATAGGCCACATGGCCCGCAAAAATTTTTGCAAGGTATCGGCAAACATAACTAAAACACCTAGTAATGATTGACGTTGTGGCTGAGAAAAATCGGTTAAATTATTCATTTATTCCAAAATATTATGAACATTTTGAAGTGCATCCGTTGCATCTGGATTGATTTTTTTAGAAACAAAATTTTTTATTTTCTGAGCGTCTTCTAAAAGCAAACCCGGTATTTTAATATCTGAACTATTGCCACCAGCCGTAAACAGCTCAACAGAAGCCAAGCCCAGTTTTCTTGAAAAAAATCCTTGATGAAGCGCTACGTGTTGCACCCGATTAAACGGAATTATTGTAGTCGTTTCAGAAATTAAACCCGATTTATAAATGGCGTCGTGGGTTCTAAAAGCATATCCTTTTTTTTTGATACCAATTTTTGCTAGTGGATAAGATAAGCTAATTAAAATCAAAATTGCTATTCCCATAAGCAACCAAATTGTATTGGAAAAAAGTTCAGTTTGAAAATAATAAGTAACCAAATAAACCATTAAAATAATAAAATTAATTAGGCTCAAAATAATTGCAACCACATTAAAATACTTAGGCTGTAATTGATTTAATTTCACTTCCTCATACCTTGGTAAATTTATAATTTCCGTAGTTTTATTTGTAAATTCCTGCATCCTTTTCTCTTTTTACTTTTACCCTTTACCTAACACCCTTTACCCTTTACCTAACACCCATAACCCTTCACCCAACCTAAGGAATGTACTTTTTCTCAAAATTAGGTTTGCGTTTTTCTAAGAAAGCATTTCTGCCTTCTACAGCTTCTTCGCTCATGTAGGCCAATCGTGTGGCTTCACCAGCAAAAACCTGTTGTCCTACCATGCCATCATCGGTTAAATTCATAGCGAATTTTAACATTCTAATAGACATTGGCGATTTTTCTAATATTTCTTGTGCCCATTCAAAAGCAGTAGATTCTAATTCAGCGTGTGGAATAACAGCATTTACCATGCCCATTTCAAAAGCTTCTTGTGCCGAATAGTTTCTTCCTAAAAAGAAAATTTCTCTGGCTCTTTTCTGACCTACCATTTTGGCCAAATATGCAGAACCATAACCGCCATCAAAACTAGTAACATCAGCATCGGTTTGTTTAAAAATGGCGTGCTCTTTACTTGCTAAAGTTAAATCGCATACCACATGTAAACTATGTCCGCCACCAACAGCCCAACCTGGAACAACAGCAATAACAGCTTTTGGCATAAAACGAATTAAACGTTGAACTTCTAAAATATTTAATCGGTGGTAGCCGTCTTCGCCTACATAACCTTGCTTGCCTCTTGCTTTTTGATCGCCACCACTGCAAAAACTCCAAATTCCATCTTTAGTAGACGGTCCTTCAGCAGATAAAAGTACTACTCCAATAGAAGTGTCTTCATGCGCATCTTTAAAAGCATCTAATAATTCGGTAGTTGTTTTTGGACGGAAAGCATTGCGCACATTAGGTCTGTTGAAGGCAATACGCGCTACTCCATCACATTTTTTATACGTGATATCTTCGTACTCTTTTACGAATTTCCAATTGATAGTTGACATTTTTAATAATTTTTTATCAAAAATACTTCAAAAATACTTTAATTTGCAAAAGCAGATGACATTTTTATAAAATCGTACTTAATTAATATTTTGATAATGTAATTTGTCCAAAAAAAACAGCAAAGCAATACATGAAATACAAATCGGACTTTAGTAAAATTAATTTTTTTATACCCCTATTTCCAGCAGTACTAGTATCGCTTATTGCCTTTTTATCTGAAGATTCAATTGAAATGGTTTTGGCACCAATTGGGATTTTAATTTTACTTTTAAGTGTATTAATTACGGTTACATTTTTCACTACGTATTACGAAATTCAAGAAAACCTATTGGTTGTTTCTATGTTTTTTTACAAAACAAAAATTAAAATTTCAGAAATTAGGACCATAAAATATTCTAATTCTATAATGAAAACAAATTTTTACAAACCGGGCTTTCATCACAGAGGCATTGAAATTGTTTATCACAAATACGATGACATATTTATTTCACCAAATAATAGAGACCAATTTATTGAGCAGTTAATCGAACAAAATCCAACTATAGAAATCAGAAAATAATGAGAATACGCCTTTCACTTTTATGCCTTACTTTATTAATAATATCTTGCAAAGACAAAGCATCCGAATTTTCAAAAAATAATGGTACGCAACATGAACAAAGCGATTTTTTTGTAGCATTTAATGAATTAGATTCCGCTAATTGCGAGAAACAAAAAAACGAAATTAGCTACCTATACAATAAATTGATAAATAAAAATGACTTTTATGGTCAGTTTTTAGTAGCAAAAAACGGAAAAATATTATTTGAAGACTACGAAGGATTTGCCTACAAAGAAAAGGACGATAAAAACGGAAAAAACAAGCCCATTCACATCGCTTCTGTAAGTAAAGTATTAACGGCAGCTGTAATTTTAAGAATGGTTGACCAAGAAAAAATTGGTTTAGATGATAAAGTTTCCAAATATCTTGACGGTTTTTATCATAAAGATATCACAGTAAGAATGCTCTTAAATCACAGAAGTGGATTGCGTCATTACGGCTATTTTATTGAACGTGATGTAAAATGGGATCGCTCAAAAAAAATTACCAATCAAGATATTTTAAAGCTTATAAATTCCGGGAAAATTCATTTGGAAAGCAAACCAGGCACTCGATTTGCGTATTGTAATACCAACTATTCGATATTAGCGTTAATCATTGAAAAAGTTTCAGGAATGCGGTATCATGAAGCGATGAATGAACTTCTTTTTAAACCATTAGGAATGAAAAATTCGTTTGTTTTTGATTACGAAAAACACCACGATACGGTAAGTCAAACCTACAAATCTAACCGATTACGATTGGCTTTTGACCATTTGGATTTGGTATATGGAGACAAAAATATTTACTCCACCGCACGTGATTTATTAAAATTCGACTTGGCTACGTATTCGGATAACTTTTTTAGCGAAAAACTAAAGAAAGAAATATTTAAAGGTTACAGTTACGAATCGAAAGGAGAAAAAAATTACGGCTTAGGCATTCGTTTACGTGAATGGCCTGAGGCACCAACCTTAACTTATCATAACGGATGGTGGCATGGCAATACCTCATCGTATATTACTCAAAAAACAGATACGGTTACGATTATTGCGCTGTCAAATAAAATGACTTACAACACGTATAAAACCAAAAAATTTATTGCGTTATTTAATCCTAAATATCCTGTAAAACTAGATAATAGTGATGTTGGTGGTGCTAACGAATAATATTTACTATTTTAAAAGAAAATTTGCTAATTTTGCAAAAAAAGAAACCATGATTTTACCTATATACGGATATGGCGAAGCTGTTTTAAGAAAAGTTTGCGAAGATATCAGACCCGATTACACCGACTTAACCCAAATTTTAAGCAACATGTATGAAACCATGTACAACGCTTATGGCGTGGGATTAGCTGCGCCTCAAGTTGGCTTAGCCATTCGTTTGTTTGTAATTGATACTACCCCTTTTGCAGATAGCGATGATATATCAAAAACAGAAGCAGAAGCATTAAAAGATTTTAAACAAACTTTTATTAATGCTAAAATTTTAAAAGAAGAAGGAGAAATTTGGGGTTTCAACGAAGGCTGTTTGAGTATTCCGGATGTGCGTGAAGATGTTTTTAGACATGAAACTATTACAATTGAATATTTTGACGAAAATTTTGTAAAAAAAACCGAAACGTATAACGGTTTAATAGCTCGCGTTATTCAGCATGAATACGATCATATTGAGGGCGTTTTATTCACCGACCATCTTTCTATGTTAAAGAAAAAATTAGTAGGTAAAAAACTTCAAAACATTATGGAAGGTAAAGCCAGACCTGATTATAGAATGAAATTTGCCAACTTAAAAATCAAATAAAATAGCGATAACAATTTTATGTTTTATTTTGGATTTTCAAATTGGAAATTCATTTATTAAAATATATATTTGCTCACATTTAAATTATAACCCATGAGTTTTCAAAAAATATTAGCCATTTCTGGGAAACCAGGACTTTACGAATTAAAAGTACAAACCCGTTCTGGATTTGTAGCAGAAGCCTTATTAGACGGTAAAAAAATAACAGTAGGATTAAGAAGTAATGTTAGTTTATTGTCTGAAATTGCAGTCTTTACTTACACAGATGAAGTAAAATTAATTGACATTTTCAAAGCCATTGCTACAAAAGAAAACGGAGAAGCAACCATTTCGCACAAAGAAACAGACGACAAATTAAAAAGCTATTTTCGTGAAATTTTACCAGAATATGACGAAGACCGTGTATACACTTCGGATATTAAAAAAATATTCAATTGGTATAATATTTTACAACCTAAGGGATATGTTACTTTAGAGGCTTTAAATGCAGAAGTAAAAGAAGAAACCGCTGAATAAGCTTTTAGTTAAAAAAATATAGTATATCCCATTCTTAATTTAGTTTGGGATATTTTTTTTAACTTTGGGTTCTGGGTAAAGGGTGAAAGGTTTGGGGTTTACGGCATAAGGGATAAGTCTATATTCTAACAATCTAAAAGCTAATCGCTTAAAGCCATTAAATTTTGAACAACCAAAAACGAATTTTGAATTTTGAAATAAAAGAATGAACACAAGAGCACAACAACTACAAGCCTTTGAAAGATTACTGGATATTATGGACGATTTACGTGAAAAATGTCCATGGGATAAAAAGCAAACGTTAGAAAGCTTGCGTCATCTTACCATTGAGGAAACATATGAATTAGGTGATGCCATTTTAGACCATGATTTGCATGAAATAAAAAAAGAACTGGGCGATTTGTTGCTTCACATTGTGTTTTATGCAAAAATAGGTTCGGAAACAAATGCCTTTGACATTGCCGATGTGGCCAATAGCATTTGCGATAAGTTAATTGACCGTCATCCGCATATTTATGGTGATGTTGTTGTGGAAAACGAAGAACAAGTAAAACAAAATTGGGAAAAGCTGAAATTAAAAGAAGGCAGAACTTCTGTTTTAGAAGGCGTTCCGAAAAGCTTACCCGCTTTAGTAAAAGCCAGCAGAATTCAAGATAAAGTAAAAGCCGTAGGATTCGATTGGGAAGAAACCCATCAAGTTTGGGAAAAGGTACAAGAAGAAATTGCCGAATTACAAGTCGAAATAGCCGCTAACAATCAAGATAAAATAGAAGCCGAATTTGGCGATGTGTTATTCTCTATGATTAATTACGCACGTTTTTTAAACATTAACCCAGAAGACGCCTTAGAACGCACCAACAAAAAATTCATCAAACGCTTTCAGTATTTAGAAAGTAAAGCCAGCACATTAGGCAAATCACTATCTGATATGACTTTAGCCGAAATGGATGTGTTTTGGGAAGAAGCGAAAAGGGTTTAAGGTGTTAGGTATGAGGTGTTAGGTATGAGGGAAAATGTAATAATTTATTAAACCATTCTCAATTCTTAAAGTCTAAACTTAAATTTATCTTTATTTAGCAGTCGAAAAAAAATCATATTATGAGAATCAAAATACTTCTAATTAGCTTCATATCATTTTTTATTTATTGTAGCAAAAGCGAAGAAAATCCTGCTACAAATTCAACTCCAATACCGCCAAACGAGGCAATGTATTTTCCACCAAATACAGGCACTTGGGAAACCAAAACTCCTGAAAGTTTGGGGTGGAACACGGCTAATATTTCTGCCCTTGACGCTTACTTAACGGAAAAAAACACCAAAAGTTTTATCGTTTTACACAATGGGAAAATTGTTTTAGAAAATTATTACAATGGTCATACCGCTACATCGCTTTGGTATTGGGCAAGTGCGGGAAAAACATTAACCGCAACAGTTACAGGAATAGCGGCACAAGAAGGTTTTATAAACATTAACAATAAAGTATCCGATTATATAGGAACGGGCTGGACGAGTGCGCCTTTGGCTAAGGAAAACCTAATTACTTGCAAAAATTTATTATGTATGAATTCTGGGTTAAACGATGCCTTAGGCGATACGGTTACACCCAACAACTTACAATACTTAGCCGATGCTGGCTCGCGATGGGCGTATCATAATGTATATGTAAAATTACAAGATGTGGTAGCCACTGCCACCAACCAAACCTGGGACAATTATTTTAACAACAAATTACGCAACCCAATTGGTATGACTGGAGCTTGGGTAACAGATCCAACGGCATTAAGTGTCTATTGGAGCAATAGTCGAAGTATGGCACGTTTTGGCTTACTGGCTTTAGCCAATGGCAATTGGAATGGTACACAAATTATCAATTCAAATTATATGAATGCTGCCACAACAACTTCTCAACCCATTAATTTAGCGTACGGCTATTTGTGGTGGCTAAACGGAAAAAGCAGCTTTCGACTTCCTCAAAGTCAATTGCAATTTAATGGCAGTCTCATTTCAACCGCACCGGCAGATATGTATTGCGCATTAGGCAAAAACGACCAAAAAATTTACGTGGTACCGAGCCGCAAATTAGTCATTATCCGAATGGGTGAAGCCGCAGACAGCAGTAACTTAGCGCTTTCTAATTTTGACGAAATGCTTTGGCAGAAAATTAATTCGGTGGTGAATTAGATTGTTAGACAGGTTAGATTTTTAGATATCTTAGATCTTCAGATTGATGTTAATGACGCGTTACTAACAAAAATAGAAAAGACTTATAAAAATTTAGGAAAATAAGGGCTTGAGTGAGAAGAAGATGGCTTCGAAAACCTCAATATCCATTATGTTATGGTATTTTGTATCTATTTTTTAAGATTTTTTTATAATTATATGTTTTGGATCATCCAAAATTTTTACTTTATTTGTTGCTATTAGTTATATAGGATTTAAACCACGGGGACAATTCAAAAAAAAGAATACAAAACTAAAATTCACACTATGACTCAGACGAAAAAAAATATATTTGCCTTGCTGCTAGCACTAGTTGTAGTAAGTGGCGTAGTTGTTGCCAACAGATTTAAAAAAAAGGAACCAGCTAAAAAAGCAATTCAAAAGCCACTTACTGCAGAAGAAATGAAAGCGGCACGAAAAAAATGGGAAGCTACCCCAGATGGTATTGAATACAAAAAATGGGAAGCATCACCGGAAGGTAAAAAAGTAGATGCTAGTTATGAAAAAATAAAAAAGTACTTTAACGATTTTAGCGATATGGAAGCGGTGGTAACTTCTGTTACTTTTCAGCGTGAAAATGCACAATTAGGTGGTCCAAAATGGCTTATCGTAGAAATTGAGGGCGAAACTTATATGATGCAATTTATTCCAAAGGAATTTGAGCCACTTAAAAGTCTAAAAGCAAACGACAAAATAATTGTAAGAAGTAGAAGCGCTGGATTTTCTCATAATCATCCGTATTTGATATTATCTGGCGACTATATTGCAAAAGACAATAAAGTACTATTTAAACGCGACTTTAATAAAAATAATCGTTGTTAAAACACATCGTTTGTAAACCTGAACTCGTTTCAGGTTCTATGAAGATGCTGAAACAAGTTCTGCATGACAAGAGGTTCTGCATGATAATGAGATTAAAAAATACAATTTAATTCAACCTAAAATTCAAATATGAAGAAAATTATCTTTACAGCATTCCTTCAATTTAGTTTGAATTTTTATTCACAAAACTTTTTTGATGAAAATTTGAAGGAGAGTGTAAGAACCGAGTTAGCAACTGAATTATTAGAGTTAACCGGGGTTAAAATTGAGGATTCAAATATAATAATAATTAATTTTTTTATAAATCCAGACATAATTCCACATGGTTCTTGCATAGATCATTATACTAGTGATTACTCCTACAAAAGGTATCTTAAGAAAAATAAAAATATAACTCAATTTTTTGTAACCGAAAAAATGTACGTTTACAAGAAGAAAAATGTAACGGAAGACAAAAATGGTATAATTAAAAAATTATTATTTGAAGATGCAACATGGTGTGGCAATTACATAATTATAGCACCAGACGGAAGATTTTACAGAAGATATGGAGAGTACAGACAAGTTGAAATTCCTTTTTTAATAACTAAAATTTAAGTGAAATCAAATTAATGAATTTCACTTATATGGAAAGAAAAAGGGTTTTCAACTTTGAAAACCCTTTTTCTTTATCCTAAAATCTGACTGGCGTGTGCTTTGGTTTTTACATCAGATATAACATCAGTTATAGTACCGTTTTCGTCAATTACAAATGTGGTTCTATGAATACCGTCATACTCTTTTCCCATGAATTTTTTTGGTCCCCAAACGCCAAATGCTTCAATCATAGATTTGTCTTCATCTGCCAATAAGGCAAATGGAAAGCTATATTTTTCTTCAAATTTCTTTTGAGCTTTGGCATTATCGGCACTCACGCCTATCAATTCGTAATTATTAGCTTGAAAACGTTCGTAATTGTCTCGTAAATCACAAGCTTCAGCGGTGCAACCCGGCGTATTGGCTTTCGGATAAAAGAATACTACTAGTTTTTTTCCTTTATAATCTGCTAAAGAATGTTTCTTTCCGTTTTGATCGGTTCCTGAGAAACTTGGTGCGGTATCGCCTACTTTTAAATGTGTCATATTTTTGGGTGTTGGGTGTTGGGTTAAAGGTTTAGGGTTTTTTTATAATTGTTATTGATTTTTGATATTGTTATTGATTTTTGATATTGTTATTGCTATTGATTAACTTTACAACATCAAATATACAAAAATGACTAAAAAAGAGCGTGCAACATTTGTTATAAATACGTTAAACGATTTGTATCCTGAAATTCCGATTCCTTTAGACCATAAAGATCCGTATACTTTATTAATTGCGGTGTTACTTTCGGCACAATGTACTGATGTTCGGGTCAATCAAATTACGCCTTTGTTATTTGCCAAAGCAGATAACCCACACGATATGATTAAAATGAGTGTGGAAGAGATTAAGGAAATTATACGCCCTTGCGGTTTATCGCCTATGAAATCGAAAGGAATTCATGGTTTATCGCACATCTTATTAGATAAATACAATGGTGAAGTACCGCAAAGTTTTGAAGCGTTAGAAGCTTTGCCAGCAGTGGGACATAAAACGGCTAGCGTTGTGATGAGTCAAGCATTTGGAGTGCCCGCCTTTCCTGTAGACACACATATTCACCGTTTACTTTATCGTTGGAATTTAACGTCTGGAAAAAATGTAGTACAAACAGAAAAAGATGCTAAAGCCATTTTTCCGATAGCAACTTGGAACGAATTGCATCTGCAAATTATTTGGTATGGCAGAGAATACTCACCTGCAAGAGGTTGGGATTTAGAAAAAGATATCATAACTAAAACAATTGGAAGAAAAACAGTTTTAAATGAATACTATAAAAAAAATGCTCCGAAATAGTTTCCGAAGCATTTTAATCAATTAACAATGTTTTCAAAAGTAAGCGTGCCTACTTTTATCATTTTCATTGCCTGCGAATAACTCAATATAAAACTAACTGCACTTTTACTGGGTTTCATTTCTTTAATTGATTGTCTTTTTTTAGCGTAAAGTTTCCCCATATACGAACTTAATTGTTTATTTATAGGATAACGCAAAAACACAATATATTATTGTATGAAAGGTTTAATTAGTTAAAATAATATTATTTTTTTCTACAATTTTTCTCAAATTAATTACAGCATAGCGCATTCTACCTAACGCAGTATTGATGCTCACACCTGTAATTTCAGAAATTTCTTTGAAACTTAAATCTTCGTAAAAGCGCATCTTTATTACTTCTTTTTGATCTTCTGGTAATTGTTCTAAGATTTTTCTAACGTCCATGGCAACTTGATTTTCAATAAGTTGGTTTTCAATTGACAAACTAGAATCGGTCATATAATCAAAAATACTATATTCTTCCGTTTCACGCTGATAGGGCATTTTTTTATTGTGCCTAAAATAATCAATGACTAAATTAGAAGCAATACGCATTACCCAAGGTAAAAATTTACCTTCTTCATTATAGCCTTTGGTGCGTAAGGTTTTTATTACTTTAATAAACGTGTCTTGAAAAATATCATCGCAAACCGAACGGTCTGGAATTTTAGAATAAATAAAACCAAAGATTTTAGACTGGTGTCTTTCAATTAAAATTTGTAATGCTGCTTCATCTCCACTAGTGTAGTTTTGCAATAAAATTGCGTCAGGAGTTTGTACCTTATTTGCCATAATTATACCTTTTTAGATTTGGAACTAAAATTTTAAAAAAAGTATTTTTATATTATAAGCAAATAGGTTTTAGTGGTTAATTATAAGCAAATATAAAGTTAAATATTTTTAAATACCAAATAATATTTAAAAAATTAACGGCTTTATTGTTATTAAGTATGGATTATAAAGGAAAACACCTCACAATAAAAGTATATGTGAGGTATTAAATTGGCTTATTTGTATGATTAAAATTGAAATTATTTCACTATCATTTTTTTAACGCTTTTATTGTCTCCAGAGTAAACAGCAAGTAAATAAATCCCTTGTGAAAGATTTTTAATGTCAATGTTTTTAGTATCAGTTTTGGTTTCTAAAACTAAAATTCCTGTCATATTATATACTTCAACTTTGTCAATTTCAGCATCAGAATTTATATTTACAAAGCCTTCTACGGGATTTATAAATGAAAATTCTAAAGACTCTTGAATTGATGCCACTTCTAAAGCACAATTACTTCCTACAACATAGGAATAATAATTTGTAACTGACATTCCTCCAGAATAGGCAAACTTCACACCATAAATTATAGTGCTACCAATAGTTTGCCCTGTAATGGTGTGTGAAAAAATATTACCTGATACATTTGTCATTTGAGTTTCACCAAATGGATTTTGTCGCCACAGAAAAGCCACTACCCCAACTTTATCTGTATCTAACAATCCATAAGTGATTTTAACACTGGTTCCTAATGTTTCAAAAGCATAACTATATCCTGTAGAAAAGGAACCAATTTGTGCTAAATTACTAGTACCGAAGCAACCCGAAACACTAGTTGTGGTGGCATTTATAACAATTGGATTTGATACAAAATTATTTCCAGACAAATCACTAGCTGATATTGAAAACACATAATTTGTATTTGGGTTTAAGTTGGGCACCACTACAGATTTTTGAACTCCAGAAGGACTAGCGGTATTTATTGTACCACCGCTATAATTTATACTATAAGAAACATTGCCTGAATTGTCGTTACCGTTCAATAGCAATTCAATAGTTGAGCTAGTCACTGCGCCAATAGTAGCTGTAAAATTAGTTGGGGGTTGGTTGTCAACCGTAGTATTTTGATACACCCTAACATAATCGATAACCATAGCCGCTTGTGTAAAATTAGTAGGAATAGTTCCCGCTACGCCACCCATAGCGATATTTAATAATAAATATTGTTCCGCGTTAAACGGCCAATTACTTGGTGTTTTAACAGCAGGATTATATGTGTAAAAAGCCACTCCATCCAATAAAAAAGTAATTTGAAACGGTGACCAATTCATAGAATATATGTGATAATCTGTTCCTAGATTGGCCGCAATAGTTCCTCCATGATTTACAGTATTTCCAAAAGAAGAAGGAGTATGGAGTGCACTTTGCACATAACCAGCTGGTTGTGATTGTGTAATACCATGTTCCATAATATCAATTTCACCGCATGCTGGCCAACCTGTTGTTCCAAATTGAGCATCAAAAAAACCGCCATCTTCGTTAATGTTTTTTCCTAGTAACCACAATGCTGGCCAAGTACCTTGATTGGTAGGAATTTTCGCACGAATATCAACACGTCCGTAAAGAAATGCGAATTTAGAGTTTAATCGGGCTGAAGTATATTGTTTCGTGTAACCTTGACTAGTGTATGGCTCTTTTTTGGCAACAATATTTAAAAAACCACCATTAACAGATGAATTTGTAAGTTGGTTCGTGTAGTGTTGTACTTCACCATTGTACCAATTTCCACCGGCTGGAATTTGGATTTGGTGGTGCCATTTGGTAGCATTTATTGCACCATTACCGTCAAATTCATCTGACCAAACTAAATTATTATAAACCACATCAACCTGGGCAAAACCAAAATGTGAAGACAACAATAGCATTAATAGCAATTGAAAAAGTGTGTTTTTTTTCATATTTATTTGGTTTATTGATTCTCGTTTACTTTGGAAGCTTGTTTCTGAGCTAATAATTTTCTCTCTTCTAATTCTTTTTTTATCTCGTTTGCTTTTTTCTCAGTAAGATCATAATTTCTCATGATATACATAGCTATTAATGTACCACATATTGGCACGCCAGAGAAAAACAATCTCAAACCTGTAACTGCACCTTCTGGTTGGGTCGGCGCACCGGCTTCAAATGCTACGGCAGACATAATAACACCTGTTAATAATCCTGCAATTGCAAAACCGAATTTTACCATCCACCAGTAAATAGCGCCAAAAATACCTTCTCTTCTTTTTCCTGATTCTAACTCATCCATATCGCAAACATCTGCAGTCATAGACATCATAAGGGTAAACAAACTTCCAATTCCGAAAGAAAAAAATGGCAATGCAAATAAAAACATATAAGGCTTACCAGGAATAAATAGCAACCAGAGCAATATATATCCTAATACAGAAATCCCTTGTGAAATTAAAAATGCTGTTTTTTTCTCCATTTTTTTGGACATCCAAGCCACAATTGGAATAACAATAAAAGTGGTTGCTAATGCGCCTATACATCCGAAAAGTGTTGGCCAAATTCCTGCAGCAGCAGTATCTCCATTAAACAAATAATATACAACTATAAAAAATGTGAAACCTGCAACTGTATTGAAAGCATTAAAAATAAAAAATGTAGCAATACAGAGTTTTCGAAATGGTTTGTTTGAAAACGCTTCTTTAAAACTAATTAATATTTCTTTTAAACTTCCGCCAACATTTCTAAATGTTAATGGTTTTAAAGTATCATCAAATTTGGTTGATTTACTTTTAATAAAAATGGCAGGCACCATCGCTAAAAGCATAAATACTAATCCCACCCAAATGGCTAAAGTTCTCGTAGCTGTATCTGCATTTGGAAACCAAGCAGGATCATACATGATTACCCAAAACCATGGCGCAATAACCCATGCCCACTGCCCTATCCATTGTGAAATTGCCATTATGCTGGTTCGTTCATGAAAATCGTCACTCATTTCATACCCCATAGCCACATAAGGTACACTAAAAATGGAAAGTCCGATGTGAAAAATTAGTGACATTACCAGAAAAAATATGAAGTTATAAGTCACGCTATTTTCACGGTATAATTGCCACATAATTATAAAAGATATTCCCATAATGATGGAGCCAACAAATACATATTGTCTTCTTCTTCCCCAATCTGATTTTGTATTATCTGATATAAAACCCATGATAGGATCAAAAAAAGCATCAACAATTCTAGGCACAAAAAATAAAACACCCCACATCCATGATGGCATTCCTAAGTTTTCTACTAATACTACCATGAAAATTCCTAAAGCTGCTGGAAACATTTGGTTGGCAAGCATTCCTAATCCAAAGGCAATTTTTTGACTCATTGGAACCATTACTTTGGTATTTGTATTATTTGACATAAGTATAATTTTTAATTATGCAATTAGTTAGGTTTTATAATTATCGTTTGAAGCGCATTTGCATCTATTGTAATTATTTTATTCTCATTATTTAACTGAATAGCAATTGTTTGAATACGATAAGTTGGATTAAAAATAGCTACTGCTATAAAACCATCAAGATTCTTAACAGCCGTTGCTACTATATCTATATTATCTATAACACATCCAATTTTTACAGCTATGCAACGAAAATGCTACAATACCAGCTATTATCAAAAATCTTCTAAAAATTATTTTATTCAATTTATTTAGCATTTTTTAATTCTTTAAAATAGTATTTGGAACTTTTACATCCTGCCATAAAGCATTTTTATCTCCATTATAGGTTTTTACAATTGGTTTCCCATTACGGGTTAAACCATTAAAAATTCCTTTATCAACTTTATCCCAAATCGCAAATTTGGCTTGGTTTTGCAAATTGATCAATCCGAAATGATTTTCTGAACCTAAAGGATTGGCACTATCTTTCCAATTTTCATCAAAAGCTTCAAAATAAAAACATGAAATATTGTTTTTGTTGCTCCATTCTCTCATTAAGTTATAATATAACCCTGATTTATATTCATCTGTTGCTTTAGAACCATCATTTCCATACATTTCGTTTGATGCTGTTGCCCATCCTGTTTCGCCAATATGAACTGGTTTATTTTCACCAATTGACTTCATATAATTGATAACATTTTCGTATTGGCTATTAGCATAATCCCTGGCTCTTAACATAACAGCGTCTATTTTATCCTTATCGGTTAACTGTAATTCACTTTCTTTAATTCCCCAAAAAACCGGATTATAATGTGTGTCGTGCATTGGATACGTGTGCATCGAAATATAATCAACTGCTTTAATTAGTTGTTTCAAATCCTCCACATGATAATCGGCTGAATGTCCGCCCCAAGAAGCAAAATTATCAGAACTTGTAATCCAAACTTGATTCGGTAATTTATTTTCTTGCTTTAAATTCTGTAAATGTTTTACCCATTTTAAAATGATATTTGGTGTCACATAATAATTAGTTGCCCATTTCACCATAGCTTCATTTCCAACAGAAATAATTTTAACTATTTCTGGATAATTATTTGTCAATCTTACCGCTTCTTCAATTTCTACAGTATTTCTTTCACTTTCTTCATTATGAATGGGTTGTAATTTTGTCCAAGCATTTTTACAATCAATCCAAACGCCTAACATCACATAAATTTCAAACTTGGGATTCTCTTTTTTTAATTCGGTTATTGCTTTTAATATATTGGCTGCTTCTTCGTAATGCACATTATAGGTTCGTATAACTTTTATATTCAAAGCAGAAAGTATTCTTAAATCTTCTTTAATTTCATTTATCGTGGGTTGCTTTTCTCTTGTTTGAGTTCTGTAACCACCGTAACAAATGCCTTGGTATTCTGTATTTCCTAATAATTTTTCTGCTGTTATTTCTTTTGAAACTAGATTACTAGTAATCATTGGTTTACATGATATAAAAAATAGTAATATGATGTAAATCAGCTGTTTCATTATCTTAAAATACTTTCGTTTAAATACACTTCAACCAATGAAATTTCATTTGTTCGTTGCACTATTTTTTTACTTTCTTCTTTGTTTAATTCTAAGGAATCAAAAGTTTTTGTTTCACCATTTTTATAATTCAAAACAATTTTACTTATTGTATGAATTTTATAAATAACTGGTACTTGACAGGTTGTAAATGCTAAGCTATTTTTCTTAAGTTGAATTTGATTTTTTGAACCGTCAACCATTATAAAAGTAGCTTCAGTATCATTGGATAAAAATGCCTCTTTTTGGAGAAAGTTGGGTTGGAAATGTAATTTTCCGTCTTTTACTTTTACACCAAATTCACCTATTCGAACTAAGACATCTTCTTTTACTTGGCCTGTCATTCCGGGTTGTTGTGAGCCTTTACCAAAAGGAGTATGTGAATAAGGATCGGTTGGAAAAGCACCGTACACTTTTGGCGATTTATGAATACCAATTCCTGCGCCAATTTCATCAAAATGATGCACTAAAGCATCAATTGTTGTTTGGTCTTCGTTAGCATCTATTGCTTTATTAATTACTTCTAAAACGGCTAAATGCAACTTCGATACCATATGCCAATAAATAGATCCTAAACCTTCATAACCATAAAAAGTTCCTGAACGACCTGTAAATGCTTTATGATTAAATACTTCTTCAAAAATTTGTAGCATAAGAACTGAATCTTTTTGTACTAATTCTTTGTAATCGTTATTTAAAGTTAATTGATCCAATGCAATTTTTAAATCGGTGGCGTTATGAAAATTTCCATTAAAATGATAATTTCCTTTACTATCTTTATTAATTAATTGAAAATTAGAATCACTTAAAAGTTGCTTTAATAAAGCCGACTTCTCCAAACTTTCCTTTGGAATCGTGTTTTTTTCTAAAAATTTTGGTAATTCTTTATTTGGATATAAAATATAGCTGTTTTGATCTTTTCTGTATAAGTCACTATTTCTTAAAGCATCTAACACTTTTATTGATTGCTTAGCAGAAAGAAATCCAGAACTTAAAATGGCGACTTGACCTTCTAGCATTTCTGGTAAATAAGAAATTGAAATGCTATTATTTTCAACAGACATTAAATTATATGCGTGATAAAGGTAATCTTCTCTTTGGTTGGCTTTTATAGAATGTTCAATGAAATCAATACTAACTTGAGTAAAATTTTTCAAACCTTGCATTGAATGTGTTCTTTTTTTACCCCAAAATCCGCTATTATAAACATGAAAACGATATTCAGAAGCAGCTTGGCCTAACGAATCAAGTATTATTTTTCTGTCTTCGTTTGAAATTGAACCTGATAATAAATGCTGTTGGGAAAGTAAGCATTCTCTAATAGCATGGTAAAACTCAACCATTTCATTAGAAATTTTAATTGTTTCGAGGTTAGAATTATCTAATAATTGCTGAAAAAACTTTAGAAATCTTCTTAAATAATTAAGTGTAACCATTGAAACACCATTTCCTACTAATGCATTATTTGCATCATTCCATTCTGGTCGTTGGGTGTTCATCCAAATACCCGCTTCAGGAATAAAATTCGACATTTTAGCCAAAATAGTAGCCAATAATTTTTCTATTAAATTTACATGATAAATTTCGTTGTTATTGTCTCTTAATAAGGCACCATCAGCTCCATTTTCTTTACGTCGTTGATTGATTTTATTATCCCATTCATGATTAAATTCAATGGTGTCTTTTGAATTTTTTAGAATTTCTTTGTACGGCTTTATATTATATGGAACTGCAGCATATACAAAACATTCCTTGTCAAAATATTCATTTAATTTTCCCGGTTGATAATTCTCTATAAATTCTAAAAACTTTAATAAATAGATAATCTGATGATCACCCCAATAACCAATGTAAGACCAAGGATTGTCTGCCTCTATCGTTTCCCAATCAAAACCATCTTTCGTGACACGATAGGGATTATAACCATCAAAAGTTGATGCATTTAAAAACTTATGAATCATACCGTCGATAAACTCCGGATAAGCGTTAGCTAATGCTTCCCAATTTTGAAAAATATCACGCCAATTGCCTTCATAATCTAATATTTTTGATCCGTCAATTTCACTTCTTGTATTTATAGAAAATCTATTCCATGGGCGACTTGGATCGCCATGTCTGCGGCTGAACTTTAATGGAAGATATTCCGTACAAAGCCGAATTAAATCCGCATTGTTATGATTAAAAATCAGTTGTTGAAGAAATGAATAATCAAATGTTTCTGGTAAATTATTTAAAAGTTTTTCTTCTTCTTTAAATAAAATTTTATTGGCTTTGGCGATATAATTTACAAAATCATTTTTCTCAATTGTATAATTATTATCAAAAATACCACCTCGCATAGTGTTAAACAAAACATTTGAAAAATGACGCGAATCTTTACGCTTATCTGCTGTAAATTGTAATCCATCAGCAGTTGCGTTAAGGGCAATAAGATTTTGAGTACCTAAATCGATATCTTGAATAATTTGATTTTCAAGAGTTACGTTATTAGAAATTTCATCGGCAATTTGAATAACTTCTGCTTGGTTTTGGTTAACATTAGCAATTATTTTCCAAGATTTTGATGTGTTTTTTTCTAAAAACAGTTTGGTTGAAATGAAATAAGCTCCTTTTTCACCTTTTATGTCTGTTTCTAGATGTATGTCTTGAAATTTTCTAAATGCTGAAAGTTGAAGTGAGGATAGTAAATATGTTGGCTTATCTAATCCTAAAGACCAAACAATATTTGCTTTTAATGCTTCACTAGGTTCCGCTTTATCAACAATAATTGCACTTAAAGCAAAAATTCCTAAGCCACTTTCTAAATGAAGTTCATTTCTTTTATAAGCATCAACTAAATTACTGGTTGTGGCTTGCAAGTCACTATTAACACCTTGTGGTAAAACATTTTGAATTCCGTCTAAGATGTTAATGTTGTAATCATTTTGATCATGGTTAATCAATTCTGATTTTTTAACGAAACCAAACAAATTACTAGAATTCCATTGGTATCTGAAAGTCAAATTAAAATCATTATGAATTTCTTCAAAAATAATTTTATTACCAAATTCGTTTTTATATAAATTTCTAGTTAAATTATAGTTTTCGTTGAAGCGTTCAGTAAATGGTTCCCAAACAAATTTCTGGTTATTTTTTTGAATTTGAAAAATAGTTTTGCTACCTGTAATATCTGCAAATTCAGTTATTTTATCATCTGTATAGTATGGAAAAAGGGCGAACTCAGCATTTTTTCTACCAGCAGTTAATCCGCCATTGCTTGAAATAAACATCCAGTGATTTGAATCACTAACGATACTCATGAAAAAGGGTCTCATCAAATCATTATTAGTGATTTTAAAAAACATTTCATTATTGATGAGAACCGATTCTAAATTTATTTTTTCTTTACTATTTACAAAAATATTTGTGTCAGATATATTGTTATTAAGGCTCATAATTGCTTGAATTCAATTGTATTTCTTAGTTTTATTAGGCTTTAAATGTATTGTAATCCTTGTTTATTAAAAGAAATATTATTGATATACTCTAACATAATCTACTAACATTTCCTGAGGAAATGGGGTTTCACTATTTGGAGCACCTGGATAATTACCTCCCACAGCCATGTTTAAGATTATGTAAAAAGGGTTGTTAAAAACCCAGTCACCTGTTACATCTGAAGGAGTAATTTGATTATAAAGTACCTCATCAACATAAAAGTTAATATAATTTTCATCCCATTCTACACCAAAAATATGGAAATCAGTATCGAACCTACTGTTTGGTAACGCGTAGGTTTTAGTTATTGCATTTCCACCTGAATAACCTGGACCATGAACAGTTCCAAATATTTTAGTTGGGCTACTTCCCAAATATTCCATAATATCAATTTCTCCGCATTGTGGCCAAATAGCTGTATCAGAATTAGAACCTAACATCCAAAAAGCAGGCCATAATCCTTTTCCTCTAGGCAATTTTATTCTTGCTTCAAGTCTTCCGTACTTGGTTTCAAATTTGCCTTTAGTTACAATACGAGCTGAAGTAAAAGCTTGCCCCATATATTGTTCTCTTCGGGCTGTAATTTTTAACATCCCATTTTCAACTTTAATATTTTCTGGTCTATTCGTATAATATTGCAACTCGTTGTTTCCCCAACCATTACTTCCAGTACCTATGTTGAAAGACCATAAATTAGGGTTAGGAGCACCATTCACATTAAATTCATCACTCATTACTAAATTATCTTTAGTAACAACAGTTTGTTTATCATCTTTTGTACAACTATTTAATGAAAAAATAATGGCAGTGGTTATGATAAATTTGTATTTTATTTTAATTGAAGTCATCTTTAATTACGATTTAATTGTGAAAATATACATTATCTACATACAATATTGAATTGTCTCCGCCTTCCAAAATAATTTGAGCTAGGTTTGATTTACTTAACAAACCAGGCATAGCAGAAAATGGAATTTCTATTGAAATCCAGTTTTGAGATACTACAGGAGTAGAAGTTGTTGCTGAAAATGTTGTAGAATGTCGGGTATCATCTCCGCCGCCAAAAACACCATTTGCTCCAAAATCCACAACTATAACTCTTAACTGTCTTCCGGGAGCTATAGGTCCAGGAATAAAAGCATCTAAATGAATATGCGTCATACTAGTAGCATTCACAGTTGGACTACTAAACTCAATTCCAACAAAATTAAAGTTGGTGTAATTCAAAACGTTATCGCCTAAAACTGAAAAATTATTAGATTCTGTAGTTTGCCAAGGCTGCCAGTAACCATTATAATAATTTACTGGAACATTAGTGTATGTATCCGAGAATATAGAAATTACATTGTTAGGACTCAAGGTTGGTGTAGGTGCGTTAACATAGGCACCTGAACAATTAATTATTAAACTTCCAGTAGCTGGTTGACCATTAAATTTTGCTGTAATTGTTGCTGTACCAGCTGCGATTGGAGTTACAACACCTGCATCATTAACAGTAGCTACAGAAGGATTTGAAGATGAAAAATTTAAAAAAGCTGGACTGATTGCAACTGATTGATTGCTGCCGTTTGGCATATTAAAAGTTGCTAAAGCACCTGTTATTGATGAAGTTACACCAACAAAAGTAGATCTTGTGATGTTATTGCCATTCATTATAGAAGCTTGTAATGGTAAAATAGTACCTAGCTTTTCAAATTTTAATTCATCAATCCAAAATGTATATCCTGCGCCATTTGTACCCTGAGTACCAGCAGAATATCTAAACATACCTTTTTCTTGTAATAATTTTGAAGCGTTAGGAATTGGAATAATGTATTTAGTCCAAGCTGTGCCTAAACTAATATTAGTCATGGTAGTTATGTATTTATTTGGATAAAAATCTTCTCCAAACCCAATCTCACCAATTGTTACGCCTTGAGATGCTTTAGCCCAAAAAGTTAGCGCATCAAAATCTGTTAAATTTCTACCAGCACCATCTACTCTTAAAATACCTCCAGCATAATTTCCTTGAGGATCAGTAGCATTGGGAACATCAAAACGCATTGAGGCATTACCTTTATAACTTACGTTACTATCAACTGACCATGCCGTAAATTTTGAACCAACTGGATTATTGGCATCTGGTCCGTATGGAAAATAAAAATTAGTACCCATACCTACGGGTGCATCTGTAAACACTTCAGCTGTTTTAGGAAATGTAGCGTCTGTAGCTTCATCTGATAAATCTCTTTCACAATTCAAATTGACAAGTACAATTACTAGCAATAAAAACGAATTTCTTAAATAATTAATTTTTGTATTTTTCATTTTTCAATTTTTTAAATTATTTACCAATATTTATATGAACATATGTTCTAATTTCCCATTCGGAACCATTCCCAAAACCAACTGGACTTATAGCAGGCACTGCAGGATAAGTGTTAGCTGGAACAAAAGTTGGAGAATATCTAGGAGAATATTGATTTAACGTTCGCCATATACCCATAATACCAATTCTTGTATCTGGTAAAATAAACCAGCTAGGTTTTCCTAAAGATGTTGAAAAATCTAGTTGAGATTGAAGTGGATAAGTTAAGTTAAAATCACGGTGGTAATCAAAAGGTCCCCAATCATTAAATTTAAGAGATGAAACTAGTTTCACTTTTTTGTAAATCATTCTAATATCAGCACCCATTCTGTTAATGGTTCTTTCTGAATCTCCGTTGGCTTGACCATTTCCAAAATAGATATTTGCAATCATTCCTAAATCTGGACTAATTTTTGAGACAATTCTTGTATTTGATTCCCATAAGTTTTGCGCAGGAGCCGATTTGTCAAAGGCAAAAGCAGTTCTGTTTGATAAAAATCCTATAGCCGCATCCATTGTTGTAGGCAATTTTCTGTAAACAAAACCTGTACTAAATGCAAATTTTGCGTCTTCAAGCATATCATTATTCCATTCATACATCCACGTAGCAGGAGTTGGATCGTAAGTGATTAATAATTCTCCTCCTAATGTTTCTCTGTTGGCTCTTACAAAAAATGGATCATCCAATACATTTCTTAGTCTTCCAGGGGCATCTACTCCATTAGGCATAGCATCCACAATAGGTTTTTGCCATAAAACATTTGGTGCAACTTGTAAATTAGAATTTATATTATAAGTAAAACCTGCTAAAAAATTCATTTGGTTACCACTTCCTGTATCTTTCAATCTCCAACCTGTAAATGTTTGAACGTTATCAGCACCTCCTGAAGCAACAAGACCTTGAATGGCTCCTTGTGTGTAGGCATTAAATTTTCCTTTAGAAAATGTAATCTTAGCTTTTCCTCCCCAGTTATCCTTATTATTTATTTTATCAACTTTAACAACATTGCCGTCCATCATTTGAAACTCTCTTCCATTTAATGGTTGTCCTCCCCAAATACCTCCTGCATCAAAACCAAAAGCACCTAACTTTGTTTTAAAATGAACGGTAGCTCTTCTTGTTTTTGGAACTGGAAATGCTATAGAAGAAACAGTTTCTGAAATTTCCACTTGATTGATATCTTCATGATACACAACTGTTGCGTCAACTTTTCCTAGTTTTGTTCCATATTTTAATAAATAAGCTGGATTGGCTCCCCACCATAATTGTGGTCCAAATGCTGCTTTTAAACCTTTTAGACTTCTTTTACCATCCAACTCAAAACCAAGGGTTTCACCATTATATAAATCTAAATTTGGTCCATAATTTGCTTCTGAATATAAGGCAAAGAAATCACCTTCATAGCCCCAATGATAATGACCCGTTCTGTAAAAACCTTTCAAATCAAAATCCTTAGCATTCCATTTGTAGGAAGCATTATACACTTGAACTCTGTTGAAGTCGCTAACTACCGTTGGTCCACTAGGAGTGTTAAATGATTGCGCTCTACCTCTATTCTCGTAAAAGATTTCATTAATTGGGTTTTCTGCTACTCTTCCTAAAACATTGAAATTTACATTGGCTTTCATATTGGCTGATGGATTTCCTTCTACACCAATAAAATAAGATTGCATGTGATCAAAACCAAGTTTGTTAGGGTAATTTGCAGTATCTGGGTCGTCGGATTTTGGGGTTGAAATCAAGCTACCTCCCGTATTAAAAGTTGTAAATTCAGATCTAAGATTACTTATTTTTAAAATTCCACCATCATTGCTAGCTAATGCCGCTTTGTCCGCACGCGCTCTAAGTGTGGCATCCATCAAATTGGCTCCATCAAAAAGAGTTTTAAGTTTTGCTTTGTCAGCGTTGGCTGAAAACGGATTGAATTTATGAATTTCTTTCAAAACATAATAAGCGGCTCTTGGATACAATTGGTAAAAACCTTTTTCATTTGTTGGTCCTTTTGCACATATTCCGAACCATTCTTCATTCATATTGTTTTCACCTTCAATAAAATCTTTTTGGTAACCACCATTTGACCATGAAGCATTATCATCATGTAAATCTAAATTTGAAGTTTGACCATATTTCCACCATCCATCACTAAATTGAAAAGTAAAACCACCAATAGCATTTCCTGCTTTACCCATTCCTGAAGCATTATTGTATATTTCATTCCAATTGCCTTTTAGATAAAAAGCTTGTGCGTTTTGATCTTCTTGGTTAGTTGTAGTATTAAAAGCATCAGATCCAAACTCAGTAAATAATACTGGCTTGCCATATTCTTTTTTAACTCTTTCAAATAAATCGCCAAATGAAACGCCTCTATACACGTTTGTTCCCAATACATCAACATCTTTACATTCTGCAGCAATAATGTCAAGAAAAAGTAAGTCACCATTACAAATAGCCATTGGATGATTGGTATCAATAGCTTTCATAGCTAATACTGCTTCATTGAATAATTTATACATAGAGCGAGCTCTAACTGTTGATTTTCTGTCTTTAATAGGAATATTTTCTGTTTCAGCGCCATCCCAAAACAAGCCGTAGTTATTTTCATTCCCTAAAAGGAACAATAATAATCCTTTGGTGTCCTTATATTCTTTTGTCAATTGAGTCACCTCGCTTAAAAGTAGTTTCTTTGTTTTTGGGTCAGAATATTCGGTGTTAGGCTTCCAAACGCCATCTATAGTTAAACCATATCTTCCAAAAGAGTGATTCAACATGGTATAAATCCCAAAATTAGTATGGATATACTCAATCCATTTTTTTGGAATTCCAGAATAAACACGTATGGTATTTACACCCATGTTTTTTAGCAAACCCATTTCATCATCAAGTGCTTGTTGAATAAAAGCATCCGGTTGATTCCACAAGCTGTAAGAGTAATTAGTGCCAATTGGAAAATAATCCCAATTCATTCCATTTATAATAAAATTTTTACCATCTATAGTTATGCTAAAGTCGGTATCATTTTTTTGAATAGCAATTTTTTCAGTTTGAGAAAAACTTGAAAATGTACTGCAAAAAATTAGTAAATAAAAAAAATTTTTCATTTAAAGTACTAGATTAAATTAATGGTTAGTTAAAGTTTGTAAATAGTTATTAATATTTCAAAAATACTGATGAATTTTCATTTATAAAAGAAAAAAACCACAACAAAAAACATACATGTTAAAAAAAAACTTGTATAGTTGTGAATTTATTGTTAAAACACGTTTTAAAATTATAAAAATAACATGATTTAAATTATTTTAATAATCAAATTCTTGCTTTTGTTGTGGAAATGTATAGGTGAAATGGTTTAAATTAGTGGCTTAAATAGACAAAATATACTCAACTAATCCTTTTTCGTGTGGTAAATCAATTTTTTTACGCAAACGATATCTTTTAATTTCTACACTTCTCACAGATATATTTAAAAGAGGTGCAATTTCTTTAGATGATAAATTCAATCTTAAATAGGCACAAAGTCTCAAATCGTTTGGTGTTAATGTAGGGTGATTTTCTTTTACTTTCTTAAGAAAATTATTGTCTGCGCTATCAAAAGCTTCTTTGAATATATTCCAAGTACTCTCTTCTTTTACATTACTATTTATTGTTGAAATTACAGCTTTAATACTCCTATTGGTTGAACTATCAGTTGAGTTTTTAAGATCCGCTTTAATGATGTTTAATAATTCGGTTTTTTTAATAAGATTCATTGTTGAAACCGCTAATTCTTTGCTTTTCTTATCCACATCTTGAGTTAGCTGTTCGTTTTTAATTTTCATTATTTTTTGATCATTTTCTAATTCTTTAAGCTCTAATAAAATATTGTTTTCGGCAATAATTCTTTCATGTCTTTTTTCATGAAAAATGGTATAAAATTTATGAACATAATATCCTATTGCAATTAATAGAATTAAGTAAAATAATTTTGCCCAAGTATTCGCATAGAAAGGTTTAGAAATTACAAAAGAATATGATTCAATATTATCTGTTATAGAATTTGCCACTTTGGCCCTTACATAAAATGTATAATTGCCCGCAGGTAAGTTTTCAAAAACAACTTTTGAATTAAAAGTCCAATCGCTCCATTTACTATTAAACCCATCTAATTTATATTGGTATTCTGCATTTATATAATTATCATATTCCGGAACAGTGAAATTGAATTCCAAATTATTTTGATCATGGTTTAATTGCACTTGATCTTTAATTGAAATATTTAATGGTTTAGAATTAACACCTGAATTAGAAATTCTAATTATTGAAACTTTATAATTACTAAACTTAAAATCAATGTTCTTTAATATATAATAACCATCCGTGGAACCAATCAAATAATTAGCATCATTCAATTGTAAAATATTTTCATAACCAGGCATAGTATTGGTCATAGAAGAAGAAATAGGCAAACTATTCTTTTTTAACTCTGAAGATAGCTTTCCTGAGGAAAAATAATGGATGTAGTTCTTGGTAAAAAACCAAAGTTTATTTGACTTATCTACAATCATTTTACCGGTAACATATTCGTTATTTTCAAATATTGTACTTAACGAATTGTCTTTAACAAATTGTTTTGATTGATTATTTAATTTGAATATTCCTTCTTTATATGCATAGTATATCTGATTATTGTATTTAACCAATCCGGCATTTTTTCCCTTAATTGGATTCTTAAATTTTATAATTTTTGTTGCTTTTGTTAATAAATCGTCAACAGAAAACTTATAGATACCTTTATATTCGTGACTTACGTAAACGTCTTTTTTATTATGGATTTCAAAATGCTTTGAGGAATAATTAAATCCTTCAATTTTATTTTTATAAGACCAACCATTTGGGCTTTTCTCTAAAACTGAAATCCCATTGTAATTTCCTTGTAAAATAAAATTATTTCCATCCAAATAGGGTTCAAACTTCCAAGTTCCAGAACCTGAAAAAATCTGATTGGCATTGGTTCCATTTACAATAAAAGTACCCGAATCATGACCACAAAAAAGGGTGTTCTTAAATGAAAATAAAGACCAAACCTGCCCTTTGGTATTTTGTACAAATTCAAATTTGGAAGAAGAATTCAAATCTTTATAAAAAAGCCCTTGATTTGTTCCAATATATAACTTATTATCGTGTGTAGCTGATGCATAGATGGCACCTAAAATACCTGTATTATCAACATAACTATTTATAGGGGATTTTAAATTGATACAATTAATCCCATTATCTAAACCAATCCATAAATTTTTATCTGCATCTTCAAATAATGAAAGTGCGGTATTGTTACTTAATCCTGAATTTTGAGTAATGTGGTATATTAATTTACCTTCTTTAGATAAAATAAAAATACCATTGGAAATTGAACCAAGTGCTACACTTTCATCAGATAACAACTGACTACTATAAATATTACTTTGCTGTATTTCGACATCAATATTGGTCTGAAATTTAGATAAAATACCATTTTTATATTTAAAAATACCTTGCTTTTGGGTAACTAAAAGTAAGCCATCAGATGTTTCAAATATATTTATTAGTTTATTTTGATTTATAATATCATTACTTAAAAACAACTTACTTTTACCTTGATCTATTTCAAATAAACCCTTTGGCGTCTGAAAATAAATACCATTAGAAGTTTTAAAAGCTTTGTTAATCGTGCTTTTTGGCTCTATAATTGTAAATAACCTAGTTTTGGTATTGTAGGCATAAATTTTTTCTAAAGATTGAAAAAGTATCCAATTATCAAATGGAAAAATTCCCCAAAATTGCTCGTCATCATTAATTTTAGACTTGATAGATTTGCTTAAAGATGTATAAAATAATTCGCCATTAGCAGACCTTTCCCAAAAGCCAAATTCCATAAATGCGCCAGTATATATTTTATCCTGAATGCATTTTACAGAACGAATAATAGTTTCATTTGGCGAGTGATTTAATACCCACTTTGATCCATTAAATTCTAACAAACCTTCATTATTAGCAAAATACATAAACCGTTGATTGTCTTGAGAAATCATCCAATTTTGTATACCCGCATTATAAATATCTTTAGAATACTTTACAATTGGTGGCAATTGCTGTCCTGTACTCGCTAACGAAAACAGAAATAATAAAAGTTGAATTCGAATTTTTAGAAATTGCATTTCATTATAATTAAAAATTAAAGATATATATTAAAACCATATAAAAAAAAAAATGATTTAAAAAAAAAGACTGCCATTTCTGACAGTCTTTTAAATATAATATACTTTTGATTATTCTTTTATAAATTTGGTAGATGAAACTTTTCCATCAATTACAGTTTTTATTACATAAACACCTGCGTTTAATCCTGAAACATCTAAACGAATTGAAGATTCATTTGTTGATTTGTTTACAACTTCTTGTCCTAAAACATTATAAACTGCTATATTCTGAATAGTTCCAACTGACTCAATGTTTAACACATTAGATGTAGGGTTTGGATATAATTTTACATTTGAAACTGCAAAGCTATCTGAAGATAATACCGTGTTTTTATGTAAATAAATATTATCTACATAAACAATTCCTAGATTTGAAGTAATTAAAAATTGATATAATTTTTCTCTAGCAAATGCAACTCCTGGCCCTTGAGGTGATAAAGTCGAAAGTGGTACATCTATTGAAACCCAAGAACCTGCTGTAGTTGGTAAATGAGTTAACAAAAGAGCATTGGTTTCTCCAGCCATTGCAGCATGGTTAGACCATTTAGGATTCAAAACTTTACCCGTCAAATTTGTTCCTGCGGTAATAAAATAATCCATATGAAAATGAGTCATATTGGTAGCATTTTCATAATTAGTAAATTGCACACCTAAGAAATCTCCAAAAGTGATTCTTTTAATGTCGTCACCAGGAACGGAAACAAGATCAAAAATACTTGAGTTATCCCAAGATGTAGACCATTCGGCAACACTAATATTAGTGTAAGCATTACTAAATAAAGAGATAAACTCACCAACAGGTCTTGACGGTGGAGTTGGTGCAGCTACTGTAGGTCCAGCTGGTGGTAGTGTAAATGCAGCCTCCTCAGCTCTTATATTGTCAACGTAGAAAACAAAATTTACTGCAGTATTAAATCCAGTATTAGCTGCATTCCAATTTGCATAAAAAACAATTTTTTCATATTCTCCATTTGCAATAGACTGGCCATCCATTGGTACAGCAAAATTAAAAGTTAACGTTTGCCATTGACCTGGAGTTGTGTATGCTTGAGCATTTGCAGATACAGGACCTCCTACTTCAACTCTACCTAATAAATTAAATGCTTGTGAACAATATACATCAACAGTCATTGTTTTATTAGTAGTTAATTTTGCTTTTTTTACCGTTTGATAAAATTCAATTCCTTGCCAAACCTGACCACCTGCAACACTAGTTCCTTTTAATACACTACCATTTGCAGCACCTGCAGCTGGATCAGTTGTTATAGCAGCTGAAGCTCCGCCAAATGCTGCAACAGAAGTATAGTTAGCAGGAGTTTGAAAATTTTGTATTAATGGAAGGACTTCTACAACAGAAACATTATCAATAAACACAAATCCAGTAGCATTACCCATATCAAAAATCACTCTATCAGTAACAGTATTTCCATAATTAATAGTAAATTCGTAACTAAATGTTTGAGGGTTAGGAGTTAATACTGATGTAGCAGTTAATGATGCAAAAGGAGCAGCCGTTTGCCCTAAACCAGAAATCAAAGTTCTAGTTCCTGTTGCTGTAGCAGTAAAGGCATCAAATTTTAACAAATAAGTTTTACCGTCTACTAAGTTAACTACTTGGCTTAAATTTACATCCCAAGGATTTCCTGCTACTGCTACATTAGCTTGATTAACAAAATTTGAAGCACCCAAGTCAACAACATTTGCAGCATTACCAGTCCAAGGTGAAGCAGTACCTGTCTGAAAATTTCCATTTGTTACAAGATTTTGTGAAAAACCCCAAATGGAAATTAAAAATGTAAATAAATACGTAATTTTTTTCATACTATTAAATTTAATTGGTTAAATATTGATAAATGTAAAATTAGCAGAAAATAAACATGCGCAATTTTAAATGTATATATAGAAACTATACAATTTGGTTTTTTTTGAAAAAAAATAACAAATATTTTTTAAAATGTATGTATCTGTATTACAGCACTTTAAATTATTATTTTTCAATATTTAGTAAAAAATGTATAGTTAATGTATAGTCATAAATAAAAATTAAAATACCAACTACAACGATTTCATAGGTTGTATTTAGGAATTTTTAATCATCTGAAAGAAGAATTGATACATTTAGTATTATAATTAATTATCTTTGCCATTCTCATAAAAAAAACAATGATGCAATCAGATTTTTCTTCTTTAGAACCCAAAAAATTTATCTTGATAAAAGGGGCACAATTGCACAATTTAAAAAATATTGATGTAGCCATCCCAAGAAATCAAATGGTGGTGATTACTGGACTTTCGGGTTCTGGAAAGTCAAGTTTGGCTTTTGATACGCTATATGCGGAAGGACAAAGACGCTATGTAGAAAGTTTATCATCTTATGCAAGACAATTTTTAGGCAAATTAGACAAGCCAAAAGTGGAATATATTAAAGGAATTGCGCCTGCCATTGCAATTGAACAAAAAGTAAATACTACAAATGCGCGCTCCACAGTAGGTACTTCCACAGAAATATACGATTACTTAAAATTATTATTTGCCAGAATTGGAAGAACCTATTCACCAATTTCTGGTGAGGAAGTAAAAAAACAGACTGTTTCAGATGTAGTAAAATACATTCAATCCTTAGAAATGGATTCAAAATGGCTCTTATTGGCTCCTATTCATTTAGAAAAAGGCAGAAAATTACATGACAAACTTAAGGTTTTATTACAACAAGGTTTTGCAAGAATTTTGATCGATAACCAAACGGTTCGTTTAGACGATTTTGTGGCAACTCTTGAAATGATTGATGAAAACACCATGGCTAACAAAGAAATTTTATTAGTTATTGATAGAATCGTAGTAAAATCAGATGAAGAATTCTTAAACCGAATTGCTGATGCCCTACAAATTGCATTTTATGAAGGAAAAGGAGAACTATACTTACAAGAACCTGAAAAAGCTAATCGTGTGGTTTTCAACTCCAATTTTCAATTAGATGGAATGGATTTTTTAGAACCAAATATTCATTTATTTAGCTTTAATAATCCTTACGGCGCTTGTCCTACTTGCGAAGGCTACGGAAGTGTAATTGGTATTGACGAAGAACTTGTTGTACCAAATACCGCGCTTTCTGTATATGAAAATGCTATTTTTCCTTGGCGAGGAGAAAGTATGGGTTGGTACCGAGATCAATTGGTAAATAATTCGCACCATTTTGATTTTCCAATACACAAACCTTATTTTGAATTATCAGAAGCGCACAAAGCACTTGTATGGAACGGAAATAAATATTTTACTGGTTTAAATGCCTTTTTTAAGGATTTAGAAGCCAATAATTACAAAATTCAAAATCGTGTCATGCTTTCCCGTTATAGAGGAAAAACAAAATGCCACGCTTGTAATGGCAAACGATTACGTTCAGAAACCAACAATATTAAAGTCGCGAAAAAAACCATTTCTGACTTGGTAGATTTGCCAATTATCAAATTAATTCCGTTTTTCAACACCATTGAATTATCGGAATACGATTTAAAAGTTGCGAAACGATTACTTATAGAAATTAAAAACCGATTGTCATTTTTAGACAACGTAGGTTTAAATTATTTGAGTTTAAACAGAAAATCAGCATCACTTTCTGGTGGCGAATCGCAACGAATCAATTTAGCAACTTCTTTAGGAAGCTCGTTAGTGGGTTCCATGTATATTTTAGATGAGCCAAGTATTGGTTTACACCCGAAAGACACAGAAAAATTGATTGAAGTGTTACTCAACTTAAAAAAGTTAGGCAATACTGTTATTATTGTAGAGCACGACGAAGACATCATGAAAGCCGCTGATATGATTATTGATATTGGTCCGGAAGCTGGAACTTTGGGTGGCAATTTAGTCGCGCAAGGCACATATTCAGAAATTCTGAAATCAGATTCATTAACTTCTAGATATTTAAACGGAAAAGAAAAAATTGAAGTGCCAAAAATCAGAAGAAAATTCAAAAATCATATTGATATTATTGGCGCAAGAGAAAATAACTTAAAAAATATCAATGTCACCTTTCCTTTGGATTGCTTAACGGTAATTACAGGTGTTTCTGGTAGCGGAAAAAGTACTTTAGTCAAAAAGATATTGTTTCCCGCTTTACAGAAAAAACTAACCGGAATTGGAGAAAAAGCAGGACAATTTACAAGTTTAGAAGGTAGTTTTTCGCACCTTAAAAACATTGAATATGTAGATCAAAATCCTATCGGAAGAAGTTCGCGTTCCAATCCAGTTACTTATATCAAAGCTTACGATGATATTAGGGAATTATATGCCAAACAAACCACTTCAAAATTAAGAAATTACCAAGCCAAACACTTTTCATTTAATGTAGATGGTGGAAGATGTGAAACGTGTAAAGGAGACGGCGAAGTAACCATTGAAATGCAATTTATGGCCGATGTGCATTTAGAATGTGAAACGTGTAACGGAAAACGCTTTAAAAAAGAAGTATTAGAAGTTAATTTTGAAGGCAAAAACATCGATAATATTCTAAAAATGACCATTGATGAAGCCGTTGATTTTTTTGAAACGCATGGTCAAAATAAAATTACGCAAAAATTACAACCTTTAAAAGATGTAGGTTTAGGCTATGTGCAATTGGGACAATCTTCTTCTACCCTTTCTGGTGGTGAAGCACAACGTATTAAATTGGCTTCGTTTTTAGTGAAAGGTGCTACCAAAGAAAAAATGCTTTTCGTATTTGATGAACCTACTACTGGTTTGCATTTTCATGATATTAAAAAATTATTAAAATCATTTGACGCTTTAATTGAAAAAGGACATTCTATAATCGTAATTGAACACAATTTAGAACTTATAAAATGCGCCGATTACATTATCGATATCGGTCCTGAAGGTGGTGAAAATGGCGGGCAATTAGTAGCTTTTGGTACACCGGAAGAAATCGCAAAAAATAAAAAATCGCTGACAGGAAAATATCTAGCAGAAAAATTGTAATTTCGATAAAATTTCAAGAGTATGAATACGTTAGAATTAAAAAACATATTAATTGAAGAAATAAATCAAATTGAAGACAAATCTTTTTTAAATGCTTTGAGAACTATAGTTGAATCAAAAATTAAAAAAGAGAATCTTTATGACGATTATAATTCGGAGATTTTAATGGCGGAAGAAGATATTGAAAAAGGTTTTACCGTTTCTCATAATGAAGTAAAAGCTAAAATTGACGAATGGAAAAAGAAATAATTTGGACTAAAACCGCTTTAGAACAATTAGAGAATATTTATTTCTATTTAATAAAAAAAACAAAAAGCAAAACTACTTCAAATAAAGTTGTTGCCACTATATATGAATCTGTGACAATTCTAAAATCAAATTGGGAAATTTATGAGTTAGATGAAATGAAAAAATCTAATTCTGGAAATTTTAGAGCTTTTGAAATTTATAATTATAGAATTTCATACAAAGTTACACCGAACGAAATATACATAATTAGGATAAGACATACAAAACGAAATCCTAAAAAAATCTAAAATGAAATTCCAAGTAGTATCCGATTACGTTCCCACTGGCGACCAACCTCAAGCAATTGAAAAATTAGCTAAAGGCATCATCAATGGCGAAAAATACCAAACCTTATTAGGTGTTACGGGTTCAGGAAAAACATTTACCGTAGCCAATGTGGTGCAAGAAGTACAGAAACCTACTTTAGTTTTAGCGCATAATAAAACCCTCGCGGCACAATTGTATTCCGAGTTTAAACAATTTTTTCCTAATAATTCTGTACAATATTTTGTATCGTATTACGATTATTACCAACCCGAAGCCTTTATTCCGGTAACGGGAACCTATATTGAAAAAGATTTATCTATTAACGAAGAACTCGAAAAACTTCGTTTAAGCACTACCTCTGCCCTGCTTTCTGGTCGGAGAGATATTATTGT
This sequence comes from Chryseobacterium gleum, assembly GCA_945881885.1. GTDB lineage: Bacteria > Bacteroidota > Bacteroidia > Flavobacteriales > Flavobacteriaceae > Flavobacterium. Next base: position 10,047 of record CAMCVI010000001.1, on the reverse strand, counting down.
AATTTCATCGGTTTCTTGTTTGTATGGCATTGGAAATCCTGTTGAATTTCAAAAGAATGTGATTACTTTAAAAAGCGGACAAGCCATTTCTCGAACCAAATTACTGCATCAATTGGTGCAAAGTTTATATTCCCGAACCGAAATGGAATTTACACCCGGAACCTTTCGTATCAAAGGCGATACAGTTGAAGTATTTCCAAGTTATGGCGACGAACCTTTTCGAATTCACTTTTTTGGCGATGAAATTGAAGAAATTGAAGCGTTTGATGCCCGAACGGCACAAGTATTAGAAAAATACGATTCGTTAAGCATTTATCCTGCTAATATGTTTGTGACTTCCCCTGATATTTTACAAAAAGCCATTTGGGAAATCCAGCAAGACATGGTAAAACAAGTGGACTATTTTAAAGAAATAGGCAAACATTTAGAAGCCAAACGATTAGAAGAACGCACCAATTTCGATTTAGAAATGATTCGCGAATTGGGCTATTGTTCTGGAATCGAAAACTATTCGCGTTACCTTGATGGTCGCGAACCTGGCACGCGCCCTTTCTGTTTATTAGACTATTTTCCAGACGATTATTTAATGGTTATTGATGAAAGTCACGTTACCATATCACAAGTACACGCGATGTACGGTGGCGACAGAAGCCGAAAAGAAAATTTGGTAGAATACGGTTTCCGATTGCCAGCGGCTATGGACAATCGCCCTTTAAAATTTGAAGAGTTTGAAGCCCTACAAAATCAGGTGCTGTATGTTTCTGCCACGCCTGCCGATTATGAAATGCAAAAATCAGAAGGTGTGTATGTAGAGCAAATTATTCGTCCTACAGGATTGTTAGATCCAATAATAGAAATTCGCCCAAGTGCCAATCAAATAGATGATTTAATTGAAGAAATTCAGTTGCGTTGCGAAGCCGACGAGCGTGTTTTAGTTACGACGTTAACCAAACGTATAGCAGAAGAATTAGCCAAATACCTTACGAAAGTTTCCATACGATGCCGTTACATTCATTCCGATGTAGATACTTTGGAACGTGTGGAAATTATGCAAGACCTACGAAAAGGCGTTTTTGATGTATTAATTGGCGTCAACCTATTGCGTGAAGGTTTGGATTTACCCGAAGTTTCGCTTGTGGCGATTTTAGATGCGGACAAAGAAGGGTTTTTACGTAGCAAACGCTCGTTAACGCAAACCGTTGGAAGAGCCGCCAGAAACCTTAACGGAAAAGCTATTATGTATGCCGACAAAATTACGGCGAGTATGCAACACACCATAGACGAAACCATATACCGACGTGAAAAACAAACGGCTTACAATACGTTACATGACAAAACGCCACAATCTTTAAATAAAAGTTTAGGAAACGCGTTTGGTGCCAATTCTGTTTCTACACAATACTACGAAAACCAAGCGTATAAAGCTGCCGAACCCGAAAGCGAGTACCTAAGCAAACCCGAAATTGAAAAGAAAATTAGGGACAAACGCAAAGCTATGGAAAAAGCCGCTAAAGAACTCGACTTTATGCAAGCCGCCAAGTTTAGAGATGAGATTAAAGCATTACAAGTGAAGCTATAGAATGCTGTAGTTTGTCATACCGAATTCAATTCGGTATCTATGCCTTATGAATTGCATACAAAGAGATGCTGAAACAAGTTCAGCATGACAAAGCATCATATCTATTTTATTTGTCATACCGAATTTATTTCGGTATCTATCTTTCTACAAACATTATTAGCATTTTAATCTCCGACTTTCGACTTTTTATTGAAGTAAAATCTCTATATAGACTATTGAGAATTATTTATTATATTTGAATAACTAAAATGATGTTTGTTAGATATATATAAAGTTTCTAACAAGCATTTAAAACGAAATAACATGAAACAACTTCTTTATTTATTAATAATTCTCATATTTTTCAGTTGCGAAGAAAAACCAAAACACTTACACAAAATAGAAACTGAAAAAGATAAAGAAAGTAAATATAAAAATCTCTTATCTAAATTCAAAGATATCTCAATTGACACTTTAAAAGTATATTCATCTGAGAATTATGACAATTATAGAGGGATAAAAATGGATAGCGTTGATGCTATATTATTTCCAAAAGAAATTGCTGAAGAGTATTTTCTTGAGCATGACTTGTATGCATGTTATAAATTTGAAATAAATTCAACTAAAATTGGTTTATTAGCTAGAACACCCTCAATGTACGTTCCTTCATCAATAAAACTATTCATCTACAATAAAATCGAAGATAATATCAAAGATTATATTGAATTAGCTGAAAGTTGGGGCGATGCTGGTGACTCAATGGAAAAGACCTCTTGGATAATCCAAAACGAAAAAAATGAAATAAATGTGTTAATGAGAATTATAGAAAGCCATGATCATAGTATAGAAAATGAAAATGACACAATAGTTGAAAATTGGCATTATCATCATCTTATTAATATTTCCAAACAAAAAATTGATACAATAAGTAAAGATTCAAAATCAATCACCAAGAAATTCAAATCATTATTAAAATAAAGCCAGACATATATTCCCCACTAGAACAAGCCCCCCACTCCCGCACAAATCCCTTCTTACACTAACAATAAATAAAAATTTGCAGTTATTTACTAGTACAACAGTGTCATTAACCCCGCCAACGGATTAAAAAACCCCGCTGATGGGGTTGCGAAGTCCTCCGTTGGGGTTCTGAAATGATAATTTGGGGTTAAAGACCCTAAATTTAGGGTTCGGAACCCCAATTTTTAGGTTAAGAACCCAAAAAACGGACTAATTAACCGCAAAATATCAGTCTATAACCACAAAATTGGACTTAAGAACCCCAACGGAGGTATTTGGAACCCCAATTTTGACGTCTGGAACCCCAAATTTGTGGTTGTATAACCCCAACAGAGGTATTTGGAACCCCAAATTAGGATATAAACATGGAAACTTATTAAAATTGTGGACTAAAATATCCCGTTACACAAAGTCTATTGACATTTAAAATAAAAATTTTTCAAGAAAAAACTTTACCCATTTTTCAACGCACGCAACATCTCTCTTTTTCCAGGTGCGCCTGGTAGTTTCATCGTTTGGAAACCTACCGTTTGCATAGCATTTTTAATTGTGGTACGGCACGCATACGTAGTTAATATGCCTTTGCTTTTTAGGGCACGATGCATTTTTTCAAAAATAGCTTCATTCCATAATTCGGGTTGCACGTTGAAGCCAAAAGCATCAAAATATATTAAATCAAACGTGTTTTCATCTGTAATATCAGAAAAAAACTGTTGGCGTTTTGTCAAAGTAAAATATGGCGTTACTTCAATAGTTGCTTCCCAAGGTAAGGTGTGAAGTTGTTCAAAATCCGATTGGCGGTTAGGTACTTCCAATTGCGAAACATAATTTAATTGCACAATTTCATCAAAAGCTACTGGATAAGCTTCTACTCCAACATAATTGACTTTAATCTGACGTTTTTCTGCTTCTAACATCGTAATTAAAGCATTTAATCCTGTACCAAAACCAATTTCTAAAATCGAAATCTCAGAAACGGTATCAAATAAATCTAAGCCGTTTTTTATAAAAACATGATACGCTTCTTGTATGGCACCAAATCTAGAATGATACGTTTCATCCCATTCTGGAATATAAATAGACGTAGAACCGTCTTTCGTAATGATAATTTCGTGTTTCATCTTATGGGTAAAAGGACAAAGGTAAAAGGAAAAAGGCAAAAATCAATAGCAAACTTTTTATATTAAAAAATCCGTTAAATCAGTGAAATCGGTGTTCCTATCATATCAAAACGAAATTTCTATGTTCCATATCTAAAGCGAAGCTTCTTATTATTTTCAAAAAAACAATGTACCTATGTGGTTAAAAAAATAATCCGTAAAATCTGTCAAATCTGTGTACCCTATTAAAAAACTTCTAACTTCTAACTACTAACTTCTAACTTAATGTTATCTTTGCCTAAATTTTCATACAAATGGTTACATTCGAACAACTTAATCTTCCAATTTCGCTACAAAAAGCGATAGACGATTTAGGTTTCACAACTCCCACACCAATTCAATCAAAAGCCTTTCCAATTGTTATGTCTGGCAGAGATGTGATGGGTATTGCACAAACCGGAACGGGTAAAACGTTTGCCTATTTGTTACCTATTTTGAAGCAATGGCGATTTGTGCCTACCGATATTCCGAGAGTGCTTATTTTAGTACCTACACGTGAATTAGTAGTGCAAGTGCATGAAGAAATTGAAAAATTAACCAAGTACATGAGTGTGCGTTCACTTGCCGTTTATGGTGGTGTGAATATCAATACGCAAAAGAAAGATATTTATTCTGGAATTGATATTGTGGTGGGAACACCCGGTAGAATTATGGATTTGGCTTTAGATAATGTATTACGCTTTGACGATTTACAAAAATTAGTCATTGATGAATTTGATGAAATTTTAAATTTAGGATTTCGAGTACAATTGACTTCTATATTATCAATGATGCGTTCGAAAAGACAAAATATTTTGTTTTCGGCCACCATGACAGAAGAAGTAGATGATTTGTTAGATGAATTTTTCGAATTTCCTGAAGAAGTTTCGTTAGCACCAAGTGGAACTCCGCTAGAGCAAATTGAACAACGCGCTTATGTGGTGCCAAACTTTTTAACGAAAGTTAATTTACTAAAACATTTATTAGCAGACGAAACATACAGCCGAATTTTATTGTTTGTAAACAGTAAAAGAATGGCCGATTTTTTATTAGAACATTTAGAAGAAGATTTTCCAGGTCAGTTTGGAACGGTGCACTCTAATAAAACGCAAAATTACCGTTTGAATATGATGGAAAATTTCCAAAACGGTGAAATTAGAGGTTTAGTAACCACTGATATTATGGCACGTGGTTTGGATATTACAGATATTACGCACGTAATAAATATGCAATTTCCCGAAATTCCTGAACAATACATGCACAGAATTGGTCGTACTGGTCGTGCTGATAAAGAAGGTATTGCGATTAGTTTTATTGATCCGAAAGAAGACGAATTTCAATTGGAAGTAGAAATGCTAATGCAAACGGAAATTAAAATTCACGACATTCCTACAGGAGTAAAAATAGAGCAACAACGTTTAGAATTCGAAAAGGATCAAAAGAAAGTAAAAACCCTTTTGAAACGTGTAAAGAAAACAGGCGGCGATGCTTTTGAGAAAAAATCAGAGAAAAATAGCAAAGTTAATTTAGGAGGTCCAGGAAAAAGAACACCAAGAAAAACCGCTTCTAGAAACCGAGGAATAGAAAGAAAACGAGACGAAAAGAAAAAGAAAAAGTAAATGACTTGTCACGCTGAACTTGTTTCAGTGTCTAATTAGATGCTGAAACAAGTTCAGCATGACAAAATTCATATTATAAACTTCGAATCGTAGTGAATTAATATAAAACTAATTGCAACAAGGTGATATTTTTAGTATTTTTGAAAAACTTTAATAAAAATGCAATTTAAAAACCCAGAAATTCTATATTTTTTATTTATATTGATTCTACCAATTTTGGTGCATCTTTTTCAATTGAGACGATTTAAAAAACAAGAATTTACCAATGTTAAATTGCTTAAAGAACTCCAAATTCAGACCCGTAAAAGCGCTACAATTAAGAAATGGCTTTTATTAGTCACACGTTTATTACTATTAACAGCTTTAATTTTTGCCTTCGCACAACCTTTTTTTAAAGCGAAAGATTTCGATAAAAAAAACAACGAATTAATTTTAGTCATCGATAATTCCTTTTCCATGCAAGCCAAAGGTAAAAGTGGCGAATTGTTGAAAAGAACCATTCAGGATATATTGGAAAACACGTCAGAAGACCAACAATTATCTGTACTTACCAATGATGAAAACTTTTACGATACGAATATTAAAAACATTCAAAAAGAATTACAAAACTTAAACTACTCGTCTACTCCATTCAATCCTGCAGCAATTATTACTCGAATTGAAGCCAAAAAACCTGGAATACCGAAAGATATTTTATTTATTTCAGATGCAGTTGGCTTAAAAGAGGAATTGAAAACCAATTTAAGTGAAACGTCTTCCATATATTATCAAACGGTTGAAGCGAAAGAAAGCAATAATATGGCTATTGAAAACGTACAAATTAGTCAGGTTTTAGATCAATTTTACGAATTAAAAATAAGTATTAAATCGTATGGAGATTTTGAAAATGATGTGCCCATTTCAATGTATAATGGTAAAAAATTAGTTGGAAAAGCATTAATTTCGAAAGAGAAATCTCAAAAAGAAATCGTATTCACCATTCCAAAAACAGATTTTCATGGTTATGTTTCCATTCAAGATAAAAGTTTAGCATATGATAATTCGTTTTATTTTAGTATTTCAAAACCTCAAAAATCGAATGTAATTGCCGTTGGAAATAGCACTAAAAACAATTTCTTATCAAGAATTTACACTGCTGAGGAATTTAATTTTACTGCAACTGAATTAAACACTTTAAATTATAATGCAATTGACGACGCAGATGCGATTATTTTTAATGAATTGCCAACTATTCCAAATGCGTTATCGGTAACATTAAAGAATTATTACAACAAAGGCGGAACGATTATTTTTATACCAGATGTAACTGGTTCCGAATCAAATTACAATTTGTTTTTGAGAAATTTTAGTAACATTTCTTTATCAGATAAAACTATAAAAGAAAAGCAAATTACCCAAATAAGTTTCAATCATCCCATATATACCAACGTTTTTGATAAAAAAGTTAGTAATTTTCAATATCCAAAAACAAATACAACTTTTAACGTAAACGGAAGTAATTTGCCCGTTTTACAATACGAAGACAAAAGTGTTTTCTTAGGAAATATCACCAATAAACTAGGAAATTTATTCTTCTTTGCAACCTCTATAAACAAAGAAAATTCCAACTTTCAAAATTCGCCTTTAATTGTTCCTACGTTTTATAATATGGGACAAAACAATAATAAATCGGGGTTAAATGCCTTTATAATTGGCAATAACAATTATACAATTATCAACGAAACAATTGCAAAAGATAATGTTTTGAGTGTTACAAATACTGAAAATAGTTTTATTCCAATGCAACAAATATTGAACAATAAAATCAAACTTACTTTTGGAAATTATCCAGAGAAATCAGGCAATTACGAAGTATTAAAAAACAAAGAATCGCTTAAAAATATCAGTTTCAATTATCCTAGAAACGAAAGCGATTTATCGCAAATAAATACTGATTATTTTGATGCGTGTACAGAAGTAAATGCTGTATCTACGTTTTATTCTGACATTCATTCTTCAAGAACTAGCAATGAAGTATGGAAATATTTTATCTTTGCTACATTATTACTTTTACTAGTTGAATTACTAATCCAAAAATTTGTAAAATGAATCTTTTACTAAAAAACGCGACACTACTTGAAAGTCAAAACCCATTTCATAAGCAACAAGTTGACATTGAAATTACAAATGGTATTATTTCTAAAATTGGAAAAAATATTAGAAAAAAAGACGGTTTTGAAGTCATTGAAAAAGAGAACCTTCATGTTTCTCAAGGCTGGTTAGATACTTCGGTAGTTTTTGGAGAACCTGGTTTTGAAACTACTGAAACCATAGAAAACGGACTAAAAGTAGCTGCAAAAAGCGGTTTTACGTCTGTATTTTTGCATTCTAATACAAATCCTTCGATTGACAACCAAGCGGTAATTCAATTCATAAAAAGTAAAGCGAATAAAAGCATTACAAACTTGCACATTGTAGGTTGTTTGACCAAAAATAGCGAAGGAACCGACTTAGCCGAGCTTTTTGATATGAAAAATGCTGGTGTGGTAGCTTTTGGAGATTATAAAAAATCAATGACAAATGCGAATTTGTTAAAAATAGCATTTCAATATGTAGATAATTTTAACGGAATATTGTTCGTACAGCCAATGAATAATGATCTGAAAGGAAAAGGATTTGTAAATGAAGGGGAAGTTTCAACGAAGTTAGGATTGAAAGGAATTCCTGCTTTGGCGGAAGAAATTGAAATTGAAAGAAACATCGCCTTATTAGAATACACGAATGGAAAATTACACATTCCGACCATTACTACGAAAAATTCGGTAGATTTAATTGCGAAAGCGCAAGCGAAAGGATTACAAATTACTTGTGGTGTTTCCGTAAACAATTTGGTTTTAACGGATGAAGAATTGGTAGATTTCAATTCAAATACAAAAATTTACCCACCACTTCGCACGGAAACAGATAGAAAAGCTTTAATTGAAGGTGTTTTAAATAATGTGATTTCAGTCATTACATCAGACCATTGCCCAGTAAACATCGAACAGAAACAAATAGAATATGATTTAGCTGATTATGGTTCAATTGGTTTAGAAAGTGCTTTTGGTGCCTTACAAACAGTTTTGCCAACGGAAGTTATTATAGATAAATTCACTTCTGCGAAATCTTATTTTAACATAGAAAACAATACAATTGCAGAAGGAAATAAAGCAGAACTTACCTTATTTAATCCTAATGAAGATTGGATTTTCGATAAACAAAACATACTTTCTTTTTCTAAAAATGCCATTATGTTAGGTAAAAAAATGAAAGGAAAAGTGTATGGAATTATTAACAACAGTAATATTTTGTTTAATGAATAAAATTAAATTTGGTGCCATAGTTTCTTATTTCGGAGTTATTGGCATAATCTTTAGTAAAGCAATAAATAGTGAAGAAAAAAATGAATTTATCAATTTTCACTTTCGACAAGCTTTCCTAATATCTATAATTATTTTGAGTTTAAACTTTTTTAATTACGGTTTAGACAACTCATTATTTAGAACAATAATTTGGTCGATATCTATCTTTTTAAAATGTATCGGGATTTTCTATGCTTACAATAATCAACAAAAAAACATTCCAGTTCTTGGCGAATACGCACAAAAATGGTTTAAAAATTTATAATTTATGAGTTTAGAATATTTGGTAAAAGCGCCAAAAGAAATAAAAGAAAAAAACGGCGCATTACTATTAATTCACGGTTATGGCAGTAACGAAGAAGATTTATTTTCTTTTGCACCTCAATTACCTGAAGATATGTATGTAATTTCAATTCGCGCACCATACAATTTACAACCTTATGGTTATGCTTGGTATGAAATTACTTTTGATGCCGATGAAAACAAATTTTCAAATAACGAACAAGCCAAAGAATCTTTACAATTAATCGCAAATTTTATTGATGAAATTTCTGAAAAATTACCTTTAGACAAATCAAATATTTCATTAATTGGATTTAGTCAAGGTGCGATTTTAAGTTACGGAATGGCGTTTACTTTTCCAGAAAAAATTAATAAAGTTGTGGCTTTAAGCGGCTATTTAAACGAGCAGATTTTACCTGAAAATTATGATTTAAAACAAATCAATCACATTAAATTTTTTGTGTCTCACGGCACTCAAGATCAAGTAATCCCTGTGGAATGGGCAAGAAAAACTTCGCCTTTTTTAGAAAAATTAGATTTGGGTATTTTATATAAAGAATATCCCGTAGGACATGGCGTAGCACCGCAAAACTTTTGGGATTTTAAAAATTGGTTAGAAAAAAAATAATTATTTTAAATATAAAAAAAAGGCTCCGAAATTCGGAGCCTTTTTTTGTGTTAGTAGCTTATCGTTTTAAAGCAAAGTGTGCTTTAAATAGTTTTTGTTGGTCGTTTTCCTTATATTCAATGGTAAACCAATAATCTGTTGAAGGCATTGATGCGTTTATATAAGTTCCATCCCAACCTTGACTGGTTGCTATTGGTGTAATTTGTTTCAACAACTTACCGTAGCGGTCATAAATGAATATTTTTGCATCTGGTTGGTCAAGCCCTACTATATTCCACGTATCATGAATTCCATCACCATTTGGTGTAAAGTATTTAGGATAATCAATTACTAATACATCTATTATTAAGTTGGTACAACCTTCTGTGTCTTCTACCGTTACTTGATGTGTGCCGCCTTGAACGCCCGTAAAAATGTTTGA